>CAYXOL010000081.1:0-19245 GCA_964467165.1 uncultured Clostridium sp.
TGTAAAATCTCTCTTTAAAACGTTTTCCTGCTCTATTATTTTATTTTTAGATGAAGTTGGTCTGTATTTTTTTACTATTAAAGATTTTATACCCAATTTTTTCATCAATCTTTGTGTTCTTTTTAAACTAATAGTTATCCCCAGTGCATTTAGTGATTTATTTATTTTAGGAGCTCCATATCGATTTTTGCTTGCTCTGTGGATATCTATAATTTCGTTTTCTATTTTCTTGTTTTCAATTTCTCGTTTGCTTGGTTTCTTGTGTAAATGCTTGTAATAAGAGCTTCTTGCAACACCTAAAACCTCACACATTAGTTTGATATCATGATATTTCTGATTGTTAGTAATGAATTCAAATACAGTAGTTATTTCCTTGCGAATATGCCCATTGCTTTTTTTAATATTTCAATTTCCTCTTCAAGTTTAGCGTTTTTCTTTAATAAGTTTTTGTATCCTTCTGCTGTTAGGGTTATATTTTTATCCACAGCTACCGGCTTATTTTTATTTATCCAACCTGTTATTGTTGATTTTGAAAGGGCATATTCACTGCTTAACTCTGCTAAGCTTTTTCCAGAGTTATATAGCTCTACTATTGTATTTTTGAATTCATCTGTATATTGTTTTTGACTTCTTGCCATTCTAAACACATCCTTATCTTATTTATATTTTAATGTGTTCGGCTTTCTGTGTCTACAATATTATACTAACACCAATGTGCCTTGGCGATGATTTTGATTTTCTTAGTTTGAAATGATACAATGGCCTAAATAGCTTGTCTATCTTCAAACGATTTTCCAGCCAAGGCGAACGGCAACATTTTGTTATAGGTCGTTTAGCCACTACACTTTAAGCAAACCCTACTCCAACTATTAGCAATATAATTCATATTAAATAATAATTGTTGTACAATATAAGAAAAATACAACGTAAAAATGCCGTAAAACTCACTTGTGAATAATACGGCATTTATGATAAATATTCGATTTTATAGTTGTGACTGTTTATAAGAATATTGTGTATTAACTTTACTGTAGATTATGCTTATAACCGACGACTGTTAATTATTTTTTTCTAACACATAAATGATATTCATTCCACAATCGAGCGTTCCTTGCATTTTAGTGAAAGCAATCTCTTTTTCTATAATGAGTTTCCAAAATTCTTTATCTTGTCTAGAATTTTCTAACGCAGAATCGCCAGCTTGTGTAAATAATCCAGCAGAACTTCGCTCTTTTATAGCAACAGGAAAGTCGGCAAATAGTGCATCCATTTCTGAACTTCTCATCATATGGACATAGTGCTTACTTGGGACAGGATAGTGCTCTTCATCTTGAATACCTGTATTAAATACCCACTTTGTAGCTTCAAGGCCAAATCGGTCTTTTTCATGCCTAATGCCATCTAAATAATAAAGTGATGCACCAATAAAACTCATAGCACCTACAATCAATATTCCACCGGGCTTTAGAACTCTTAACATTTCATTTATGCCATCTTTTTCCTTTTCTAAAAGATAGTTTATTACTCCACCAATACAAACAATGCAATCAAAAGAAGAATCTTCAAAAATCCCCATATCCAGCACATCTAATACACAAAACATCTTAATTTTATCAAACAATGAAAGTTCTTTCATTTTCGATTTATTAAATTCTATCTGATGTGCAGATATATCTCCTACAGTTAGTTCATTGCACATCTTCACAATATCTTTTGTGTATCGCCCAGAACCAGCACCTATTTCTAAAACCTTGTAATCCTGAGTAATATAACGCTTTAATATATCAAAATGCACATGGTAAAGAAGTTCTCCGTGTCCGTCTTTTTCAAGACGAGTCCATTCACGGTCTCCATAATTATCATATCTGTTTTTTGGGATTTCGGGGTTGTAACTCATAAAAGCATCTCCTTATCATTTTTAGATTTATAATCGTTATAATGTCACTAATATCGCTTTCACTCATATAACCACCACCTCTCAATTCTACCATTTCGAACTAACTAAAGATAATTATAGCATGTTTTTCAAACATATACTACTTTTTATGTAAAATATAGTATGTGATTTTATTTTTAACTACCGTATTATTCACTTTTCAAAGAACATTGTTCGTGTTTTGCTTTCTAACAGTTAAGTCATAATTATGTACAACTACGTCTCAATCAGATCGAACGAAATAACTTATGATCAATCACTTTTTTGTTAGCAGATGGAATATTTATGCGATCACTTTGTCGATAGTTCTAACTTCCTCATTCTTACTATTGCATCACAATATATGAAAGTTGCGAATTATAAGTGGGCTTTTATAACAGAATTAATCTTCTCTTTAAGCAAATCAAGATTAAATGCAGAATTATCAATTTTATACTTAATTAATTTAAGTGAATCATAAACATCACATTCAAGTCTACTTCTTGCTTCAAGGACTTGTATAACTCCGTCTAACTCTTTTAAATTATTAGATAACCCATACCCTTGGTTTGTATAATAGTCTTTAAATCCTTCAAACCACTCTTTTGGTCTTTCACATACAACTCTATTAAAGGATGCTTTAATATCTTCTTGTTCTACAAATATTAAGATAGGTTCTAATAGTACTATTTTTTCAGCTAAACTATTGATATAACTCATAGTAACGTCTTTAGGAGAATTATTTCTAACCATGCTTACTGTTACTGGATTTTGAATAAAACAACATTCAAAGATAACAACTTTATCTTCATTAATATAAGCATTAACAAAGTCATCCCATCTATCCAATATTAATTTTATATGTAAATCTATAGGCAATTCATATATATCATTTTTAGTTATATCATTAAATAAGTCATCTTCAAATGACATTTGCTTTTCTTCAATAGCTTTTTTAAATGGAATTAGGTATCCATTATAATATTTAACTTTTATTTTACCCAGTACCTCGCTACTTTTATAATGCGATTGTTGCAATATATTAAATTCCTCATTATTAAAATAAGCTACTCCATCATAGTCTGCTGGATGATTATAATTACCTTCACAATAAAATTCTGTGTTGATACCTTTATCTTTAAGAATGTCATATACAATTTGAGCTGTTGTTGATTTTCCTGACCCTGGTAAACCTTCTACAATAATCAATTTAGTTGCCATGTTTTATCCCCCTCGCATTTACTAAATACTAATTTGCAGGTGCACACTATCACTTTTTAGTGACGGAACATAAACTTTCGATAGTTTTAATTTCATCAGTTCTGTACTATTGCAGTACAATATACGATTATTGCGTACAAAAATATCGCAAATTCATTACTTTGAATAGTGCGATATTTATAACTATAATTTGTTTTTGGGATATTATTAATAACAGCGTGCTTATTCTCATCTATAAATTGGAATTTTAACACCACAGATAATGTTCATTCTATCATTATGAATATAGTCACGCCAAACAAAAAAAATACAATGAGAATATTAATCGTTAATCAATTTCTGGATTTCATTTAATAAAATAGGAAAATCAGTATATCCATCACGAGCAATAAAATGCTTTCCTGATGAAAGAATAATAAGATTTGCATCTATCGCTTTGGCTAATGTTTGTGTTGCTTCGGTTGAAACAATATCATCATCTGTTGCAGTAATAACAATTCTTGATGAAATTAGACTTTTTATTCTTGTAATGTCAAGTGATCCATCTACAAATTGTTGAAGGCCTTCTGTTTGTTCATCCATCGGATTTTCATTTATGAAACCTGAAACAAGTATTGCACCTTTGACCTTTATGTTTTTTTCGAGAATATATCGCAGTGCCGTAACACATCCAAGACTATGACCGATAAATATCGTATTTTCATCAATATCCAAAACATTTTTACGAAGATGTTTAAGCCAAGGTTCAAGATGTGGATCCCCGGAATCAGGCATATTGGGAATATCAATTTTAACAGGACTATTTTTAAACTGTTCTTTCAGCCATGGAAACCACTCAGCTTGGCTGGAAGATGTATAACCATGGATAGCATAGATATTAGTACTTTTCATTTTATCATTTCTCCTAATTATATAAATATTATTTATTTTAAACTACTGTTCAAATTGTAATTTATCTTTTCAATAAATTATAACATATTTTACAAATATCACATTATTCAATTTTCAAAGGACATTTATTAGTAATTACTGGACAAAATTTTACAGATGCACACTATCACTTTTTTAGTAACGGAACATAAACTTCCGATAAAATATTCTTTCTGCTAACGTTCCTTGTTGCCGACGTTCCTGAACCTTAGCGCGACGCGCTTGGTGAAGGAATGTGCCTTGGCGTTATTTTTGATCCTCTTAGTTTGAAACATACACTTGCCTATATAGCTTGACCGTCCTTAAATGGCTTTCCAGCCAAGGCGAACGGCAACATTTTGTTATACGGAGTTTTAGCCACTACACTTTGAGCAAGACCTACCCCCAGTTAACCTTATATTTATTACGTACTAAAAGAGGAATTCTACATAAGTAAAGCTAAAAAACGCCAATTTTATTCATCTCTATAAATTGGGGTTTATCTCTAGCTTTCAATACAATAAGTTAGCTTATCATATTCTACTTCAATTCCTTGCTTGATGGATTTATAGTTCTTTTCCTCTTTGATTTTAGTCATACCGCACTTTTCCATAACTCTGTAAGATGCTCTATTTTTATTAGTGCAAGTTGACATAATCTTAGCAATGTTTAATTTATGAAATGCATATTTAATGATTTCTCTAACCGCTTCCGACATATAACCATTGTTCCAATATGCCTTATTAGAGATCCAACCAATTTCTGCAAAATCGTCCTTTATCTCTAAGGAAATGTTGCCAATAACTTTGTTGTTTTCCTTCAATTGAATTGTAAATTCATACCAAGTAACTGTATTAGAATTCATAGAAGTAATAGATTGATCAATAAACTTTCTGATATTCTCTTTGGATTTAGGCCAATAAATCATATATTTTCCCGTATCCTCATCACATCCGTATTCACATATATCAGAGCGATCCTGCTCCGCAATTGGGCGAATTATTAACCTATCAGTTATTAATATATCCATAATAATACACCTTCTTTAATAATTATAAAAATTCATATGTCGCAATAAATTACTACTGCGTCTCAATTAGTTCAAAACAAATAACTTATGAGCAAGCAATTTCTTGTTCTAAATTCCGTATAACTATTGATACCCCGACATAAATGTCGGGCTATTCCTAAAATATAGGTGGGTTCCCGACGTTGGTGTCGTTTATTACACCTCTAGGTGATTTCATCCCCCTTCCATTTTTGTTAAATTAATTATCATTAGTAAATTAAATCATCTCATGCGGATCTGCATATTAACAACTTTGGAAGCAGATTTAGACTAACACCAAAGTAACTGCCACTTATAGCAGATGGCAGACTTGAAGCTTCAAAATGTTGTTAAATATTATAAGAATATTATACCATTATTTTCATTTTATGTGTATCGATAAAGATTAACTCTCGAAGTATTAAATATATCCTTATATAAAAAACCCTAGCTTAACTTTCGCTAAACTAGGGTTTTCTCTATTGGACCCCTAAATAATCTCTATCAAGTGTCATCAAGGCATTATACTCAGGTCGACATTTTTTTAGCTCTTTATTAATTTCCTCACCTAGTTTAGATTCATCATCCGCTGTGAATTTTGGGTCGAAATCCATTACGGCATCAAAAATCAAATTTTTATATTTACCACTACCTACAATTCTAAAATCATGGATTGATTTTATTATAGGAAAACCCACTAACACATCTAAAAGTTCTAAATGGCAAGCATTAACTTCTTTATCATCTGTATTTATAGGGTCCATATGAATAACTAGATGTATATCAAATTCTTCAGAAATTTCTTTTTCAGCTTTGTCTATAATTTCATGGATGTCTACTATAGAAATATTACAAGGAACTTCGGCGTGAATAGAAGCCATGCACCTACTAGGTCCGTAGTTATGTATAACTAAATCATGGGCGCCGGTTATATGGTCATAGGATAGTAACTTTAATTGAAGGCCTTTCACAAGTTCAACATCAGGAGCCTCTCCAAGCAAGGGATTCATTGTGTCCTTTATAAGTGAATAGCCAGCATAGATTATGAAAAAAGACACCAATACTCCTATGTAGCCATCTATAGGGAAATCGATCCAAATAGATAGAAGAAGAGATAGTGCAACACAACTGGAACTAATTACGTCACTTAAAGCATCAAAAGAGGAAGCTTGCAGGGCAGATGATTTTATAGCCTTTCCTAGGGTCTTATTAAAAACACTAATCCAAAGTTTAAAACCTATAGAAATCAATATTATTATAAAGGGTATAAGGTTGAAAATTACTTTTGATGGAGTAACTATTCTACCATAGGAGGTTTTAATAAACTCAAAACCTACTAACATTACTAAGAAGGAAACTATAAGTCCAGATATGTATTCTAGTCTCCCATGACCAAAGGGATGCTCTTTATCTGCGGGCTTACTAGCTAGTTTGAAGCCTAAAATTGTAATAACTGAAGAAGCTACATCTGAAAGATTATTAAAGGCATCCGCGGTAACTGCTACACTATTTAATAGTATTCCGATAATTAATTTCGTAACAAAAAGTATTAAGTTTATTACAATTCCAACGAGACCTCCCAGATAACCATAGGATACTCTTACTTTTTTATTATTAGTGTCCTTATAATTCTTTATGAATTTTGAAATTAAAAAATTTGATATCATATTTTCACCTCTGATTATATAGTATATTTAAAATGAATAATTTTAAACCTGCCATCATGCACTTTGAAAAATAACTTTGTATATGCTACCTGCTATTTATTTTTAAGTATTTAACAACTAATTATATCATTAATATAGAAATTATAGAAATATTATCAAAAGTTTTGTTATAATAACTAAGGGATAAGCAAATTGCTTATTTAAATTAAAATACATTGGAGGAATATATATGAGTATTGAATTAGAATTTGCACAAGATCTTATTGACTATATTTATGATAGTCCAACAGCTTTTCATGCTGTAGCAAAGGTTAAAGAAGATTTATCCATAGCAGGTTTTGTAGAAATTAAACAAGAAGAAAAGTGGAATCTTAAAAAAGGCGGGAAATATTTTGTTACGAAAAATGATTCTGCACTAACTGCCTTTGTAGTTGGAAAGGGAGAAATTGAAGAAAAAGGATTTAAAATTATTGCGGCACATACAGATTCACCTAGCTTTAGAATTAAACCATCACCAGAAATGATAGTAGATAATACATATGTAAGGTTAAATACCGAGGTTTACGGGGGCCCAATACTCAATACTTGGATGGATAGACCACTTGCAATAGCAGGCCGGGTAACTTTAAGAAGTAAAAATATTCTATATCCAGAAACAAGGCTTGTGAATATTAATAAGCCTATAATGATAATCCCTAATTTAGCTATTCATATGAATAGAGATGTAAATAAAGGAATTGAACTAAACAAGCAAAAGGATACATTGCCACTACTCGCAATGGTTAGCAGCGAATTAGAAAAAGACAATTATCTTATGAGTGCTGTTGCAAGTGAACTATCTGTTGAAAAAGAGCAAATTATAGATTTTGACTTGTTTCTTTATGAATATGAAAAAGGATCAATTATAGGGTTAAATAATGAATTTATTTCAAGTTCAAGATTAGATGACCTGGCTATGGTTCATGCAGGGATAAGAGCATTAACTAAAACATCAGCAGTAGAGGCAACCAATATAATGGTATGCTTTGATAATGAAGAGGTAGGCAGTGCAACAAAGCAAGGTGCCGATTCAAATATGTTAGTTGATATCTTAGAGCGCATTGCAATATCGCAGGGTAAAAATCGAGAGGATTTTTTAAGAGCTATTTCTAAATCCTTTGTAATATCTGCAGATAATGCACATGCAGTTCATCCTAATAGCCCTGAAAAGAATGATCCAACAAATAAACCTTATATTAATAAGGGACCTGTTATAAAAATTAGTGCAAGTCAAAGCTACACTACTGATAGTAACTCCGATGCAGTTTACGAATTAGTTTGTGAGAAAGCAGGGGTGCCGGTACAAAAATTTGTTAACCGTTCTGATGCAAGAGGCGGTTCAACAATAGGGCCAATATCTTCAACTCATTTAAATATACGCTCAGTGGATATGGGGAATCCAACTCTAGCCATGCATTCTATAAGAGAACTTGGCGGAGTAATGGACCATACTTATGTTACTAAATCCTTCGAAGAATTTTATAAAATTTAGTATAAAAATAAGAAAAAGAACTCACAATATTTTATTGTGAGTTCTTTTTCTTATTTTTACTAATAATTAAAGGGTTAGTTGGAGATAATAATTTGAGTTAGTGATAAATGTTTATTAAAATAATTAACAAAAAAGCGTTGAAAGGGTGGTTACAGTGCTACAAATTACATTAGGGGCAATACTTATAATAATTGTTTTGATTTACCTTGTGGTAAGGAAAAACCTGAATTATTATCAGGAAGAAAATTTACTAAAAGATATTCCAACCATAAATGTTAATAGAGAGGATTTAGAAAAACATGCCTCCGAAATAGCACGCCATTACTCTGATATCAGGAATACTAATTGCAAGAAAAAGCTTATTAGTAATTTAGATAGAAGCTATGAAAAAATATTAAAAGGTTATGAGAATATATATAAAGAAGGTAAAAATAAAAGGCAGGTAGTACCGGCGGCAGAATGGCTTTTGGATAATCTTTATTTAGTAGAAAAGGAGTATAAAAGTATAAAATATAATATGCCAAAAACATATTACAATGACCTGCCAGTTATATATAAAGGAGTTATGAAGGGACATCCAAGGGCTTATCACATTGCTATTGAAATGGTATCTCATACAGATGGTAGAATTGATGAAAGTATTATTGTAAACTTTATTAGAGCCTACCAAAAGAACACTTTACTTACAAGTGGTGAGTTATGGGCTATTCCCATAATGCTGCGAATGGCATTAATTCAAAATATTAGTAAGATAACTGAGAAAATTGTTAGTGCAGAGCAGGATAAAAAACAAGCAGAACTGGTTGCAGAACGACTAATTAATAGTTTCAATGAAGGTAAAATTGTGAATGAGGTATCTATATTAAATAGTGAGAAGCTTACATTTAATTCTCATTTTACAGAAAGATTATTGAAACTACTGAGGGATAATGGCATTGATTCTAAAGAAGTTTATAATTTTATAGATGAAAGGCTACAAGCACTTGAAACAAGTTCAGAAAAAATAATTTCTTTAGAACATCAAATCGAAGCTAACTTTGAAATAGCTATGGGCAATTCGATTAATAGTATAAGGATTATAGAAGGCTTAAATTGGAAAAATTATTTTGAAAAATTAAGTTCTGTAGAGTCTATTTTAAGAGGGGACCCTGCCTGTATTTATGGGGAAATGGATTTTGCGTCAAGAGACAATTACAGGCATGAAATAGAAAAAATACACAAACATACAAAGCTCCCAGAATCTTATATAGCTAAAAAACTTATCGAATGTTGCAATGAAAGTGATACATCAGAAACCAATAGCTATAAGCAGCATGTGGGATATTATTTGTTAGATGATGGAATAGATGAACTTAAGAAAAAAATAGGGTATAGAAATTTAGGTATAAGTTGGTTTGAAAATATCACAAAAAGGAATAGAGAAAATCTATACATAGGTGTTGTTATTGCATTTACAATGTTAATAATAAGTACATTTATTGTGTTTAGTCTATTATCTGATAAGGATAAGGCATTATGGAGATATGTTGTAGCTATAATTGTTATATTAGTGCCTTGTAGCGAAATAGCAATATCAATTTTCAACTGGAGTGTAAGTGTTTTAACCCCGCCTTCATTTATTCCTAAAATGGAGTTTAAAGATGTAATACCAGAGAAATTTAGTACTGTGGTAGTAATTCCAACCTTACTAAATAATCCACAGCGTGTGGAAGAGTTAATAAGTGATTTAGAAATATATTATTTAGCCAATATGCAAAATAATTTGTATTTTGCGTTACTGGGAGATTTTAAGGATGGTGCGGCAAAAGAGGAAGAGGGAGACAAAGCAGTAGTAAGTCGAGGTCTGCTAGCCATACAATCACTAAATAAAAAGTATTGTACTAATGGGAAGGAAATATTCTTCTTTTTAAATAGAGCACGGCAGTACAATAAAGGTGAAAATAAGTGGATAGGTTGGGAAAGAAAACGTGGAAAGCTTATGGAATTTAATGCCTTCCTTCGTGGTAATGAAAATACTAGTTACAATGTAATAAGCAGCAATGCAGAGATGCTTAGATCTGTTAAATATGTTATTACATTAGATTCAGATACAAAGCTCCCAAGGGATTCTGCTAAGAAATTAATAGGTGCTATGGCACATCCATTAAATACTGCGGTGATAAATTATAGTAAAAAAACTGTAAATAGAGGCTATGGTTTAATGCAGCCAAGGATTGGAGTGTCTATCCTTAGCGCAAATAAAACTCTGTTTTCAAAGATATTTTCTGGTGAAACAGGGATAGACATGTATAGCACTGCGGTATCTGATGTATATCAGGATTTATTTGGAGAGGGTATTTTTACTGGAAAAGGGATTTATGATGTAGATGTATTTAATTATATGTTAAAAGATGAGATACCAGAAAATACTGTTTTAAGCCATGATTTATTGGAGGGAGCCTATGTTAGGACTGCCTTGGTTACGGATGTGGAGTTTATAGATGGATACCCAGCTTATTACAATTCTAGTTGTATGAGGCTACATAGGTGGACTAGGGGTGATTGGCAATTACTACCTTGGCTTAAAAGTGGGTCACCTTTAAATAAAATGTCTAAATGGAAAATATTAGATAATTTGAGGAGGAGTTTGCTAGCTCCATCAATTACAATACTGCTTATACTCAACTTAGCAGGGATATTGCCTGACGGAACGGATAAATGGTTTATTACAGCCTTTGTTGCCATAATAGTCCCTATACTTTTTGATGTAACAGAAGCGGTTGTATCTCCTGCTGTAGGTATAAGCTTATCAGGTAAAATTCAAAATAGTAAAATGGCTATAGAGCAGGTGCTTTTAATTTTTTGCTTTATACCTTTTCAAGCATACCTTATGCTAGATGCCATAATTAGGACTCTATATAGGTTAACGGTAAGTAAGAAAAATTTATTAGAGTGGCAGACTGCAGCAGATGTGGAGATGAAGCTAGGAAAAAGATTTAAAAATTTTATAGCTTTTATGTGGAAGGGTAGTATAATTTCTCTTTTGATTTTATTTCTAGCTTTTAATAGTGGGGTAAGCATTGGTATTCTAAGTGTACCATCTTGTACTATTTGGATTTTAAGTCCCCTAGTTGCTTATTTTATTAGTAGAGATAGAGCAATTGAAAACACTGATATGAGGGCCGAAGAAATAATTTTTCTTAGGAAAATAAGTAGAAAAACTTGGGCCTATTTTCAAGATTTTATTAATGATGAAAATAATTGGCTTGGACCTGATAATTACCAAGAAGATCCACCTAATGGTGTTGCACATAGAACTTCCCCAACGGATTTGGGTATGGGACTTACCTCAAATATAGTTGCCTATGATTTGGGATACTTAGGGATTATAGATACTGTAAGTAGGATAGGTAAGAGTATGACTTCCATGGAGGAGATGGCCACGTACAAAGGTCATTTTTACAATTGGTATGATACTAAAACCAAGGCACCACTTTATCCTAGGTATGTATCTACAGTGGATAGTGGCAATTTAGTGGGGTACCTGTGGTTAGTTTCACAGGCCCTTGAGGATTATTTGCAAGTTCCAATATTTAATCCTATGCAAGTTAGGGGTTTACAAGACACCGCGGCGCTAGCTAGTGAGGAAATAGAAGAAGCCACAGAAGCCAAGGGATTATATCAGATGGTCATAGGAGACATAACTAATGACAGCATAGATTTTAAATCATGGGAAAAGATGCTTGGACAGATAATTATAAAGGTTAAAGAGGTAGAAAAAATTGGAGATCGTAAAGAATTATATTGGAATAAAAAGCTGAAAGTGGATGCGGAAGGATTTATAGAGGAAATAAATGAATTTTTCCCTTGGTTTAATATCATATTTGAAGAAAACATTGATTTGGATATTAGTGAGGATTTAAAGAAGGTAATAGAAAACACCGCCTTAAAGGATATTCCAATAAAAATAAGTAAAATATTAAATAGGTTAAACCATAAGCCACAAGGTATTGAGTATTTAAAAGAATTAAAAGTATCCTTACAAAACACAAAAGAAAAATCTGAAGTGATTATTAATAGCATTGAAAATTTGAAACAAAGACTAAGTTCTATGGCAGAAGGTACAGATTTTAAAATGGTATATGATCAAGATAGGGAATTGTTTAGTATTGGATATGATGTTGAGAATGATAATTTAGGGAAGAGTTTTTATGATTTATTAGCATCTGAATCAAGGCAGGCTAGCTTTGTTGCTATTGCAAAAGGAGATGTACCAAAAAAACATTGGTTTGTACTTGGTAGGTCACTGACTCTTATGGGTAAAAGTAAGGGATTAGTTTCTTGGAGTGGAACTATGTTTGAATACCTAATGCCACTACTTATAATGAAAAATTATGGTGGCACAATGCTAGATGAAACCTATAAGGCTGTAACTCAGGAGCAAAAAAAATATTGTAATGAAAAGGGAGTACCATTTGGAATCTCTGAATCTGCATATTATAATTTTGATGTTAATTTAAATTATCAATATAAGGCCTTTGGAATAGCTGGAGTAGGGTTAAAGAGAGGTCTAGCAAATGAATTAGTTATTTCACCTTATTCTACGGTGATGGCACTGCAAACTGATTTTAGAGGCGCTTATGATAATCTTCGAAGACTTGCCAGGGAGGGGTTAGAGGGGAGTTATGGTTTTTATGAAGCCGCAGATTATACTGAAAGCAGAATACCTAGTGATGAAGCTAAAGCTATAATTAAGTGTTTTATGATTCACCATGAAGGAATGAGCTTAATGGCAATAGACAATGTGTTATTAGACAATATTCTTCAAAGGAGATTTCATAGTTTGCCAAAAGTTAAGGCTACAGAGCTTTTGCTTCAAGAAAAAATATCTAAAAGAGTAGTATATGATAGGGAACATAAATTCAATATGACAGGCACTATTATTGGAAAACAAAAGATTATAGTTAGAAAATATACTACAGCAACTACAGAGGTCCCAGAAACCCATCTAATTTCTAATGGAAGCTATTCCTTAATGGTTTCTAATAGCGGGGCAGGGTATGCTTCAAGAAATAGAACAATGATTTATAGATGGAAGGAAGATGTTACTAAAGACAATACAGGCATGTTCGTATATATAAAAGATGTGGATGAAAATCAATACTTTAGTGCAACTTATGAACCTTGTAAAAGTGAAGGGGATAGCTATGAAGTAACCTTCGCACTAGACAAAGCTGAATTTACAAGAGGCGATAACAATATTACCACCCGCATGGAAATTACTGTGTCTACTGAGGATGACTCAGAGATAAGACGATTAACCATTACAAATCATGGTGCTAAGAGTAAAAATTTAGAAATAACTAGTTATTTAGAAGTGACTCTAGCTCATTATGATGCAGATATAGTTCATCCAGCTTTTGGGAATTTATTTGTAAAAACACAATACGTAGATAATCCTAGCTGTGTTTTAGCAACTAGAAGGCCTAGATCCAAAGGGAAACTGCAACCTTGGCTTATGCAAACTGTTGCAGTTTATGGAACTACAATAGGTACTATTCAATATGAGACTAGCAGGGCGAATTTCATAGGACGTGGTGAAAATATAACACATCCTATAGCAATGAACAAGGAGTCACTTCTAACTAATACTGTGGGAGCGGTGCTGGATCCTATAGTGAGTTTAAGAAGAAAAATTAAAGTAAAAGCTGGTGAGAGCTGCGTTATAGCATTTACTACATCAATAGGCAATAGTAAAGGAGAGGTGCTGGCTCTTGCAAAAAAATATAGTGAAGTTCACAATGTAAATAGAGTGTTTGATCTAGCTTGGAGTCAAACGCAGGTTGATATGAAATATCTAGGTATAAAATCTACTCAAGCAAATTTATATCAAGAAATGGCCTCTAGAATTTTGTTTTTAAATTCTACTTTTAAAGAAAGGGGAGAATATATAAAAAAGGTAAACAAGGGTCAATCCACACTTTGGGGATATGGTATTTCAGGAGATTTGCCTATAATGCTACTCATTGCAAGGGAGAGCAAAGATAGAGATTTAGTTCGTCAACTTATAAATGCTCATGAATACCTAAGCCTTAAAGGACTAAGAGTTGATTTGGTAATAATAAACCTTGAAAAAAACTCATATGATCAACCACTACAAGGCGATATTAAAAATTTGGTAGGCAGTAGTCACTTAAGGGATAAAGAAAATAAACCTGGCGGGATATTTATACTTAATGAGGCAACTATATTGGAGGAAGATATAGAGCTTTTAATAGCTATAGCAAGACTGGTTATAGATTCCACCAAGGGAATGTTGGTATCTCAAATTAGAAAAAATTCTTATAAAATAGAAGAACAACCAATTTTGAAAAAAATAGAAAATAAATTTACATTTAAACCTGAAAAGTTCAATATTAAGCAATTAGAATACTTTAATGGCCTAGGAGGTTTTGATGTAGAAAAAGAAAATTACACAATTCTACTTAAAGATTTTAATAATACACCAGCACCTTGGATAAATGTAATTTCCAATGGTAATTTCGGATTTCATGTGTCAGAATTCGGATCAGCATATACTTGGCAGGGAAATAGTCGTGAGAATAAAATTACTACTTGGTCAAATGATTGGGTCAGTGATGAACCTTCAGAAGTTATATATTTGAGAGACGATATTTATGGAAATGTGTGGTCAATTACACCCAAACCTATAAGGGATGGTGGAGAATATTTAATTGAGCATGGCTTTGGATATTCAAATTTCAAACATGAGGTTTATGGAATTATGGGTAGTGTGACCATGTTTGTGCCAATGGACCATAACCTTAAGCTATGTAAAATAAAACTTGTGAATAACAGTGATACAGTTCGGGACTTAAGTATAACCTATTATGCAGAACTTGTAATGGGAGTGGTGAGGGAGCATACAGCGGAGCACATTGTTACCTATTATAATGAAGAAAATAAATATATATATGCTACAAATACTTATAGTGAGAATTTTGGTAAAGCAAATGCATTTTTAAAATTAGTTGGTGGTGAGGAGCAGAGTTATACTGGTAACCGGGGTGAGTTTTTAGGTAGAGGAGGGAATGTAGAAGACCCAGATGCACTAAAGAGGGTAAGACTTTCAAATACTGTAGGTGCTGGAATAGATCCTTGTTTAGCAACTACTTCAAAAATTCAAATAGCACCTGGAATGGAGGTTGAACTTGTAGCTATACTGGGTGAAGAGCAGGAGCTAGATAGTATTTCTAGTGCTATTGTGAAATTTGAAAATCTTCAAACTGTGTATGAAGAGTTACAAAAGGTTAAGGAGTATTGGGATAAATTGCTTCATACCTTGCAGGTTAAGACCCCGGATAAGAGCATGGATTTAATGCTTAATGGATGGCTGATGTATCAAACTATAGTATGCAGACTATGGGCAAGAACTGCATTTTACCAATCCGGTGGAGCCTATGGCTTTAGAGATCAGCTTCAGGATGTTATGCCTGTAACATTCCTTGAGCCTAGTATGGCAAAAAAACAAATTCTACTTAGTGCTTCAAGGCAATTTGTAGAAGGCGATGTTCAACATTGGTGGCATCCAATTGTAGATAGTGGAATAAGAACAAGATTCTCTGATGACTTATTGTGGTTACCATTTGTAACTATGGATTATATAAAAAATACAGGGGATTTTGGCATTCTGGAGGAAAAAGTCCAATATTTAATGGATGCACCGCTAGCAGAAGGGGAGGACGAAAGATATAATATTTCGGGAAAGGCAGATTTTACAGGTAGTATATATGAGCACTGCATCAAAGCCATAGACAAGGCTCTTAAATTTGGGCCTCATAACATTCCGTTAATGGGTAGTGGAGATTGGAATGATGGAATGAGTACCGTAGGTAACAAAGGCAAAGGTGAAAGTGTATGGCTTGGTTGGTTCTTATACAATATATTAGAGAATTTTCAAAAGGCTTGCAGATATAAAAAAGATGAGGACAGATCTCAGAGATATAAAGAGATGCTGGAGTATATAAGGGTAAACATAGAAGATAATGCATGGGATGGAAATTGGTATAGGAGAGCATATTTTGATGATGGCACGGCCCTTGGCACATCGGAAAATGAAGAATGTAAAATAGATTCACTGGCTCAATCTTGGGCAGTTATATCTGGTGCCGCGAATAGTGAAAGAGCAGCAGAGGCTATGAAATCCTTAGAACAATACTTAATAAAGGAAGATAAAGGACTGATTTTACTGCTTACTCCACCTTTTAGTAAATCTGCTTTAGAGCCTGGATATATTAAAGGTTATGTACCTGGAGTTAGAGAGAATGGTGGTCAATATACACATGCTGCAACTTGGGTGATTCTTGCCTTTGCTAAACTTGGAAGTGGCGATAAGGCAACCAAGTTATATAATATGATAAATCCTATTAATCATACAAAAACCTTGGCAGACTGTGACAGATATAAAACGGAGCCTTACGTAATGACTGCAGACGTATATGGAAAAGAACCACATACAGGACGTGGCGGATGGAGTTGGTACACTGGAACTTCAGGATGGATGTATACCACGGGAATAGAAGCTATTCTAGGTTTTAATTTAAGGGAAGGAAAAGGTTTTACCATAAAACCCTGCGTGCCAGCGGAATGGGATCAATATGAGATTGTTTATAAAAAAGATAAATTTGAGTATAACATCCAGGTTAAACGAAAGGGAGAAAAAGGTATTTGGTTAGATGGAAATTTATGTGAAGATGCACTGATTCCATTTATTGATGGAGTGCATAAAGTAGATGTTATAATTTAAAAAAATGGATAACTGCTTTAGAAGTTATCCGTTTTTATGTGAATTATGAAAAATTATTCTTCAGAATCTAAAATTTCTTCACCACCATTATAAGTATAGTCAAATTCAGGGCAACAGATGTTGTTGGAAACAATAGGATCACTTATTGGGTCGGGTAGCGTAGTAAAATCATTCTTTGTTTCGGAATATGAACGTATTTCTCTAGGCGGAATATCATAAAAGTACCTTTGGTGAGGTGCATACATTTTTATTTCATTTTTCTTTTTGGTCATTTTAATACCTCCCTTTTATTTATAGCTATAATATATAGTCTTCCAAATAGCAGCGAAAAAAATGAAGGTAATATTAGCTAAATTATATCTTAAAGTTTTTAGAGAATATATTAAGGGGATTTAGATTAAAATATATAAGTAACTAAAAATTCACAATTTAATAAAGGATATTCAAAAAAAATGTAGAATATATATAGTTATAGTTGTTATCAATAAATAACTGTTATACATTAAAAAGTATTTATTAAATTTTTAGTGTTCTAAATTTAAAGGAGGAATAATAATGACTGAATTAAGACAAATTTACAAATGTGAAGTATGTGGTAATATAGTTGAAGTGGTTCATAATGCTGGAGGAACTTTAGTTTGTTGTGGAAAACCTATGACACTTAAAGGTGAAAACACTCAGGATGCAGCAGTTGAAAAACATGTTCCTGTAGTAGAAAAAATAGAAGGCGGAATTAGAGTTACAGTCGGAGCAGTAGAGCATCCAATGACAGTAGAGCATCAAATTGAATTTATAGAAGTTCATACTGAAAGTAAGATATACAGAAAATACTTAAAACCAGGTGAAAAACCAGTAGCAGAATTTAAATTAGATGAAGAAGTATTATTTGTACGTGAATATTGCAACTTACACGGTCTTTGGAAAGCATAGAATATAAATTTATATTGACAGTTTAAATGGATAGGAATACTATAGTTTATAGATATTTAAAATTTTATAGTGCTATAGTCAGTGATGAGAAGCAAGTAAATTTAAAAACAGATTTTCAGAGAGTCGTAGATGTTGTAATTACGGTAATCATGTTTAAATTGAATGGGTCTCTAAGACTTGGGATGAATCACAGTAGTCCTCAACGTAAACCTTACGTTATAAAGGTAGGATATGATATGTATCTGTTTGAGTAGAAGCTCTAATGTAGCTTCTAAGTATTAGGTGGTACCGTGTATATGCGCCCTATGGATTTATTCCATAGGGCTTTTTTTCGTTTTAAGATTTTATTAATTATTATATTTAGGAGATGATTTTTTTGGAAGACAATAAAAAAGTAATATTTAGTGGAATTCAACCTTCTGGGGATTTAACACTGGGAAATTATTTAGGAGCTATAAAAAACTGGGTTAAATTACAAGAAGAATATGAATGCTATTTTTGTGTAGTTGATTTACACGCAATTACTGTAAAGCAAGAACCAAAGGATTTAAGAAAAAAAACATTAGAAGTATTAGCTATTTATATAGCCTCAGGTATTGATCCTGAAAAAAACACTATGTTTATCCAATCCCATGTGCCTGCACATAGTGAAGCATCTTGGCTTTTAAATTGTTCTACCTACATGGGAGAATTAAGCAGAATGACTCAATATAAAGAGAAATCCAAGAAAAATGGAGAGAGTATAGGAGCTGGTTTATTTATCTATCCAGTGCTAATGGCAGCAGATATTTTATTATACCAAACTGATTTAGTTCCTGTAGGAAAAGACCAACTTCAACATCTTGAGCTTTCTAGGGATATAGGTGAAAGATTCAATAGAGCGTATAGTGACACATTCGTAATACCAGAACCATATATAGCCAAAATAGGTGCTAAGATAATGGACCTACAAGAGCCAACAAAAAAAATGTCTAAATCAGAAGAAAATGTTAATGGTAGCATTTTAATAATGGACCCACCTGAAGTTATTAGAAAAAAAATAAATAGAGCAGTGACAGATAGTTTAGGAGAAGTTAAGTATAATGATGAACAATTAGGTGTTAAGAACTTAATGACTATACTAATGACTATAACTGGCATATCTGTAGAAGAAATTGAAGCAAAATATGAAGGTTTAGGCTATTCTCAATTTAAAAAAGATGTAGCAGAAGCAATAGTTTCCGAACTTGAACCTATACA
>CAYXOL010000082.1:0-18769 GCA_964467165.1 uncultured Clostridium sp.
CCTTAATAATTATGGAGCCCATAACCGGGATTGAACCGGTGACCTCCACCTTACCAAGGTGACGCTCTGCCGACTGAGCTATATGGGCACTTAATTTTGGAGCGGGAAACGGGTATTGAACCCGCGACACCCAGCTTGGGAAGCTGGTGCTCTACCACTGAGCTACTCCCGCTGACGTACAACAATAAGCTATACACCAGTTATTAATTCTACTATTGTTTGATTTCTTTGTCAATAGATTTCTATCTTTTACTTAGACATTTCTCCAATTTTCTTTTTACTCTTTGGAGAGCATTATCAATAGACTTTGCATGTCTATCTAAATCGCAGGCAATCTCTTGATAGGATTTCCCATCTAAGTATGACATTAACACTTCCATTTCCAGTTCTGAAAGAACTTGCCCAATTTCATTTTGAATGCTTATTACTTCTTCCCTGCTAATAACAAGCTCCTCAGGATCAGTAATCTTGGCACCTGATAACACATCCAACAATGTTCTGTCAGACTCCTCATCATATATTGGTTTATTTAATGAGATATATGTATTAAGAGGAATGTGTTTTTGGCGAGTTGCTGTTTTTATTGCTGTAATAATCTGCCTTGTAACACAAATTTCTGCAAAAGCCCTAAATGAAGATAATCTATCCGCCTTAAAGTCTCTAATAGCTTTATAAAAACCTATCATTCCCTCTTGGTAAATATCCTCTTTATCAGCCCCAATCAAAAAATATGACTTAGCTTTGGCTTTAACAAAGTTTTTATATTTATTAATTAAATATTCTTGAGCTCTAACATTTCTCTTTTGTGCTTCAATAACTACTTCTTCATCCAGCCTATCTTCAAAGCACGAGATATCAACACTTACTCTAGTTATTTTCTCCAACAAATATCCCCTCCACACCAAACATGCACCATATACATGATTATACCTTAGAGGAATTTCTATAGTCAAGACAATTCAATGGTTTCTTCGTATTTTCTCAAGTTTCTCCAATGTTTTTTCATCTAATCGCTCTTCTATACAATTCCTTTTCTCTAAATATTTTTTTTCTGTCTTCTTTTGTATTTTTTTTTCAATACTAATTACTTCATAATAAAATTCTAGGGAAGACATTCTAATTGCACCTCTTTGAAAGGTAACTTGTTGAACTAAAGAGTCTGATGTAACAACACATACTTCGAATTTCCGACCTATATTATTTACAGTTCTTTCTATGTAATTATCTGCCGTTTCACCTTCTCTTGTGAAAACTACAATTAAGTCACCTAGTTTTTCTCTTTTCTCAAGGCTACCTTTAACCAAGTGTGCATCAAAAACTATAAACATTTTATAACCATTAAATTCTGAGTAATTTTGAAGAGTATCAATAAGTTGAAGGCGGGAAGATTCATAGCTGAAATCTTTAATTGCTTTAAGATTTGGCCAGCTATTAATAACATTATACCCATCAACAAAAAATGTTTTCACGAATTACTTGATTTTTTGTTTCATAATTTCATACATTACTATGCCGCCCGCAACTGATGCATTCAAAGAGGTTATCTTCCCAACCATTGGTATTTTAACTAACACATCACACTTTTCTTTTGTAAGTTTCGCAATACCTCTGCCTTCACTTCCAATTACAAGAGCTACCGCACCAGTGAAATCCGTATCAAAAATATAATTTTCAGCCTCCATATCAGCACCATAAACCCAAACTCCACGTTCTTTTATTTCTTCTATGGCTGCATTTATATTGGTTACTTTTGCTATTTTTACGTGTTCAATGGCTCCAGCTGAAGTTTTATAAACTATTGGTGTAGCCCCTACATTTCTCCGCTTAGGTATTACTATCCCATGGGCTCCACATACCTCGGCAGTTCTTATTATAGATCCAAAATTATGAGGGTCTTCAATTTCATCTAAAATAATTATAAAAGGTTTTTCTCCTTTTTCCTCTGCAGCTTTAAATATATCGTTTAATCCAAAATATTTATAAGGTGTTACTACTGCCATAACTCCTTGATGTGCTGAAGTTTGGGACATCTCATCTAGTTTTCTTCTGTCAACTTCTTTTGTAACAATTCCCTTTTCTTTAGCTAGTGCCAAGACCACACTTATAGATCCTACCATATCACCTTTTGCAATAAGAAGATATTCTATAGTCCTATCTGATTTTAGTGCTTCTATAACTGCATTTCTTCCCTCAATTAAATCTTCTCTCATGATTTGTGTTCCAGCTTCTTCAGTTGCATTATTATTTCTAGGATTTATTTCAGCTCTCTCTCTATTAAGCTTTTTATTCTCTACTACCTTCTCAGCAATTTGCTCTCTACTTTCTCTTGAAACTGCATCGTCACCTCTATATCTTCTATTTGGTGCTGCTTTTCTTTCATATTTACTACTTGAAAAATTTTTGCTTTCTTTTGAACCACTTCTACTGCTTGAAAACCCTTTGCCATCTTTTGAACTGGCATCACTTGCCTTAAATCTTTTAGAAGATGTTACACTTTTATCTTCTCTACTACTGGTAGTGCCTCTACCACTTGAAGTTCCTCTGCTGGGTTTATTTCCTTGATAACTTTTGTTGTCACTCATTTTAAATACCTCTTTCTTTATCTATTTGGTTGCATATTGTTTTTTACATACATAATTTTACCACAAGTCGTACTGCCTTCGGGGCATCTTCAATTAACACAACTTGGTCCCGCATTTTTTAACTGTGCAGTGCTACTTATCTTACTTGCATAAGCATTGTTTTGCCCAATATCTTCAGGACTCAGGATTTTTTTTATGAATTAAATACTCTTTTATAAGATTATCTAACTCCTCATTACATAATGTGTCTACTAATTGATTATACTCTATTTGAACGGGATTCATAGACTCTATAAAAATATTTTTTGCTCTTTCACTTTTCTGAATATTTGGTGGAATTATATATTCAAATTTTTTGAAGGTATAAATTAACATATATAAAAGCAAAACACTTTTAATCAAAAATCCACTTTATATCTATATTGATGTAAAGTAATCATACAATAATAATAGAATAATAGCTACTTTTACAATGTAACCCCTAATTTATGAATCCATGCATTAAACACACTATTCTTCTGATTTAAACTTTTCTCTCATAAGTAGTTGTTTTCCACATGTCAATTTTCCTTCTTTACATTTTCCGTAAATACAAGACGGTAATGCATTAATATATAACACATGGGATAGCCCTCTTAGTATCTCTAATTTTTTAGTTGCTAATTCTCTTATTTCCCACTGAGCATTTAAACAAATTCTATCCGCCAGCATTTTAATATCTATTCTTGCATTTGTAGATATTATTAGTTTTACTTGGTCACAGTTCAATATAAACTTTAACGCCTTGTCTTCGCTGTATTTCTTAGCTATGTAAAGCCTAAAATTTTTAAATTCACATGTAAGTTCTACAAATTCTTTATAAAAGATTGACTCTTTAATTGTTTGAGGTATCACAACTTGCCTATCAATATCTCTAATTATATTAAATAGTTCTTCACGATGATTTTCAGATAGTCTATGTCTTATTTGTTGATGATAAGTAACCATACTACACATCATACCAAACGTAGTTCTAGCCTGTTCCGCAATACTATCATGCCCATACCCCAGAACTCTATCTGTTACACCTTGGGCTTTCTTAGCTGCTTCATTTCCCCATACCCCTAATACCTCTGAAGGAGTTTTTCCTTGAGTGCTAGTTATGGCTCCAAGCCCTACTTTCAAATCAGAATTAGAAAAAGCATTAAGTAAAACCATATTATTATCATGATTTATTTTTTCAAACTCATCTTTGTAAAAACTTTCTATTGATTTGTAATTATAATCCCGAGTTATATTTAATAACAGTGAAGATAACTCAATAGGTAATAGTTTAAGCAATTCTATTTTAATATTATTTAAATTATTAAAATATTTGTTCTCATTCATTAAATAAAATAAATCAACAAGTTTGTTAGCACTCATAGATACACTAACATTGGTCTTAGTTGCTAGCGGAAGAATGTACCTTGCATCTTCAATTGGTATCCCATATAAATAATTTTCTACTCTGGGTCTTCCTTTAAAATCACCATCTTTGTACTCAGACATTTTATCATAGAGTGCAAAAGTTTTTGTTAATAAGACCTCGGCTTTCTTGCTATCCTCATGGCTAAGTTCGGGCAATATAAAAGAATCATCTTTCACAGCTACGTACCTTTGGCTTTGTTGTACATAAGAATCTTTCAATTCACAAATTAAAGTACTCTGTACCCTATCTATTTCTTCAAGAACAAAAGAAACATTTATAGACTTTAAGCATTCTCTTAAATCATATTCTGTTATTTTTTCTATGCTATTTTGAACTATCCACGACTCAATTCTATCCAAACCTGTGTGTTCATAATTTGCTATTTTCACTCTCATTCCCCCTTATATACTAGAGTTTGTCTATTAATTTAACTAAAAGCATAATTACTTATCCACCAAATCAATGTTTATAATTTTTTCAAGAATATGGTTTAACCGTTCCTTATTTTCACTTAAATATAAGAAACCTATTAGTGCTTCAAACCCTGTAGCCCATTTATATTCATTCAAATCTGCATTTTTAGGTGTACTTCCACTTTTTGAATTTCTAGCCCTTTTAAATATACTAAGTTCTTCTTCACTTAAATTTTCTATAAGAAATTTCATATACTCACTTTGTGCATGCGCTTTTACATATCCAACCGCTCTAATATGAATTTTATGAGCATTCATATCTCTATTTTCATCTACAAGATAGGCTCTAATAAACACCTCATAAACTGCATCTCCAACTAATGCAAGAACAAGTGGGTTTAATTGTTTAACTTGATCCTTAGTAAATTTACCTTTAAGTATATTAAATTCCATGTTTATTCTCCTTTTTATATCTACAATGTTATGCTATTACTTACAACTTCCTGTTTAACTCTATCAATAACTGATCTTATTTCTATTATTTCATTATCTATGGCACATCTCAATTTAAACTCTATATAGCCTTCAGAAATCCTTTTTCCTACAGTAATTCTTATTGGGATTCCAATTAAATCTAAATCCTTAAATTTAACTCCCACTCTCTCGTTTCTATCATCTATAAGGACCTCTATCCCTATTTGTTTTAAGTTATTATAAATTTCAGATGCAATTTTCATCTGTTCTTCATCTTTTATAGATACTGGCACCACTACAACTTGATACGGTGCAACAGCCATTGGCCATTTTATACCACTGTCATCATGATGTTGCTCTATAATAGCTGCCATTATTCTATTTATACCTATACCATAGCCTCCTATTACTAAAGGACTATTTTTTCCATCTTGGCCTATAAAAGTTGCCCCCATAGACTGTGAATAAGAAGTTCCCAATTTAGAAATATGCGCAAGTTCTATCCCTCTATCTATAGTAATTGGGCAACCGCACTTACTGCATTTATCTTCTTTTGTTGATTTTCTGTAATCTCCAACCAAACCTTCAAAATCTCTACCATAATTAACATTTTCATAATGATATCCTGTATCATTTGCACCAACCATACAATTATACATATTAGCTACCTCTGCATCTACTAATAATAAATCCGTTGCAATACCAATTGGACCTGCAAATCCAATAATTGCAGATGTTGCAGCCATTACTTCAACTTCATCTGCTAATTCAAATTTCTTAGCCCCGCCTATTGCCTTTATTACTTTATTCTCATTCAACTGTCTATCTCCACGTACCATTACAGCAACTACTCTATCATCAGCCTTAAAAATTAGAGTTTTAGCAAATTTTTTATTTGTAGTATTGAAAAACTTGGCTAAATCCTCTATAGTTTTCACATTTGGAGTTAGTGTTTTTTTCAGTTCTTTAAAGTCCTCTTTTTCCATTTCTTCTTTCGTACTCTCCGCCTTATCCATACTAACCGCATAGCCACATGAACTGCAGCTAATCATCTCCTCTTCACCCACCTGAGAGCTTACCATAAATTGTGATGAAGTTATATCACCCGTTGCGCCACAATCAGCCTCTACACTCTGAACTTCAAGGCTACATTTTTTAAAGATATTCGTATAAGCATTATACATTTTATTATAAGATATATCTAGACCCTCACTACTAGAATCAAAACTAAACGCTTCTCCCATTATAAATTCTCTTGATGTTATGACTCCAAATTTTGGTGTTTCTTCATCTCTATATTTTGTTTGAATTTGATATAGATTTAGTGGCAATTGTTTATAAGATTTAACTTCACTTCTAGCTATTTCTGTAAATATTTCTTCACTCTTTGGCGCTAAATATATTTCTCTTCCATTTCTATCTTTCACTTTAAAAATCTCTTGTTCAAAACCATTTTCTCTTCCAGATTCAACTAATAATTCTGATGGAAGTAGTGCTGAGGCCAAAATTTCTTGTGCATCTTCCCTCTCCATTTCATTTCTAACAATTTGTTCAATCTTTTTTATAACTTTTATCCCAAATGGCATGTAATTGTAAACACCTGAGGATACTTTCCTTATCATTCCAGATCTTAGCATCAATTGATGACTGCATATTTCTGCCTCAGTTGGCACTTCTCTTAATGTACTTATTAACATTTTTGATAATTTCATGAATATTCCTCCTTACATACTTTAGTCATACTAAAAAATAACTAATCAACAAAATTGTAATTTTTAAGGTACTAGTTAAAAAATATATCAAAAAAAAACAAAAACTCCCCCTGTTTTAGGGCGAGTTAATTCGCTGTACCACCTAAACTTCACTTATTTTTTAACGATATATACTACCGGTAGTTTTGCTACAGCTCCAAAGTTGGTTCAAAACCTTTGAAAATCTCTCAACCTAGTATTTTCTCTCTGTAAAGTGGCCTTTACTATTCCTTATCATTGCATAATATTTAATTATAATAAAACAGTTGTAGTTATTAACAACTATAACCATTAAAAGTTATAGTGTCAACTATAGTATATTTCTAGTATTTGTCTTCCAATTTCTAAATCCTCTGGTGTTGTAATCTTTATATTATTGTAACTTCCTTCATAAAGATATACCTTGCTGCCATACCTCTCAACTACCATGGTATCATCCGTCACTTTGGCACCCTCTCCACTGATTTTCATATGGCATTTTAATATAAGGTCATACTTAAACGCTTGAGGCGTTTGAACACAAAATAGCATTTCTCTATCAGGAGTTTCTATAGAAAAACCTAAAGAATCCACAATCTTAATAGTATCCTTTGGCCTTACACCGCAGGCAGTTGCTCCGTATATATTAGCATATAATACAGCGCTACTAATAATAGTTTCGTTTATAAATGGCCTTGCACCATCATGAATAAGCACAATTTCACAATCTGATAAAGCCTCTAGGCCCTTTAACACAGAATCTTGCCGCTCTTTGCCACCAACAATTACATCCTTGACCTTTGAAAAATTATATTTATATACTATCTCTTGTCTGCAATATTCCATTTCGCCTTCTGCCACAACTACAATTATTTCATCTATACAATCACATTGCGTGAAAGCTTTTAAAGTGTAATATAAAATTGGATGATTATTAATTTTTAAATATTGCTTATTGATGCCTTGGCGCATCCTACTACCCTTACCAGCTGCTAAAATCACGGCACAATTTCTACCCATAAAAAACCTCACTTACGTAATATGTTAACTTTTTACTACAGCATCCTTATTTTTAGCGAAAATCATCCTACCCGCAGCCGTCTGAAGTACTGATGTTACAATTACAACTATGTTTTCACCAATATAACGCCTTCCACCTTCCACCACTATCATGGTACCATCATCCAAATAAGCTATGCCTTGACCAGATTCTTTTCCGTCTTTCATCACTTGAATTTTCATCTCTTCTCCTGGAAGAACTACTGGTTTTACTGCATTTGCCAGTTCATTTATATTCAAAACTGGAACACCTTGAAATTCAGCTACCTTGTTAAGATTAAAATCATTAGTAATTACTTTACCATTCAAAACCTGAGCCAGTTTTAGAAGTTTGCTATCCACTTCTGAAATATCCGGGAAATCTTTTTCCCAAATCTCAACTTCAATATTTAATTCTTTTTGAATTTTGTTTAATATATCAAGTCCTCTTCTCCCTCTATTCCTTTTAAGCCCATCTGATGAATCAGCAATATGTCTAAGTTCTTCTAATACAAAAGTAGGTATTATTAGTGGCCCCTCAACAAAACCCGTTTGACAGATATCAAATATACGACCATCAATTATTACAGATGTATCTAGAATTTTCGGGTTTTCATTTGTAAACCCCTTGGCTTTTTTATCTTTGAATCCATCCTTTCTTTTAATACTTGTAAAAAAAGCTAAGATCTCATCTCTTTTTCTAGCGCAAATATCTGCTCCCAAAGCTGCCATTATAACAGTAAAAATAACAGCAATAATATTCCATATAAGAGATTGATATTTAAATAGTCCTGCAACTAATGATGCAATTACTAAGCCTATTATTGCTCCTCCTGTACCAAAAATAATCTGAGATGTTGGCATCTTTTGTGTACTTTTTTCCACATAATCCATGAATTTCATTATAAAAGATATGATTATCGGAGAAATCAGAAATAAAATGATACCAAAAATTAATGTAGAAAAAATAATGATAATTATTCCCTGAATTCCGCTTTTAAAATTATTAAGTCCAGCTAAATAACTTGTGTCTAGAAGCATTCCTCCTACTAAGTATCCTATTATTAACCCTATGATTGTAAAAAGTCCTCTTAAAATTTTTTTTAACAAAAAATTTCACCTCCCTTTAAATTATTAACACTTATTCCAATTTATATCCTGTTATTATCTAATATATACTATAAGTTTCGGTATTTCAATAAAATGTACCTTACAATTAACAATTTGTTAAATTAAATTCCTTATTTTACATAATGCACTGTTCATATCTACTGTAAAGACTAACATTATCTCACTAGCTACCAATCCTTCAACTCTTTCTAAAATTTTTGCTTCTCCTGGCGGAAGCATGTTTTCCCTCTTTAAACAATACAAATCTCTAATTACTTGACACATTTTTAGAGTGTTTCCACTTTGAATTTTTTTCTTGTTAATTCTATATCTATTATTCCAATTACTTTCTATATAATCAGAACGACTTGATATTGTGTCCAAAACTGATCCTAGTTCTAGAGAGGTTAAAATATTCCTTACATTGTAGTTTTTAATTTTATCTAAAGGAATCATAAAATTCATATTATCTAACAAAAGATAAATATTTACATATTTTTCTTTTATAAAACGCAATTCTCTGCTATCTATATCTTGTACATAACCAGCACCATAATCAGCTATAAATACTTTTTCACCAATATTTAACATAACATCCCCCTATTAATAAAACTGCTATTGGTTTATTATATATTCATAAGCTGAAATTTGTACTTAATTTATTGACAAAAACATAATATAAAACCTATAATTGATATATAGTATAGTTATTTAAATCTTTACAAGGAGTTGAACAGAATGAAAGATTGTATATATGATAATTTTCAAAATTCTGTAGATGAATCACTATTAAGGCATAGAAGTATATTAGATATACTTACAAAACTTCAAGAGTCCCAGGCAAGAGTTAATAGAGCTGTTGTAAAATCTGTTACCAATTGTGGTTGTATCAAAATTGAAGCAAAAAAACAGTATGCTCCTGAAAATATAGATGATTTGAATTTAGATACACTTGGCGCCTCGCTTGATACCCATATGGAAGGTAAACTTTGTGATAACTGCAGGGAAGTATTGGAACGAGAACTAGGAAACAATATATTTTATACTACCTCACTATGTAACCTTTTGGACCTAAATTTGTATGATATTATTTTGAAGGAGTATGACAAAATTAACACCTTAGGTAAATATAATATGAGATAGGAATATAGCACAAAATAAGTTAAACTTATTTTGTGCTATATTTGTTTGTCTAACATAAATTGCTCTTTTAATCTTCGAAGTCCATTCTTAATGGCTTTAGCCCTTGCCTCACCAATACCCTCCACACTATCCAACTGTTCATAGGATGCTTCCATTATCCCTTTTAATTCTCTAAAATGCTTAACTAAGTTTTCTATAACATTAACAGGTATTCTAGGTATCTTATTTAGCATCCTGTAACCTCTTGGAGAAATTAGAGTATCCACAAGCGGAACGCCTACATATCCAATTATTTTAGATATAAAGTCTAAATCCAGTAGTTCCTCTGAACTCATATTTTCTATTTGCCTATACATTTCAACATAATTCATACCACTTTGACAATAATCTCTTATTAAGAGTATTCCATCCTCTTCAACGCTTCTGATTAACTCATTTAGTTGCATTGAAATCAATCTACCTTCATTTCCTAGTTCACAAATATATCTTTCTATTTCTCCAACTATTCTCATGACCATTTCAGTCCTTTGTATTGATGATATAACATCAAACAGGGTAGCTAAATCTTGAAATTCTAAAAGATTTAGATTACTTACCACACGCTCAAGAACCGAAACATATTTTTCTAAGGTCTGAATAGCTTGACTGGCCTTCGCTAAAATAACACCACTATCTCTTAAAACATATTTTATATCCTCTTTATATACCGTTATAATTGTTCTTCTTTGAGATATTGCAACAACAATAGAGCCAGTTTGCTTAGCTATTCTCTGAGCAGTTCTGTGCCTTGTTCCAGTCTCAAAAGTCGGTATAGTCGGGCTTGGCATAAGTTGAGTATTTGCATATATTATTTTTTTCAAATCACTACTTATTACAATGGCCCCGTCCATCTTTGCTAGTTCATAAATGTAGGCAGGGCTATATTCTGCATTTATTCCAAAACCGCCATCTACAATATCTAATATTTCTTTACAATCTCCTAAAACAATAAGACCACCGGTTTTTGCTCTTAATATATTTTCAAGCCCTTCTCTAAGGGAGGTACCAGGTGCCATTAATTTCAACATATTCATTAGTTCCTTGCTTTTCTCTTCTCTCATGTTTTTCTCCCTACTTAATAGATATTGTCATTAAAAATTCTTACTTAAGCCATATTTTAATGAATCTATACCCATAATAATATTCTTATTAATAGTCTTCTTTGAATCTTCCTCTGGTATATTAAGTCCCCAGGGTGACCTAATTATTCATTTGTGCTTAATATCTATATTTTAAACGGTTATAAAATATAGATATCACTTTCAAAATATATCTTCCAACGGGATATAAATTAAAAAACCACTCAAGAGTGGTTTTTTAATTTATACTTTTTAAGTATATACTTTTTACTATATATAAACAAGGTCAAATAATTAAAGTCTTATAAAGTTTTAAAAATCAGCTTATCATTTTCAGTAAAAATCTTTACATTATCTCCTTTATTAATATTGCCCCTAAGTATTTCTTCAGAAAGCATATCCTCCACCTGTTTTGTAATTTCTCGCCTAAGTGGTCTAGCTCCATAAGTAGTATTAAGTCCAGCAAGCGCTAATTTTTTTTTAGCCCCCTTATCAAAAGTAATATTTATTTCTAGTTCTTTAAGCCTCTCCCTTACTACTTCAAGCATTAATTCTACTATCTTATATAAGTCATCCTCTTCAAGAGAATGGAATACGATAATATCATCTAGTCTATTTAAAAATTCAGGTCTAAAGGAACGTTTTAACTCTTCCATTATGTCTTCTTTCATCTTTTTATATTCTGAGTTTACATTATCCGCCTTTATGTCAAAGCCTAAAGATTTTTGTTTTTTTAGAGTGGATGCTCCTACATTAGACGTCATTATAATTATTGTATTTTTAAAATCTACTGTTTTGCCTTTCCCATCTGTTAGCCTCCCATCTTCTAATATTTGCAGCAAAATATTAGTTACGTCTGGATGAGCCTTTTCAATCTCATCAAAAAGTACAACGGAGTAAGGATTCCTTCTCACTTTCTCTGTTAATTGTCCACCATCTTCAAAACCTACATATCCCGGTGGTGAACCAACAAGTCTCGAAACAGTGTGTTTATCCATATACTCTGACATATCTATTCTTATCATACTATTTTCATTGCCAAACATAGCCTCAGCTAATGCTTTCGATAACTCTGTTTTCCCTACCCCTGTGGGGCCTAAAAATATGAATGAACCTATAGGTCTCTTTGGGTCCTTTAACCCTACTCTTGCCCTTCTAACTGCTTTTGAAATGGATTTCACGGCCTCATATTGTCCTACAACTCTCCTTTGCAGTACATCTTCTAGCTCTAGTAGCCGCTCTGATTCCTTTTTGGTGAGTTTTTCTATAGGAATATTAGTCCATTTTGACACTACATTGGCAATCTGAAGTTCTGAAACTATTAATTTCTCCCCTTGGTTTTGAGTTTTCCAATTATTTTTAGAATTATCTAGTTTATCCTTTAATTGTTTTTCAGTATCTCTTAACTTCGCAGCTTTTTCATAGTCCTGTACTGATATAGCATCAGATTTCTCTTTAGAAATTTTGTCTATTTCATCTTCCAAATCTTTTAAATTTGGTGGAGTGGTTAAATTTTGAATTCTTACTTTTGCACCAGCTTCATCAATAAGATCTATTGCTTTATCAGGTAAATATCTATCAGATATATATCTATCAGATAGATTAACAGCAGCTTTTATTGCGCTATCTGTAATCTTAACTCTATGATGTGCTTCATACTTATCTCTAAGACCCTTTAATATATTAACAGCTTCCTCTTTACTTGGTTCTCCTACTTTTATAGGTTGAAATCTTCTCTCGAGAGCTGCGTCCTTTTCAATGTACCTTCTGTATTCATCTATAGTCGTCGCTCCTATGCATTGTATTTCTCCACGTGCAAGGGCTGGTTTTAATATATTTGAAGCATCAATAGCTCCTTCTGCTCCTCCAGCTCCAATAATAGTATGAATTTCATCTATAAATATAATAATGTTCCCAGCTTCTAATATCTCATGCATAACCTTCTTAAGCCTTTCCTCAAATTCCCCTCTATATTTAGATCCTGCAACCATTGATGATATGTCCAATGTTATTACTCTTTTATCTTTTAATATCTCCGGTATGCTTCCTGTTGCAATTCTTTGTGCGAGCCCCTCTGCTATAGCTGTTTTACCTACCCCAGCTTCCCCTATAAGGCAGGGATTATTCTTCATTCTTCTGCACAAAATCTCAAGTAACCTTTGTGTTTCATCATCCCTTCCTATAACTGGATCAAGCTTACCTTCTCTTGCCATTTCAGTTAAGTCTTTGCCAAAGTGATCTATAGTTTCAGTAGCATGCTGATTTTTTTCTTTTAATAAATTTGCCTTTGGAGCATCTTCAGTAGACCAATTATTTAATATATTCTCTCTTAGTTTTTTAAAGTCTGCCCCTAAATTAGCTAAAATTGTATATGCAACCCCCTCTTCTTCTCTAATTAATGCTAAAAGAATATGTTCTGGACTAATATAATTATTATTTAAATTTCTAGCTTCTGTAAGACTCAGTTCTAGTAATCTTTTAGTCCTTGGGGTCAGCGGTATCTCACTTCTACGTATCTCCACATCACCTTCACCCTCATACTCTATTACTAATTTTCTTACTCCTTCAGAAAAAATCTTCATATCATTCAATAATTTTTCACATAGCCCATCATGTTCCTTAAGAAGGCCTAAAAGTATATGCTCTGTACCTACGTAGCCATGCTTTAATGACTCAGCCTCTTCTTGAGAATATACCAAAACCTTTTGTGCTCTTTCTGTAAATTTATTAAACATCATATTAAAATACCTCACTCGCAATGATTTTACTTATACTTTTAATTATGCCCACTTTCTCCGTAATTGTTACATAACATAATATCTTTATATATTTATTTTACATATATTTACTATTCGCTGAAACTTTTTTTTCCCCTTGTTTAACTAATAATTTTCGTAATAGCTTTTTTTACATTTTTGTACATATTTTTCGGATCAATTAGTTTTTACAATGTAAAAAGCTTATCTTCTAAAAACTAGAAGATAAGCTTTAAATAAATTAAATATTATATTACTTCATCATGGATATATCCTTTAAATTGAGCATTGTACAATTTTATCTGCATTTCTTAAAGCAGATAATCTATGAGCTACTACAATAGTTGTCCTTCCTTTAGATAATTTTTCTAAGGATTTTTGAATTATTATCTCTGAGTCAATGGCATACGGTCTTCCATACAATATATTTCGCCTTAAAGATTTTAGCGTAACATCTTTTATACTATTTCCATCCATGCTACCAAAAAAGCACACCCATACCTAATATGAATAATTTTTTCTGCGGTCCGTAATACGAAATAAAATTTTTAATCACTGTATTTTCCCATAAACCCTTCAATTTCTTCCACAGTTTTAATTATCTGTTTTGATAGATTTTCACAGCCATCTTCTGTAATCAATAAGTCATCTTCTATTCTAATTCCTATATTCTCTTGTTCAATATAAAGACCTGGCTCATTAGTAAGTACCATACCTGGTTTTAATTCAATGTCACGGCTCCCTACATCATGAGTATCTAACCCTAAATAATGGCTTACACCATGAAAATAATACTTAGATAATTCACTGACTTCTTTAATTAGACCTAACTCTATACATCCATTGGCAAGTACATTTTTGGCAGTTTCATTTAAAACTGAAAACAAAATACCCGGCCTTGCAACCTGGGTTACTGCTTCTTGGGCTCTTAGAACTACATTATATATCTGCTTTTGTCTCTCAGTAAATTTTCCATTAACAGGAAATGTTCGACTTATATCTGCATTATAATATTTATATTGAGCACCTAGATCAAATAGTATCAATTGATCTTCTAAAATTTCACTATCATTCCTATCATAATGAAGCGTAGTTGCATTCCCACCACAGGCTGCAATAGTGCGGAAAGCATAATCCGTTACTCCCTTACTTTTCAATTCAAAATCAAAATAAGCCTCTAATTGGTATTCCATCATGCCCGCTTTAGTATTTTGCATTAGCGCTTTTATACCTTTATCAGTAATATCTATAGCTACCCTTATTCGCTGAATTTCTTCTTCTGATTTTATAAGTCTAAGACTTGCTATGTCATGATATATGTTTTTTATTGTTAAATATGAATACCTCTCTCTGGAAGCCTTAGCAAAGCACTGTGATGCCGTCATTGGCAAATGAAACTCTTGCCTTTCAAGGTCCAAATATAAATTATCTATTTTTGTTCTATCCATAATGGAAGCAAAAACCCCTTCAAATTCTTCTAGAAACAAGACATGCTCTATACCTGAAATTTCTTTTGCCTTTGCTTTGGTCATTTTCTCTCCTACCCATCTAGCCATAACAGGATCATTTTTTTCTACAAATAGAGTTTGTTCAACTTTACCGTTTCTTTTTACTAACATTAAAATATTTTTCTCTGTATTTATACTTGTTAAATAGTAAAAATTCCTATTTGGAGTGAAGGCATATTTTTCATCTCCTGTTTTATATGGTGCCTCGCCTGCAAAAATCAATATTATTGAATTTTCCTCTAGTTTATTCCATAAATCTGCCCTATTCTTCGTAAATACTAGTTCTTTCATTTGAATTCCCCCCCATTAATTATGTATAAAAATATAAATAAAACGAATTTTCCCAATGTCGTTTACTCTTTATAACATAACACTTGAATTAAAAAGTTTCAATATTTTTTTATAAGTGATTGAATTTATTCTTATAAGTTCTCATTTTTATGGATTCTTAATCCATCTTCTAACTCTACAGATGGTGTCATAGATTTTGAAACAATTGTTGAATCTACATAAGTATTTATTTCTAGTGGATGTGGTGTTACCATGCCAGCAGAGTCTGACCCATATGCCTGCTCTATTAACCTAGTATTTATAATATCGTCTTTACCGCTCCTTTTGCGATGTGATATAATACTCGCCATTTTGTGTACCTCCTTGTTCTACAATAGTAAAATAATTATTTTCTAACATTTTACACAATATTTTCATTTCCTCTGAATTTTTCATTTTGGAAGTAATTGTTAACTTATCATTTTGCGCAATTACCCCCATATAGTCATGAATGCTGCTATAATCACTTAAATTAATATCAGAAACAAAATCTAATCTATATTCAGACATTCAATTCTCCCCTCTTTTACATATTTAATATTAGTGTTTGTAAGATTAAGCAAAATATACCTATTATTTTTTTATTTTTTAAGCAAAAAAATAAAACTGTATACCTACAGTTTTATTTTTCTAGTTTTATTCCTATTCCAAACTCTTATTAGCCTCAACTATTTTATCAATTCCCTCTGGAGGTACTTCTTCATATCTTTCAAACTTCGTTCTAAAATTGGCCCTAGCTCCAGTCATTGATCTTAAATCTGTTGCATAATTAAATAACTCTGATTGTGGTACCTCTCCTATTACTTTCTGTCCCCTTTCAACAGATTCCATGCCTAGTATTCTTCCTCTTTTCTTATTTATATCTGTAATAATATCTCCCATATAATCTTCTGGACATGTTACCTCCACATGCATAATTGGCTCTAATATAACAGGTTGTGCTTCCGCAAGACCTTTCTTATAAGCTAATGTGGCAGCCATTTTAAATGCCATTTCAGAAGAATCTACAGCATGATATGATCCATCATGTAAGGTTGATCTAAGCCTTATAACTGGGAACCCGGCAATTACTCCATGCTGAATACACTCTTTTAAGCCTTTCTCAACAGCAGGTATATATTGCCTTGGAACTGTTCCACCTACTACTGCATCAATAAATTCTAAATCATCTAAGCCATCTATTCTAGGCTCGAATTTAATTTTTACATCGCCATATTGACCATGTCCTCCAGACTGTTTTTTATGTTTTCCTTGAACATCAGACACTTTTCTAATTGTTTCTCTATACGCAATCCTTGGAATTTCTAATGATACATCTACTCCAAATTTATTTTTCAATTTACTAACTATTACTTGCAGGTGAGTTGAACCTAACCCCGAAATTATAGTTTGTGCATTTTCTGCACTCCTAACAATTGAGAATGTGGGATCTTCTTCTAATAATTTTGTTAACCCATTAGATATTTTATCCTCATCACCCTTAGATTTAGTTACAATAGCCCTTGAAAATACTGGTTGTGGAAAATCCATATTATCATACATTAGCAGTCTCCCACTATCACAAAGCGTATCTCCTGTAGTAGTGTATTGAAGTTTTGAAACGGCACCTATATCTCCTGCCTCAATTTCATGAGTTTGAAATTGAAGTTTTCCTCTTAAGAAATACATATTACCCATTTTTTCTTCTTTCTCTTTATTTGTATTATATACCATTGTATCACTCTTAGCTTTTCCAGTAATTACACGAAACATAGATAATTTACCTACAAAAGGATCTGCTATAGTTTTAAATACTAATGCAGAGAATGGATCATTATCATTAATTTTAACTTGCATATATTTATTGTTTTTTATATCCTTTGCGCTGTACAGGGTTGTATCAATTGGTGAAGGAAAGCATTCCACCATATCTTCTAATAAGGTATTGATTCCAATACCTAGTAATGCAGAGCCACACATTATAGGCGCAATTTCTCCAAGCGACGCACCTTTTATAAGTCCATGGTATATTTCTTCTTCGCTTAGAGATCCCTCATTAAAATATTTATCTAATAAAAGTTCATCAGTCTCAGCTACGGCTTCCATAACCATTTGTTTACATTCATCCACCTTATCAATTAACTCTTCTGGAATATCGCTTTCCTCCATGTTATGTGTTTTAGGATTGAATATTCGAGCTCTTCTAGATATGACATTTATTACTCCTATAAAATTTTCTTCACTACCTATAGGGTATTGAATTGGTACTGCTGATATTCCGAATTTTTCTTTTATCTGCTGTAAAACCAATTGAAAATTACTATTTTCTCGGTCTAACTTGTTAATAAAAAATGCTCTAGGTAACTTATGCTCATTAATGTACTCCCAGGCTTTTTCGGTTCCAACTTCTATGCCCGATACACCACAGACAGTTATCATAGCCATATCTACAGCTCTTAACCCCTCAATCATTTCGCCTATATAGTCAAAATATCCCGGAGTATCTACTAAATTTATTTTCACATCTTCCCATTCACTTAGAGCCACTGATGTAGAAATAGATGTTTTTCTCTTCTTCTCTTCAATATCATAATCACTAACTGTGGTACCATCATCAACTTTTCCAAATCTATCTATAGCTTTTGTATAATAGAGTATTGATTCCATTATTGTAGTTTTTCCCGAACCACTATGTCCAACAATCCCTACATTCCTTAGATTGTTGCTTTTATATTCTTTCATATACAATACCTCCTAGCTTTTCATTAGATATATATTTATATATTCTACCTTTAAATAAAAAATCCTTTCTAAATAAGCAAATTTTCTAAATAGTCTGAAATATACTCTTACAACATGTTATATATATTATCCCCAAAAAAAACATAAAAGTATCAATAATATAAAATTATTGATACTTAAGTATATATTTATAGTAATTTGAAGTTATTACTAATAATTTTTATTTACTATAAAAACATATGAAATATGTGTTACAATGGCTAAATTTTTTTCAAATAAAAAAAAGCCATTAAATAGCTTTTGTATACTTTGAATAAAAATGGCTCCGCGAAAAGGATTTGAACCTTCAACCTATCGGTTAACAGCCGAGTGCTCCACCGTTGAGCTATCGCGGAA
>CAYXOL010000083.1:0-18321 GCA_964467165.1 uncultured Clostridium sp.
AAAATCCATAAGTGTTAAAAAATTTCTGTTTCTTAAGTTAAACATAATAATTTCCCCTCTCGTATCTTTATTTTTTTATGTTATATTAAATCTTCCCTATATAATGGCATAGACATACATCTAGGGCCGCCTCTGCCTCTTGATAACTCACCTGAAGGCATTTGAAGCACTTTTATATTGTTTTTATCTAAAATCTCATTAGTAACATAATTTCTCTCATAAGTTATTACGGTACCAGGAGATATAGCTAGTGTATTGGATCCATCATTCCATTGTTCTCTACCCGATATAACTTTATCTCCACCACCACAACGTATTAAAGTAATATCCTTTTTTAAATGACTAGAAAGTATTTTTTCCAAACTGCCTTCTTCATCTCTAGTTATTAATGCTTTATTCTTATGATCATAAGTTATTGCTGTGACCTTTAATGTACCTTCAATTCCCGGATGAACAGTGAATTTATCATAATCAATCATTGTAAATACAGTATCTAGATGCATGAATGCTCTAGTTTTAGGAATATCAAAAATTAAAATTGTCTTAAAAGACTGTCCACTTTCAAATATACTTTTAGCCATACTTATAACTGCTTCTTTATCAGTTCTTTCACTGTTTCCAATGGCAATAACGTCTTTTGATAAAATTAATTCATCCCCACCCTCAATATTATATACCTCATTCCTATCATACCACAAAGGTATATTTGAATCTTTTAGCTCTGGATGATACTTAAAAATATATTTTGCAAACAGTGTTTCCCGCCTTCTAGTTTTAGTTTTCATAGAATTTAGGCTTATCCCGTTTCCAATGCATGCAAAAGGATCTCTTGTAAAATATAGATTTGGCATAGGATCCATTATAAACGGGTACTCATCGTACTGTTCTTTGATTCCAATTTCTTTTTTTCTTATTCCTGCCATCACCTTATCTATCATTTTCTTTTCTGATAATGAATATAAATAATCCTTTAGTGAGGTTATGATCTTAGTTTCGTTTATACCGCATTCCTCTATAACTTCATCCAAAAACAAATCCTTAACTTTTGGATCCTTTACTGCTGCCACAGTTAAATCTTCCAGGTACAGGGTTTCTACACCATTTTCTTGCAATATCTTAGCAAAATTGTCATGTTCTTGCCTCGCTACCTTTAAAAATGGAATATCATCAAATAAAAGTCTTTCTAAGTATTCTGGAATAAGATTTTCAATCTCTTCTCCAGGTCTATGTATAAGAACAGTTTTTAAATTTCCTATTTCTGAATAAACATTGATTTTTCTCTTTTCCATCCTCTTCTAGCCCTCCTATATGAATAAATTAGTATACAATTTTTGTGCCAGACAAGCCTTTCAATGCTTCTTTAGCTTTTGATAATGATGCAATAATTGCTGTTTTATCTCTATTATTCATTATGAATTTTTTGCAAGCCTCAACCTTTGGAAGCATACTTCCTGGAGCAAATTGACCTTCAGCAATGTATTTATTAAGCTCATCTATATTAATTTGTTTAAGTTCCTTTTGATCTGGTTTATTATAATTTACACAAACCCTATCTACTCCTGTTAATATTAAAAGCACATCCGCATCTAATATTTCTGCAAGTTTCTCAGCAGCAAAATCCTTGTCTATAACTGCTGCAACGCCTTTAACCATTCCACCTTCACGAATAACAGGTATTCCTCCACCACCACAAGATATAACCACATTCCCCATATCCACTAATTGTTTTATTAAATCTTTCTCTATAACATCAATTGGCTTCGGAGATGCAACTACTCTTCTATATCCTCTTCCTGCATCTTCTTTCATTATATATCCATGTTCTTTTTCTAATTTTTCTGCTTCCTCTGCAGTATAAAATGACCCTATTGGTTTAGTTGGATTTTTAAATCCTTGATCATCTTTATCAACTACTACTTGAGTTACTATAGTTCCTACAGTCTTATCTATATTTCTATTTCTTAATTCTTCGCCTATAGCATTTTGAAGATGATATCCTATATATCCTTGTGAAAATGCTCCACATACATCAAATGGGAACAATACATTTCCCTCATCAAATTTTTGGGCAGCTTCTATTGCTGCAACAATTTGACCTACTTGAGGTCCATTTCCATGAACTACTGATATTGTATGTCCATCTTCCATAAGATCCACTATTGATTTAGCTGTTTCCTTGCAAGTTTTAAGTTGAGCCTCTGGACTCTTGTCTTTAGGATCTGATTGAAGTGCATTTCCGCCTAATGCTAATACTATTTTCATTATTAAACCCCCGAAAAATTTATTTCCAAAATAATTTTATATTATCTGTATTTTTATACTATCCTCTTATGCAAACCTTGTCAACAAGTGCAATTTCATAATATTTGCATAAGTATTCTTCCCATTTCCCATGGAATTATTAAAATTCTTTATAACAATAATAAAATTCTTTATAAAAGCATTAAATATACTAGAAATCAATGTGTTAACTGTATAAATAATTACGTTTAATGAATAAATTCCAGAAAAATTATTTTATATTTTTATATTTTATTTGACATAATAATATTTAACACATATAATAATACTATGATATACCCCCAGTGGGTACAAGGAGGATAAAATATGAATATTTCTTTTGATGATGTTACTAAAAATGCTTTAAACAAACAACTTTTACAAAAGGGTAAATCTTTTGTAAGATTACTTATAAAAGGTTTTGGTTGAGGCGGCCCAATATTGGGTGTTGTTCTGGATGAGCAACAAGAAGATGATGTTTTAGAAACAGTAAATGGAATAAACTTTATAGTAGATAATGAGTCTACTTTCGTTTTTGAAGATACAAAAATCATGTACTCTAAAAGCATATTTGGAGAATCTTTTAAAATATTAACCGCACACAACGCAAATAGCTCTTGTTAAAAAAAAATATTATATAAAAATAAAAGATCCTAAAATATAGGATTTTTTATTTTTATATAATATTTTGATTTTTAGGGTTCATAATCCTCTACGATTTTTTGAACTAATTTTTTTATGGCACTGGCTTGAGATACTAATGTCATTACAACTAAGAAAACTGATATTCTTTCCTTGTCACTTTCTTTTAAATCTAATGCATCAATTATTTTTTCTAATTTCCCTTCATCGCAAAACTGTTTTCCTGAAAAATCATCAAAACTTTGCTTTTGCATATCTGAAAAGAATTTATAAGCATTCTCCCATGAAATAATATCATCCTCTCTATCGTTAATTTCATTAAACGCCAGTCTAAAAACTTTTTTGATTTCTCCTGCAGTAAGTACAGGTCTCATATGACTAAGCAACACCAACTGTGCAAGATGTATTTTAGTATATCCTCTTTTTTTGCTATCTTCTGGTTTTGATATAACTTCGCTTTTTATATAATTCTGCACTATATTATTGGTGTAATTATCAGCCTGAAATTTATCATTCAAATAATCAATAACTTGAGACAAAAATAAATCATACGGTGGTAACTGATCATATGGAATTGTACTATTTTCTGATATTGATTTTGCTAATAAATTTATATTCTCTAGGGTAAATTTGGTCTTATCCAATTTTTATCACCTTCCAAAAATTAATATCCTTTATAAACTACGCTTTTTAGGCCATAACATATAACAACTCTTACATTTTCATTATAAGGTAAAAATAACCCTGTTACAAGTTATTTCCACCGAGTTGCTATTTTCAGACTATTATTTAATATCTTCACAGCAAATAACCTTATATAATCATATAAAAATCCATTCATAAATTATAGTATATATTAATCAAAAATTTATCATACTAGTATTAATCAAATTTTCAACTATTGGCTTTAATCTTATTAAAATATTTTTTATAAGTATTTAGCATTTAGGAGGTTATTATGAAAATTTTTAGTAGACTATTTTATTTTATAAAATCTAGAGTAAACAATATTTTAAATGAATTTGATACTCCCTTAGAACTGCTAGATCAAAAAATAAGAGATATGGAGTGCATTTTAAACGAGGCAAGACTGTCCTCGGCTAAAATTTTAGGTAATATATATGAACTTCAGCGAAAACTTGATAATTTATCTAAAGAATCTGATGAGTATATTCAAATAATTAATCTTGCATTAACTAGAGGTAACGAGGAGCTAGCTAAAAAAATCCTAGCGAAAAAACTAGATACTGATAAATACTTTGAAACATTAAGCACAAGTTATAATAATGCAATTTCAAACGGTGATATTTTAAAATTACAACTAAGACAGCTACAACAAAATATATACGATACAAAAATATACAGAAATGATGCTTTTGCTAGATATACTTGTGTTGAAGCTTATACTAAGATAAGTAAAATAATTGGTAATATATCAACTAGAAACAATTCTTTTTATATTTCTGGCATTGAAGAAAGCTTGCAAAAGAAAGAATGCTTTATTTGCGCTATGAAAGATTTAAATTTTGATAAAGAGCTAAATGATGAAATAGCTAATCTTACTAGATTAGATTTAAACTTAGAATTAAAAAAATATATGATTTAACCCACAGATAATATTGCAATTAGGCATATTTTATACATTTTTCTTTAAGTTATCAACATTTTTTACCACTTTATCAACAGAAGTTGTGGAAAACTTAATTTAATTAAAAAGCACTACTTAACGGCTTTTACATATTAAAAGTAATTTTTACAAGTTTTTTATCCACATTGAGAATTATTTACTGTTGATAACTTGTTAATCCTTCTGTGGAATAAATAGTATGATGATACTTATTCACTTTCAATTTTTATGTTATTCTGCTATTTGTTTTTATACTATTTATTATAATAATCCAATAGATTCATTATTAACAGATTACATCTCAAAAAATTTTCTTTTTTTTTACAATCCACTGTTTTAAATTAATTATATTGATTATATTTTATATTTTATTTGTATTTATTCCTATTAATTAAAAAATAGTTATTTTTATAGTTGTTTATTTTTTTGTAAAATGATTAATTTATTTAATAAAAAAAATACTAGTACAACCCTTCGACATATAAAGATATTTATATCCACAAAATTACTATTTTATGAATACATATATTTATATTCTCCACAATTTACTTATCCATTCAATTTTATGGCTTTACAAGTTTTTTTGTCTTTATACACTGATTTTAAAGACCTTACAAGCACAGTAAAAATTTGTATTTTTAAGTAAAAAGTTATTGACATTTGTATTATATGGTAGTATATTAACTTTAGATGGAATTAAATATTAATTTTGTAATATTATCTAAATTAACCAAGAGAAATTCTGACTTTATACAACATATTTATTAATATTACAATATTAAAATGTCGGAAATTGTTATCCTAAGGAGGAATTATTATGAAATCAACAGGTGTAGTAAGAAGAGTAGACGAACTTGGAAGAATTGTTATCCCAATAGAACTTAGAAGAACTCTTGATATTGCTGAAAAGGACGCTTTAGAAATTTACGTTGATGGCGAGCTGATTATTCTAAAAAAATATCAACCTGCTTGTATTTTCTGTGGTGATGCTAGAGACGTAGTTAACTACAGAGGTAAAAACATTTGCAAACCTTGCCTTGAACAACTAAAACAAGAAAACTAAAATTAAATTCTAATAAAAGGAATCCTATAAATTATAGAATTCCTTTTTATTATTTAAAATAAAAGACAGACTATCTAGATAGCCTGTCCAATATTATTTAACTCTTCTTGCAGTAAGATAATCACTTCTGGTCAATGCTGATATTTTAATAACATCCCCAGTACGAGGTGCATGAATATATGAATTATTGCCTACGTACATTCCTACATGATGTGGATCTGACGAAGTTCCAAAGAAAATTAAATCTCCTGGCTGTAAATTTTCTCTATCTACATAGGAGCCATCATTTATTTGTGTATATGTAGTTCTACTTATTGAAACTCCAAAATGAGCATATACATATTGCATAAAACCAGAACAATCAAAATTTGTAGGGCCTGCGGCTCCCCAAACATATGCTGTTCCTAAAAAATTACTTGCATAAGCAACTACTGAATCATCGCTAAGTGATGAAGCCCCTCTAGATGGCGTATACTTAGGAGCCCTATCTCGTATTTCTTGTATTTGCTTCATAGTAGTATTTACAATAGCTTCTGCATCGCCTATTTTACTAGCATACAATTGTTCTTGCTTTTGAGCTTCTACAATTAATATATTTTGCTGTGCTTTCTTTTCTTTAAGCTTGTCCATCTTCTCTTCATTATTAGTTTTCAAAACAACTAACTCAGTCTTTTCAGTTTCAAGCTTTACCTTTTGAGCTTCAATTCCAGCTTTTTTATCTGTTAATTCTCCAATAATTTTATTATCAAATTCTATAATTTTTTTAACATTCTCAACTCTTGAAATAAGATCTGATACTCCCTGTGAATCAAGCAACACTTCTAAATAGCTATCAACACCATTCATATACATGCTCCTCATTCTCTTATTATACAAGTCTTCTTCTTGTTTAATATTTTCCTCTGCAACCCCTATAGCTTTTGTTGTTGTTTCTATTTGCTGCTCTGTTTCGGCTATTTGTGATTTTGTTTTCTCTACTTCTGCAAAAACTTTTTCTATGTCTGCATCCATTTTTTCAATAGCAGTCTCCATGGCCTCAACCTTGCTTTGTGCCTGCTTATATGCGCTCTTTTGCGATTCAAGCTGACTCTTTTGACTTTCAAGCTTGTCTGATAATGGATCCGCAAATGTTGGCATACTTATTGTAGTAACAATTCCAACTGCTACTATCAATGATATTATCCTTTTACGCAATATAATCCCCCCTATGGAAATATGTATTTATATAATCTAAGCCTTCTTAAATCAATAATTTTATTATATCACTACTCTATATCAACCTCAATGAAAAACATAGATTAAAATGTAAACTTTTTTACATTTCTTCAAGTTTAATCATGTATTTTAGGATTGTTTGTAAATATTTTGTTTTTTTATTATATTTTTACATTAAATATTCAAAGAATGTCTATATATTTCAGATTTCGCCATACCCCTATCCTTTGCAACTTTTTTCATGGCATCTTTCTTATTTATTCCCTCAGTCATATATTTTTCTATATGTTCCTCTATACTTAGGGTATCCCATTTCGCTTTTTCATCTTTATCTATATCCGCCTGACTCTTTCCCTCAATCACTAACACATATTCTCCCCTTGGAGCTTTGTCTTTATAATATTCTATAGCTTGCTCTAGCGTCAGTCTAATTATTTCTTCATACATTTTTGTAAGTTCTCTGCACATTGATATTTTTCTATCACCAATATTTTGATATAAAAATTCTAAAGTGCTTAAAAGTCTATGTGGCGCCTCATAGAAAATTAAAGTTTCACTCCTATTTATTAAATCATCAATAATAGGCTTTCTCTCTCTATTCTCTCTAGGCAAAAAACCTCTAAATATAAATTTAGTAGTGTCAAGTCCAGAATATACAAGTGCCGTAGTGATTGCTGTTGCTCCTGGAAGCACCTCAAATTTTATATTCTGCTCTATACACTTTTGAACTATAACACTTCCAGGGTCTGATATTCCTGGCGAGCCCGCATCACTAATTATAGCTATGTTCTTACCTTCTTTTATTTGCTCAATTAAATTCACACTTTTCCCTTGTTCGTTATGTTGATGATAACTTATAAGTGTTTTTTTTATATTAAAATGATTCAACAATTTTAAGCTTTGCCTTGTATCTTCTGCAGCTATTATATCTACACTTTGCAGAACTTCTAATGCTCTAAGCGTAATATCCTTTAAATTTCCTATAGGAGTTGGGACTAAATATAATTTTCCTACCATTATTACCACCCTTTACTTTAATATTTGCATTTGTTTGCTCTGCCTAACATTAAATAATCAGCTACTGTGCTGAAATATCCTTAAATCTTATCTGAATTATACATGTCAATAATCTCCTTAGTGTATCCACCGTCTTCACTGTGGACATAAAGAGGTGTTTCCCATTTTAAAAATGCTCCCCCATCTCTTTGGCCTTCAATAAGTACAATATTAGGAGCCTTATTTACACTAGGATGCACCATTCTAATTCGCTTAGGCTCTATTCTATGCTTTCTCATAGTGCATAAAATATCAACTACCCTATCAGGCCTATGTACCATATATACCCTCCCATTATCCCTGAGTAGAATTCTACATGCAATAATAACATCTTCTAAGGTGCAACAAATCTCATGTCTCGAGATAGCATTTTTATCGTTTAAATTTATTAAGCCTGAATTTTGAAGTTTATATGGTGGGTTAACTGTAACAACGTCTACCTTGGAGATATTTTTAATAAGCTTCTCATCTTTTAAGTCTCCATGTATAAATTTAATTTTATCTTCTAGCTTATTAAAGCTTACAGATCGATTAGCCATGTGAACAAGTTCTTCTTGAATCTCTACACCAATTATACTGCTTGCGGAGGTTTTACCAGCCAATATGAAGGGAATTATGCCCGTACCACTGCATAAATCAACAACCTTAGCGTCCTTTCTAACTTTAGCAAAATTGGCAAGTAGCACCGCATCCACACCAAAGCGAAACGCATCTTTTTTTTGAATAACCTGAATACCCTTTAGCTGAAGATCATCTAAGGTTTCATCATTTCTTAAAAACTCCATTATGTATCTCCTTTCTATGAAATCTAAGTGTACTATATAAATGTCGCCAAAAGAAGTATACATCAATTTTTATTGCTAAATCAAGTGGATACTATTTATAAAATAATAAATTCATACTTCATAGTCCATAAAACTACTATTACTTGACCTTGTTGAATATATATTAATTATAGAATAATGATTTTAATGAGGTTTAAAATGGATTTAATATTGTACCCTTTTAAAAATATACTTTTCAATAAAAATTCGGTGTTATTAGATGCATCTTTCATACTCAGTTTGATATATGATGATGATATTAAACATAGTGATTGTCTATCATGCTTAAAACAACTATCTGAAGGTGGCTCCGAATTTTACACTACCAGTATCATATCTGCAGAAGTTCTAAATCAAATACTTTATAAATTATTCATTAGTGACATTGAATCTAAAATAAATACTACAACCCCTTATAATTCAATAGACAACATTAGGTCTATAACAAATAGCTTTAGCCGCCATGATACAAAAATACTAAAGCAAAAGAAAGAAGATAGGCTTATTCATATTCCCTATAAAAGATACTTTGATAATATTTCAAAAAATTCCATGAGAAGACACGTATTAAATATTTATTACACTAAGTCCGTAGAAATAATCTCAGAGTTTGAAAAAATTATAAATATAAAATATCTTAACATTTCTGAGGAATGTGTACCTTTAGTTAAAAATTTCATGTGCAAAAACTTATTATCTGTAAACGATGCTTTCCACCTAGCTACAGCCGAGTACAATAATATAGACTTTTTACTTACTTTGGATGGTGATTTTATTTTTGCTGAAAGCAGCAGTATGAAAATACTTAAGATTTAAAGAATTTTTAATAATTAAATCAAAAAGAGAAGCACATCTTGAATATCTCAAAATATGCTTCTCTTTTAGCTTTTATTTAGGAATATAAATAAATGAGCCCTCTTTGATACTATTCTCATCTAGAATTTTATTCGTTTCTTTTATCATTTCTATCGCATGTTTTATAGCATATGATGGCATGTTATTTTTAGCTATTGAAGTTAATGTATCTTGCTTTTTAATAACGTATTTAGTAGTATCCCCTATTTCTTTGGTCTTTGATGTTTCTACTAATAATTCGTAAGGAATTACTATCTTCTGGCCCTCTGAAATCTTGTATGACTCATCTATGCTATTTCTGTTTTTAATGAATTCAAGGATCTCCCTATTGTCATAACTAGGCATATATGTTTTCACTATACTAAATACTGTATCATCCTTCTTAACAGTGTATATTCCAACATTAGTTTTGTCATTTATATAAGCAGCGTCCATTTTACTTGTACTATCTACTTCAATACTTTCTCCTTGAATATTTTCAATTCCTTGCACCGCTTCATTGCCGCTTAGATTAGTTTCTTTATTATCATTTGTTAATACCTCTTTGCTCTTCTGTACTGTACTAGCATCTGGTGTTTTTACATTAGTAGCAATTTCTCGCCCTCCAATAAACCTTAAAGCAAAAAATATTCCTAAGATTACTACAGCAATAGTAGATACAGCAATTATACCTTTTTTCATTCTCATATCTATAACTCCTTCCACATTAATTAGTAATATATTTACATTTTAATTATTGACATAATTTAAAAATTTCATACATATAATAATATTTTTTTATTATGTAATCCTCTATTATTAATATCTACCCAAATAATCCTTTCCAAATAAAATAGGTGTCAACTTTACAAATAAGTTAACACCTGCATATAAGTATATAGCCCAATTTTTCCTATTATTTTGCTTCTATTCGCTGCATAACTTCCTCCCCTGTCATTCCAGTTGCATTTATAATCGGAGTACTTGAGATAGTATCCTCTATTCCCATAATATTTTGATTTTCACCTGTAACAACAACCGCATCATACTTGTCTAAAAAATTACCTGCATTCTTTTTTCGATTATCAAACTCTCTTACTTTATACCCTTCTTTACATAAATAATCGCTAATAGCGGTTAATCCATTTTGTACTGCCACTTTCTTCATAACATACACCTTCCTTCAAAATTATTATATCCAATAAAAAAAAGTGTATTCACGGTGATCATTATATTTATATCATTAATCTTGTAAAAATTCTCTAAAAAAATTCCGAATAAATAGTTGTTTAAACTATCTACTCGGAATCTTTAAAAAGCTAACGTAGGGTATTTTCTGTTTTTTATATAACTGCGTAACCTGCATCCTCAATGGATTCAATTAAATTATCCAATGAAACAAAATAATCATCATATATTATTTCTATTTCTTTACTTCCACTGTATATTTGGCAAGCAATAACTCCTTGATTATTTGATATTGCTACATTAACGTTACTAATATCATTTGAAGTATTCATATTGCACACTTTTATAACTGACTTCATCTCCGGCCCCCTAGTTATCTTTAAATAATTCTTTTATTATATATGGGTCTTCTTCATTTTCAACCAATTCTAATTTTAATTTATTATCCTCTACAATTACCGCATCTTCATAACTTCCTGAAATTAATGTTAGGTCACCAATTTTAACCTCCACTATTTCTTCATCAGTACCATTAAGTTTTATCTTAATTTTTACAGCTTCTTTTACAACGCTATTTCCGATAACTTCTGATCTGCCATAAGGCGTATCAACTATTGATCCTATTGTAGGAAGTGTTTTTCTTATTTTTTCATAAGTATCCTGCTCATAATTTAAACAGCACATAAGTCTTCCACAAATACCTGAAATTTTTGTTGGGTTCAAGGATAAGTTTTGCTCTTTGGCCATTTTTATAGACACTGGTGCAAATTCCCCTAAAAAAGTTGAACAACACATTGGTCTACCACAAGGTCCAAGGCCGCCAATCATTTTTGCTTCATCTCTGACACCTATTTGCCTTAGTTCTATTCTTGTTCTAAATACAGCCGCGAGATCCTTTACCAGCTCCCTAAAATCTACTCTCCCATCTGCTGTAAAGTAAAATATAACTTTATTATTATCAAAAGTATATTCTACATCGATGAGTTTCATATCTAGTTCGTGTTTGTGGATCTTATCTAAACAAACCGCGTAAGCTTCAGTTTCTTTTCTTTTATTTTCTGAATCTTTTTCCGCGTCTGCATCTGTAGCCTTCCTAATGACACATTTGAGGGGCGACACAATAGCATCTTCCTTTATTTCCTTTATACCAATAACACATTCTCCAAATTCTATACCTCTTACTGTTTCAACAATAACCTTATTGCCCTTTTGAATATCTATATCATTGGGGCTAAAATAATATATTTTACCAGCTTTTTTAAATCTTACTCCTATTACTGTAACCATGTTAAACCTCCTGCATCTTAAGTAGCATTACTTCGAACGTAAGCCCTGGGTTAACGTTCCTATCCAAATTCTCTCTAGTATCATTTATTACATTTATAATACCATTTAATTTGTTAAATGAAAATATATTAGCCAATTCTTTTATATACAATAATTTATCTATGTTAATAATTATATTTTCTTCTTCAATTTCTTTATATATTATTGTATCCCTAATATATGAAAGAAATGCCGTTAATATCTCTTTAAAATTTTCCTTTTGCTCAGATAATTTTTTTTCATATTTCATTAAGTCTTCAGTTCCAACCTTATTAAGCTTGAGTAATATTTCCAAGGTAATATTTCTAATATCCCTGAAGTTATTATCCAAAATAAATTTCTCTGCTTTTCCAGGTATTCCATCACTAAAAGCTACAATGGCTCTTACCTGCTCTAGAGACAAATCCGGATAATTGATTTTTAGAAATTTTTCCATTTCATCCACAGTCAAACCCTTTAATTTATGTATTTGGCATCTTGATTTTATTGTGTCCAATATAACTTCCAGATTTTCACCTAATAAAAATATAGTAACATTCCTCGGTGGCTCTTCAATTGTTTTTAAGAAAGCATTTTGGGCTTGGGTAGTCATTTTATCAGCACCGTAAATAATTATAACTTTCTTATCCCCTTCATAAGGTTTTTTATTTATTTCTTCAATTAAAGTTCTTATAGCTCCTACCCCTATTGTACTTTTATTTTTTTCTATGTGCCATTCCACTAAATCTACGTATTTTATGTCTTTTGTCTTTCCTAAAATCATAAGCCCAATATCTTTTGCCAGTCTACTTTTTCCTATTCCATCGTCTCCAACTAAAAGATGAGCATGTGATAGTTTATTTGAACTTATAGCCTTACTTATTTGGTTTTTTATACTGCTATGCCCTATTATGCTCTCAAAACTCATTTTAGTCCTCCATATATATATAAGCAAGTATATATTTATATACTTGCTTATAAATAGTTATACCTTTATATACTTATCTACATCAACTACAAATACATTTGCTCCACCTGCATCTACTTCAATAGGGAATGGCATATATACCCCCGTAGAGCCTGCAACCGGCGAAGGTGAAGTTACTATTTGTTTTCTTGACTTACATACATCCTTTATAATAGCTAAAACTTCATCTACCTTTTCTTTCTCCACACCTATTAGCAGTGTTGTATTTCCTGATTTTAAAAAACCGCCTGTTGTAGCAAGTTTTGTAACTCTAAAGTTTTTGTCGGTTATTACCTCTATTAAATCACTGGCATCGTCATCCTGTACTATTGCAATAACTAATTTCATATAATACCATCCTTTACAATTTTATTTTTCTAATAGCCTTTATTATATCACTATATACTTCATCTACACTTCTATTACCATTAATTACTTCTATTTTATCATATTTTTCGCAAATGTCTAAATAACCCTGAAAAACTTTTTTATGAAAATCATTCCCACTGTTTTCTAATCGATCTAGAGTTCCTTGCATTTTTTTTCTCTTTAAGCCTTCCTCATAAGGAATGGTAATCATAAATGTTAAATCTGCTTCCAGTCCATCTAGTGCAGCCTCATTAATATTTCTTATCCTCTCTGTTCCAAGACCTCTACCAATTCCTTGATACACCATTGAAGAATAAACAAACCGATCACATATAACCATTTTACCAAGGGCTAAAGCAGGCTTTATAATCTCATTGACTAATTGTGCGCGGGATGCCGCGTATAGCAAGGCCTCACACATATAGCCCATATTAGAATTAGCGTTGTCTAGTATTATATCCCTGATTTTCTCACTAATTTCTGTACCTCCAGGTTCTCTTGTTCTTACAACCTCATATCCTGACTGCTTTAAATACTCTTCTAATAATTTTATTTGGGTAGTTTTCCCTGAACCATCTGGCCCCTCTAATACTATTAACCGACCTATTCCCATGTAATCTCCTCCAGCAATATCTATTTATATATTAGTATGTAATCCCAATAAGATCTATTTTTTTACTATTTCCACTTTTCCTTCATCAATCCCAAGTACTGTTACATTGCACTGCACGTAATATTCTATAACAGCTATAGTATGCGCATCTATTCTTTCTCCCGGCATTACAATGGGTACCCCTGGCGGATATGGAACTATTGCTACTGCACTTATTTCTCCCTCTGAATCCCTTACATCTATCACTGTTTTTTCTCTATCCATTACTTCATATGGGTACATAATAGAGATAGGAATATCGTAATCTATTAAGTCCACATATTTCTCTTTTAACGTATTCATATCACAGTTTTTAAGAGCTAAATATAAACAATTAAAATCTTCCTTAGAATTAAAAGGAGAAAATATTAAAACTACATTTCTACTATCACTCATCTCAGCTTGAATTTTGTTCCCTCTTAAATATCCTAATAATTTATGCCCGCTGTAACCTTTAGATACATTTAGTATATACCTAGTCAAATCCATAGTATACCTATTATCCTCATTTTGCCTTGCTGACATTTCATTTAAATCTTCCGGTCCTAAAATATAGAATTTTTTAAGTCTATTGATTTTATCTCTATAAAACTGGCATAGTTCAATTAACTTTTCGTAGTCGTTTTTACCATACTCCTCAATATAAAATCTTGCATAATCCATAGAGCATAAAAACATATAGGATGGGCTTGTACTTAAAAAAGCGCTTACGTAAAAATCCACTCTATCGATATCAACACCCGCGCCAACATGTAAAAAAGCTGTTTGTGTTAAACTAGGCAGTGTCTTATGTGCACTCATAACTACCATATTTGCTCCCATTTTCAGAGGATTTTCAGGTAATAAGTCAGAGGCACCAAAATGAGCACCATGTGCAGCATCTACAAGTACCTTCATATCATATTTATTAGCTATTTCAGTGACATATTGTAAATCAAGACATATGCCATAATAATTAGGATAGGTAACAACAATACCTTTTGCATCCCTATTTTTATTAATTACACATGAAAAATGCTCCTTGTCTAAGGGAAAAGGAGCATCATATTTAGAATTGATTTCATTTTTAATGTATACTGGTTTTAATTTTCTCATAATAATGGCATTAAATATAGAACGGTGACAATTTCTCTCTACAATAATTTTGTCACCCTCATTAAAGCATGAAAAAATCATAGCTAGATTTCCACTAGTACTACCATTCACTAGAAAATAAGATTTAATACTTCTATAGTATTCACTCAATAACTTTTGAGATTCTTTTATTATTCCATCTGGGCAATGAAGATTGTCTAATCCCAAAACCTCAGTAATATCTCCTTTTATAAGGTTTTTATAAAGTTCCTTGCCTTGCAAGGTTTTTAAAAAACCAACCCCATTTTTATGCCCTGGCATACAAAATGGAATATTTTCTTCTTTTATATATTTCAACACTCCTTCTACAAGTGGTAGTCTTGACAATCCTTAGTCACTCCTCTTTGCAAGCACTGTACCAAATTCTTTCTTATACAGTTCTTGTAATATTCATAGAAATCCGTATTAGCCTTTGCTCCTATAATTCTTCCTTCGCAATTCTCACAAATTCCTCTTCCATTTATCATTATACCATCATTTAGAGGCTTTCTGCATATAATACATTTTTCTTTTTTCATAATTTCCCCCTCAAACTTGCTATCTTAAAAAATCACCTTTGCCACCATTTAAAACTATCTAAAGTATAGCCTCTTATAATATATTTTATTCAAGTAAGTCCAGTTTCTTATTTTGTCCACAAAATTATTAGAAATATATTTATCTACATTTTAATCCAAAACAAGCTATTAAAAATTCTTATATGACCTTATAAAACTTTATTTGTTATTATCAATATATTTATGCATCTTAGGTTATACTAACTGTATTATTCATAAATAAAATTTGAGAGGAGCTCATTGTATGAAGCAAGAAATTAAAAGCTATATAAGCACTATAAAAGACGATATATTTAATTTATCTAACTACCTTTATGATAATCCAGAAGCAAGTTATAAAGAATATAAAAGTTGTTCTTACATAATAGATATGCTAAAAAAACATGATTTTAAAATACAAGAAAACTATTGCAATATCCCTAATTCTTTTTACGCTGAATATGGAAGTGGTCATCCTAAGATATGCTATATATGCAAATACACCTCCACGGAAAATGCAGGCCATATTTTTGGCAATAACGTAAACGCAAGTATATCTACTGCAGCGGCAATGGGCTTATCCAAGGTAATAGATAAAAGTGGGGGTAGTGTAATTCTACTGGGCTGTCCTGGTGGTTACTCCAATGGAGCAGAACTTACTTTAACAAAAGATAAATGTTTTGATGATATAGATGTTATCTTTGCACCACACTGTGATATAACCAATGCAGAAAGCGGAACTTCCATGGCTACTATTCCAATTAAAATTATATATAGCCAAAATATTAATACTGTGAATAATGAGACTTTTAACTTTTCATCCTTAGACACATACTTATTTATACTTAATACATTAAATCAATCGTTAAATAGGTTAACCAGCAGTTGTTCTATTGATGATGTGTCTATAAATAATGCCTCCTCTTGCCCTAACTCACGTTTCCAATCCGAGTCTAAACTTTATATCACAGCTGCAAAACTAACTGAAGCTAAAACATTAGAAAAAACTATTTTGGATTTAACCAAGTCAATGTCCCAAATAATGAATATGAATGTGGACATTAGCCTATTTGAATTACCTTCAGAAGAACTGTTGAGTAATAAATCCTTATCAAGAATTTTTACACATAATTTAAAAGAATCTGGCATTATTAATATTGCTCCTTGTAAAAATGCAGCATATGGCCTGGGAATAGGATCTATAAGCCATTTTACTCCATGCATATACCCATCAATAGCTATTACAGACAATGCACTAATATCTTGCCCATCACCAGCCTTTGCTCTAGAAACCCAAACAGACCTCTGTAAAAGCAATATTATAAAAGCTGCCGTAGCACTAGCCATAACAGGTCTAGACATTATTGAAAAACAAGATTTATTAAAAGAAATTTTAGTTGAGTTAAAATAATATAGTATTAACATTTTACAGATATCTTTGTAATAAAAAAAGAAGTATAATCTTAATGCGGTTCTTTCTTGGTATTGGGTATTTGCATTAAATCAGGTATTATAAAATACTAAAAAGAATGGCTATTCACATCCGAATAGCCATTCTTTTTAAGCGATTGATATATCCAAAGTTCAGAAAGAACCCTTAATGCAATTATACTTCTTATATATCTCTATTATATAATTTTAAAATAAGGGTTTCGCTTTTATTGATTTAATCTTATTAATAAGTCCATCGCTGGGCTGGAAGTAAAACCTTTTAAATTTCTCTCCGGCTTTATATACACAGCAAAAGCTATTTCCATTAAATGTAGAGCAAATATACTTTTTGCTACTAGTAATATTAACATCTGTGTCGCAATTACTATATTTACCAATGAATTCAATATCCTTTAATTTAATATCCTCTAGTATTTTAACCTCTTCACCTCTTATTTTATGAATAATGAATTGATCTGCTACAATAGAATACTTATACTTAATCTTACATTTTGTAAACTCAATATAACAAAGAGCTATCATTAATGTGCTAAAGAAAATAGTCATAATGGTTTTTAAATTTATATTGCTTATACTTACCTTAGGTAATATGTCTGATAGGCATATAAATATAATTAGCGTAAAAAACAATAATACTATAGCTGGAAACTTTTTTCTTTGAACCATTTCTTTATACATAAAATGTTAGACCCCCTAAAGTCGTGTGAAATGTTAATCATAAATAGTTTTGTGACCAACATATGTGATTATACTAGCATTTCATATATTAATCTACTTGTTCTAAGTTCCCTATGGTGTGTATGACCTTATTATATAAGCATATAGACTGTTTATACTGATTTGTATGTATCAAGATATGTATTTCTAAGTTTATCTCTATATTACTACCATATATAAAAATTTATGAATATTTATGTAAATTTAATTTTTTTAGCTATCTTAAAAGATATCAACTTGGTGTAAGTGTATTATGCTAGATGTAAACTTATACGTTTTTAATTTTAGACGAAAAAAAACACTTTGTATTATTTACAAAGTGCTTTGGAGGCGCCACCCGGATTTGAACCGGGGAATAAAGGTTTTGCAGACCTTGACCTTACCGCTTGGCTATAGCGCCAAAACTTGGTGGCTAGACCAGGAATCGAACCAGGGACACGAGGATTTTCAGTCCTCTGCT
>CAYXOL010000084.1:0-18111 GCA_964467165.1 uncultured Clostridium sp.
TAGTTCTAGGTAAGTATCTTCACTAGGAATTTCTCTGTTATATTTCCTAATCCATAATAAACTCTCATTTTTTGCTATAGTAAAAATCCAAGATTTGAATTTTTTTACATCCTGTAGTGTATCAAACTTTTCATAAGCTTTCATTAATGTCTGTTGAAGTACATCCTCGGCTAGATTTTGATTTTTTATAATAGAATATATAAATTTATATAAATCTTTATATACTATATAAATCTGTTCCTCAAATTTTTTTTTTGTTTTGTTAGATTTAAGTATATCAATAAATTTCATTACTTTTCTCCTTAAGTTAATAATATATATGAGTTAATTTTAGAAAATCATTTCAAATATTTGATAGAGTTACAATAATCAATTATTTGAACAGCAATAAAATTCAGCTCCATTTTTTCATTGAGTTATCTTAAATAAAATTCATGTTTGCTTTGCTTAACATATATTCACATCTAAGTGTTTTTATTGGTTATATGGATATTATATCATCAAGTGTTATTTTAAAAAATAAATAAATAATGTGAAAGTAACACAATATCAATTGAGTTACTTTCACATTGTGGCTATTGCCTATTCCTTGAAAATTTCATTTTGAATGTAACATAACGTGTTGACTCTTTACTTTGAATGTATTATAAATCGATAATGTTAAGAGGTCGCAGTCAAAGAGCTTGTGGTCCCAAAGGTAGAAGAAGAAACTGTTTCCAGTTTCTTCTATAGGGTCTGGACAGCCACCTAAAAAAAGGTAATAAAGCAGTTGAATAACTAGAATGGACTGTTTGATTAAGAACCAAATGAGAATAAGTTGAGTAGGAATGTTTATTGTGAAGCTTATTTTTTTACATTTACTAGGTTGTTGGTGCGACCCCGTTGTAAAATATGGAAGCGTATGCGGACAGATTTTACTTGCTAAAAGCAGTTACAAACTCATTGCATTCGTGGGTAGAGCCAGACTTACCAGAGGATTTATCTTTTATAAAGAATGGTAAACCGTAGTTAATTAATACTTCTCATGAATTTGAAAGTTATATAATTACAGAAAACAAACAAGAGATTGAAAAAATCATACAAATAAAAGGTTTAAATATTAGCCTATACCACTTATAGGTAGGTCGGAATATTTGAATTAGGCCTCACAAACAATAAAAGTTTGTGGCGTTTTTACTTGTGACAACTTAGGGAAATAAGCTGATATAAAGATTAGGATATCTCTAATCTTTATATTTATGATAAATTATGGTATTGTTAATTCAGAACTGTAGAAATAGACGTATTAATCAAAATATTTTTGTAAATTTATAATTTATTATATCAGGAGGAACTGAATGTTAAATCAGAATAAGATTGTAGCTGCCGTAAAAGGTATAATCATAAGAGAAGGAAAAGTATTAATCGTTAAGCGTGCTAAAGATGATGAAATAGGCGCAGAAACTTGGGAATGTGTCGGTGGAAAAATAGAATTTGGAGAATCATTAGAAACTGCTCTTATTAGAGAAATTAATGAAGAAGTTGGATTGGATGTAAATGTTAATAAAATTTTATATGCAACTACTTTTAAAACTAACCCACAAAGGCAAGTTGTTATAATTACATATTTGTGTGAAAGTAATGATGGCGAAGTCATTTTGTCACCAGAGCATACGGATTATCAATGGGTAACAAAAGAACAATTAAAGCAGTTTCTACATCCAAATATAATTACGGACTTTGAGAAAAATAATGTATTTGAATTGGAGGTAATAATATGACAAAAGTATATTTTGTAAGACATGCTAGACCAGACTTTTCAATTAAAGATGATTTAATACGACCACTTACTGAGGAGGGTATAAATGACTGTAGAAAAGTAACAGAATTTTTGTCAGATAAAGATATTACTAAAGCATTTTCAAGTCCATACAAAAGAGCCATTGACACAATAAAAGATTTTGCAGAAAGTTTAAACTTAAAGATTAATATTATTGATGATTTTAGAGAAAGAAAGATAGATAATGTATGGATAGATGATTTTAATAAATTTTCAAAAGAGCAGTGGAGTGATTTTAACTATAAGTCATCTGAAGGTGAAAGTTTAAATGAGGTTCAAAACAGAAATATAAAGGCTCTTATGCATATACTTGAAGAAAATGTACACGAAAATATGGTTATAGGTTCGCATGGCACTGCTTTAAGTACGATAATAAACTATTTTAATAAGAATTTTGACTATACTGAATTTGAAAGAATTAAGCATCTTATGCCATTTATTGTTTGTTTTACGTTTGATGGTAAATATGTTATTGATATAAAAGAGTTTACTTTGGACGAATAATAAGAGTTTGTGGCGTTTTTAGTTGTGACGAATTAGGAAACTATGAGGAAATAAAGATTAATAATATCTCTAACATTTATATTTATGGTAAATTATGATATTGTTAAGTCGGAACTGTAAAATATTATTCAACGAAATGAGGGGGAAAGTTAAATGATTAGTACAAAAAACGTAAAATTATTATGCTGTATTTTAGGTAGTTTCATGCTTACATTACTACAGAGTTTTCATGTGGCAACATATACAATGTTTGGTGGCGGTTCAGGTGCAAATGCATTTACACAGATGATTTATAGACTATTTGGAGTTATTTCTTTTGTTGGAGTTATATTGGTAATAATATTTTCATGTATTCTAATTATAAGTAATATAAATTTCAGAGATAAATAATTTGATAAAAGTTATAAAATTGTAACTTCAGATTATATAGTTAGTGGCACAATATTCTTATTTTGAGTCACAAGGGTTAGATATTATGAATAATATTTTTTTAAAAAGGGGATATTAGGGTGCTATATGAAATTAGATTAGCAGAGAAAGATGATATAAGGACAATAGTCGAGTTATTAAATAACGTAACATTATGCCTACATCAAAAAAATATAAATCAATGGACCTATCCTTGGGATTTTGAAGAAATAAATATAGATATAAAAAATAGAAACATATATGTGATAACAATAGATAAATTGATAGTTGGAACATTTTCTTTAAAAGACATGGATACTAATGCGGTTCTACATATCAGTGAACCAAATAATTTATACCTTTATAGAATAGCGATCTTACCACAATATAAAGGAAAGAATGTAGGACTCAAAGTTATTAATTATGCTTGTGATACTTCAATAAATTCAAGAAAAATACTATATTTGAATTGCTGGGCTGGAAATGATAAATTAAAAAAAATTTATTCTAAAGCAGGATTTGATTTTTGTGGAGATTTTCCAGAAGAAGATTATATGATTAGTGTTTTTAAATATGAATAATATTTTTACTCAAATAATATATAAATAAGTATCTTAATTAACTAAGATACTTATTTATTATAATACACACTTCCTCTAAACTTTTATTGTAGAAATAAAAAATAAGGGAGTGTTATTATTTATGTCAGAATTAAGACGAAAAATGAGAATGGATATGGAGATAAAGGGTTATAGCCCAAGGACCATAAAAAACTATACTCGTATAGTTAGTCTGAATCCAAACCTATTCATAATGTGACATATGAAAGATGTAAAACAACTCAATAAATAGTAATCTGTAGAGGAGATGTGAGTATGAAAACAAGAACTATTATGATTTTTCCTAAATTTGAAAATATTGATGTTATTAATGATATCCGTAAAAAATATGACCCATTGGCAGAGTTAGTATTGCCACATATTACTTTGGTCTTTCCTTTTAATAGTGAGTTGACTAATGAGGAATTAAATTTGTATTTAAAAGATTCTTTAAGCGACATACAACCATTTAAACTTGAATTAGAAGGATTCACTATGCAGGAAGATAAATATGGAAATTATTTGTTTTTAAATGTAGTACAAGGTATGAATGTTATTAAAAACATTCATTATATGTTATATAAAGACAAACTAAAGCAATTTGATATGGCTTATGATTATGTTCCGCATATGACAGTTGGAAAAGTATCTTCTAAGGAGTTGCTTGATAAAGCATTTGACGATGTAAAAAAATGTAATGACAAATTTAGCACTATGGTCAAAAATATATCAGTTGAAATGATTGGTGAGCATGATGAATCAATTATCATAATAGAACATGAACTAAATTGACAAATTCCAATTGTAGAGTTGATGTAAAATAATCTCATATTAAGTTCTGTCCTATCTTTCTTTTATCGCGCAACAATTATTATGGAGTAAGGATCATATCCTAGGATACCTGGAGTAGGTCTTGCTCAAAGTGTAGTGCCAAAACGACCTATAACAAAATGTTGCCGTCCGCATTGGCTGGATAGTGTTTTGAATTGGCGAAGTAGTGTGCTAAGGTTCAGGAACGTAGGCAACACGAAACGTTATAGGTCATTTAGAACAAAAAAGTGATTGATCATAAGTTATTTGGTTTGACATGATTAGACGTAGTTGTAAAAAAATGCGTCACAGTTAATTTAATAATAAGAAATGTTATAAATCTTTAAAAACAATATTTAATGATATTATATTCATAAACAATAAAATTTAATTGTTAACCAGATTAGGGGGCGCATCATGCCAAAAAATGACAATATGCTAGCGATTTTATGGATGCTGAATTCAGGTACAAAAATAACCGCAAAGCAAATATCCGAAAGGTTAGAAATAAACATACGATCAGTTTATCGTTATATGGATGCACTGTGTGTTAGTGGAGTGCCAATAATATCGGAGCCTGGTCATAACGGCGGATATAGTTTGCTTAACAATTTTATCAGAGCACCCCTGTTTTTTGATCTTGAAGAGAAAAAATCACTTTTGCATGCTGCTGTTTTTGCAATGGAATCAGGATATCCTTTTATGGAATCATTAAATAGTGCAACATCAAAGTTAAAGATGTTTTCGAATCAAGAACAAGAAAAAGTTCTCAATCGTCATTTAGTTGGATTTGAAGTAGTGAGCCGTATTTGCGATCCAGCTGTCAAACCTATATTAATGGAACTGGAGCAAGCTGTTGCAAATGAATGCTCTATGGAAATTGAATACTGTACAGGTTATGAAGGGCATCCCAAGCATAGGATTGTTGACCCCTATGGGATGCTTTACTGGAACAATAAATGGTACGCTATTGCATTTTGCCATCTTAGGAATGAAATTCGTAACTTTAGGGTAGATAGAATAATAAATATTATAAGCACTAAAAATACATTTAAGCGTCCTGAAGCTTTTTCGGCACGTGAGTTTTTTACAGAAAGCTTATTATCCAATATAGAAAGTAAAGTAGGACTTTGCACTTTAGTAATTGAGGGCAAGTCAGAAGCATTGAATGACCTAAGTGCACATTGGTTTTTAGGATATCATCTGATAAAACGAACTGAATGCAGAAGGATTTTTTTAATGGATGAATACTCAATCCATACCTATGTTCCTCATATTCTACTTCCATATGGTAAATCAATAAAGGTGCTTGAACCAAATAGTTTTAAAGCTGCTATGGCATCAATTCTTAAAGATTTGCTGGACTATTATCTCCACTGACTGAATTTGTCAGTAAAGATAATATATAATTGATTAAGATGGAGCTTGAAACCATCCTGTGGTCAATAGTACTAATAAAATGAAAGTGGAGGAATCGAAAATGAAAAACAAAGTATATCTTTATGTATTTGATACAATGGCAGACTGGGAAATAGGTTATTTAAGTAGTGAAATCAATTCGGGAAGGTACTACAAAAAGGGAGTAATACCTCTAAAAATAGTAACTGTAGGAATTAACAAGAACCCTATTACTACAATGGGAGGTTTAGAAATATTGCCAGAAATTGAACTTAAGGAGTTTAGTATTGAAGAGACAGTTGCTTTGATTCTACCTGGTGGGAATACATGGACAGAAGCAATTCATGCTCCCATTATAAGAATGGCTGAAGAATGTCTAGAGAAAGGTATTGTTGTAGGGGCAATTTGTGGTGCTACAATAGGACTTGCTATGGAAGGCGTATTAAATAAGCGAGCTCATACAAGCAATGACCTGGGATATCTTAAAATGGTCTGTCCAAGCTATGCAGGAGAAAAATATTATAAGCAAGAATGCGCAGTAACTGATAGAAGTTTGATTACTGCCTCTGGAATAGCTCCTCTTGAATTTGCTTTTCACATATTGAAAATTCTAGAGGTGTTTTCACCACAAACCTTAGATTCTTGGTACAATCTTTATAAAACTCAAGATGCAAAATATTTCTTTGAGTTGATGAGCTCGATTCAATAGTAGAAAATTGAGTGAATCAAAGTTATTTATATAAATATAAAAGTATAAAGCTAAATGCGGAGTTGGAGTTTTTTAAATTATTGTAGCTATGATTGGTGGAGCAGCCTATGCTATTCATTGGGCATTTTTTGATATTCAAAGAATTAATGGACAAGAATATCTTGCTAAATCAACTTCGCCAAATGGAACATATACTGTAACTGCTTATTTGAATAATGGTGGGGCTACCACAAGTTATGCAGTGTTGGGTACATTAAAGAATAATAAAAACGGTAAAACTAAGAATATTTATTGGCAGTATCGCTGCGAAGGAGCAGAAATGAAATGGTTGAGTGATGAAACTATAAAAATAAATGTTATAGAGTTAGATGTCAAAAATGAGATTTATGATTACAGAAGAAAATAAATGCTTATAAAAACTTCTATTTTGAGAAATAACCTTGCAGGAGTGAAACCAAAAGTGCAAGGAATTTTATTTATTCATCTACTATACTGTTTATAGAGAGGAGGGATACGTTTGAACTGGTATGAACGAATTAACGAAGCATTTGACTATATTGAAGATTACTTAGACAGCAACATTGATTTAGATAAAGTTGCAAATATAATGTGTCAATCTACAGTTAGTTTTCAGCGTACATTTTCTATATTTATGAATATATCCATATATGATTATATTCGCAGAAGACGTATGACATTGGCTGCTATAGAACTGCAGACAACTAGTATAAAAGTCATCGATTTAGCTTTGAAACATGGTTATGAATCTCCAGAGTCATTTACCCGCACCTTCAAAGAGATTCACGGAATAACACCATCAACTGCGCGTAAAAAAGATGTTAATCTTAATCTATTTCCACGTATCACTTTTCTACTAACAGTAAAAGGGGATATTGAAATGGATTACAATAAGGAGCAGATTGCCAACTTTAAAGGACATAACTGGGGGAATATTGACCCAGCGTCTCAGCTTAAGCCTTTCGACACTTGTATTTACTTAGCGACTAAATGGAGAGAATCTGGTTATGTTGATCTTTTAGATTTAGGAACAGGGCTTGGTCGCCACGCTATTTATTTTTCAAAACAGGGCTTCAATGTAACAGCAATGGATATTTCTGATTATGCTATTCAATACCTAAAAACATGGGCTGCAAAAGAAAATCAAATTATAAATGCAGGCGTCGGAGATATGACGTGTATGAATTACTCTAATGAATCCTTTGACTGTATTTTTGCTTACCATGTTATTTCTCATACAGATTCAATTGGATTAAAAAAAACAATTTCAGAAATTGAAAGGGTGCTAAAACCAAATGGCGAGGTATATTTGTCATTTTGCTCAAAAGAAAGCACAGAATTTATTGAGAATAGGTCCAATAAATTTGATAAAAATACTATAGTATGTCGAGATGGATTGGAAAAAGGTATACCTCACTTCTTCGCGGATTTAAATGATATCAAAGAACTCTTAGTCAATTTTAAGATAGAACTCGTAAAACATACAGAATACTTTTATGGTGACTTAAAACCCGTTAGCAATCAAAGACAAAAATTTTATTATGTTAATGCAATTCTAAAGTAAAGATAAAAGCAAATTCGCCTGACTCATAAACACACATGGGGTAGTGAACAAATTGTGAACACAATTTGTTTTGGCTGCTACTGTTTCTAAAAGAAGATTTTCTGATGCCGCTTTCATAGTAATTTTAGGAGTGGAAAGTGGAGTTGAAAAGTACAGCAAGGTTTTAATGTCATTATTATTTGTTATAATAGTTATATTAATGCTTAGATTTTTGAGATTAGATGGTGCCTGAAAAGGTGTTGGATTTTTAGCAAACATAAGTTGTTCATCACATTTTCAACTTCTGTAATCACCTCGGAAGTACTTGAAGAAATTGGAAATGTGATGAAGATTTCTTGTTACTATGGCTCATAGACTTGTTTTAATAGTGTAATTCTTCATCATTAATTGTGTGAAATTTTTCTTTAAATAGGATAGTTCATATTTTTCGTGTTCAATATATATTTCTTTTTCTAAATTTATGTAATCTGATGCTAATAACTTTTCTAATTCATATAATTTATTAGAAAAGCCTACTAAATCAAGTTTTTTATATTTAAATTGTCTGCCTAGGTAAGTACAGGCTTCTTCAAAACCACTTAATACAATTTCGTTAGACGTCTTATTATTTTTTATCCATTTTATCATTTCTTCAAAATTTTCTTCAATTATAATATGCCAAAGTTCATTAATCTCATTGTATTCTTGTCTTGTTTTTATTGGGAATTCATTAGTTATTTTAAATAAAGCTTCAACATTATCTGTGGGAGTATTAGGAGGAATTAAACATCCTGAGCTCATAACAAAATTAGAAAAATTACGCATATCAATATTTAATTTTTTAACAGCATTTTCAACTTCGTAAGTTTCAGCTTGTAGCATATACACGGGATCAATATTCCCCATTAGCACTACATTGGGGGGTACTCTATGTGCAATATCACGCATATCAACTAAATAATCTAAACTTAAGCATTTAACACCAGTTTTTAGAAGTTCAGCAGTGTGAGCTGTAGTATTTCCACACACATGTAGAAAGCCAGGTATTGAAATACTGTCAAATATTTTTTTTATATATTTACCTGAGAATTTTTGAAAATGTCTTGGAGATAGTAACACTGATAGAGGCTCTGCAATCCAAAAAAAATCTGCTCCACTATTTTCACACTGTTTTGCCATATTAATCATAAAGTCTGTCATGATTTCTAGAATGCTTTCTACAAAGTCAGGGTTAGTAATAACACTTTTACTAATTTCACTAACTCCTACCATTGCTCCAGCTGTTGTAAGCGGACCAAAACATCCTCCGCCTATAAGTTTATCTGAGATTGTTTTGAATTTTTTAATAGGGGCAATACTGTTATAAACAATTTCATGATTTAAAGGGCTTGCTTCTTTTAATTTTAATAAATCCCTATAATTTGTAATTTGACCTTCTGTAACATACTCATTACCATTGCTAATAGTATAAGTTTCAAGTTCAAAACATTTACATAATCTAATATCGTCAATACAGGTAAACTGCAAATCATGCCCTATTTCTTCGCATTGAAACTTCATAGAGTAAGCTGAAATATCCTGGGCAGTCATATTTGAAGTATCAATATATTCGCTAAATTTTTTTTTAGTAGTACCACCTATTGGAGAAATTAATCTCCTGTTAAATTTCATCAAATAATCAACTAAATCCTTCATAATTACCTCCGTTTTTATAAATGTTACTTATCTACTCCTTTAAATACGATGCCTTTAACAAAATATTTTTGACCAAAATAATACAGTATTAAACAAGGTATTATAGTCAAAATTGAGGCAGCCATTGTAGTAGGTAAAGAACTTGTACCTTCGTATGTATTTTTTAAGTAATGAAGGGCAACAGCGGCTGTCCTTTGACTTTCTTTGGTTATATATATTAAGGGGCCGAAAAAGTCATTCCAAGTTCCCATAAAGGTATATATAGTAACAACGGCAAGAGCGGGTTTAGATAAAGGTAAATAGATTTTCCGGAAAATTTTAAAACTACTGCAGCCATCAATTTTTGCTGCATCCACTAATTCAGTAGGAATTGTAAGAAAATATTGCCTCAATAAGAATATAAAAAAAGCATTACCTAAAAATGAAGGAACCCATAAAGGTTTCAATGTACCATACCATCCTATATAATTAAAAATTATGAACTGAGGGAAAAATACTACCTCACCAGGAAGCATCATAGTAGAAAGAATAAGTATGAATAATTGTTTTTTATATTTAAACTTTTGATTTGCAAAAGCAAAAGCAACTAGGGAGCATGATAATAAATTCCCAATAATATTAACAGCTGACAACATAGCTGAATTCAGCATATACTTGTAAAACTTAAATTCGGTGATAAGTCTTTTGTAATTACTCCATTGGGGATTTTTTGGTATCCATCTAAGGGGGGTTTCATATATCTTTGTGCATTCCTTTAGGGAAGTAGATACCATCCATAAAAATGGTAACAGCATCAAAACACTTCCTATTATCAATACAGCATGTATAATTATTTTAGTAATGGAATTTTTTTTATATTTAATCATTATATAATTTCTCCCCCCTCCTTTGATTCGTAATAAACCATTTTAGAAGATATTTTTAAAACTATTATTGAAAGCATAAATATAATTATAAATAGTATCCAAGCTAATGCACAAGCTTTACCCATTTTATGCCAGGTGAAAGCATGATTATAAATGTAAAAAGCGAAAAATAAGGAAGAGTTGTTAGGTCCACCTGATGTCATAACATATGCTTGGGTAAAAGTTTGCATAGCTCCAATTATTCCTGTCAATGTAGTGAATAATAATATTGGACTCATAGAAGGCAAGGTAATATGAATAAGTTTATCGCTCCAATTAGCTCCATCAATTTTAGCAGCTTCATATAATTCGGAAGGAATACTTTGTAAACCTGATAGATACAAAATTATACCGCCACCGATTCCCCATAAACTCATAATAATAAGGGAAGACATAACCCAACGTTCATCATATATCCATTTGGGACCACTAATTCCCACTTTAAGCAATAAATTATTAATAAGTCCAAATTCAGGATTGAACATCCATGCCCAAAGTAAAGAGACAACAACTCCTGATACCACAGCAGGTAAATAATAGATAGTTCTGTATAGATTAATATTTTTAATATCACTGTTTAATAATAAGGCTATAAATAAAGAGAAAATTACATTTAAAGGTACGCTGAAAACTGCATATGTAATTGTGATTTTTAAGGATTTATAAAATAGTGGATCATTGAAAATTTCAATATAGTTCTGCATACCTATCCATTTAGGAGGAGTAAGTATATCCCATTCAGTTAAACTCAAGATTAATGAAGCACATATAGGTATGAGTGTTAAACAAATGAATCCAATAATCCAAGGTGAAGCAAAGGCAAAAAAGGATAGAGCTTGTTTAGTTTCTTTTTTCAAAATAATACCACCTTATCTAGAATTTTTAGGACTATTTATTCATGATAAAAAACCTGCTCTTGCGAGCAGGATTTTAAAACTTATTACTTACTTTCTTTTAATAATTCTTCTAATTGCTTATGGATTTTTTCTGCTGTAGTTTTTGCATCTTGTTTATTATTTAAAAGTAATTGCATATTTGGGTCAAAGGCTTTCGATAGAATCTCTTCCCAATTAGGAAGCATAGCATCATTATGAACTGCATAATCTAAGCTTGACACTCTTAATGAATGATGTTCAGGAGCTCCTTCAACATTCAATACTTTATCTGAACTAGCAATGTTCTTATTAATTACAGTGATTAATCCCGAAGAAGCTAATAATTCCTGTGCATCATCACTTTGCATAAATTTGGCAAATTCCCATGCTAATTCTGGATTTTTTGAGCTCTTTGGTATTGCATATCCTGCATATAAACTAGGGGTTTTTCTTTCTTTTCCTGCAGTAACAGGAATATCGGCTAAGTCCCATTTAAAATCTTTAATTTTTTTTCTATAAACAACAGACCATACGCCATCTATGGTCATTGCTATTTTACCACTATCAAAACTTCCGCCTAATACTTCTTTATCTGAACTAGATGGCGAACATTTATATTTATATATCATATCCTGCATAAGCTGTAAGGCTTGTACAGTCTCAGGAGAATTAAATTTAACTTCTTTAGGATTATTCATATCATCAAACCAAGCTCCGCCATTAGAAAACATAAATGCCTCTGTAAGTGAATAGCCGCCATCTACAGAAAATCCGTACTGTGTAGTTTTACCATTCTCTGTAACAGTAAGTTTTTTAGCAGCGTTTGCAAAATCTTCCCATGTCCAGTTAGCATTTGGGTAGTCTACTCCTGCTTTATCGAATAAATCTTTGTTATAATAAATTAATAATGTATCAGCACCATTTACTGTTGAAATGTTCTTGCCTTCATATTTAAAAGCTTCATATAATTTTGTATTAAACTTAGAACTATCTAATAGTTCAGGAGTTTCATTGAATCTTTCTGTAAGGTCCATTAAAAGTCCTTGGGAAGCCCATTTGGCAAAAAATTTTGGATGTCCATAAATTACATCTGGAGCATTTTTTCCAAGAAACATTGTGTCAATTTTGGTTGTATATTCATCTGGTATGTAAGACAAGTTTACTTTTGTACCTGGATATTTTTTTTCAAATACTTTAATTATGTCTTCATTAACTTTTTTTTCTTCAAGAGAACCCCAGGTAGAGAAGGTTATTTCACCCTTTAATTCTTTTGTAGTTCCTGTGGTTACTTCGGCTGTGGTATTATTTTTATTTGAATTTCCACATCCTGTTAATAAAGTTGATAAAACTAATATTGAACTTAAAAACAAAGTAAATAATTTTTTCAATGTAAATCCCCCTTTGATTTTTCAACATTTTTCCCTAAAAAATCCATTTTATACTCAAAATTTTACATTTTTTTATAGCGAATGTCAAATAGTAAAAACTAATACTTAATTACTTACTTATAGGCAAAATCTATTTAACATTAAAGTCAACATAAATTTTATTGTTAAAGGAATCTGCAGAAATATAAGTGCGTTGTATTAGTCTTTCTAATTATAAAGGCAATCAGTATTCAGTTTTCCAATAGTGATTGTATTTCATTTTTTGCAAATATAGAATTAATGTAATTTATACATAACTTTGAGGAGGTTTTAACAGTATGAATGATTTACCTAAAATATTCAATGAATTCAATGAAGCAAGAAAAGAGGGCTTTATTGATGTGAAAAATTTAAAAGATAGTGGTAAAAAAATAGTAGGAACTTATTGTACATACAGTCCATGGGAGCTAATTATTGCTGCAGGTGCTATTCCTGTTTCACTTTGTAGCATGAGTGATGAACCTATTAATGAAGCTGAAAAACATCTTCCCAAGAATTTATGTCCACTTATTAAATCAAGTTATGGCTTTGCTTTAACAGATAAATGTCCATACTTCTATTTTTCAGATATGATAGTTGGAGAAACTACTTGCGATGGGAAGAAAAAAATGTATGAATATCTTGGACAAATTAAACCAATGCAAGTAATGCAATTACCGCAAACTAACAAGGGGGAGGCTGCATTTAATTCTTGGAAAAATGAAATCATTTTACTGAGAAAAAGACTGGAAATTGAATTTGATGTAGAAATTACGCAGGAAAAGTTGATGGCAGCCATTAATCTTAGAAATAGAGAAAGAAAAGCATTAATAGATTTTTATGAACTTGGAAAAATGTGTCCTCCTCCTATTACTGGAACTGAAATGCTTCAAGTGCTATATGGAGCTACTTTTAAAACAGATAAAGAAACAAGCATAAAAACTCTTACAGAGTTTACTAAGGATATAAAAGAAGACTATAAAAAAGGTAATAAAAAAGTAAAGGTCAGCTGTAAGAGAATATTAATTACTGGATGTCCTTTAGGTGGAGCTACAGAGAAAATAATTAAAATCATAGAAGAAAATGAGGGTGTAGTTGTTTGTTATGAAAATTGTACAGGAATAAAAGCAAATCGAGAATTAGTAGATGAAAGTATAGATCCAATAGATGCAATTACAAGAAAATATTTAAATATTCCATGCTCATGCATGAGCCCTAATGATGGGAGAATAGATTCTCTTTCAAATTTAGTAGATGAATACAAGGTAGATGGAGTAATAGATGTAATTCTACAAGCCTGTCATACTTATAGTGTGGAAAGTTATTCAATCAAGAAATTTATGAAGGAAAAGAAGCAGACCCCTTATATGAGCATAGAAACAGATTATTCTCAAAGTGATTCAGGACAACTTAAAACAAGGATTGCTGCATTTATAGAAATGATATAATTTATTAGAAATAGCCTATAAGGAAAGCGTTGATCATATGAAATATGAATTAGACAGCTATAATTTAACATATTACACTATTGAGTAATTGCATAGAAAATTTCACGAGTTTATTGGTGATTTTTGGAAGTAACCATTGAAGACCAAGGCATTGCTTATAGGCTTAAATCAAAACAGTTCTTATCAAATCATCCAGGAATGACCAAGCAAGAGATGATGATACCATTTATTGTGGTTGAGAGTTGAGAGTTGAGAGTCATGTTTAGTTTGCATCTTTCTTATATGGCGCAATAAAGTCAGTCTTGGGAGGTTGCATTTCAATTTCAACATTATTCTTAAACAGAGCCTTTATTTAACAACAAAACCTTTTGTTTTAAAGGGTTTTGTTGTTTTTGCAGACAAATTTAATGGTGATTAGGCTAAAATCAATGCACTGGGTTGTGAAAGGGTGTACACAATTTAGTGATAATGATTTTATGGAATTAGCATTAATATTAGGAAGAGGGTTATTTTATCGCAGAATGCCTGGATTATCCTTTTGTTGTATAATGGAGTTAATTCGGATATGTAATTAAGTACGTAATAAAGGAAGAATTAGTAGAGATAACCCTAGTCGTTATTAGGTTGTAAAAAAACACTTTTTAATGATGGACTACATTACACGAGGAGTAGGGATAATGAGAGTTAAGAAAATATATAATATTATAGTTAGGATTGTAACTGTAGGTATTTGTATTATTACAATAAATAATACATTTAATATTAAAAAAATAGAAATTAATAAATTACAAGCAGAAAAATTACTAAAAGAAACATATAAACCTTTAGAAGATTTTAATAAAAGTTTGATAACTACAGAAAATGATAAATTACTTTTAGTTCCCAATAATATAAAGTGTGAGGAAGATTTTTTTAATTTATTTAACAAAAAAATTGAAAATAGTCAACTAAAAGAATTTTATAAAGATTTAATAATAGAAAAAAACGGAAAATTATATGTAAATAGTTTAGCATATATACCAAGTATATATACTGAAAATGGGGAAGTAACTAAGGCTTATATAAAGAAAACAAATAAAATATTTTCTCATTATAGATATGAAAATGAAGAATTAATAATAAAAGAAACATGGACGGTTACTGGAGATATAAACAAGAGAAGTAATTATTTTGTTAAAGATCAAAGTGGAGAATGGATATTAGATCATTTTAATGGAACAAGCTATTATGGATTTGTAGATATAAATCATAATCCGTGGAAATTTAATAGAGAACAATATAGGGAAAATAAATAATACTTAGAAATTTTATAATTGAATTTGAAGGTTTTATAACTAAATAATATTTTTAAATGACGTCATAGGAGTGGGCAACAAGGTACGTTAGAGGAAATCCCTAAGATAGTATTGAAGAGGTATAAAGTTTACAGGAGGTAAATATTATATGAACGGAAATTTAATTGGAATTTTGGCAGGAATGGGACCTAGGTCAACGGCGCCTTTTCTTGATTTAGTTATAGATGAATGTCAATTACAATATGGCGCAAAATATGATGAGGAGTTTCCACATATGATGGTATATTCTTTGCCTACACCATTTTATATTGATCGTCCAATAAATCACGAGATTATGAAAAGGACCATAATTGGAGGATTACAAAAGCTTGAATCAGCTGGTGTTGATTTTATTGCGATGCCATGTAATTCTGCACACATATATTTCAATCAATTAAAAGAATCAATTGGTGTTCCGTTATTAAATATTGTAGAAGAGACTATTAAGCAATTACCCATGGTTTCACAAAAGGTAACTATATTTTCAACAAGTTCAACATTTGAATCTGGAATTTATCAAAAAGGTATAATTAATAGTGGACATGAATTTGTCTTTAAAGCTGAATGGCAAGGAAAGTTAAATAATCTGATTGAAAAAATAAAATCAGATAAAAAGAATACAGATAACATTTATATCTGGAATGAACTTATCGAAGATGTAAAGAAGGAAGGTATAGAAAGTATTGTAATAGCTTGCACTGATTTAAATACAGTATTAGAAAAGTCAAATAATAATATTAATATTATAGACTCATCAAAGTGTTTAGCTCAATCTGTTATAAGTAGGTATTTGGAAGTAATTAAATTTTGAAAGAGAATAAAATACTTTATTGCAAGAATGCTAGATGGGATGGAATCATCAGATATGCATATAGGTGAAGGGTGTTTACAAGTGGTCTATATAAGAAATCGAGTGTTAATAACAAGATGAGGTGAATTTAATGTTTGATAGATGTAAAACAAAGTATCCAATTGTGTTAATACATGGAACAGGGTTTAGAGATAACAAGATTTTAAACTATTAGGAGATGAAAGTCCAGATTTTTATACAGCAAGTAGACAACTCTCAACATATTTTTGAGAAAAGTTTAATACCCAAATTACTGATTCTGAATACATTTATTATCAAAGCTATGCTTCAATAATGAAAAATGGTTTTTAAAAAACGAAATATATAATTAGAGTCGTGTACAAAGTGTACTTGATAAGAATTAATACAAATTTTATTATAATGAGAAATAAATAAAAGTCAGCTAATCTATATTCAACTTAGTAAAAAGTAATGAGACAAGTCTACTAGAATAAGGATAGTGCATAACATGGGATTTAGTAATAAAGTTAAAAGTATAGTGTATAGGTAAATTGAAAGAAGTGGTTAGAGAGGCGGAGAATATTTAAATTGAAGAAGGATGTAATTAAATTACTCATAGCTACTATTATTTCAGGCTTAATTATGGTTTTCATCATATTTTTTATGGCTGGTAATGAATATTTATTATGGGGGAGTGCTGTGTGTTTTTTGATTTCTTTTCCAATTGGAATCCTAGTCATAACCATTTATCAAAGCAGAGGTAAGTTTTGAATATAATTAAAATGAGGTATGATTCAGAGAAATACTGACGAGACTCCTGGTAACACCCTTCTACTTTTAATTGTAATTTCATTAATAGTGGAATTACTTCTTTTGTATTTACATAAAAAGAAAAGTAGTTTAGTTCACAGTTTTCTACTCTTGCCACACAACAGTATTTTATTACGAATTAAGAATAAATGGATTTGTTTAATTTACAAATAAGTGGGCTTTTTATGCATAATAATGATTTTAATTGCACTGTGAATATTGTCAAACCTTCTTGGTAATCCTGTTACCAATTAACACCATATTTAATAATTAGGGAGGTTGATTCATGTACAAATTATATACTAAACTGGATAAAGATGAATGTATAAAGCTGTTGGATAACTCTTTACTCTATAGCAAGTTTTATTTTGGATATGTCGGATATATTGGCAAGGTCAATGGTGATACCTTTTGGGCATCGAGCAGAACTAAATACCGTTTGTCTCCAACTGCTATTAGTTATGCTCCTGCGATGAATTTCGAAGCACAGGTGTCAAAAACTTTTAATGAAACTGTCATTGAAGGCGATTTCAGATTCAGCAAGGCTTATAACATTGGCTTCTGTATTTGGCTGTCAGTCTTGGCATGTTTTTATATATTTATACTGGTATTATTCTTGAACAGTTGGCTTTTCCAAGATGAGTTTAACTCTAACATGCTGATAGCATCAGCATTACTTCTACTATTTGCAATCCTGGCATGGCTTGTCATGTATAAGTTCAACGCAAGACAATGTACCCAAGCCAATAATGATACACTTGAGTTTATCAAGGCATTGTTAGATATTCACAAAATGGAGTAATTTCCGTTGAAAAAGCAAATCTAATATACTTAGAACAGAATTAGCTTTTAGCATAACGCATAGTGATTCTAAGTAACTATTTATTTAGTGGAATTTTTTTTATACACTATATTCATAATGTGCGTCACACCAGTAAAATAATACGAAGGTTTAAGAACAATTAAGGAGGTAGCAACAGCTACTTAAAACTATGACAAAGTATGAATAATAGTGATAA
>CAYXOL010000085.1:0-17748 GCA_964467165.1 uncultured Clostridium sp.
TGCTAGGGACTTTCACCCATAAGATTGCGCCCATGCTGGGCGCACCTAAAAAGAACTCCATGAAAATTTTCACAGAGTTCTTCGTAAATTCCATATACTAGAATAATGGATTTTCGTTACCATATTTAAAATAAATTAACGAATTCAAAAACCTTTGATACTTATTAATTTCAGAACTAACTTCTCTTCCTCTAAAAACTACCATGGATATAACTTCCCACAGGAACACCCAACCACCTATGTTAAATCCTTGTTGCACTGTACCTAAAATTATATTATCTTCAACAATAGTAGTTAAAAAAACAGATATTGCTAACAATGTAAGTGAGGTGAGTAAATATTTAAATAGCTTATGATAATTTTCATTCAAGGTTTTAATTTCTTGATGTAAATAAAAAGAGTAGTAGGTTTTAATACCTGCAATTAATGATTCCTCTCGGTTTACGTCTTTTTCTTCTTTGGGTAAGTAAAAACATATATCTACTCCATGTTTAGCAGGGATCTCTTCAAAACAGTTTTCAAGAAAGTTTGCTAAATCAGGATCCATATCTCTTTTTTTAAAGGGAGCATGATCCCAATCATTAAATATGTCATTATACTTGTCTAAAGCTACCTGTATAACATAATTTCCTGTGCTACTATTCTTCTCGTAAATTTTTTGAAGATAATCGTTTTTCTTCGCCTTCATGGTTTTTTCCTTCCATTTACTATTCATGTTCTGCAATACATTTTGCATATTATCAACCCTTCATAACCAATTGAGTTATGTCTTATTATACACCGATTACTGCAAATAGCCAAATAGAGCCATTCTAGATAGTTGAAGGATTATTGAATCTATTCATGTTATCCTCTAATTTCCGTTAAAGTCCTTATGTTTAGACCACTACATGCCACCAATTTATTTCAATTAACCTAAGTACCAGTTTAAAATTTTCTCTCCCCAAATTATAACCAAAAAAGTAGCCATTATTATAGACGGCCCAAAGGGCATTTCTGATCTCCCGTTTTTCTTCTTAAACCTCAATAAATAAACACCAACTACTCCACCTATTATAAAAGAAAAGAACATCGTAAGAAGGGTTAATTTAAAACCTAAAAACAGGCCACAAAGCCCACAAATTTCTGCATCACCCCAACCCATGCCCTCTGTTCCCAAAATAAGTTTAGATGATAAAATAATAAAAATTATGATACCTGCGCCTAATAAAGCACCATAAACATAAGTAACTATTGGTAGCTTTAAGTAAAAATTCACACCTAGTAAAACAATCCCCACTGCTAATGCAATCCATGTAGTATTGGTATATACATCCATAGTATCGTAATCTATCATGGCTATAACTATTAAAAAAGGTATAAGAATTAGAAACCTTAGAAGAAAAATACTTAATCCATATTGAAAGTAAGTCAGCAAAAATAATATTGCAGTGGCAAGTTCTACCAATGCATATCTCATTGATATCTTCTGATCACAATTCCTACATTTACCCCTTAAAAAAATCCAGCTAATTACCGGTATAAGATCGTAGGCCTTAATATCACTCCCACAGGAAGTACAATGCGAGGGAGGATATGCTATACTTTCACCTCTAGGAATTCTATATATACACACATTTAAAAAGCTTCCTATTAATAGTCCCAACATAAAAATACTTATCGAAAAAAAACTTTCCATTGGATCACCTCGCCTAATATTATTAATATATACACTTCTGACACACAAACCGTCCTTATTATCTTATAACTTTATTAGGTACAACACAACATTATTTTTCATAAATCGTTATATTTTTACATGCAATAAACTAAGCTCCAACTGGAATATCAATTATTATTCCCCCACTTGTATAAATGGGGGCTTTTCCTTTTTAAATTTCCATAATGCTAATTATAAGACAGTTTATCTATGTATTTTTTTGCTTTTGTGGATTAAAAACTTTGACCTTAATCTTCTATAAAATTACTTATTTTCCATATGCCTCATCTAGTGAAGGATAAACCTCCATATTCTTTGCATAAATTGTTGCACTTCCGCTAGTTACCACAACCTGAAATTTTTCATCTTTATAAACCCTCGATGTTGGTATTGTCTGAAGATAACTGCCTATCTTACCAGCATCATCTAGCTCATCAGCAGCATCAATTAGCATAAAATCTGAAGGTGCAGTAGCCTCAGTAGTAACTTTTCCATCACTAGCGAATACTGTTCGTGAGCCAGCCTTACCTGTAGTTTGATCTATCTTTTCTTGTGCTACCAAAACAGTAACCGCATCAGCTATGGTCTTTGCTGTAGCAACATCCGCTTTTACCTTAGCCTCCTTTTGTATACTTGCATATTTGGGCACCCCAATTGCCGCTAGCACAGCAATAATTGAAATTACAATCATAAGTTCAATCAGTGTAAATCCTTTTTTCTTTTTTAGATTTTTTTTCATTTTAAATTCCTCCTGTTTTTTTATTTTAGTTCCTTTTGAGGACCAATAGCTTTTAAAATTCTGTCCGCTTTTTTTAAATTTTAAACATATTTTTATAATTATTTTTCACCTTTAAAAAAGTTAATTACCTAGCTCTTAAATAGACAATCAAAAAACCACATCCCCCTGTAATATAGGAATGTGGTTTAGAAATAACTGTCGCTATCTTTATTTTTTAATTGTTTGGCATAAAATCTATGAATGCCAAACAATACTTACCTGTATTCTTATGTCTTTGAATTTAAACTTCTTTTAAAATGAAAAAACACAGCTATTGCTGTGCTATAATTTCTTCCTCTTTTAATTGTATTCTATTATACCAATCTATATAGATATAAAATAAACTGACAACATCCTGTTGATTATATAATAGTATCTTATCTATTTTCTCTTGAGGCATTCTGTTTATATAGTCATCATCTTTTACTATTTTACCAAAGGTTTTAGCTAGATTAGACCCACTTATTAATTCACTTTCTCGATCAATTTCAAATTTCTTTTCTAGAGCTTTAAGTCCAATACAAGTTCCTTGGGCTTTTTCATAACATTTTTGTAAATCTATCTCCCCAAAATACCCTTCCAATAAAAAATCTATTTTATGTGCTTTTAACAAATAATTTATAACCGTGAAATCATTGTTTCCTGAAAACGTGACTATATGTGTTTTATTATATTTCATTTTCATTTCTTCAAAATAATTTTTGGCTAAAGATAATATTTCTATGGCATCTTTTTTATTTTCCGCCATATATTGAGTAACTTTTAATTCCTTTGTACTTTCATCATAAACGCAACACCCAAAAACTCCAATACATATAGGTTTCTTATAAATGTAATGTTCCAAATCAAAAAACAATGCATCTTTAAAGAGTTGTTTATTTCCGTCTACATCTAGTGAGCTTTCAATAGAAATTTCTCCCACTTTAACATTACTAAGTTTTGTAATCACAATATCACTCTTTTCTACTAAGTTTACTAACTTTTCTAAGTTTACTAGAAAACAAATCCAGAAACTTGCACATATCTCTTTAAACTTCTGCTAAATCTATTTTATCACAATTTCACTATTATATGAAAGCCTTTTAAAAATTTTATTGAATTAACCTTGTATTTCACATTGACACCAATGGATAACCATGCTAGAATGATATTGAGAATTATTTTCATTAAGGGGTGATTATTATTAGCATTTATGATTTAAAACCAGGAGATAAAGCATTAATTCATTCTGTTTGTGGTGATGAACGGTTTGCAAAACGATTACTCGCTTTAGGATGCATAGAAGGCACTGAAGTAACTTTAAAGGCTACTGCACCTCTAGGCGATCCTATTATTATAAATTTACGTGGTTTCAATTTAGCCATTAGAAAAAATGACGCTAAAAATATAAATATTAAGATGGTATAAATAATATACAAAGGCATAATGAGGAGGCTTAGAATGATCACTGCTGCACTATTAGGTAATCCTAATGTTGGTAAAACAACTCTATATAATGCACTTACAGGTTCTAACCAATACGTGGGTAATTGGGCGGGAGTAACAGTAGAAAAAAAAGAAGGTTTTATGGATAACAAAATTAAAATCGTTGACCTGCCTGGAATTTACGCCATGGATACTTATTCAAATGAAGAAAAAGTTTCCAAGGAATTTTTACAAAATGACGATGTAGATATAATTATTAATATCGTGGATGCATCAAGTCTCGATAGAAATTTATATCTTACCACACAATTAAAACAATTTAACAAGCCAATAATCTTAGTATTAAACATGGTAGATGTGGCGATAGCTAAGGGTTTTGATATTGATTTTAACCTTTTATCACAGAAACTAGGAGTAAAAGTAATTCCTATAATAGCTTCAAAAGGAAAAGGTATTTCTGACGTTCGGGATTACCTGCTCAAAGAGGATTATATTACTGCCTCTTCAAATAGCCTAAACTTTAAAGATGAAAAAGAAACTTATGCCTACATAGAAACTTTACTAAAATCAGTTACCAATAAAAATAACGAAGATATAATTTCTATTTCAGAAAAAATAGATAAAGTTGTACTTAATAGAATAATTGCTTATCCATTATTTTTCGGAAGTTTATTTTTAATTTTCATGTTTACTTTCAGCTGGGTAGGACAACCCTTAGCTGATTTCCTAAGTACCTTGCTCAATGATTCTTTTGTTCCATATTTGAGTAAATTACTTGCCAGTAACAGTCCATGGTTTTCTTCCCTTTTAATTGATGGTATTATTGGCGGAGTAGGTTCCGTAGTAGTATTTTTACCTGTTATAATGGCCTTATTTTTAGGCATTTCATTTCTAGAAGATAGTGGTTATATGGCGAGAGCCGCATTTATAATGGACAAATTAATGAGAAAAATGGGTTTATCAGGTAAGGCTTTTATTCCTTTAATTGTTGGTTTCGGATGTTCTGTTCCTGCTATAATGTCTGCTAGAACTCTAGAGAGCGATAAAGATAGAAAACTAACTGCGCTTTTGGTCCCTCTTATGTCCTGCAATGCTAGACTTCCAGTTTATGCACTATTTGCATCAGCATTTTTTCCAGGTAGAGAAACACTTGTGGTATTTTCATTATACTTAATGGGTATTGGGCTAGCCTTTGGAATTGGTATCTTATTTAAAAACACATTATTTAAAAAGGATGAAGAACCTTTTATTATAGAATTACCAGAATATAAATTACCAGAACCAAAGAGCTTATTGCTTCACACTTGGGATAAAGGAAAAGGTTTCTTAAAGAAAGCCGGTACTATAATCTTCTCAATATCTGTACTAGTATGGTTTTTATCAAATTTCAATATCTCAGGCATGGTTGATATAAACTCTAGCTTTTTAGCTGCTATTGGAAAATTTATAAACCCAATATTTATTCCACTGGGATTTGCATCTTGGCAAAATTCCATAGCACTATTAACTGGACTTATGGCTAAAGAAGTGGTTGTAGGTACAATGGGCGTTATATACGGTAGCAATTTAGCTCATATCTTACCTAACTATTTCACTCCATTATCTGCTTATAGTTTCCTCGCTTTTGTTTTACTCTACACTCCTTGTGTATCAGTAATTGCAACTATGAAAAAAGAATATGGAAATAAAATGGCTATTTTCTCCTTAAGCTATCAGTTGATACTGGCATGGATAGTTTCATTTATAATCTTTAATGTAGGTAGTCTCATAATTGGGTAATAAAAAAATATAAAATATAAAGAGGTGATATCCCAGTGTTGGAGTTTATTATTGTTTTTGTAATTGTTATTATAGCTGGATATTTCTTATATACTAACATAAAAAAACAAGCAAAAGGTGAATGTGGTAGTGGTTGCAAAGGTTGTACCCATAATTGCAAGGTACCACCCCCTATTAAAAAAGACGATGAAATAAACAAATAAAAAATAGTCCTATGGTTACCATAGGACTATTTTTTATTTGCTGTTTTATCATATAGCTATTTTTTATAATAATTGGCTATTTACTACTTTTAGTGGCTGATTTGTGTTTATATTATTGTTTAAAACCGACATTTGTTTTTTAGCTAATTTTTCTTTTCTTTTTGAATCCAAATCATTTTCAATAGTATTAATAACTTTGAAAATTTTAGGCAAGTTTAAGACATCTTCATAATTATGAAGCATAAGAATTTCTTTTAATTTTTCATCATGTTTTACTAGGTATTCATTATAAATTTCAACGCTCCTAGCTCCATTTATTTCATCTCGTCTTTTTATACCAGTAAACTTCTCTACACTTTTCAAACTACAGTTCTTCATTCCCATCTTTTTATGAAATGGTCTTATAATCTTAAACAAGTCAATATGTTCACCAGGCAGTTTAAATCCAATATTATGTTTATTCATCTTCCTGATTATAAAAGGTTCATCAAAAGCTGTACCATTAAAGGAACACCATTTTTCAAAATTACTCATTGATTTCTTAAACTCTTTCAAAACACTTTCCTCTTCACATGGTGATTCTGCGAAAAATTGAATAATTTTAAATTGATCTTCATTTAAATAATATCCTAGGGATATTAGTACTATCTTATCACGCTCAAAATCAAAGCCTGTAGCTTCAACATCTAAGTACGCAATAGTATCCATCTTGTATTTTTTAAAAATTTCTCTAGGTAAAATAACCTTACTTTCGTATTCTTTGATAAACATATTTCCCCCTAATCTATAAAAAAAAGAAAAGTACTACAACAAATGTTTTTTTATTTGCTAAGTAATTCTAAATAAATTTTACATTTTTCTATACTCTAATAATACATTAAAAACTAGGTTATTGCAAACAAATACAACAATGCACAAACAAATAAACAATCTGATGTTTATTTGTTTGTGCCTACCCTTCATACTACATTCTATCTACTACTTCTATGCCTATAAGACTTAATGCATTCTTGATTACTTGGCAAGTAGCTTCTACCATTTTCATTTTTGCTTTTTTATTAGATTCATCTTCTAAATTAGCTATATTATGCTGATTGTAGAATTTATTAAAGGCTTTAGCTACCTCAATAGCATATCTTGTAACCATAGAAGGTTCTAATTTATCAATTGCATAGAGAATTGAATTTTGGAATCCCTCTAACTGTTTTACAAGTTCAAATTCTTCCTTAGAATCTAATTTGTTATAATCAAGGTCTACATCAGAGATAACGCCATTTCTATTTTCTTCAACTTTTCTTAAAATGCTTTTTGCTCTTGCATAAGTATATTGAACATAAGGACCTGTTTCTCCATCAAAGCTAAGCATTTCTTCCCAATTGAAAACAATATCTCTTTCTCTATGATTTTTTAAATAAGTAAATATGATAGCACCTATTCCTACTTTTTTAGCTACCTCTTCTTTGTTTTCTAGTTCTGGATTTTTTACATTTATTATTTCAAGAGTTTTCGCTACCGCTTCATTTAATAATTCATCTAAGAAAATAACATCGCCTTTTCTTGTAGATAATTTTTTATCAGCAAATCTTACTGTACCAAATGGTACATGAACACAATCGTCTGCCCACTCTTTACCCATAATCTTTAAAGTGGTAAATACTTGTTTAAAATGAAGTGCTTGGTCTTTTCCAACTACATATATATTTTTATGGAAATCGTAAGTTTTCTTTCTGTAAGTCGCTGCTGCTAAATCACGAGTTGCATAAATTGTAGCTCCGTCTGACTTTTTAATTATGCAAGGTGGTATATTATATTCATCAAGCATTACAACCTTAGCTCCATTACTTTCTACAAGGAGTCCCTTTTCCTCTATCTCTGCAATTACATCTTCCATTTTGTCACAATAAAAACTTTCCCCAGCATAAGAATCAAATTTAACATTTAGTGTTTCGTAGAGCTTTTTAAACTCCACAAGGCTTAAATCTCTAAACTTAGTCCAAAGAGCAACTTCCTCTGCAGAGCCGTCCTCTAATTTCTTAAAGTACATTTTTGCTTCATCATTAAGTATTGGGTTAATTTCAGCCTCTTCATGGAATTTAACATATATTCTTAATAATTCTTTAATAGGCTCTTTTTCTAAAGTTTCTTCGTCTACCCAGTTTTTATAAGCGTAAATAAGTTTACCAAATTGTGTACCCCAATCTCCTAAATGATTAACTCCAGTACAATTATACCCTTCAAAAGAAAGTATTTTATATAAGGAGCTACCAATAACTGTAGTAAATAGATGACCTACATGGAACGGTTTCGCAATATTTGGTGAAGAATACTCTACTATCATATTCTTACCTTCACCAATTTTAGACGCACCGTAACTGTCGCCTTCTTTTAATATTTTTTCTATAGTATTTTTAATAAATATCCCTTTGTCTAAAAAGAAATTCACGTAAGGACCAAAACACTCTATTTTTTCAAAACCCTGACTGTCAATTTTTTCTTTTAAATCTTTCGCTATGGCATTAGGTGCCTTTTTCATAGTTTTTGCTAATTGGAAACACGGAAAAGCAAATTCTCCCATTTCAGGTTTTGGTGGTATTTCAATTAAATTCTCTATTGTTTCTATGTCAAGCTCCACCAATTGTTTAATTCTTTCTGCAACTACTTTCTTATAATCCATATTTTTTTCCTCCTATTTTAAAACTCATGTATATTTTAATATAACAAAAACCCATCTCTAAATAAAGAGACGGGTTATATTTCCGCGGTACCACTCTAGTTGACTATAAAGTCCACTCAATATTTTAACGCTATTAGCGGCATACCCTAGTATAATTAAAAGTTATTCCTTTTAACAAGTTCAGGCAGCTTCTCCAAGGTTCTTTTCCTAAAATTAATTTAATTAATTTTGTTAAATAGTTACCCATTTAACTTCCTATACCTTACAAGGCTTACACCAAATCCCTGCTCGCTTTAAGATTTATAAGAAAGTACTGTCCTCTTCACGGAATTTATATATAATATAATTGTTTCATAATAAACTATATTATATTACTAATAGTGTATTGTTGTCAACTTATTTATAGCTTCGTGATCTTTGCTAATATTTTTTCCACTTAATTTTTTATTCAAAACCCAACCTATTATCACACCTTTCTTAATTAAACTATAATTTAATTATTATGACTAAAATTCCGAACATAAAACTCCTAAAATCTCCTTACCCCTTAATACTCTCACAAAACTTTTTCAAATCGGTTATAGGCTCTTTACAATTAAAATTCTCACAAATATAAGCAGTGGTTTTCCCCTGCAAAGGCTTATGCGCTTTTATTTCAGAATTAATGGAATTTAACCTTTCATCACCAGTGTTTAAAACTACTGTAGCAAACGGTAGATAAGTGCTATTAATTTCTTTAATCATAGCTTTAGTATCCTCATCTTGCTCTTGCCCAGAAAGTATAATGTCCTTGCCTGGCACCACACTATATAATAAGGCAGTCATAAAATAAGCATGGGCACTTTCTATAGTTTTAACCTTTGATGCAAAAACTTCAAATTGCCCGTATGCCTCATTTTGAAGTTCACTATTGCCAGTTAGTCTAGCAAGCCTTAACATATTTAAAGTAACCACTGAATTACCTGAAGGCAGTGCACCGTCATAAATATCTTTAGGCCTAACAATTAACTCTTCTCCATCAGATCCATATAAAAACAATCCACCTTGATCTACATCTTTAAATAGCTTAAGCATATCTTCATTAAGTTCTAATGCTTTACTTAAATATTTTACATTAAAGGTGGCTTCATATAGTTCAATTAATGCATGAATCGTGAAAGCATAATCTTCTAAATAGCCTAAGTGAGCTATCTCACCTTCCCTGTATCTGGCCATTAATCTTCCTTTTTCATTAATCATATTACTTAAAATAAAATCCATAGCTTTTTCTGCCTGCTGAATATAGCTTCTATCATCAAAAATCCTTCCTCCATAAGCTAGAGCTGCAATCATAAGTCCATTCCAAGAGGTTAATATCTTGTCATCCTTATATGGATGAATTCTTCTTTCTCGATATTCAAAAAGCTTTTGCCTCATTTTTTCTAATTTACACTGCAAATCTTCATTTAGCTTATCACTACTTTCCATACCTATAAGATTTGGAATATTCCTACCTTCAAAATTTCCTTTTCCAGTTATATCGTAGTGTTCACAATAGCTTCTATAAGATTGTTCTCCTAAAACTAGAGCCACTTCCTTTAATGTTAACAAATAATATTTGCCTTCTTCACCCTCACTATCTGCATCTTCTGCGGAGTAAAAACCCCCTTCACTGGAGGTCATATCCCTTGATATATAAGTGAATATCTTCTCAGCTACTCCTTTGTAAAATTCATTACCTGTAGCTTCAAAAGCCTCCACATATAGAGAAGCTAAAAGCGCATTATCATATAACATTTTCTCAAAGTGAGGTACTAACCATTTCTCATCAGTAGAATATCTTGAGAACCCAAACCCAATATGATCAAAGATTCCGCCTTCATACATGGCTTCCAGTGTTTTTTCTACCATTTCTAAGGCTTTAGGCTCCTTATAGTTTTTCCAGTATCTTAATAAAAATCGCAAATTGTGAGGCGCCGGAAATTTTGGAGAAGAACCAAATCCACCATAATTCACATCAAATGCACTTCTGAAGCTATTATAGGCATTATGTATTTCTTCTTCTCCTATTTCTTCCCTTCTAACCTTAGTATCAACGCCTTTTATATGTTCTACGATTCTTTCACTAGATTTTAGAATGTCCTCTCTTTTTTCATTCCACTGCTCTGCAATAGAATTCAGTACATTGCTTATCCCTGGCATTCCATACTTGCTTTCAACTGGAAAATAAGTACCTGCATAAAAAGGTTTTTTATCCGCAGTCATAAAAATAGTTAATGGCCATCCACCACTTCCAGTTAAGGACTGACATACCGTCATATAAATACTATCTATATCTGGACGTTCTTCCCTATCTACCTTTATTGCTACAAAATATTTATTTAGAATAGCTGCTACTGCTTCATTTTCAAATGATTCTTTTTCCATTACATGACACCAATGGCAAGTGTTTTACGTGAACCAATTAACTATACCCAACAGATAAAAAGACGGGCTTATTTTCAGCCTTAGCCTTTCTAAATGCTTCTTCGCCCCATGCAAACCAGTCCACAGGATTGTGAGCGTGTTGCAGTAAGTACGGAGATTTTTCATTTATTAATCTATTGGGTACACTTGTTAAATTGTTCATGGCAATCACCTCCTAAGTTTTATTTGTATTAGTGTATAGTATATCCCAAGAGCAGACTTTTAAGCCCCTAAACATAAAAAAAGAGAGTAGAAGGAATTTATGGTTCTTTCTTGGTATTGGGTATTTGCATTAAATCAGGTATTATAAAATACTAAAAAGAATGGCTATTCACATCCGAATAGCCATTCTTTTTAAGCGATTGATATATCCAAAGTTCAGAAAGAACCGAATTTATCCTCTGCTCTCTCTTTGTTCTACTAGTTGTGCCAACCTTACCATTTCTTCTGCACATCTTTTTAACGCCTCTCGTGATGGGGTATTCGCCCTCACAGTGATAGTACTCATCTTACCATTAATGATTCTTTGCTCAGTTTTTTCATATGTGTATTGTCCTCTTTCTACCATTACTGTACCTCCTACATTTCTTTCTTGTAATTCATGTAGGGATAGCTTTCATTTTGTGACTTAAAGATAAAAAAAGGTAAAAAAAAGAGAAGGAACAAAACTTGTTAAGTCCTTGCCCCTTGCTCCTGTGCCTACAGTTATGCTTACAGAGTGTCTTGCTTTACTCCATACCTTCTAATTCCCTGAGTAAATCGGCTATATCCACAGGCTTTTCACTCTTAGCTGACATTGCTATTTCTGCCATTCTTTCGCTGTGAGATAAGCTGAGTGCTATCGCTTTGACCAGTATATTAGGATTCTGTGTCTTGTCTAACAGTAGCTTCTCTAGCCTGTCCAGTGCTAAGGCTCTTATTCCCACAACTTTCTTATTCGTGTAGATAGCCAGCATACGCAGAAAGGTATCTGAGTTACGGTACTTGCCAACCGTTCTAGGGTCTAGCCCAAGTATGCGAGAAAGGGAACGATTGCTTATCGTAACGTCATCCATGACCAGTGGTAACATCAGACAGCAAATCTCATTTTCTTGGAGGTGCTTACTTGAATCCACCTTTACTGGCATATCATTTTCATACACTATCAAACCTCGCTCCTCTAAATCGTCAAGTATATCATCATTTTTGTTTTCATTAGTCATTATTACAACTCCTCCTCTATACAGTTAAAGAGACAGGAAAGAAGCCATCTTAAGCCCCTCGCCTGTCCTTTAGTACTGTGTTTTGTCCTGTGCTACTGTACCTACGTTTACACCTTATAGACTGTTTAGGAACTTTTCTAAGTCAATATCCTTGAAGCCAAGTGGCAGTGGTAGTTGTACCTTATCTTCTGCGTCTTTATAATAATTAAATTGTGCGTTATCGTCTGCTCTTTGACGTTCAAGGTGCTGTTCGATTCCCTGTAAGTTTTGACAGTTTAGAAGTGGTGATCCAAGTTCTGTGAAGTTTCTGTGTGCCATAAAGAGGTTACTGTGAAATAAATGATTACTAGGCTGTTTAGCATACTGTGTTAATCCAGCAAAGTTGCAAATCTCATCAAAATTGAACATATCCGATATAACTTTATTGTGGGAAAGTTGTAAAGAAAGTAAAAGTTCAGCCTGTTGTTTCTTTAACTCAGATAACTGACGATACACTTCTTTTTCCACAGTTTCATTGAAAAGTAGAAGGTCATTATCTATCTGCTTTGAAGCCTGTGGAACTAGTTTTGACAGTCCTTGAAGCAGTATTTCTCGTATCTTTGACAGTCTCTTAAGTTCAATCTGCAATTGTCCGTTTAAGTTTCCTTGTCTTGCTGTGATGTTCGCCAATTCCTTTTTACTAGACACGCTGGCTTCCATGATATCTTTCTCTATACAGCTATCAGTCTCAACTTCACACTTTTCTATATCAGCTTTGAGCTGTTCAATCTTGTTATTACATTCATTTATTTTATCTGTAAACTTGCCTATATACTCATTACACTGCTCACTACTAAATAACTCTACACCTTTAATTTTCATATTATTTTACCTCCATTGATTTATTAGTTCTGTGTTGCTTAAGTTTGTATTGCTTCATCTTTTTATCGCCTAGTGCTGTAATTTCGATTAGACTGTAGATTGCTTCTAAGTCCTCGTAGTCCAGTGAAAGTTCCATCCACAGTAAATTAAGTTGAGTGTTTAATTGCTGTGATATAGGGGCTTTTCCTTTAACTGCATTATATATATAAGCCTTAGTGTAGCTGGTCATTTTGATTAACTGCTCCCAGTTCGTATTCAGAAACTGAGGGAGTGCTGATATGATATCTGGTGAAAACTGTATTTCGCTCATGATTTTATCTCCTTTATTTTAAATTTGTTATATTTTAAAAAACTACTTTATCTAATATTCAGGTAAATAAAAAAAACTAATACAGTCGGCACAGTGATATCGGGTAAACACCACTGTGCCGAGTTCATAGCTTTTCTTAGGGGAAGATGAATTACTGTTAAAACATTTAATAATAGGGGTTCAAGATAGACTGACGAGATATCTTGTAGTAGCAGTGAAACACGTGCATATCTCACTGCCCCACCTTTATAGCCACCCCTCAGCCCTTAATACACCCTCCTATAAAAGTTTATTTATCTGAAATGTTAAAGGATACTAGCACTACAAAAGCCCTTAATGAAGCCTGAATAAAATTCGGTACTCACAATAATATCTGGGCTTGCTTGTGCAATTCGGTCAAATTCTTTTACAGCTTCCATGCGAATATTGTTTGTGTACTGTGGGATTCTATTATTTTTATTGTTAAGAAACAGTAGAATTCCTGTTCTGAAACCTTCAAGTTCTTGTGAAGTTACTGTGCCATCTTCCTCATACATTTCAGTAATAAAGTTATCCACGTAAATCCAGCAGTCATCAACGTTATCAAAATTAATCATTAATAAGAACCTCCTTCACTGTTTGTTTGTGCCTGTGCCTTCTGATTCTCATACAATTCTATATCACGCTTAACATTCTCTATAGTTACGTTTACTAACAGTTTCTTACACACTGCCTTATAGAACTTATCAGCCTTAGCCGAAGTTGCTAGCCCCAGCTTCTTGTGTGTGCTAAAGGAAATGAAAGTTTCTGTAATGGCTTCTTTTAATAACTGCTCACTATTCATCCTTGCCACCTCCGAAACTAATTTCTAGCCCAGTAATTGTTAATTTTTCTACCCGTATTTTCATTTCATTAACAATAGTTCTTATATCTTCTGTGCTTTTTTTTGTCTCATCCACCAAAAGTCTCAACTCATTTACACTCTCTAATAAATCCTGTGCTACCCCTTTTACTTCTACGTTTTTCATAAATGTAAGCCCCCTATTATTATTCTTTTGTTTTATTAGTTACCTATGTTCTCTGACGCTTCTTTGGCTAATATAGTTTTTTTACGCTTTTCTATTCTTTCTTTTTCTTCTTGGATACCTTTGGTTGATAAAACAAACCTCCATTGGTAAGCACCATCATGAAACTTTTTCTTGCCTGTGCAGAAATCTGAAATTGCCTGTACTGAAAGTTCTGTTTCTTCTGAGGTTGCCCTCACTCCTTCTGAGAATAACCACTTTGTGCCAGTAATTGTGTTTGTTACTTCAATCACTTTTTTATTACCTACTGCCATATTTTAGTCCTCCTTTAATTTCTGTTATATTGGTCAAAGCCATAACTTTTAAATAACTGCTCTATTTTCGTGTTTAATTTATCTGAGATTTTCCTGTGTCCTTGAAGTACTAGTGATAGGTAAGTTGTGCTTATATCCAGTTCTTTTGAAATTTCAATACTTGTCTTTCTGTTCTTACTCTTAAATATTAATAGTTTTTCTATAATACTGAGTACTACCATGTGCAACCTCCTATAATCTGTTAAATTTATGTAACCAGCTGATTAAATAAAAGAGGAAGAAACACAAGAGCAATATCATCTCACTGGGTGGTAAGAGTACTAAATTGCTCTCGTTACTCCTTTTCACTTTATAGTTCAGCTACTGGCAACAGATACACCCTACCAATAAAATAAACTTATCAAGGTCACAAAGTCCTCACAGTGATGGCTGTACCTCACTGGAAAGGCATTATGTTACAGCGTTGAGAGGTTCAATGAAGCTGGGAATGGCTGTAGCAATGGCTAAGGCTGTCCTTACAGGGCTTTCACAGTTATATCAAGAGCATAAAAAAGAAAGTAGTCAGGGCTTTACACCTAACTACTTCTGTTACTGTATTACTGTTATGACAACTAAGCGAATACGCCTGTTCCTCTCCTATTTCTTTCTTGTAATCTGTTTATTTCCTTACTGACATCATCAGCTATTCTCTTAGAAAGTTCCTGAGCAGTTTCATTATCCTTCACGTTATTAACGATATTAAGAACGATACTATTACCAGCACCACTACTTTTCGCAGAGTCCGTCATTGAATTGAACTGAGAAGCCACAGCCTTAGCGAAAGGTTTAACTGCATTGCTGTTGCTAAGAGGTATGATCGCTTCCGAACCAGCTTCACCAACACCTTGACCTCCACCTAGTACTGTAGGCTTGTTGAAGATACCACCTTTAGCGTTCCATGCTACTGACATTTTTGGCACAGATAAATTAGGAGGTACAAAGTTAAACTTTCCTGAAATACTGATGTGAGGTAACTTAAAGCTATCTTTTATCCCAGCCCACAGCTTTTTTATTCCACCCACGAAGTCACTGAACTTACTCTTAGCAGTGTCCCAAGTCTTTCCCCAAGCTGTTCCAAGAGAAGAAACAACAGTTTTTATACCATTTATTACAGGCACACCAACAGCAGTACAAGCACTTTTAATTCCTGTTACAAAACTAGTAAAGGCAGATTTTATAGCATTGAATACTGGAAGTAATGCTGTGCCAAGAGCAGTAAATGCTAGTTTAATTCCGTTCATTACTGGTTTAACAGCTACATTGTACAGCCAAGTAAACACAGCACCTAACCCCTTAATAGCCCCTCCTATCACTTGTCCAACTACCCACGCTACTAATGCCCCTACTGCTATAAAGAAGGATATAAAGTACTGTAAAATCGGACTTATGATATCGTTGAACACATAGCTGAAAGCACTTCCTATTGCGTTAAAAATAGGTATCACCGTTGAGGTAATGAACCCACTAATTGTACTGAATATTCCAGTAAAGAAACCTACAAATCCAGTGAGACACGCTGAAAGGAAATCTACAATAGCAGTCCATGCTGTAATAGTGAACGCCTTGATTTCATCCCAGTATTTGATGACTAGGAATACAGCCACGCCAATACCTACAATTATCGCTATTAAAGCACCCACGCTTACACCGACAATTCCAGCTAGTGCCACGAAGGCTTCCCCAGCATATAAAGCCATTATCTGTAAGGTTTGAAACGCACTACCAAAACCAGCGAAAAACGTAAATACTAACTTTCCTACAACTATCATTTTAGAGATTGCTGTAGCTACCATGCCTAATCCAGCGATTAAAGGAAACAGTACGATACCCACTGCTCCAACTACTAAGATAATCTTTTTCATCTCAGAGGACATCGCTCCGAACGCAACTAACATTTCAGACATTTTCTGTATCACAGGAGTAATTACAGGAAGCAGATACTGTCCGAAGTCTGTGCCTAACTGTTTTAAAGTCTCTGAGAACGTCCTTGTCACGTTTGCTGTTCCATCAGCTGTACGTGCGTAGTCTCCTTGAGCGTTCGCTGTAGCTTTCATAACATAAGCGTATCTAATCTGTATCTTCTCTGCTTCTGACATTGCTTTATATGCCTTCTTATGCCCTGTTGCCATTGCAAAAGTCTCTAGGTTAGCTTGTGTCATAACAACACCCATTGCCTTTAAACTCTCTGTCTCTCCTGTGAATATTGACTTCAAAGCAGTTTCAGCTACTTCTTTCTTCACGTTCTTAAAACTTGCTAAATCTCCTGAAAGACCAGTTAACGACATTGCCATTTTAGAAGCCTGTTCGTCTGTTAACCCCATTGAAGTTCCTAGGTCACCGAATCCACTAGCCATATCCAGTGCAGTACCCTCAGATAATCCAAATGCTTTAACAGTACCCTTAGACCACTTTTCTACGTCTACAGCAGATTTACCAAATACCACGTTAACCTTTTATAGTGATTCATTAAAATCTGAAGCTAACTTAGCAGAAGCTATTCCCAGTGCCAATAAAGGTACAGAAACTGCTACTGCTCCAGCCTTACCAAAGTTCGCCATTTTCTGTCCTAGTTTACCAAGTCGTGTACCAAAGCTTACCAGCTGTGTACTAGTAGCCTGTAAGTTTTGCTGTACCCCGTTCATGGAGTTGTGAAGATTGTTTAAAGCCTGAGTAGCCTGACTGGTATCTGCTGTGACATTAATATTTACGTCGCCCATTATATTCATTCCCCTCGTTTTAAAGTTTAAAGAAGAAGTGTAGAAACCGATAAAACCCAGTTAAAACAACACTTCCTTATAACTTTCCTTCACTCAGGGGCTTTTTTACAACTCTGGGTACAAGTTTATTTAAGATAATATGTCACAGTGAAATGAGGGTAATACTGCGTAGAAACTACAGGTCTATTAAGTTATTAGTTAAATTTAACTTCGTATAACTAAAAAAAGGCACTAACCTATTTAAAGGGCACTGAAAAAACACCTGTTTTTTCAGTCATCCTTAAACCTTGAATGGAAA
>CAYXOL010000086.1:0-17496 GCA_964467165.1 uncultured Clostridium sp.
GGTGACTCAACTATAACAAGTTTTTGTCCCATCTTATCCCCTCCATCAATGTATTGTATGTTTTTACTTATATTTTGTTATTCACTCGTACATAATAGTTTCCTGATAAACATAATATTTCATTTTTCATCTGCATTTCAAATAATACCTCATATAATTGTTTTATGTCAATGTTAGTTATTTTAATAATGTCGTTAATATGTAGTGGACTATCATTTATAATACCATAAAGTCCACTATGAATTCCATTCTTACTGCAGCTCTCTATCTTATCCTTTTGGTTTTTCATTTCAATTCCAACTAAATTAAATATATCATTAGAGCAGGTTAAAGGGAATGCTCCATCTTTAATTAATTTATTAGTTCCTTTGCTTTCCGCTGAAAATATAGACCCTGGCACAGCCATAACATCCTTACCTTGCTCAAGAGCTAAATTTGCTGTTATTAAGGACCCACTCTTATCTCCAGCCTCAATTACTATAATAATATCACTTAACGCGCTTATTATTCTATTCCTCAATGGAAAATTATAAGCATATGGTGGTGTGCCAGGCACAAATTCAGAAATAACACATCCCTTTCGAACTATTTCATTGAAAATCTTGTAGTTCTCTTTAGGATACACTATATCCAGACCCGATCCCAAAACTGCACAAGTATAGCCATCATTCCTTAGACAACTCTCATGAGAAAAAGTGTCAATTCCCCTAGCCATTCCACTAATGACATTTATATTATTAGCACATAAATCTCTACAAATGATTTTAGTAACATCCTTGCCATAGTTTGAATATTTCCTCGATCCCACTATAGAAATATTATATCCCTCATTTAAGGGCATTATGTTTCCTTTATAAAATAGTATAAATGGCGCATCCTCATAATTTTTTAATTTTATAGGATACTCATCTTGTTGATAGTTAACTGTTTTTATTTCGTTAATTTCTAAATTTCTTTTTATATTAGCAATTTTGCTTTTATCCCAAGCATTATTTAGTAAATTCATTAAGTTTTTATTAAAATATTCTACTTTTTTGTCATGTACACTATAATACCATATTTTTTCTGTGTCATGGAAATCGTTTATTAATTTTAGCTTGATTTTAGGTGATACCTTGACTAGCGAAAACCATACATCATAATCATTCATTATAGCACTGCACCTCCCTTCATTAAATTATCCTCTCATCTATAAATTTTCTATACTGCATAGCTTCAATAATATGTATATCTAAAATATTTTCACTACCATCTAAATCTGCAATAGTCCTGGCTACCTTAAGTATTCGAGAATACGCCCTTGAACTTAGATTGAATTTATCATACATAAGTTCCATAATTTCACTAACTCCTTTATCTAAATGACAGTACTTTTTAATTAGCTTTTGACTCATCTCAGCATTACAATTTATTGCATCTTTGCTAAATCTCTTTTCTTGAATTTTTCTTGCTACTTCTACTCTTGTTTTTATATCTCCAGATTTTTCACTATTTGCTGCACTAGCAATTTTATTGTAGGGCAGCAGATTTACTGCTGTAAAAATATCAATACGGTCAATTAATGGCCCACTTAGTTTACTTAAATACTTTCTCCTTTCATAATCACTGCAGGTACACTGCTTTTCATAAGATCCATAATATCCACAAGGGCATGGATTTAAAGCACTTACAAACATAAAATTTGATGGATATTCAACTGATGCGTTATACCTGGAAATACTGATTTTTCTCTCCTCCAGTGGCTGCCTTAATATTTCTAACACATTCTTTTTAAACTCTAGTATTTCATCTAAAAATAACACACCCTTATGTGCTAAAGAAATTTCTCCTGGTATTATTTTATTCCCACCACCAACAAAAGCAATTCGTGATATAGTATGATGTGGATTTCTAAATGGTCTTTGAAGAATGATCCCCCCCTTACCCTCAAGTTTTCCAGAAACACTATAAATTTTAGTGACTTCTAGTGATTCCTCCTGACTTAAAGTAGGTAATATAGTAGGAATTCTCTTAGCCATCATTGATTTCCCAGAACCTGGCGGTCCATACATAAGTAAATTATGACCACCCGCAGCTGCTACTTCAATGGCACGTTTAGAACTCTCTTGTCCCATAACATCCTCATAGTCCAGCTCTTCATTGATTAATATCTCTACATCCTTGCTCTGATTATAAGGCATTAAGTCTTTATAATTTAAGAACTCCACCACTTGATTTAAATTTTCCAGCGGGAATATCTTTGCAGTTTTAACAAGACTACACTCTTTCGCATTATTCATAGGAACAATAAACTTTTCAATATTGTTTTCTCTACCCTCCATGACCACCGGCAATGCTCCTCTTATTTCCCTAAGTTCACCTGATAGCGATAATTCACCGATAAAAAGATAATCATTAATATCATTGACTACGATTTGATTTGTTGCAAGTAAGATACCTATAGCTATTGGTAAATCAAATAGAGATCCTTCTTTTCTCAAATCCGCTGGTGCTAAATTTATAGTTATTCTATGTGCTGGAAATTCAAAACCCGAATTTAATATTGCAGAGCGTACTCGCTCCCTTGATTCTTTAACAGAAATATCTGCTAGCCCAACAATGTTTAGTGCAGGCAGTCCTCTTGTAATATCAATTTCTACTGAAACTATAACCCCTTTTATTCCTGTAAATGCAGCAGACATAATTTGTATTGCCAATATCATCACCTTATCTTTCTTATTTCTTATTACATAATTATTGACAAAATAACATTCAGTAAACTTAACATTAAAATAAATTAAATTTATTTTAATGTTATAGTATTGGTATGTAAATTAAGAAATCTTTATATATATGTTAACATTTTATTAATTTTTCAACTATTGTTACAATACCCTTCACCCCTATTTATTAAGCAATAAAAATAGTAAGTCACGTAAGGACTTACTATTTTTCGCCAATTTAAACTTTATTATAATACATAACCAAATGTTATATTTTAACATATTCTAGGGAATTGATTAGCTAAAGGCATACTTACTATTCTTGTTCCACCAACTATAGTTTTCATATAAACCTTATATGGTTTATCATCTACTACTTTGCCTATTATAGATGCATTTATTCCCAGTGGATGCCTCATCATTTTACTTAGAACACCTTCAGCATACTCCTCAGGAACAATAAAACAAACCTTACCTTCATTTGGTATGTATAATGGATCCAGTCCTAACATTTCACAAACTCCCTGTACTTCTTCTTTTACCACAATTGAAGTCTCCTCTAATATAATAGACACCTTACTCATCTCTGCAATTTCATTAAGTACCGCGGCTATTCCCCCTCTTGTTGCATCCCTCATAACATGAATACTTGGGCACATACTTATTACACTTTCAACTAAAGAGTTTAACGCTGCGCAATCACTTTGTAATTCACCGTTGAAATTCAAGTTATTCCGTTCACACATTATACTAGTTCCGTGGTCCCCTAGTGTGCCATTTATTATTACTTTGTCCCCCACCTTAGCATTAGAGGATTTTATGTTAACATTATTATATACTTCTCCTATGCCAGAGGTATTTATAAAAATCCCATCAGCAGCGCCTTTGTCCACAACTTTAGTATCTCCCGTAACTATTTTAACTCCTGCTTCTCTTGCCGTAATTGCCATGGATTTTACTATTTGCTCCAACATTTCCATGGAAAACCCCTCTTCTATAATAAAGGAACAACTTAAATAGAGTGGACTCGCTCCTGAAACTGCCAAATCATTTATAGTTCCACAAACTGCAAGCTTACCAATATCTCCTCCCCTAAAAAACAGTGGTTTTACCACAAAGGAATCTGTTGTAAATGCTAACTTTTTACTACCTATATTTAAAATCGCTGAATCATTTAATCCATTTAAAATATCATTATCAAATTCTTTTAAGAATAAGTCTCTAATTAACTCATTTGTTGCTCTACCACCACTACCATGATTCAAATTAACTGTTTTTTCCAAAGCTCTCTCCTACCCTTCGCTTATTGAAATAGTTATTAGTTAAAGCTAAAAATAAAAATCAACCTACACTATATTTAAAATGAGCAGCGCAAGTTCCCTCAGATGAAACCATACATGGTCCTATTGGGTTTTCTTCTGTACAAATACTCCCGAATAGTTTACAGTCTGAAGGTGTTTTTCTGCCCTTTAAAATTTCTCCACAAATACAACCAGTTTTTTCTTCATAAGTACTTTCCTCTATATTAAAATGCTTTAATGCATCAAATTTTTCATACTTTTCCTTTAATACAAACCCACTACTGGGAATTATTCCAATTCCTCTCCAGTTACAGTCTGTAACTTTAAAAACTTCATTTATATAATTTAATGCAATTATATTTCCTTCCCTTTTGACAGCTCTTTTATATTCATTTATAACCAAAGCTTTGTTTTTCTGAATTAAGATTAAAAGAGCATTTATGCCTTGAAGTAAGTCTATTAATTCAAATCCAGCTATAACTGACGGTATTTTAAAATCCTCTTGTAAAAAATCATAGGACTTCTCTCCTATTATGGTACTTACATGCCCTGGTAATAAAAAGCCTTGAATATTGGTTTCCTTATCTTTAAATAGTTCTTTTAGTGCTGCAGTAGTGATTTTATTTGATGTTAAAAAAAATAAATTATTGATATTTTGCTTATGAGCTTCTATAACCGCCACTGCTATAATTGATGTAGTAGGTTCAAATCCTACAGATAAGAAAACCACTTTTTTGCTTGGATTATCTACTGCTATTTTTATTGCATCCATTGGAGAATAAATCATTCTAATATCCCCGCCTTGGCTTTTCCTATCTAAAAGTGAACCATTTTTATGTGAAGTGACTTTTAGCATATCTCCAAAACTTAAGATAATTATATCTTTAATATGTGATATTTCAATTGCACTTTCTATATAGTCCGCTGAGGTAACACATACCGGACATCCTGGCCCGGAAATAATACGAACTCCCTTTGGAAGAAGCTCTGGTATACCATATTTAAATAGTGCCATAGTATGTGTTCCACATACTTCCATAATGTTTATATTTTCTAAAGATATCTGTGAGATTTGCTGAATTATTTTTTTTGCAAAGACTTCATTTCTAAATTCATTTACAAATTTCATATATATAACTCCTCTAAAAGCTTTAAAATTCTGAAAGCTTCATCTTCATCAATTATATCAATAGCACAGCCTGCATGAACTAACACATATTGCCCTATTTTAACTTCCGGTACTAAATGAATATAGATATCCTTATAAATATTTCCTACTCTTATAGTAGCTAAAAAATCATTTATTTTAACAATCTCTCCTGGCACTGCAACGCACATAGTTACCTCCTTTTAAAATTTTATTGTTTTTTTAAAGATTCCTCTATTAATTCACTTGCAATGACTAATTGTCCTAAAGCAAGTCCGCCATCATTAGCAGGAACCATTTTTTGCGTGTATACTTTAAAATGCTCACTGCAAAGTATGTTTTTTATTTTAGTTAATAGGTATTTATTTTGAAATACGCCCCCACTTAAAGCAACCTCATTAATCTTATATTTTTCTCTTATGAGTTTACATATATCAAAAGTAAACTGACATATTGTATTATGAAATTTTAGGCTTATTATACTTACATCTACTTTTGAAAATCTATCTCTAAGTATTTCTTTTACTGCTTTAGAAAAACTTATATGATAGCACTTATCTTTCTTTACTATTTCATAGGAATAAAACGAACATTCAATTTCTAAATCTTGCAACGAATAAATTTTATTTTCCAGTTCAATAGCCGCCTCTGCTTCATAAGTTATATAATCTCTAACTCCTATTAGGCTTGAAATCCCATCAAAAAACCTTCCCATACTAGAAGTCTCTGGGGAGTTTAAATTAGATTTCATTATATTCCAAATTACTTCAGCCTTTTCACCATATAGTTCACTACCTATGTTTAAGGCTTCTTCTTCACTATAAACACCATTTTCATAAGCTTTAAAAATATAAGCCATAGCCATTCGCAGTGGTTCTTTTATGGCTTTTTCTCCCCCAGGCATTTTCACATATTCTAAATGAGCAAACCTTTCAAACCCTAATAAATCACATATTAAAAACTCTCCTCCCCAAATTTTCTCATCTATCCCAAACCCAGTTCCATCAAAAGCCATGCCTATTACTTTATTTCTAATATTATTCTCAGCCATACAACTTGCAATATGAGCATGGTGATGTTGTATTCTAATTACTTTTATATTTTGCTCTTCTAAATAAATATTTGTATAATAATCTGGGTGGAGATCACAAGCTACATATTCAGGGGAAAATTTAAATATACTTTTAAAATGTTCTATATTTTCAACATAACGCTTATAATTTTCTATTGTACTTAAATCTCCGTTGTGTTGGCTTAAAAACAAATAATTTTTTTTTGATATACAAAAGGTGTTTTTCATATTAGATCCACATGCTAAAATAGAGTGGTTTACGTTTCGCATTATAGGTTCTGGTACATATCCCCTAGCTCTTCTTAACATATATTCCTCATTTTCTATAACTTTTACAATGGAATCATCTACAGCAATATGTATGTCCCTGTTATTCATTAAAAAATAATCTGTCACATTTGATAGATTAGCAATTGCTTGTACGTTTTTGTACTCTAATGTCAATCCATGAGCATTTCCACTGGTCATTATTAAAACTTCTAACCCTTTTTCAAATAAAAGTTCCTGAAGTGGACTGCAGGGAAGCATAACCCCCAATGTGTTTTGAAGAGGAGCTATGATATCTGATAATGGTCTATTATTGTCCTGCATATTGTTTTTATTTAAAATAACTATAGGCTTTTTATTTCCCGTGAGTATATCTTCTTCTTTTTTATTTACATGACAATATTTTTTAACTATATCTATATTTTTCATCATTACTGCAAAAGGTTGATTTGGTCTTTGTTTTCTATCTCGTAATTTTTTAATCACATCATAATTAAATGCATCACAGGATAAATGAAATCCACCTATGCCTTTAATACATAAAATATTTCCCTGTAAAATTTTTTCTACCGCAACTTCAATAACACTATCCGAATAAATTTTTTCGCCTAAATTGTTTGTTATAAATATTTCAGGACCACAGTTAATGCAAGAATTAGGCTCTGCATGAAATCTTCTATACCTAATATTTAAATACTCATTTTCGCACTTACTACACATATTAAATACACTCATAGTAGTGTTTTTCCTATCATAAGGAAGGGTTTTTATTATTGAAAATCTGGGCCCACAATTTGTACAATTGGTAAAGGCATATTTGTATTTTTCACTCTTAACATTTCGTATATCTTCAATACACTTAGAACAAACCGCCACATCTGGTGATATTAGTGTAAATTTTTTTTTAGCTTCACTACTACTTTTAATTGTAAAAGCGGAGTAATTTACTACCTTTTTCTGGACTATATCTATTTCATGTATTTTAGCTAAAGGTGGTAATTTTATTGATATATCACGAATAAACTCTCTAATATTTTCGTAAGCACCCTCAACATCAATATATACACCTTCAGAATTATTATTAATGAATCCACTTAATTCAAATTCTAAAGCTAATTTATATATAAAAGGTCTAAAGCCAACTCCTTGCACTATTCCTTTCACTTTTATAAGATATCTTCTCATATAATACCATCTCCCACCTTAGTTCTTTTATTTATCTATAATAAATTAATATTTTTATCATATACATTTAATATATATATTTTTAGATTAATATTTATGCGTACTATATTTAATCATTGGAGGCTTTTATGAAAAATACACCGAAAAATTTGTGCATTAGAGCAATCATAAATGAAGCTTTAAAAAAAGTTCATGAAAATGGAGATAATAAAATAAACTTTATATGGCTTGAAGCCACTGGATGTTCAGGAGATATAATATCTTTTCTAAATACCTTTGAGCCAGATATGCTTTATTTTCTGAAAGAAATGGTTAATTTAAGATTTTGTCCCTCTATAATGTTTCCTGAAGGATCAAGCGCTTTCGAAGAGTTTTTAGACACTTTAGATACAGACTTTATTCTTGGAGTAGAGGGCGCCGTATCTAGTATCAATGACGGTGCTTATACCATAGTTGCTTCATATAACGGGAAACCCATATCTGCCGCAGAGGCCATTTCTTTAGCGGCCCCTACTGCAAAGCATATTATTTCTATAGGAACCTGTGCCGCATTTGGAGGTATTTCTGCAGCTAATCCTAACCCCTCTAAGTCCACAAGCCTGGAAACGTATCTAGGTAAAAAAACTATAAATGTTCCTGGTTGTCCTGTTAATCCACTTTGGCTTATGGGAACAATAGCAAGTTTAGTTTTATATAATACTGTTGAATTAGATGAAAAAGGAAGACCACTAATGTTTTTCAAGGATACAAATCACACTAATTGTCAACGGCGGTCATATTTTGATAATAATATTTTCGCTAAAAAACTAGGGGACCCGGAATGTATGTTTAAGTTAGGTTGCAGAGGTCCTATTACAAAAGCTTATTGTCCCCTTGGCAAATGGAATTCAAATCATAGCTGGCCTGTTGAAGCGAATACTCCCTGCATTGGTTGCGCTAGTGAAAATTTTCCTGATGGAACCGAACCTTTTGTTAAATATTAATTTTTGTGAGGTGAATGCACATTGTCAGTTAAAATAATTATAGATCCCATAACAAGAATAAGTGGCCATTTAAGCATCGAAGTTACTATTGAAAAAAATATAATAACGAATTCAAAAAGTAGCGGTGTGCTTTTTAGAGGTTTTGAAGCTATGTTAAAATCTCGCCCTCCTCTTGACAGTATATATTTTACAGAAAGAATATGTGGTATTTGCTCTACTTCCCATGCTATTGTGGCTAGTCTTGCACTGGAAGATGCACTAAAAATAACGCCAAAAGAAAATGACGTTAAAGTTAGAAATTTTATGCACGGTTGTGACCTTTTGCAAAATGCCATAAGACAAATTTGTCTTTATGTTTTCCCTGATTTTGTAAATCTAAATCCATCTGAAACCTCATTAAACTCAGGCTTTAGAATCGACTCTAAAAATACAGCAAAACTTAGGGAAGATTATGTTAACGCACTTAAATTTAGCCGTATAACTCACGATATGTTAGCTATCTTAGGTGGTAAAGCACCTCATACTCATGGTGTCTTCGTTGGTGGCACTACTGCAAATATTACTGCATCTACAGTTATAAGACTTAAATCCATGCTTTTGGACGTATATGAGTTTATCTCCAAAGACATGACTAACGCTATATATATTATTTCAAAATATTACAATGAATATTTTAAAATTGGCAAAGGAACTGATAACCTTTTAACTTTTGGTCTATTTAGTGATTTTCAAGATAAAAACTTAGTATATGTAAGTCCTGCAGCATCTATTAATGGGGTAAAATCAAATCTAGATATGACTAAAATATCAGAAAGTGTGTATTCATCTTGGTATAGTGATGGAAACGTAGATTTAAATAAACCTAATGCCTATACCTTTATAAAAGCGCCAAGATATGAAGGTGAAGTTGTTCAGGTAGGTCCTATAGCTCGAATGATTTTGTCCGGTAATTATGAAAATAAAATATCTACTATGGATAGATTAATTACTCGTGTACTAGATGCAAAAATAATTAGTGAGACCATGCTTAAACTTTTAGATTCTATACTTCCTATCAATACTTCCCAGGAGCAATATATGGTACCTAAAACTGCAAAGGGAATAGGCGCTGTAGATGCCACCCGTGGTGCTTTAGCTCACTTTGTTTCAATAGAAAATAGTGTTATAGAAAACTACGATATAATAACCCCTTCTGCCTGGAACCTTTCTCCTATAGATGAAGACTCTAAGCCAGGAGCCTTAGAAAATGCACTAATTGGTACGCATATAGAAGATATAAAAAACCCTGTTGAAATTGGACGTATAGTACGTTCCTTCGACCCTTGTGTATCTTGTGCAACCCATGTAGTTACAGAGCATAATAAACCTTTTTATATGGAGATAATATAAGTTATGCACGAGCTGTCAATAATGGAAAATACTATGAAGATAGTTTTAGAAAAAGCTAATGAGAATAATTTAAAAACCATAAAAAAGGTAACCCTTAAAATAGGAGAACTCTGCGGCGTTATGTATGATTCACTGAATTTTGCTTTTGAGATATGTACTAAAGATACTTTGGCTTTCGGCTCTGAGCTTTGTATTGATAAAATAAAGGCTATGGCCTTTTGTGAGTGTTGCCTTATTAAGTATAAAATAGATCATTATCATAAGCTATGCCCCAGTTGCCAAAACCCATCATTTAAAATTATAAATGGTTATGAAATGTATATAGATTCAATTGAAGGAGATTAATATTATGAGTGAAATAAAAGTATTCGTGGATATGTTAAATACTAACGACGAAATAGCATTAGAAAATAAAAATCAGTTTGATTCTTTAAATACCTTTGTTATTAACTTAATGAGTGCTCCTGGCTCTGGTAAAACTTCTATCCTTGAAAAGTTAATCCAAAAGCTTAAACCTCATTTAAATCTAGCAGTAATAGAAGGTGACATTTATACTTCAAAAGATGCTGAAAGAATTGAAGCACAAGATGTTCCCGTAGTTCAAATTAACACTGCAGGAGCTTGCCATTTAGATGGGAATATGATTAATAGGGCATTACTTAATTTTGATTTAAGAAAACTAGACCTTATAATAATTGAAAATGTAGGTAACTTAGTATGCCCTGCAGAATTTGAGGTAGGAGAAGATATAAAACTTTGTGTTCTTAGTGTTACAGAAGGCAATGATAAGCCTTTAAAATATCCCTTAATGTTTGAAAAAAGTAGTGCAGTGATTTTAAATAAAACAGATTTAATACCTTACACTAATTTTAGTAAAGCTGAATTTTATGTTGATATTAAAAGTGTTAATCCTCATATTGAAGTTTTTGAGACCTCCTGCACAAAGAATGAAGGGATAGATGCCTTAAGTAAATATGTTATTGATAAAGTAAACCGCAAAAAATCTAATCGTAAAAATAATTATGAGTAAAAAAGTTATAGCCCTGGGTAATAGATTGATGATGGATGATAAAATTGCATTATTAGTCTCAGAAAACTTATTAAAGGTATTTACTGATAATAATATAGAAGTAATTATTGGTGAAACAGATGTTGACTATTGTTTGTCTAAATTAAATTGTGAAGATGAATTTTATATTATTGATTCCACATGTTTTGGAAATGCAGCTGGAACAGTAACAACAAAGCCTTTACCTTGTATAAAAAAAGATTATAAATACGAAAAACAAACTCATTCTTTAAATTTATTAGATTTGATTAACATTTATAATATTGATGTTAAAGGTTATTTTATTGGAATTGAGGTACAGTCTATAAAAATGAATTATGAAATAAGTATTGAGCTACAGGTAAAATTTCAGTCTATATGCAGTGAAATATCTAAAATTATAGTATAAATTTAACTGTAATCAAAACAATATTTTTTTTAACATCCTATTGATTTTTATATTTTTTTATTTTAATATTAATAATATAAAAATTTAAGAAAATTTGGAAGGGATGTTTTTAATTGAAAGCTTACAATAAAGATATTGGTGCACTTGGAGAATGTGTAGCACAAACTCATCTGAAAAATTCAGGATATAAAATTTTAGACAAAAATTTTTCATGTAAATGTGGTGAAATAGACCTAATAGCAGAATATAGCGGTTATATTTGTTTTGTAGAGGTAAAAACTAGATATGTAGCAAATTTTGGAACTCCAGCTGAATCAGTCACATTATCAAAGCAGCAAAAAATCTATAAAACAGCACAAGTATATATTTTAAGAAAAAATATTATTAACTCTAATTTTAGATTTGATGTGATAGAAGTCATATTAAGTCATGACAATAATGATTTTTCTGTTAATCATATCCAAGATGCATTTCAATTAGGGTTTTAATCAAAAAAACAAATGCACTTTTATAATCAAAGTGTATTTGTTATCTTTTTGTTAATTATTATTGTCATTTTTTAAAATATTCTTCAAAAAACTTTTTCTATGTATGGGGGTAATTCCATATTTTTTTATTGCAATCACATGTTCCTCAGTACCGTACCCAACATTTCTGTCAAATCCATAATTCGGGTACTTTTCATGATATTTCAACATCAATTCATCTCTATATACTTTTGCAATTATAGAAGCACAAGCTATATTTATACTTTTAGTGTCTCCTTTTATTACAAACTCATTTAAATCCGTATAGTTTTTTATTTTGTATCCATCAGATAAAACTAAATCTGGCTTAATAGAAATCTCATTGCAACAATCTAAAAATACTTGATTATTGCAAAAGCCAACACCCTTTTCATCAATTAAATTATTGTCCATACCAATAATTTTATAGGCTAGGGCTTTTTCTTTAATAATATAAGACAGTTCTTTTCTGCAAGCTATTGATATTTTTTTAGAATCGTTTGCCCTAAGGATTAAATCTTTGTCCTCATTTGCCTTTAAATCTAGTATTACAACCGCTGCTACTATTGGTCCAGCCAAAGGTCCTCTTCCCACTTCATCAACCCCAGCTATATATTTATAATTTCCAAAGCTTCTATCAAATTCATACATTTTTTTTACTCTCTGAATTTCTTTTTCTTTTAACTCAGCGATTTTATACATTTTGTTACCTAGTTTTTGAACAGTTTTCCTAGAATCTCTAAGAAGCAATTTCATTATACTTTCCTTATCAATATTTTTGATATCGTTTTCATTCTTTAAAACATAATTAGATATTTCACTATAGCTCATGTTTGAAAAATCAATATTAAACTCCATAGCATTTTCTCCTTAATACTTGATTAATTTTGTAAAAAAATACAACCTTCCGTTATTTCCTTAGTAGATTATAATCGTTTATTGCAATCTACTTTTAAACAGAAAGTTGTATATTTAATAAGTTTAAACATTATTATATAATGTTTAAACTTATTCTACTCTTTCTAGAGATATAGGACCTAATTTTCCACCTCTAAATTCATCTAAAAGCATAACTGCCACTCTATTATAGTCAATATTACCCCTAGATATTACAGATCCTCTTTTTTTAGCTATATTATCTAGGTTATCTAAAGGATTCTCCATAATTTCTGTTAGTTTATATCTTTCCATTAATCGCTCAGCATTATTAATTTGAAGCCTTTCTACTAATCTAAGTGCTAATTCCTCTATGTCTATGACTTCATCTTTTACCGCACCTGTAAATGCCAAATTAAGTCCAACTGTCTCGTCTTCAAATCTAGGCCATAATACACCTGGCGTATCCATTAGCTCTATTCCTAGGCTAGTTTTTACCCATTGCTTGCTTTTAGTAACTCCTGGTCTATCTCCCGTTTTAGTAATGTTATTTTTCCCTAGTTTGTTTATAAAAGAAGATTTACCAACATTAGGTATACCAACTACCATAACTCTAGTAACAATATTCACTAACCCTTTTCTTTTCTGCCTATCGTGCTTTTCTTTCAATAATTCATCAAGAGTAATCTTTATCATTTTTAACCCTTGACCAGTAATACAATTCACAGCCAGTGGCTTTACATTATCCGTTGTTAGTTTTTCTATCCATTCTTTAGTTACCTTATCTTCAGCTAAATCGCATTTGTTTAATAAAATAACTCTAGGCTTATCTTTGCAAATCTCATCTATTTGTGGATTTGCACTTGATTTAACTATTCTCGCATCTCTAATTTCTATTACAGCGTCAACAAGTTTCAAACTCTCTTGAATTTGTCTTCTAGTTTTCGCCATATGCCCTGGAAACCAATTTATGGTCATGCTCATATTATCGAATCCTTTCAATACTATTTAATGGATAAAGCCTTCTATAGGCTTTTCCTTCTTAAAGTAACCTAAAAATAAAAAGGGACTCTGCAGCCCCCAATTTTATCTCATTCTTTCTTTAACTTTTGCAGCCTTACCAACTCTATCTCTTAAGTAGAATAGTTTAGCTCTTCTAACTTTACCAAGTCTTACGATTTCAATTTTCTCAATAACTGGAGCATTAACTGGGAATGTTTTTTCAACACCAACACCAGATGCAACTCTTCTTACTGTAAATGTTTCTCTTAAACCGCCGTTTTGTCTCTTAAGAACGGTTCCTTCGAATACTTGAACTCTTTCCTTAGTTCCCTCTTTAATCTTAATGTGAACTTTAACAGTATCACCTACACTAAAGTTTGGTAAGTCAGTTCTAATTTGTTCCGCTTCTATTGCTCTTATAATATCTAACATGTGCATTCCCTCCTAAAATTTTATTGTGACGTTCATACTCATTATAACAAGACAGAGGACCGCCCGTACTAGCACAAGCTATATTTTATCATATATATATATATATATCAACATAAAAATATATTTTATGCTCTTATGCAAGGTATTTTTATTTTTTTTCTAATTCCTTACTCAATAGCTTTTTATCTTCCTTAGTTAATTGAAGTTTTTGAAACATATCTGGTCTTTTTTCTTTAGTTATTAAAAGTGATTGGAGTCTTCTCCACTTTCGTACGTTTTCATGATGTCCCGAGGTCAATACCTGCGGAACCATGTTGCCCTCAAAACATTCAGGCCTTGTGTATTGAGGGTATTCTAATACTCCATCATAAAAAGACTCTTCTGTGTAGCTCTCACTACTAGACAACACCCCTGGAATTAACCTGCAAATACTATCCACTATAGGAATACAGGCCATTTCTCCACCTGTTAAAACATAATCACCCAGTGAAAGCTCCATATCTATATATTCATAGACTCTCTCATCAATACCTTCGTAGTGACCACATATAAATATCAATTCACTTTCCTCACATAGCTCTTTTGCAATTTCTTGGGTAAAAGTATTTCCTCTTGGACCTAAAAATATTACTTTTCCGCCGTTATGTAATTTAACATCCTTAATACAATCAACTAGCGGTTGAGCCAACATTACCATACCCGCTCCACCACCATAGGGATAATCGTCTACTTTTTTGTGTTTATTTAAAGAATAGTCTCTGATATTACGGGGTGAAATATCCAATATTTTTTTTTCAATGGCTCTTCCAATAATACTATGATTAAAAATTTCAAACATTTCAGGAAATAAAGTTAATATATCTATTTTCATTCTTGCCATTCATTCACTGGTTTAATTATTATCTGGCGCTTATCAACATCTACACTAACCACAATATCCTTAAGTACTGGAATAAGCACTTCTTTATTTCCATTTCCCTTAACCCAATACACATCATTACCTGGTGTATGAAGAACATCATATACTTTTCCTAGCTCTTCTCCGCTGGTGTCAAAAACACTGCAATCTATAAGATCTGCTACATAGTAGCTATCTTTTGGTAATTTGATTGCATTTTCGCGACTAACCATCAAATACTTGTTTCTATACATTTCAGCTTGTTCTATGCTGTCTATGCCTTCAATTTTTAATATTGCATTCTCTGCTTGAAGCTTACAACCTTCAATTTTTCTAATTTCCCCATCAATGTATACACTTTTCAATTCTTTAAATCTTTCTAGTGAATCTGTTAATGAGAAAACTTTAACTTCGCCTTTTAATCCATGTGTTTTACCAATCTGCCCCACACTCATGAAATCTTTCATTTAAAACCCTCCTTCCAATATATCTTATATGAATAAGTATAATTTAAACTTAAAATTTATTTAAATACGCCTCGTAGATAAACCCCAATATTTAATTAAAATAAGAGTTAGGCAGAACCTAACTCTTACTTTATTTCAACAACTACTTTTTTGTTTTCTTTAACAGCAGCTGCTTTTACAACAGTTCTAATAGCTTTAGCTATCCTACCCTGTTTGCCTATAACTTTTCCCATATCCTCATGGGCTACAGATAATTCAAGAACTACAGTATGCTCATGGGCTACTTCATTTACTACTACCATTTCGGGTTTATCAACTAAAGCCTTTGCCAATACTTCAAGTAACTGTTTCATGGAAAACTCCTCCATTCATTACTTACAAACTTTTCTAGTTGACTGCTATTTTTTTAAGAAGTCTCTTAACCGTATCAGAAGGTTGTGCACCATTCTTAATCCAACTAGCTGCTTTTTCAACATCAATTTTAATAGTTGTTGGTTCTGTTGTTGGGTTGTAGTATCCTATTTCTTCGATAAATCTTCCATCTCTAGGCGCTCTTGAATCTGCAACAACTACTCTATAAAATGGAGCATGTTTAGCACCCATTCTTTTTAATCTTATTTTAACTGCCATGTATATCACCTCCTTAAATGTATTTTTAATTGTTTCTATAATTTTTTATTAAAAAGGCATTTTACCAAACATCCCTTTTTTACCTGGTTTTTGGAATCCTTTTGCTTGCTTCATGAATTTCTTCATCATCTCAAAATCTTTTAAAAGCTTATTTACTTGCTGCACCAAAGTACCTGATCCGTTAGCAATTCTTTTTTTCCTAGAAGAAGAACCACTGACTAAACTTGGATGTTTTCTTTCTTGAGTAGTCATTGATTTTATTATAGCCTCAACTTTTCCCATTTCTTTTTCACTTTGAGACAAGTCTACTCCCTGTAATTCTTTTTTATTAGCACCTGGCATCATTTCAATTATTTTATTCAATGGTCCAAGTTTTTTTATTTGTTGCATTGATGCTAAAAAATCATCTAAATTAAATTCTTGAGAAAGCATTCTATTTCCAAGTTCTTTTGCTTCATTTTCATCAAAAGACTCTTGTGCTTTTTCAATTAATGAAAGCACATCACCCATACCAAGTATTCTTGAAGCCATTCTATCTGGGTAGAAAACTTCAAGGTCACTCATTTTCTCACCCATACCAACAAATTTTATAGGTTTTCCAGTCATTGCTTTAATAGACAATGCTGCTCCGCCTCTAGTATCTCCATCTAGTTTAGTCAAAATGACTCCACTTATATCTAACTGCGAATTAAAACTATCTGCTACATTAACTGCATCTTGTCCTGTCATCGCATCTACCACAAGCATTATTTCACTTGGTTCTACACTAGATTTTATATTTTGAAGTTCTTCCATTAAGTTTTCATCTATATGAAGTCTTCCTGCTGTATCGATTATAATTACATTATTACCATTTTCCTTAGCATAAACCAATGCTTCTTTTGCTATATCCACAGGGCTAATCTTGTCTCCCATAGTAAATACCGGAACATCAATTTGTTTTCCTACCACCTGTAATTGTTTGATAGCAGCTGGCCTATATACATCACAAGCAACTAGTAGAGGTTTTTTGTTTTTCCTCTTTAATGAAAGAGCGAGTTTGCCACCCATTGTAGTTTTACCAGCACCTTGAAGACCTACAAGCATTATAACTGTTAATCCATTTATAGAAAACTCTAATTTACTTTCTGAATTACCCATTAAATTAGTTAACTCATCATTAACAATTTTAATAACCTGTTG
>CAYXOL010000087.1:0-16996 GCA_964467165.1 uncultured Clostridium sp.
AAATTTCGGGGGTGAATGATTTGGCAAAAGTCAGAATATATGAATTAGCAAAAGAATTAGAAGTGTCAAGTAAAGAATTAATTAATGTACTATTCGAGGAGTTTAGTATAAAAGCCAAGAATCATATGAGTGTAATTGAGGAAGAGGATGCTGAGTTAATAAAGGAACTTTACAGTGACGAAAATTCAGGACTTAAAGATGCAAAAAATGAAACAGTAGAACACTATGAAAATATAGCTAACGAAGATGCTAATAAGGTTGTAATTAGAAAAAGAGGTAGAAAAGGCAGAGATGAACTGGGAAATGGTAACAATGGTGTTGAAGCAATAGATGATGAAGTTGTGGTAATTGAAGCTTCAATTACAGTTAAAGATTTAGCTGACACGCTAAAGAGACCTTATGTTGAAGTAATAAAACAACTTATTTTCATAGGAGTTATGGCTGGAATGAACCAAGAAATTGATTTTGCTACAGCTGAAAAAGTAATTGAAAAATATGGCGCACTTGCAGTTCTGAAAGACGTAGAGGAAGGCAAACTTGATGAAGTTTCAGAAGTGGAAGAAATTGAAGCTGATTTAGCAATAGCTAAAAAACCAGCGGTTGTAACAGTTATGGGTCACGTTGATCATGGCAAGACATCATTACTTGATTGTATTAGAAAAGCTAAGGTAACCGAAACAGAAGCAGGTGGAATTACGCAACATATTGGTGCCTATACTGTTAATATTAATGGAGAAAAAATTACATTTTTAGATACACCTGGTCATGAAGCTTTCACAGCAATGAGGGCTAGAGGTGCTCAAATAACAGATATCGTTATACTTGTTGTAGCTGCAGATGATGGCATTATGCCACAAACTAAAGAAGCTATAAATCACTGTAAGGCGGCTAAGGTTCCAATGATAGTAGCTATAAACAAGATAGATAGACCGGGAGCTAATATTGATAAAGTTAAACAGGAATTGACAGAATATGGTTTGGTTGCTGAGGATTGGGGTGGAGATACAATTTGTGTTCCAGTATCAGCTCATACTAAAGAGGGAATAGATACACTTCTTGAAATGGTACTTATTACAGCAGAAATGTTAGAATTAAAAGCAAATCCAGACAGAAGTGCAAAAGGAACAGTAATTGAAGCAAAACTTGATAAAGGTAGAGGCCCACTTGCTACACTTCTTGTACAAAATGGTACACTAAGTACTGGTGATTCTATAATAGTTGGTACAACTTATGGAAGAATAAGAGCAATGTTTGATGATAAGGGTAAAAAGATAAAAACTGCAGGACCTTCTATTCCAGTAGAAATACTTGGATTATCAGATGTTCCAGAGGCTGGAGACAGATTTAATGTAGTTAAAGATGAAAAAACTGCAAGAAATATGGCTGAGACTAGAAAAGCAAAATCAAGAGAAGAACATTTTGAAACTAGTAATAGGGTTTCCATGGAAAATCTATATAGTCAAATACAAGAAGGATCAGTTAAGGAACTAGGCGTTATTGTAAAAGCTGATGTTCAAGGATCTGTAGAGGCTGTGCGTCAATCTCTTGAAAAATTATCTACTGATAATGTTAAAGTAAGAGTTATACATTCTGGAGTTGGAGCTATTACAGAAACAGATGTTATACTTGCAGCTGCTTCAAATGCAATAATTATTGGGTTTAATGTAAGACCGGATAATAATGCTGCAGTAATTGGCGAAAGAGAAAAGGTAGAAATTAAAACGTATAGAATAATTTACGATGCTCTTGATGATATAAAAGCTGCCATGTTAGGAATGCTGGATCCTGTATACAAAGAAGTTGTTTTGGGTAGAGTTGAAATAAGACAAATATACAAAGTTTCAAATGTAGGAACAATAGCTGGGTCTTATGTATTAACTGGTAAGATTACAAGAAATAGTAGCGTACGTGTTCTTAGAAATGGAATAGTAATAACTGAATCAACACTAGCTTCACTTAAGAGATTTAAAGATGATGCAAAAGAGGTTGCTGCTGGATATGAATGTGGATTAAGTGTAGAAAAATTCAATGATATTAAAGAAGGCGACATTATTGAAGCATTTATAATGGAAGAAGTAAAACCTAAATTATAATCAGAAGGAGTAGTGGGTTGTATGGTTAATTATAGAAATGGTAGAATAAATGAAGAAATCAAAAAAGAAGTAAGCAATACAATTCAAAACAAAATAAAGGATCCAAGAAAAAGTGCTATGGTAAGTGTAACAAAAGTTGATACTACAAAAGACCTAAGCTATACAAAGATTTATGTTAGTATATTTGGTAGCGAAGCTTCTAAAAAAGAAACCATTGAGGCACTTAAAAGTTCAACTGGACTTATGAGAAAAGAAATAGGGGCTCATGTTAAGTTAAGACATGTTCCTCAAGTTATAATAGAGGTAGATGAAACTATAGAACGTGCAATACATTTAGAAGGTATTTTTCATCAAATAAAGGTAAAAGAAAAAAATGATGAAGAAAATAATGTAGATGACATAGAAGATGAAGATATTGATGAAGAAGAAAGCAATGACGAAGATAGCAATGAAGATTAGTGAAATTACTGAAAAAATAAAGCTGTTTAAAAAAATTGCTATAACTTTTCATACTTCACCAGATGGTGATTCCTTAGGTAGTGCACTAGCTTTACTTATAGGGCTTCGTAAATTAAATAAGGAAGTTCATATTATTTCAAAGGAAATTGTACCTGAAGCTTTTCAATTTTTACCTTGCTCAAATGAAATTAACGGTGAAATTAGTCAGCCGTTAGAAGGCACAGAGTGTGTTATAGTATTGGATTGTGGTGATTTTAAAAGAATTAATGCAAATTTAGTTAAAGAAAAAAAGAATTTTGAATTAATTAATATAGATCACCATGTATCTAATGATTTATATGGAGATTTAAATTTTGTTGATATAAGCGCTTCCGCAACTTCCGAAATTGTGTTCGAAGTGCTTAGACTTCTCCATGTTGAAATGGACAAAGAAATAAGTACCTGCTTATATACTTCACTACTTACAGACACAGGTTCCTTTAGGCATTCAAGTACCACAGCATTAACTCATAGGATAGCAGGAGAACTTATCAATACTGGTATAGACTTCAGTAACATACATAGATTGATTTTTGAAAATAAGAAATTTGATAAAATAAAATTTTATGGAGAAGTTATTAATAGCATGACTGCAGAACTTGACTTTAAAGTGTGTATTATGCATTTATCTAAAGAGATGCTTAAAAAATATGAGAAAGTTTCCGAAGATACATCAGATGTTATTAACTTTGGTGCCTCCATTGATACTGTTGAAGTTACGATTCTTATAAAAGATGCTGAAAATGGAGTTAAAGTAAGTTTAAGATCTAAATCTTTAGTAGATGTTAGTAAAGTTGCTGAAGTATTTAACGGTGGCGGTCACATTAGGGCTGCAGGTTTTTTCACAGAGGGGAATTTTGATGATACTAAAGCGAAATTAATGGAAATACTAGAAAAAGAGTTGATAATATGAATGGTATAATAAATGTTTTTAAACCAACAGGAATGACATCCTTCGATGTGGTTCGTATAATAAAAAAAATCAGTCATATAAAAAAAGTAGGCCACGCTGGCACTCTAGATCCTGAGGCTAGCGGGGTTTTACCTGTTTGTATAGGGAAAGCAACAAAGGCTATTGACTATATAATGGGTGACTTTAAAATTTATGAAACCCAGTTAAAGCTTGGAATTACAACAGATACTTATGACAGAGAAGGTAAGATTTTAAGTGAAAGTGAAGTTAATGCAAGCGACTTTGAAATTACACAAGCAATTAACTCATTTATAGGGGAAATAAAACAAGTTCCTCCTATGTACTCGGCACTAAAGGTTAATGGGAAAAAACTTTATGAATTAGCAAGGGCTGGGATAGAAATAGAGAGAGAAGCTAGAGCTATAACAATTTATGATATAGAAATTAGCTCTATTGAAATACCTTATGTAAAGTTTAGGGTTAAATGCTCTAAGGGTACATACATAAGAAGTCTATGTTATGATATTGGTGAATTACTAAACTGTGGTGGTATGATGTGGAACCTGCAAAGAACTGCTACAGGGCAATTTCACATTGAAGATGCTATAAATATCGTGGATTTAAATGAAGAAAATATAAATGAACATATTACGCCTATTGAAAGTATTTTTCAAAGCAATACTAAAATTACCATTGAAGATAGATTTGTTAAGTTTTTATTAAATGGAGTTGTAGTAAAAGATAAGGCCTTAGCTCGCATGTTTGAATGTGACAGGGTATATAGTATCTATAATAATGACAATGATTTTGTTGGAATTGCAGAAAAAAGTAATGAGGGTGTTAGGCTAATAAAATCATTTATATAGGAGCATATTAAAATGGAAATTATAAAAGATAATTTTAAAACTAAACTTAAATATCCAACGTATATTGCACTGGGAAGTTTTGATGGATTACATTTAGGTCATATATCTCTTATAAATAAAACTGTGCAACTATCAAAACAGAATAATGCTAAAAGTATGATTTGTACATTTATAAATCACCCCCTTTCTGTTATAAACAAAGAAATATCTCCGAAGCTAATAATGGAGAATGACACAAAAATAAAATTATTAGAGAATACAGGGATAGATATTGTTAATTTAGTTACTTTTGATAAAGTTTTTATGAAGATAAAGCCAGAAGAGTTTATAAAAAATATGGTTAATTTTTACAATGCAAAGGGAATAGTTGTTGGATTTAATTATAGATTTGGATTTAAAAATTTAGGCGATGTAGAAATGCTTGAAAAATATAGTGAAGAACTAGGATATAAGTTATATATTTGTGACGCAGTTAGCAATAACAATGAAATTGTAAGCAGTTCTAGCATTCGGCACCTCATAACTGAGGGTAATATAATTAGAGCAAATGAACTTTTGGGAAGACCCTATTCTATTACTGGCGAAGTCATTAAGGGAAAAGAATTAGGAAGAACTATTGGATTTCCAACTGTAAATCTAGATTATAATAAGCAATATGTTATTCCTAAGGGCGGGGTATACTATACAATGGCTGAATACGGTAATAATATTTATAAAGCTATAACTAATATAGGATATAATCCTACTGTACATGGTGGGAAACTATCAGTGGAAACATATATTCTAAATTTTAACAAGCAGATCTATGGGGAAAAAGTTAAGATTTACTTTATAAAAAGAATGAGAGATGAGGTAAAATTTAATACCCTTGAAGAACTAAGAAAACAGCTTATAAAGGATAAAGAATATGCTTTTAAACAAAAATAATAGAAAAAAACACATTAAGATGTAAAAATTAATTTACAATTTAATTTTAGTTTGTTATAATTGATTTGAACCTTATGCTAAGTTCACCGAATCACCAACGGTGTACTTGGAATATGGGGATTATATTCGGAGGTGTTGTAAAATGCAAAAGGCTAGAAAACAAGAAATAATGGTAAAACATGCGAGACATGAAGGAGATACTGGTTCTCCAGAAGTGCAAATCGCGCTACTTACTGAAAGAATTTTAGAGTTAACTGAACACTTAAAAATTCATAAAAAAGATCACCATTCAAGAAGAGGTCTATTAATGATGGTTGGACAAAGAAAAGGTATGTTAGGTTACTTAAAGAACCAAGATATTGAAAGATATCGTGCAATTCTTGCAGAACTTGGACTAAGAAAGTAATTAAGAGCGGCTTAGCCGCTCTATTATTTTAGTTATTAGTAAATAAATATAAATTAGATTGAAAACGTGTATTTTAGTAAATAATATTAGTAAAAATTTAAGGGAGGCAAATATATGATTCATGTTATAGAAACTACTGTTGCAGGTAGAACTCTTAAAGTTGAATATGGTAGGGTTGGAATGCTGTCAAATTGTGCAATATTTATGAGCTATGGCGAAACAGTAGTTATGGTTAATGTAAATGCATCAGAAAAACCAAAGGAAGGTATTGATTTCTTTCCTCTAAGTGTAGAATATGAAGAAAGGCTTTATGCTGTTGGTAAAATCCCTGGAGGTTTCATAAAAAGAGAAGCAAGACCTTCAGAAAGGGCGATTTTAACAGCAAGAGGTATAGATAGACCGCTTAGACCACTTTTCCCTAAAGGCTATAAAAATGATGTGCAAATTGTATGTACTGTATTATCAGTTGAACAAGATAATTCACCTGAAATACTTGCTATGAACGCAGCATCAATGGCATTATGCATATCAAGTATACCTTTTACAGATGCTGTTGCAACTGTTTCAGTTGGCCTTGTTGACGACAAATTCATATTGAGTCCTACTGTAGAAGAGAGAAGCGCTAGTTCTATGAATCTTACAGTTTGCGCAACAAAAGACAATGTAACAATGATAGAAGCAAGCGGAAATGAAATACCAGAAGATGTAATGATAAATGCAATTGATTTTGCTTTTGAAGCATGTAAAAAAATTGTAGCTTTCCAAGAAGAAGCGGTAGCTAAATTTGGAAAAGAAAAAATCATCCCTGTAATAAGTAAAATAGATGAAACTCTCCAAAGTGAGGTTAGAGATTTCTCATTTGATATGTTTAAGACAGCAATGTACATAATGGATAAAGATGAGAGAAATGCAATGGTAGATGAAATAAAACAAAAAATAACCCTTGAATTTAATGAGAAATATCCAGATAAAAAATCAGATATAGGTGAAGTAGCATATGGCATCCAAAAGGAAATAGTTAGAAATATGATGCTAAATGAAGATAGAAGACCGGATGGAAGAGCTTTTGATCAAGTTAGACCAATAAGTTGTGAGGTAGGAGTACTTCCAAGAACTCATGGAACTGGTTTATTTACAAGAGGGCTTACTCAAGTGCTAGGAGTTGCAACACTTGGAGCATTAAAAGAAGCTCAGATGTTAGATGGAATAGGTGACGAAGATACTAAAAGATATATGCATCATTATAATTTTCCAGCTTACAGCGTAGGAGAAGTTAAGCCAATGCGTGGCCCTGGAAGGCGTGAAATTGGTCACGGAGCACTAGCAGAAAAAGCAGTAGAACCACTTTTACCATCTATAGATGAATTTCCATATGCTATTCGTGTGGTATCAGAAGTATTGAGTTCTAATGGTTCAACATCTCAAGCTAGTGTAAGTGCAAGTATTTTAGCATTACTTGATGCAGGTGTACCAATTAAGAGACCGGCAGCGGGAATAGCAATGGGACTTATAACAAACGCTGATTTATCTAAAGAAAAAATACTTACGGATATTCAAGGTATAGAGGATTTCTTTGGTGATATGGACTTTAAAGTAGCAGGAACTGTTAACGGTATTACCGCTATACAAGTTGATACAAAGCTTCATGGCTTATCTAAATATTGCATTAAAACAGCAATTATAGATGCGAAAAAAGCAAGGCTTCATATATTAGAAAAAATGAATGAATGTATAGACGCACCAAGAAGTGAATTGTCAAAATATGCTCCTAGAATGTATATATTAAATATAGAACCTGATAAGATTAGAGACGTAATAGGAAAAGGCGGAGTAACTATAAAGAAAATTATAGCAGAAACCGGAGTAAAAATAGATACTAATGACGATGGAAAAATTGTAATTATGTCTAACGATGGAGAGAGTGCAAATAGAGCAGTAAAAATCATTGAAGATTTAACTAAATCTGTTAAAGTAGGCGAAATATATTTAGGAAAAGTAACAAAAATTGCTGCTTTTGGAGCATTTGTTGAAATACTTCCTAATAAAGAAGGATTAGTTCATATATCTAAACTTGATTTTGCTAGGGTAAACAAGGTAGAAGATATTGTTTCCGTTGGTGATGAAATATTAGTTAAAGTAATGGAAATAGATAATCAAGGAAGAGTAAATCTTTCAAGAAGAGATGCTATTAAAGATAGCGAAAATGAAAAAAAAGAGACTGAATAATAGAAGGGCTTATATGCCTTTTTATTTTTTTTAAATAATATTAATTTAATATGCACATATTAAATAGAAAAGCTCATTAAGGAGAGTAACATATGTATAATTTGTTTAAATTAAATAATGGCTTAAGAGTTGTAGTTGAATCCATTGAATATGTAAATTCTGTAAGCGTAGGATTATGGATAGAAAATGGTTCTAGAAATGAAAATGAAAGTAATAGTGGGATATCACATTTTATTGAACATATGCTTTTTAAAGGAACATCTAATAGGAATGCTAAACAAATAGCCGAAGCGATTGAAGATGTGGGTGGTCAAATAAACGCTTTTACAGGTAAGGAAGCTACGTGTTTCTATATAAAGGCTCTAGATACTCATTTAGAATTATCATTGGATATTCTATCAGATATGCTTTTTAATAGCAATTTTTCAGAAGATGAAATTGAAAAAGAAAAAGGTGTAATTTTTGAAGAAATAAACATGAGTGAAGATTCACCGGAAGATGTGTTAACAGATTTACATACGAAAGCAATTTGGCATAAAGATTCTATATCCTTGCCTATTTTAGGTGTTATGGATACTGTGAAAACTTTCAATAGAGAAATGTTGTTAGATTATATTGATTCCTACTATATACCTGAAAACTCTGTTATATCCATTTCAGGTAAATTTGATATGGGAAATATTGAAAAAAATTTAGAAATGTATTTTGGAAAGTGGTATACTAAAAATAAAAATATTACCCAATATAGTAGTCCAGATTTATTAAATCACCATTATTTTAGAAAAAAAGATATTGAACAGCTTCATATAAGCCTAGGAATTCCTGGCGTGGAGATTGGAAATGAGGATACATATGCTCTAATATTACTAAGTAATATATTAGGTGGAGGGGCCTCATCGCTATTATTTCAAAAGGTTCGTGAGGAACTTGGGCTCTGCTATTCCATATATTCATATATGTCATCCTTTAAAAATACAGGAATTGTAAGCATTTATGCAGGTTTAAATCCACTATATGCAGAAGTCGCTATAGAGGCAATAAACGAAGAGGTAAGGAAGTTTGCAAAAACAGGAATTGATAATGAAAAATTACTAAAGGCTAAAGAACAGTTAAAGGGTAGTTATATTTTAGGACTTGAAAGTACAAGTAGTAGGATGTTTAGTAATGGGAAATCTGTAATGTTCTTAAATAGAATCAATACACCAGAGGATGTACTCAGGAAAATAAACGACATAGATATGACACGAGTAAACTCTGTAATGGAAAAAACTTTTAAAAAAGGTATAATAAATTCTGCATATGTAGGTAAAGAAAAAGACCTGCTTAAAAAAATCTTTAAAGGTAATATTATTTCTATGGATAAGTAAATTTATTTATAATAATATAAAAATTAAGCATACATTCTCAATATATTCCATAGTATCTTAGGGGTATGAAAATAAATTTAAAGAGTAGCTGTTATTTATTTTCATGCACCGTTAGAGAATTTTTAAGGGGGATATTTAATTGGAGGATAATGTAAAGTTATATAGTGAAATGGAAAGATATGAAATTATCAATATTAATGATGGTGATAAGTATAATAATTTAGGTAGTAATGACGTAGTTATCGATGAGAATGGCCTGTTGAAATTTTTAATCATTAATGAGGGCACTTCTAAATTTAGTTTTTTTAAGAGTAATGATATCATTGAAATACCTTGGGAATATGTTAAAAAAATAGGCTCTAGAACAATAATAATTGATGTTGATAATGAATTTTTAAAAAAATCTCATATATAACTTATGATTTAATTTGGGAGGACATAAATGAAGATATTAGTGCAAAAGTTTGGAGGCACATCTGTGTCAACGGAAGATAAAAGGCGGCGTGTAGTGTGTAAAGTAATAAACGCTAAGAACCAAGGATATTTTCCCGTGGTAGTAGTATCTGCCATGGGAAGAAAAGGGGACCCTTATGCTACAGACACTTTGCTATCTTTGGTTGACGATAATTTTAAGATTGCAAATCCGTTAGCAATAGATTTGTTAATGAGTTGTGGAGAGACTATAAGTACTGTAATAATGTGTAATGAATTAAATAATAAAGGTATTGCTGCAGTGCCTTTAACTGGGGGACAAGCAGGTATAATTACAGATTGCAATTATAACAATGCAGCAATACTTAATGTGGATACAAAAGAAATACTTAGCATACTTCAAAAGGGAAAAATACCTGTGGTAGCAGGATTTCAAGGTAGGGATGAAAATGGCTATATTACCACCATAGGCAGAGGGGGAAGTGATGTTACTGCTGCAATACTCGGTGCGGCACTTAATGCAGTAGAGACTCAAATATACACAGATGTAGATGGGATTATGACAGCTGATCCAAGAATAGTATCTGAAGCAACTTTAATAAAGAAAATAAGTTATGATGAAATTTTTCAATTTGCAGATCAAGGAGCGAAAGTTATACACCCAAGAGCAGTGGAAATATCTAGAAAATATAATATACCATTAGTAATAAAGAACACAATGAATGATTGTGATGGAACAGTAATTAGTAATCTTGGAAGTGAGGATTATGAAAATATAATTACAGGCATTACACATATGAATAATAGGGTTCAAATAAAAATAACCAAAAATATAGATTCTAGTTATGATGATCTTTTTGATGTTTTAGCTGAAAATTTTATAAGTATAGATCTTATAAATGTTTTTCCTAAAGAAAAAATATTTACAATTGATGAAAAAGATTTTATAAAATTTGAGAATTTAATAAAAAATACTAATATGTCTTATTCTTTTGTTAAAGATTGCAGTAAGATTTCAATTATAGGTTCAAAAATGAGAGGGATTCCGGGTGTCATGGCTAGAATACTTAAGGCGTTAACTAGAGAAAAAATTGAAGTTCTTCAAACAGCAGATTCTCATATGACTATATGGTGTCTTGTAGAAGCGAGATATGTTGAAGCAGCAATCAATGCTTTGCATAGGGAATTTAAATTAGGATAATAAATGTATATAGTTTCTCTTAATGCACAAAATAAAGATGTGTTAGGAGGAATGAAAATGCCAAAAGATGAAAAAAATAAAGAAGATAAGAAAAGTGAAATTATTGTTGAAACTTCAAATCAGCAGGTTGAAAATATCAAAGAACTTGGAGTAACTAATGTTCCGACTCAGAGTGATAAAATTCAAATTTTGTCTATTATTGGTCAAATAGAAGGACACATGATGTTATCTCCTCAAACTAAAACTACTAAGTATGAACATGTTATTCCTGAGCTAATTGCTATGGAAAGAGATGAAAAAGTAAAAGGTATTCTTATAGTTTTGAATACTGTAGGAGGAGATGTGGAAGCAGGACTTGCAATTGCTGAGATGATTAGAAGTGTTAGCAAGCCAACTGTATCACTAGTTGTAGGCGGGGGCCATTCAATAGGTATTCCGCTAGCAACAGCTGCTGCGTATTCATTTATTTCCCCATCTGCAACTATGATAATTCATCCCATAAGAATGAATGGACTTATAATAGGGGTATCTCAAACTTTTGAATACTTCAATAAGATGCAAGAAAGGATAACTGAGTTTATTATTAGAACTTCCAAGATCGATAAGGAAACCGTAAATAGATTAATGCATCAAACGGATGAACTTCTAAATGATATGGGTACTATCCTCATCGGAAAACAAGCAGTTGACAATGGATTAATAGATGAAGTTGGTGGCATTAGTGAAGCCTTATCAAAATTAAACGAAATGATAGACAAAGCCTAAAAATAGATATAAATAGGTGTTAAGAGCCTATTTATATCTATTTTATTATGTTTTTTTAGTGTGACTTAGAGAATCAATTGTGTTTTTTATAGATATAGTTTAAAATTCATTTATAAAGCTATATAAAGTTAAAGGAGATTTTTAAAATTTGTAGAAATACTAAGAATGGGGGTGATACTTTGACTAGAAAAAAGAGTAAATCTAAAATTTCAAGTAGTATAGATTTTGATAGTGAAATTTTTGGGATTATTTTAATAACAATAGGCATATTAATTTTATTTAGTATATTCTCTACTATGTTTTCAAGTTCTGATTCTATATCAGGGATGATAGGTAACTTTATTAACCATTTATTATTCGCAATACTAGGAGTGGGTGCATACCTTTCACCTTTTTTGATAATATTTATTGGCATAAGCTATATTGTTAAAAAGGGAAAGATAAATATCAGTAAGAAGTCTTATGGAATAATGCTTTTAATAATAAATACTTTGCTTTTTATACAAATGTTATCATTTAATAAATATTATTCTAAAGGCGAATTTTTTCTGGGAATAAATAAAATATATAACTCTGAGCATGTGATTCATGGAGGGATTATTAGTTATTCAATTGATGTACCCCTGCATACACTATTCGGTGTAGCGGGAAGCTTTATAATTTTTATTGGTATTTATGTTATAGGTATAACTTTAATACTAAAAATATCATGGCACGACATTTGCTTTAAACTAAAGGATAAAGTTATGATTAAAAAGTCTAAGAAGAATGATAATAAGGTGTTATATGTGCAGCACAGTGATAATCAAGAAGAATTGATAGTACAAAATGAAGAAAAAAATGATGATGCAAAAGGAATTAATAATAAAATCAAAATATTTGATTTTCTAAGGTCAAATGAAGTTGCCTCAGATGTAGACGGTGTCAATACAGAGGAAACTGTTAATAATATTAAATCTGATAACCCACGGGGAGCTAAAAGTAATCGCATAGATAATTCTATTAAACAAGAATTAGAACAAGAAATTCAATTAAATAGTTCAAATAAAAAGTCAAACTATAAATACGATTTTCCAAGTGTAGATTTGCTAAATGAAAATACTACTTCTCAGATGAATAAAAATGATAAAAAAGAATTGCTTAGTAGCGCAAGTAAACTACAAGAGACATTAAGTAGCTTTGGAGTTGAAGCAAAAGTTATTCAAGTTACAAAAGGACCTTCAGTTACAAGATTTGAACTTCAACCAAATGCTGGAGTTAAAGTAAGTAAAATTGTGAATCTGGCAGATGATATTGCATTGAATTTAGCTTCTTCTGGTGTAAGAATTGAAGCACCTATACCTGGGAAAGCAGCCGTAGGTATTGAAGTGCCAAACAAAGAGTTAAGTGCAGTATATCTTCGGGAAGTCATTGAATCCAATGAGTTTTTAGCTGCAAATAAAAATTTATCCTTTAGCCTTGGAAAGGATATAGGAGGTAATTGTGTTGTTTCAGATTTAACAAAAATGCCTCATTTACTAGTAGCAGGAGCTACTGGATCTGGTAAGAGTGTTTGTATAAATTCATTAATAATAAGTTTGCTTTATAAATATTCTCCAGAGGAGGTTAAGCTTTTATTAATTGACCCTAAGGTAGTTGAATTAAATATATATAATGGAATACCACACTTATTAATCCCAGTTGTTACAGACCCCAAAAAATCTGCTGGAGCTTTAAATTGGGCTGTAAATGAAATGACAAGAAGGTACAAGCTTTTTGCAGAAAATAATGTGCGTAGTATTGAAGGATATAATGAATTAGCGAGTAAAGGCCTTGCAGAAAATAAATTACCATGGATAGTAATTATAATTGATGAGTTAGCAGACCTTATGACGGTTTGTGCCAGTGATGTAGAAGAATACATTGGAAGACTTGCACAAATGGCAAGAGCAGCGGGAATGCATTTAGTAATTGCCACTCAAAGGCCATCAGTTGATGTTATTACTGGGGTAATAAAGGCCAATATTCCTTCAAGGATATCCTTTGCAGTTTCAAGTCAAATAGATTCAAGAACAATTTTAGATTCTGCTGGGGCCGAGAAATTACTGGGTAAAGGTGATATGCTTTTTTACCCTGTTGGAGAGCCTAAACCAGTTAGAATTCAAGGCGCCTTTGTATCAGAAGAAGAAGTTGAACGAGTTGTTAATTTTATAAAAAGTCAAAAAACAGAATTAATATATGAAAAGGAAATAATAGATGAAATAGAAAGTAATTCAAGCGATAAGGATGCCACTGATGATATTGATGAATTGCTAAATGAAGCAATAAAAATAATAATCGAAAATGATCAGGCATCTACTTCCTTATTGCAACGTAAGTTGAAAATAGGGTATAATAGAGCAGCAAGAATAATAGATCAAATGGAGGAACGTGGAATTATTTCTGGTAGAAATGGAAGTAAACCTAGAGAAATATTATTAAGTCATAGTGAGATAAATGATTAGTAATATAAATTTATATAAGAAAAATTGAAAATACTCTTGTTTAATTTGTAAATCACATTTACAATAATTTATGTGTACAAATGTGAGAAGATAATAGTTAGTAACTGTTATTCAATTATAAAATTAAGCAAGGGAGATAATATTTAATAAATGTTATCTAAACAGGTAGACAAACAAGGAGGATAACCGGTGGAAAAGTTAAAAGTTGGAGTTATTAATTTAGGTTGTGATAAAAATAGAATCGATAGTGAGATTATAATAAGCAGTTTAAGTGAAAAATATGATATGACAAATGATCCTAAACTTGCAAATATAATTTTAGTAAATACTTGTGGATTTATAGAATCTTCAAAACAAGAATCTATAGACACTATTCTGGAAATGTCAAAATACAAAGAGAAACATAAGTGTACGGTATTAATTGCAACGGGGTGTCTTACTCAGCGTTATGGAGCTGAACTAATTGAGCTTATGCCGGAACTTGATATTATGCTTGGTGTCAATGATTATAGTAAGTTGCTAAGTAGTATAGAAGAGGTACTTTCTAAAAAAATCAAAGTGCAACATACTAGTTATAGCGATGAAAATATCAATGAAGGACAAAGAGTTTTAACTACAGGAATGTACACAGCTTTTCTAAGAATATCAGAGGGCTGCGATAATGCTTGTGCATACTGTGCAATACCAAATATTAGAGGTAAATATAGAAGTAGGAAGATGGAAAACATAATACAAGAGGCTAGGGAATTAAGCCAGCATGGGTGCAAAGAAATTATTTTAGTTGCTCAAGATACAACTAGATATGGTATTGATTTATATGGAGAAAAAAACTTGCATAAACTGATAAGAGAAATTTCTATAATAAGTGGAATTGAATGGATTAGAGTACTTTACTGTTACGCAGAAGAAATGACGGATGAAATTATTAATGAAATAGCAATAAATGATAAAGTATGCAAATATATAGATATACCAATTCAACATATAAGTGATGATATTCTTAAATCAATGAGAAGAAAAGGAAGAAAGAATATTATAACAGAAAATATAAATAAAATAAGGGAAAATATCCCTTTTGTAAACATTAGAACTACTCTTATTGTTGGATTTCCAGGTGAAACAGAAGAAAATTTCGAAGAATTAAAACAATTTGTTAAAGATACCAAATTCGATAAATTGGGAGTGTTTAAGTACTCCATGGAAGAAGGTACTGCTGCTGCTGAAATGACAAATCAAATTTCAGAAGATGTAAAAATAAAACGTGAAGCAGAATTGATGATAATACAGCAAAGTATATCAAAAGGACTAAATAGCAAGAAAATAGGAAAAACATATAAGGTTTTAGTAGAAGGGGTTAATGATAAAACGTATTTTGGTAGGACTTATGAAATGGCGCCGGAAGTTGATGGAAATATTTTCTTTGAATCTGATATGGTTTTTAATAAGGGGCAATTTGTTGAGGTGAAGGTTACTAAAGCTTTGGAATATGATTTAATAGGAGTGGTGTGCTATGAATCTTGCGAATAAACTTACTATGCTTCGGATTTTTCTAGTTCCTATATTTCTAATATTTATGGCAGTTCAAGGGATACCTTATGGGAAAGAACTAGCTACCCTTATTTTCATATTAGCATCGCTTACAGACAAATTGGATGGATATATAGCTAGAAGCAGAAATCAAATAACTAATTTCGGTAAATTTATGGATCCATTAGCAGATAAACTTTTAGTAACTGCTGCACTTGTTTCTCTGGTGGAACTTCACATTGTGCCTAGCTGGGTAGCTATGATTATAATTGCCAGAGAATTTGCTGTTTCCGGACTTAGAACAATAGCGGCATCAGAAGGATTAGTAATTGCAGCTAGTTGGTGGGGGAAAATAAAAACCGTTATTCAAATAGTTGCTATAATTACAGCTTTGTTAAATTTATCTTATGTACATCCAGTTTTAAATCTATTAACTGATATATTTATGGCTGCTGCAGTGATTATTACAATAATATCTGGAGTTGACTATTTTGTTAAAAATAAAGACACAATTAGAATTGATAAGTGATTAATTTATTATAATTTGTCAATGATAGTAATAAAAGGGTTCCTACTATAATATTTCAAAAACATTCCAATGCATGGGAAAAAATGGGGGCTTTTATTTTGTATGTTGACCAAGTAAATTAAATGATGTATACTAAATACAGAACAAATGTTCGCGATGAAAAGGATGGTGAACCCTAAGGGGAAATATATGAATAATGAAAAATTAAAAGCACTAGAAGCAGCTATGGGTCAAATAGAGAAACAATTCGGCAAAGGTTCTATAATGAAATTGGGAGACCATAGTACTTTAAACGTAGATGCTATATCTACTGGTTGTTTAGGCCTAGACATAGGGCTTGGTATAGGTGGTGTGCCAAGAGGAAGAATGATTGAAATTTTTGGGCCAGAATCTTCAGGTAAAACTACTGTTGCATTGCATATAGTTGCTGAAGCACAGAAAGAAGGGGGCACGGCTGCATTTATTGATGTAGAACATGCACTAGATCCTATTTATGCCAAATCACTAGGAATTAATATAGATGATTTAATAGTTTCTCAACCAGATACCGGTGAGCAGGCTTTAGAGATTACTGAGGCCTTAGTTCGTTCAGGGGCTATAGATGTTATTGTTGTGGATTCAGTTGCCGCATTGGTGCCTAAAGCCGAAATTGAAGGGGAAATGGGAGACTCTCATATAGGACTGCAAGCAAGACTTATGTCACAAGCGTTAAGAAAACTTGCTGGATCTATAAATAAATCAAAATGTGTTCTTGTGTTTATAA
>CAYXOL010000088.1:0-16473 GCA_964467165.1 uncultured Clostridium sp.
TTTAACTGCCATGTTAATCACTCCTTTCATTTTGTTTTCATTGAATATATATGCCATTTTAAAGTTTTGTGCAGATTTTTTAAAAATAATTTATTTACATTAGAGTTCTTAGTTTTTTTAATATTCTTCTTTTTAACTTTATAAGTTCAGGGTAAGTTTTATTACTATCACAGGCTATTTCCCCAAGGGACTGATCCATTACATAATACCTCATTAAAATATCACGATCTATTGGGTGAAGCTTGTACATAGATATTGCTTTTAAAACTGAAAGATAACCGTGTTGCACTAAATCTTCATAATTATAACTTGGAATATGATATTTGGTGGCCTCCTTAAATATTAGATACTTGAATTTTTCTAATATTTCTTCTGTGGCGCTTTCTTCTTTTGTTTTTGCCTTTTCAACTAATTTTTCCATGATATACACCGCCTTATATATATTTTATAAAAGCTATATGCATCCCTCGCATTTATCCATGGTTAATTAAGCATCAAAAGGCCTTAAGTTAAGTAAAATTAACGTCTCTTGTTTCCATAAAATCCTCCCCGCGTATTAGGCATATTAGGTGTATACACATCTACTATTCTACCTAATTTACATACTTCTATAGATAATTCTTGTAACAATTACTGCCATACCTATCTTCTGCTAAATACTCTTTGCAACCCATAAATAGGTAAGCGAATTGCTGCACTCTTATTTCCAGAATACTTCTCCCACCCCTCAATCTTCCTTATTATCCCACCTATCTCATAAGAATCTATCTTTTTGAACAAATAGTTTTTTTACTGATTATTATCGACATTTGGACACCCAGCTAATAATTAATTTGTAATAATAATTAAAATATAGGCATATTTTATAATATTTCGTACTATAATAAAAGAATTTCTCTGCAGTTCTGATTCTACCCAAGGTGTAGTAAACGCTGGTTGCTGGTGGGGAACTCATATATGATGATAATTCTGATGCTTTACCTCCCTGTCCCAAATGTAAAAAAACAAACTATAGGAAAACTTAATATAAATATAACCACCACATTGAATAAAATCTCAAAAATGGTCTATAATTTAAATATTAATCCTCTTAAATAGTGAATTAATTAAATACAAAACTGCACTAGGTTCCCCCCAAGTGCAGTTTTGTTGTTTTTAGTATTAATTTAAAATCTAAATCTTAAATAATATCCACCTACAAGTACTTAGCTCATATTTTATCTCATACAGCTTCTCATTTCCGTTAATTACACTTTGGTATTTGTGCAACCACCGTGAATTATCAGACTTATTCTGTTATCTCTATTCGATTTCCATCGTGGTCCAAAATGCAACTCTCATAGTAACCATCTCCAGTATAACGCGGTTCACTTACTATCATGCAACCTGCTTTTCTTAATGTTTCAGTAAGTCCATTAACCTTTTCGATACCCCCTACAGAAAAAGCAATGTGAATTAAGCCAATATATTGATTAATAGCATCATTTAAATTTGGAGGAATTGTCGTCATCTGCATAATTTCAAGTCTAGAACCTGATTCAAATTTAATAAAATATGATTCGAAATTGTTTTTTATATTAATATATTTATCCCCAGCAATGCCATCAAAATAATCTACATAAAATTTCTTTAGTTTTTCAATATCTTTAGTCCATATTGCTACATGTTCGATTTTCATATTAGCACATCCTTAATCTTCAACGCATAATATTTTAGTGTTCCGAATTAAATATAGATTCCTTTAACGTAATAACCTTTATATCTAAATCAACCTCTGCCTCAATTCCATATGGAATGATACATCTTGGCTGTGCATGACCAAAATTCACATTATACATAATTGGTAAGTCTTTATTTTCTATAATCTTATAATAAATTTCTTTATATTCCTCGTAGTATTGTTCATCTTGAGGCTTTCCAACAATAATTCCGTTGATGACATCAAATATGCCTGTATCTTTTAAAGCAATTAATTCTTTTTCAAATACTTCTGGTTTTGGTTTTTCTTCACAAGTTTCAATGAACAATATTTTATTTTTCCATTCATTTAATGTTGGAAACAACCCGTACTTCTCACATATAGCTTTTTCATCGTCATATCGTGTATTGGTTAATATATCATATAAACTTTCAAGACAACCACCCAAAAGTCTTCCACTAAATTTCCCTTTTCCTTGTAGAACTTCATATCCTCTTTGTTCCAAGTGTTCTACGCTGCTTGTTCCTACTGCATCCCTAGAAAAATCTGTACGTCCCTCATACCATACATTACTTGATTCTATGCAATCTTCTTTATGATTTTCAAAATACTTCAAAAATGTTTTCCTTGTATATGGCAACATTTCTTTATCTAATTCAGCTAAATCACAAACGAAATTAGGCCCATAAAAAGTACCTATTCCAAGTTTATAAAACATCAAATGATTAATTGTGGTATCTGAAAAGCCTGTAAATAATTTAGGATTATTATGAACATACTTAATAAACTCATTATCATCTAATAAATATGGCAATGTTCTATATGTATCATCTCCTCCAATCGCACAGATAATCCCTTTTATGGATGTATCATAAAAAGCATCTTTTAAATCCTGGGCTCTGGCTTCTGGATGATTTTTCAAATACTCTATTCCTCTTAATGCATTTGGCATTATAACAGGTACTAAGCCAAATTCTCTTATTCTCTTTAGTCCCAAATCTAGTTCATGTTTTGCAAATTCTTCACCAAGCATACCACTGGACATACTTATAACTGCAACTTTATCTCCTTTTACTAATGGCTTTGACTTTTTCATACTTATCACTCCCCGTATACCAATTATATAAATAAACTTTGCTTCAACCTTTTTACCAATCCGACACAACTTTTAAGAATATTATACCACTAGATACTATTTTTACAAACCTATAAGCATCACACTAAGTATACTTTCCTAAAAAATACAACACCCTCCCCTCAGTAACCATAGCTGAGGCTATATTAGAAACTGGTTGGCTGCAACATGTTAAAGATAATAACATACCTGGGATAACTTATTCCCTTAGCATCTTTCTTTCCAATTAATTTTCCATTACTAAATCCATAAGAACTCCACTAATGGAGTTCTTTTTTATGATTAATCCTTTTACTTATAATTGTACAACTTTCCAATTATCATTCACTGTTGCTTTGATGGTTTTCCTTTCAAGAAAACAATTTGCAATTAGTTCAGCCATATCTATTGGTATATCTTTGAGGATAGGTTTCCCTTTAAACATTAAATAATCACCACCGCCACCGGCTCTAAAATTATTCATTACCACAGCATAGTCCTCTTCCAAATTAAGAGGGTGATTTTTATATTCAATTTTAGTTATTCTAGAGTTTATGGGTTTTGAAATATTTATAACATATTCAATTCCTTCCCACATATCATAATTATAATGTTGAAGTTTAGGATAAATTCCGTTCATGCACACCTCTATTTCGCCATTAATTATGCTGAAATACTCTGCTGTTTTTTCTAGAGCTGCTTTAATATCAGCGCCTTTTAAGCTAATTACCTTTAGTGTGTTAGGGTATTTATAATTCGATATGATGTCTCTCATGGTAACGTTGTGATGAAATCCCTTGCAGTTATTATCAAAAATAGCTGTAGTAGATATATCAACCTTTGCTGCATCCATCTGAATATTATTTATAAACTCACTATAGGCATTATCTTTGAGTCTTATTTTTAAAGGATTTTTAATTCGCATATCGCCTTCAATATGACCCATTGGAATATCAAGCCATGCTTGTACTTTTGTTTCTATGGGACTTATAGAATCCAAAATTCTTTTATCAACCTCCGATGCATTTGCATCAACGATTGAAGATGTTTTATTAGCTATAGTCCATTTGCCAGAGCTTTTAACAAAATCAATGGATACTTTACCAATGGAATTACCATTGCAACCTGGTTGCATAACTAAAACACTATTTACTGATAAATTTTCTATAACTCTATGTTGATGCCCTGTTAAAAGCACATCCATATTATTCACTTTCATACATAACTCATAGCCCTGATTTTCCCCTGTAAGTGTTTCCGACGGATTACCAGTTTCTAAGTTTCTTTCAAACCCTCCATGATAAGCCACTATATTTATGTCCGTAGCCTCATGATTTTTCATTATTTCAAGCCAATTGTTTGCACTCTCTACTGCATCATTAAAATTTAAACCTTGGATCGTTTCTGGATTTTCCCAATTAGGAATATACTTAGTAGTCAGTCCTAAAATACCTACTTTTAACCCATTATCAAAGGTTTTAATAATGTACGGTCTATTCGTAAAACTTTCCCCTGTGGTTTTTTTTGTTATATTAGCGCATAGCCATGGGAAATTTGAAGTTTCAATAGCATTATCTAAATAAGCTCTACCGTAATTAAACTCATGATTGCCAATTACAGCCACATCATATCTCATAATATTCATAGCTTCAATCATTGGATTAGGCATATTATTTCTTATTTTAGCATGGAAATATGTAAGGGCTGTACCCTGAAGCATATCTCCATTATCAATAAGTAAGGTATTCTTATTTTTTTCTCTTTCTTTAGTAATTATTGTAGATAAAGCTGCAAGACCACAGTTTGCATAGGAATTATCCGAATAATTTATAGGCAGTATGGCTCCATGAACATCGCTAGTTTCTAAAATTGTTAGTAAAAATCTTTCGTTATTACACATATTAAACACTCCAATCAAAAGATTAGCTTATTTTTACATACATATAAAAACAAACTAATCCGTGGTATTTACAATGAATGGCTGATTTTGCTGATACTATTTAGCCTTCTATTTCCTCAATGTATTTCTCCTATCTGTTTATCCCGTTTTATAGTCATCAATGTAAAGTATGCTCCAATTCCTATTTTTATAGTAGTAGACGCAATGACTACTATAGTCAAATACATAGAAAGTTTATGACTATTGCATACCTTAATCCGCTAATTTTATCTTTTCAACTTTATTCATAACAGGAATGCTCGTATATTATTATTATTTTCAATTTTTGTTGTTCCTTATTTCCATACATTTCGAGTAAGCCTCGGCGTTATTTGCAAGGTTAGAGGTTTAAATCGTTGTTTTGATTAGATTTAATCCTTAGCGTATTATTTTCGCGTTTTGATGGAAGTGCACCTTTAATATCAAATCCGAATAAGATTTTAATAAGCCAAGCAAAAATTAATATTACAACTAGCGGAATAACACAAGAGGTTATAATCAGAACAGCAATTGTACCTAAGAATGTAGTAAGTGTATCTTCCCCCTTTTTAGTTATTTCAGATATTCCATTTCCTATTTTAGAAGTGAAATTAGATACATAATCGCCAATTTTCCCAATCCAATTTTTGTCTTCTTCGGTAAATTCTTTTTTCTTTTCTTCTATATATTCTTTATTTTGTTTTGCAGTTTCAACCGTTTGTTCTATTGATGTTTGGTAAGAAGAATAAATTAAGTCACTTACTTTTATGCTTGCGGGAATCGCCATAAATATAACAATTCCAAATATAGCTAGTTTTATTGCAAGATTTTTTAATACAACCTCACTTTTGTATAAATAACAAGCACCTAAAATACAAGCAAAAGGAATAATAAAAGTAAATGACACATAACCAACTACTGCAATCAACATCTTTTCTAATAAAATCGCACACAATATAACAAGGAAATAAGAACTTAATTCTGCGATTTGATTAGCGATTGGCGTTGCAACATCTCCAGGTAGTAACGATAAAGCTGTTGAGGATGCTGCCGCTGCTGCTGCGAGTTTCATAACTATAACTTTTTTATCGTCCAATGATTTTATGTTTGCTGAATTAAAACTTGGAGCTGTTACTATTCTTGATACAACGAAAATTGACAATACTGCTATTGAGAGCAATGTTATCAGTATCATAGTTCGTTTAGAAACCTTTAATTTTTTCATAATTTACCGCTCCTTTTCTCATCAAATATTTCATTTATATAATTGCTTATTCCTTCATCCCGCATTTTAGATGGACCTTGTAATGAAGCCCTAGATTTATACCAACCCACCTACACTACTATATTTCTACAAATTCATATAAAAACCTTTATATGTAAAAATAAAAGTGCAATTTTAATAAAATAACCATCTTGATTTGTAATAAGTTTATAAGGTATTTTTGCTATTTCAAGGTAATTGCTAAACTCCTTAATCTGACCATTAGTTCTAGCAATTACTGCTATCATTATTTATGGTTTTTTCAATCTCCGTCTCAGTTAAAGAACTTATGCTCTTAAGCTCTTTCCATAATCTATACTCTTCTTTAGATTTTATGCAAAGCTCCGTTACTATAGAGGCCTTACACAAAAAACTTTCGTTGACAAAAGAACAAATAAAATTTATTTAATATTTTTTAATTCTGTTAGTTCACCATCTATTACATTTACTATTCTTTCACAGTATGATGCAACTTTTAAATCATGTGTTACAATAATAATTGTCTTTCCTTGTTTATTAACCTCTTTCAATAATTCCATAATTTCTGTTCCGGTTTTTTGATCTAAAGCTCCTGTAGGCTCATCTGCAAATATAATACTTGGCTTTGTAATTAACGCTCTTGCAATTGCTACTCTTTGTTGTTGTCCTCCTGATAATTGATTAGGATTTTTATATAAGTGTTCACTTAATCCAACATCTTTCAAACCATTCTTTATAATTTCTAATCTGGTTTTCTTTCTTATTTTGGAATTTATTTTTTTAAAATTATTACCATATAAAATTGGTAACTCAAGATTTTCAAGCACTGTATATTCCGGAATTAAAGCAAATTGCTGAAAAACAAATCCGAATTTTTCATTTCTTATTTGTGCTAATTCTCTTTTGTTAAGACCTTTTACATCTATCCCATCTAATAAGTAAGTTCCCTTACTTTGCTTATCTAAGCATCCTAAGATATTTAACAAAGTTGTTTTCCCCGCTCCAGATGGACCCATTATTGCAATCATTTCCCCTTCATTTATAGACAGACTTATATCTTTTAATGCATAAGTAATAGTTTTATCATAAACATATTCTTTAGTTAAATTCTTTATCTCTATTATACTCATACTATTTAATCACTTCCTTTGTTAATTAATTTTACAGGCTCCATTCTAATAATTTTTATTGCAGGAATTACAGAAGATAAAAAACAAAATATAAGCATGATTGATGTTGATATAACTATGGTAAATAATCCAATACTAATTCCAGGAGTAAACAATGAAAGAATAAAAGCAACCATAACCCCAAGAAAATTGCCTATCAAAAACAAAAATAAAACTTCACCAACAATTAAACACATGATATTTTTAGGAGTAGCACCTATAGAATACCTTATTCCAAACTCTATTTTTCTTCTAATAATTGAAGATAATATTACTCCAAGCAAACCAAAGGATGATAATATAAGTAATATTATTGAAATGCCTATACACGCCATAATGGGAATTTTATTTCTATTTATATATAGATTAAGTTCATCATTTATATTATGAATAGAACCGGCCATATTGTATTTATTAAGTGCTTCATTTAAATCTTTCTTAAAAAAATCATCATCAACATTATTTTTTAAGTTAATCAGTAACTGATTTTTAAATAAAGAAGGTTCCTCTTTAGAAAGTACAACTATTATGGTATCATCCGGCTCTTCTATAAATTCGCTTACAATGTTTCCAAATCCACTTGTTAAAGAAAATGTGTGTTTTTTAATAACACCCTTTACAGTCACTGGATATTCTTTATTCCCACTATTAAGTTTTATAATTTTACTACTACCTATCGGAAGAATAGTCTTAACCTTTTTTCCTACTAATACAGGTATACTTTTATTTTTATAGTCTTTAATAGTTCCTATATTTTTCGAATTATTAAAGAGATTCATTAAATCATTATCTATTGCTATTACCTTCACATTACTATATAGTTCATCTCGTCTATAAGATGTATCTGATTTTATATATCCAGTATCATATGAACCAACAGAAGAAACTCTATTATCATTTTTTATGTATTTATATAATTCTTCCAGCATTGTTTTTTGCTCTTTACTTAAAACCTCTCCTTTAGTAGCTATATCAATATTCATACATAACGTATCAGGTGAAAATACAGATTTAACTTGAGTAATATGAGAAATATTAAGTTCAAGTAGCCCAAGGCCGATACATATACAAAATGAAGCTATAAATAATTGTATTAATATTAAAATTGATTTATTTTTCTGTTTTGTATGCGATTTTATTATCATCATAATTGTGTTCAAACATATTCACCTCATTAATTAACTTTTTTTAAATGTACTATTATCTAAAAGTGCTTATTATGATTTCAGCGCCTCTGCTGGTTCCATTTTTAGTATTTCTTTAATTGGAGCAATGGAGGAAATACAACCACAAATTATTGAAACACAAAAGGATATAATATAGTTATATATAGATATTTCAATAGAAATACCATTTGTAACAAAATAACTATTGTATATTTCGAATGTTAAACTATGGACAATAATTGCCATCATTGATGAAAAAACAGCTATAATTGTTGTTTCTAAAATAATAGAAATGATTAATTCTGTATCAGTTGCCCCTATAATTTTTTTTATACAAATTTCATTTTTCCTATTAAATATCCAAAATAATGATAAATTAACAACATTAATAACAACTACAATTAAAATCATTCCTGATATCAGTATAGTTAGAAATATGCTATTAAATATGCTACTATTGTCTCTACTATCTACAGTGTCAAACCTAATTTCGTAGTCATTGTGATTTTGAAAAACCTTATTTATAACGTTTTTCAGATCTATCTTACTGTTTTGATTTTTTCTTAATACTAAGGATATAGAATAATAGTCATTTCTTGTACTATTTCCAACCATTCTTTCGCTAAAAGTATTCTTTATTACTTTTGGTAGTGCATTAAAGGGAATGTATACTGTACTATCCCATTGAGTTGCCCTAGTTTTTCTTCCTGATATTCCTATAACCTTATATTCTTCACCATATACTTTTATTTGAGAGTTTTTAGTAATACCCCTTGGGAAAATTTTATTTTCAAGTTCTTTCCCAATAATAACAACTTTATCGCTACCACTGCATTCTAAATTCGAAAAATATCTTCCAGATATTATAGGTATGTGCCAATCACTTTTTATAGTATTAATAATTGGAATAATAGATGATGAAAAGTTTTTATTATCATTTATTTTGACATTCCCAAAGTTTAATATTTCAGCTTCCGAAGTAGAAGACATTTCATTCATGATAATATTCATATTATTATATGATAAACTATCTTTTTTACTAGAATTAACATTTGCAATAATCATATTATTAACATTTCCTGATGTGCTATCTAAACTATAATCACGTACATTTTTAATAACACTAATACCAATTGACAAAGATAGAATACCAATAAAATATCCGATGACAAGAAATATTACTGATAGTAAATTTTTTCTGTAATTTTTAAATATACTAGCTAACATATTTTCACCTCACAATTAACGTAATTCTATGGGAATAATCTAAAGAATGTGTTGAATTTTCATTAATAAGTATTTTTCTGAGTTATTAATTAAACATTGTTCATAATTAATATTTAGCCAGATCAGATGCATGCTTGTCAGCACCTGCAACAATACTGACAATTAATGGATTATTCTCAAAAGGGAATTTATTATTAAATAAAATTGGTATAGTTATTGGGTAGTTTTCTTTTTTAAATTGTATTCCATATCCACTAAAATGGTTTTCACCTCCATTCATCCTGTTTTTGCTTTTATTTAATATAGAAAGTCCACCTAAAATAAAAACTATTAAACCTAAAATAATTAATAATGTTCTTTTTCTTCTAACTTTAATCATAATATACTAATCCTTCCGTATATACAAATACGTATATATAAATTTTTATATATACGTATTTGTTCTAATATTCAATATGTGTAGCTTCCAGAACCACTCCAAGACGTAGGACTTGAATCATAATCAGTTCCCCAATAATACGAAACAAATTTAGTTCCAGCCGAAGCATAATTTGCGCCATAAAATTTGCATTATTAGCTGCAAATGCAGTAACACAACCAGAAGCTAATATAGCTGAAACGCAACCTAGTGACATTAACCTTTTTCTTAATTTCATCTGAAATTCCTTCATATTTAGTATTTTTGTATGTTATTTTGATAATAGCATTTTATTGCAAAATCATTATATTTTATAAACTAAGCGTCTTTCGCAATGTTCTCAATTCGTTTAAAGCATATCACGTTCTGTAAAAAAAACTACCCATTTTACTCGAACGGTAATAATTTTGCATTAAACGGTATAAAATCACTTTCAGATGTTATTTAATGCAATTTTTATACCGTTTAAGTAATATCTATTGACATTTTGTAGCAAGAGGGTTTCTTTGTTCCTCTGAAAAAGAGGTTTTAAGTGTGAAGCAAGTCTATGAGCTCTATGCGTTGCGTTGGCAAATAGAAATAATTTTTAAAACGTGGAAATCCATATTTCATATACATCCTGTAAAGCAAGTTAAGCTAGAACGGTTTCAATGTCAGCTTTACGAGAAACTTATTTTGCTACTTTTAAGATCTGCTGTAATGTTTAAAATGATAACTTTGGCAATAAAAAACTTGAAGCCAGTGAAATGAAGGTTTCTGAGATAGTTCATGAATATATTGATAGACTATACTTTGATCTTATATTATACGTGGTTTTTTTGGTGCGCCATAAAATTGCTTAGCTTGATGGCTATGTGGCGAGACCCCTAACATACTTGTAAGTATTGGAAGAAGTGGTTGCCAGTGATTAAGATGATTAATATGTTAGAATTTAAACATATAACTACTCCAAATATGTAGCACCCCTTTTATTCTTTTGTATATAATTTTAAAAAAAGTAATTATATCATTTATTATATAATATTTGTGATTTCTTTTTCAAAAAACAAAGAGTGGGTTTTAACCCTAAATATGGGATAAAATTCACTCTTTATGGAATAAATATAATAATATTTTAATTTATAATTAATGCGTTTTGCGAGAACTCCCTCCTTGGTGGTTACTACCATATTTTTATACACTTATAGCTGTTTTCTATTCCATTATTATCTATACACCGACTCCCACTACACATACCGTTTTACCAAACTACTAATCTAGTTATCTTAATAATCGGCTGTCCAATTTTAAAATATAAGATTATAAATACTATAATAGGTATCGCTGATTGGAGAAATCTACACATCTTGCTTTTTCCTAATAGATGATCGTTGATGTATACACATGGAATCATAACACTAATTATTAAAATAGCAGAGTAGAAAAACTTAAGCATTGAAATATCGAAAAAATCATAAGGAAATATAATCCAAGATATGCACCCTACGGATATCTGTTGTATAACAAAATATGTAAATTTAAAAGCATTTTTATATTTAAATTTATATTTAAAATTCATATATTACTCCTCTATTATTGAAATGATTTTATTATAGTTTATAAAACTAAGAATACAAATCATTATTTTAGCCTTGTATTCTTAATTTTATTTTTATATTGTAGGGGTAGGCCAAAATAGATACATATTATTGTTTCCATATTTTAAAACATATGCGCCTTTATAACCACCTTTTGCGAGCACTACCCCATAATTAGGATGCGCATCCCAACAAAACAATAACATCTACATCAACGTATGTATATAACCTTTAAGTGAACAGCCAAATAATTGTATTATTCAGTACTTCAACATGATTCTATGTCATTCAATACAATTTTTATGTCGTTCAATACAATTCTATTGACAACTACTTATTTACTTGTTAGATTTCACATATAAGAATTGATAGTAAATTTATATTTTTTTAATTTACAACCAATATATAGCTGAATATAAAACATAATAAATAAAAGAACTATATTTATTATCCACATGCCTTGCTCACCTCTTTTAATCCTGTTCTAGAAATAGGGCATATTTCTCCTGTGGTCATTTCTACATAAGGATTATTAGAATTTTTACATACACTTTTTATATATTTCTTATTCGCTATACTTGTTTTATGAATCTGAATAAAACTATCATCTAATGAATTCATTAATTCTTTTAACGTGCTATAAAATTCAACCATAGTATTGGTACTATAAAGAACCACTTTACGGCTATTTTTTATAGTCTCAATATAAATAATATCTTTAAATGGTATATTAAATATTTCAGTACCTATTTTAATTATTAGTTTCTTTTTCTCTTCATCTTTTCTTTTATTCAATATTTGGGTAGCGATTAAAAGACTTTCTTTTAACTGCCTTTCAAGGTCTAGGCTTTTATTTATGAAGGTTACCACTCGGAGTTTGTATTGAAATACTTTAAAACTTAATTCAATATGATTGGTAACAAAAATCATTTCACCTGGATACTGCTCTAATTTTCTAAATACTTTTGATGGTTATTGTATAGCATCTATTTGTTTTAAGTGTTTTAGATACACTTAAAAGCATCGATATGACTAGTTTTAAAAAATCTATTACGAGCTTTCCATACCTGAAATTTCAAATAAATACTTACCCATGATATTGATGTGGTCATATCCTAATGCTGATAATCTTCAATATCAATATATGAAAGCAAATGTTGAGTCTTACAAATACGACCTACTTCTCCAAATGCACTCCCCAACATTATAATTTTATGCTCACTTTTAAAAATAGGAATAAGCTGTGCTGGGTTAACTTTTCCAGTTTTCAAAGACCCTACTACTTTCAATATATCCTCCCAGTAACAAATGATCAAATCTATAAGTATCTTATTTTTTGAGATGTTTATTAAATGTGAGCATTTTTAAATATAAGAAAAATCCATATCCACATTTACAAAAAAAACTAAAAAAAGAGCTATCGCACTAATAAAAATTAATAAATAGACAGCTATACATAAATTAATGATTTCAAATAGCATCAATGTGTTAGACATTTTTGTGGGTGATTTTGGAAAGATGCCTATTAAATCCATTGAATAAACAATAATATAGCTAATTGCAATGGATTTAGTAAGCAAAATCGCAGTTGGATTATCGGCTAAACCAGCGTAAATAGTGTAGAACGATGTCAATCCAAGTGCTATAAGAAACACATTAAAACCCCAAAAGACAACACCTTTTAATGCAGAAAAATCCCTGTTTTCAATTGGTCCCCCAGGTACTAATATTGCTAACAATGTAACATTTAGAAAAATGATTAAGCTTAAATAAATTGTATTCATATGGATCACCTCTCTTCTGGTTTTAGTTTACCAAATTAAAGGAGATAGCGATTGTAAAAAATCAGCAATGAATCAATACTGTTGGTTAATTATTATTTTTGAGTTAATATGTATTTAGGGTAATTAGTTTAAATTAAGTGGAGGATTTATGATTAAACAAAGAAAAGCAAATGATGATATAAATTCAATATTAGATATTATCTGGTTTGTAGATGAGAGCAATTTAAAAGATAGTAGAAAAAGTGATATTATTGTCCCGTCAGGACACATTCATATTGTTTATAATTTTAAGGATCCATATTTTATTGATGAAGAACAAAAAAGTGAACAAGTTCCTGATGTGGTTTTAGTTGGTCAGTTAAAACATGCTGTAAAAATAAAATATGGTGATAGTGTTAAACAACTTGGATTGGCTATTCATCCTTCAGCTTTATATTCACTCTTTAATCAAGTGAGTGGTATATACACAGGCGAAATCGTTGACTGTAGTCAAATTGAATCAATGGCAAGTCTTCATAAAACAATAATAGAGATAGTAAACAGATATGAAAACATAGAAGAAATATTTGATCAAATAGAATTATTTTTTGAAAGTTATCCTTATACAAAATTTGATGTTAAATTATTTGAAGATATGATGGATTATCTTGATGCTAAAAGAGGTCTAGTTGATATAAAGGCCATGGCAGATTATTTTTGCTACTCTGTTAGTTCCTTAGAAAGAAATTTTAAAAAACACATAGGTTTAACACCAAAAGCTTATGCAGATATACTGCGTTTTAAATATGCGATTTTAGAATTAGACCCTCAAATATTATTTTATGATCAGTCACATTTTATTAAAAATTGCAGAAAGTATACCAATAAAATTCCAGCGGACTTATCTTCATCAGAAGAAATCTCATTACTTCATATGTTGGAAATTAATGAAAAATAATATGCAGATTTTTTACAATACGTCATTGTAAAAATGATATAAACTAAATATATTAGAATTAGTAGTTTAGTTATTAAAATAGAAGCCTTGGAGGTTGATTATGAAGTCAGTTATATTATATTATTTCTCTGGATCAGGAAATACATTAAAAGTTGCAACTAAAGTTAAAGATACTTTTGAGACAAAGTTATTTAGTTGTGATATAAAAAGGATGGAAGATGTTGAAAATGTTGAATTGTCAAATTATGAGTATGTTGGTTTGCTATTTCCAGTGGCCATTCAATCAACATTTCCATTAGTATGGGATTTTATTAATCGATTACCAAAGACTAATAATCAGAAAATATTTATGATTGATACTATGGAAGCTTTTTCAGGTGGTGTAGTAGGACCGCTCAGAAAAGCACTTGAAGATAAAGGCTATAATTGCATCGCTGCACTTGAAGTTAAAATGAGTAGCAGTATTAGAATAAAAGATATAGATAAAAGTGAAATGCATCAAAAAAACAATAAAGCTTTATTAGCCAGCGAAAAGTTTATATCAAATATGTTAGCTGGCAATAGTAGTTGGGGAAGGGTGCCTGTTTTCTCTGATTGGATGAGAAAAATATCAGCAAGTCGTGAAATATGGACTAAAACAAGTAAGCAGCTTAATTTAGATCATGATAAGTGTATTAAGTGTAAAATTTGTATAAAAGGTTGCCCAGTGGATGCATTGTCAATGGTCGATAATAAAATTTTGATTAATCATGACTTATGTGATAGCTGTGTGAGATGTGTACACAATTGCCCTAAGGATGCTTTCTTGTGGAAAGGACAGAATGTTATACGTATTAAATAAACATCTAGAAAAATACCAGTTAACTTATTGCTATATACGAAGTAAAAATTATATGACTACTGATGCTTTTATTGATTTTGATGTAATCGATGGAGAGTAAGTAATATAGAGAATCTTTTATAGTGCTCGGAATAACTATAGCATTAACAAGTGAGCCTCGCCCATAGGATCGCTCACAAAGAGCCCTGGCTGGAAATTTTTTCTACCCAGGGCTTCTTTGCGAACTTGCTATTATTGAAAAGTATAAGTTTTTATTGGCAGAGAAGATCAATTCAGTTTAGTTAATGAGTAGAATTAACTAAAAAAATCCAAAAAAAATAATTTAAAGAAGGAAAAGTGAAATAAAAAGAAGCTGCAGTATAAAGATGTAGTATACCGAATATAGAACTGAAGTAAGTAAGTATTTATTTATAATTTCAAACTAAATCTATGATTATTATGAAACATACTAATCCAACCACACACAAAAATATTGACTTAATGTTTATAAGGGTTGTTAAGCATTCTGTTAAATTTAACTAAGCTAATATAAACTTGAATATAATAAAAAAACAATACTAGCAACAAAATACCCGGTAAAATGTTGGGATTCATAATAATGGTATGAGTAAGCCTAAATCGAAAGATGAATGTAGCGGTACTTTAATAGATTGTTTTACTTCTGGGCAATGTAAGCTTATCCAAATCTTCCTTTGGGACCACAAGCTCTTTGACTGCGACCTCTTAACATTATCGATTTATAATACATTCAAAGTAAAAAATCAACTCATTATATTACATTCAAAATGAAATTTTTAAGAAATGAGCAATATAGCCAAAGTGAAAGTAACTCAATTACACTTGTGTTACTTTCACTTTGGCTGGTTTATTAAAATAACCATTGATGTTATAATATACCTAACAACCAATAATAATACTTATATGTGAATATGCATAAAAAAAACTGAGAAATTTAAATTAAGAGAACTTAATGAAAAAAGGGGTATAGATCTTGCTGTTATTTAAATCATTGGTTATTATCATGCTAGTATTTTTGAAATGATTTTTTTAAAATCCCCCCATTACATTATTAACTTAAGGAGAAAAGTAATGAAGTTTATTGATATACTTAAATCTAACAAAACAAAAAAACAATTTGAGGAACAGATTTCTATAGTATATAAAGATTTATATAAATTTATATACTCTATTATAAAAAATCAAAATTTAACTGATGATATACTTCAACAGACCTTAATGAAAGCTTATGAAAAGTTCGGTGCACTGCAAGATATAAAAAAATTCAAATCATGGATTTTTACTATAGCAAAAAATGAGAGTTTATCATGGATTAGGAAATATAACAGAGAAATTCCTAGTGAAGATACTTACCTAGAACTA
>CAYXOL010000089.1:0-15908 GCA_964467165.1 uncultured Clostridium sp.
TGCTTCAAGGACATTCAGTTATAATTCAAGGAATGAAGGGTAAAAAAGGAAAAGAGCACAGAGAGCAGATACAAATTATAAATATTAGAAATATGACTACAAAAAGAGACTTGGTTCCAACAAAGGGCGATACTCCCACTCCAAAAGTTCAAAGAGTAAGAGCAGATAAAAGGTTTAAATAAAAATAAAGCTATATGACTTTTTGTCATATGGCTTTATTTTTAGCAGCACAACAACTGAAACCAAACGCAATTAATGATTATGAACTAGATATAAGTACAAACTGTTAATGAAGGAAATAATCCCCGAGAAAAATAAGATAATTGCCCATTGTCCGAAGCTAAGTGGTATTGTATGAAAAACTCTCTGTAATGCTGGAATATAAATTATGCTAAGCAACATAAGTACAGATATTCCTACTGCGCCAATTAGGTACAAATTTGTAAAAGGGTTGATTTCAAATAAAGATAATTTTTCTGATCTACATTCAAACACATGTATGAGTTGAGATAAAACTAGAGTTCCAAGGGCCAATGTCCTACATGCCTCAATACTCATATTATAATATTTGCCAGCAATAAATGATAATATTGTTAATACACCAATGAGACACCCGCGGATAACAATTTTTTCCGTAAGCCCTCTTGAAAATACACTTTCATTCTTTTCTCTAGGCTTTTCAAGCATAATATCACCATCAGCAGGATCAACTCCAAGAGCAATAGCAGGGAGTCCATCTGTAACTAAATTTACAAATAATATTTGTATTGGAAGTAGTGGATTTTCCAGGTAAAACAATGAAGCTAAAAACATGGTAAGTACTTCTCCTAAATTACAAGACAATAGATACCTAATAAATTTCCTTATATTATTATATATTACACGTCCTTCTTCCACTGCCGCCACAATAGTTGCAAAATTATCATCTAAAAGAATCATTGCTGCTGCCTCTTTAGTTACATCTGTTCCGGATATTCCCATAGCTATTCCAATATCTGCCTCTTTTATAGCTGGAGCATCATTTACTCCATCTCCTGTCATGGCAACAATCCCATTGGACTGTTTAAATGCTTTTACAATTCTTAATTTATGTTTTGGGCTTACCCTTGCAAATATCTTATATTTATATATATTTTTTTCTAACTGCTTGTCATTTAATATGTCTAGCTCCTCTCCAGTTATAACTTCACTAGGATCACTACAAATATCTAATTCTTTTCCAATAGCATAAGCTGTATTTTTATGGTCTCCTGTTATCATCACAGGTTTTATTCCTGCAATTTTGCATTTTACAACTGCCTCTTTTACTTCTGGCCTTGGAGGGTCAATTATACCTGCAACCCCTATGAAAATTAAATCAGACTCTAAATTATCGTTTTTCACAATACCAGACACCTTATAGGCACATGCAATACACCTTAAAGCCTTGTAGGACATAGAATCTACCGCCCGCAGTAAAGCATTCTTATAGCTTGGAAGCAGTGGCTGTATATTTCCATCTAACAATATATACTTGCATTTTTCTATAACTCTTTCTGGTGCGCCCTTTACATAGCAAACTTCTTTATCACCTTCACGAATAATGACAGACATGATTTTTCTTGTTGAGTTAAAAGGAATTTCATATACTCGTTTGGATTTATTTAAAAATTCTTGTAACTCTCTTGTATTTGTAAAAAAACCTTTAATTAAAGCAGTTTCAGTAGGATCTCCAAAAAGGCTTTTTTCTAAATTTTTTCCATTGAAATCATAATTACAATCATTACAGTATGTAAAAGCTTTTTTCATAACTGTATTCAATGGTATTTTATCACTATCCACCTGATAACCCCGTCCATTAAAATACATGGCTTTTACTGTCATATTATTTTCCGTTAGTGTTCCTGTTTTATCTGTACATATTACAGAAGTACAACCTAGTGTTTCCACTGCTGGTAATTTTCTAACTAGAGCCTTTCTTTTAAGCATTCTTGATACTCCAAGGGCTAGAGCCACTGTAACAATGGCAGTGAGACCTTCTGGTATTGCAGCTACCGCAAGACTTACCCCCAATAAAAACATTACATACTTATCTTGTCCACGCCAAATACCCATAAGAGTTACAGCTATACAAATTATCACACAAAGTGCAACTAATATTTTTCCAAGATGGTCTAGTCTTTCTTTTAATGGAGATCTTTCATTTTCAATATTATGAAGCATATTTGCTATTTTGCCCATTTCCGTATTCATGCCTGTGGCTACAACCTTTGCTTTAGCCTTTCCAGTAAGCAGTATTGTTCCCATATAAATATTACTGTCACCTGAACTAGAACTTTTGTGCACTCCAGTTGACTCACCCGTAAGCAGTGATTCATCTAGCATGGCATTATTATCCTCAATGAAAATGCAATCCGCAGGAATTCTATCTCCACTTTCTAAAATGACTAAATCACCTGGCACTAAATATATGGCGTTTATAACAATTATCCCACCATTTCTGAGTACTTTTGCGGTTGGTGCTGCAAGCTGGCTTAGAGCTTCTAGAGATCTCTCGGTTTTATACTCTTGTATAAAACCGAGTATTCCATTCATAATAACTATGATAAATATAGTTATTGCATCCGCCTTTTCACCCATCACCCCTGAAATCACTGTCGCGGCAATTAGTATCCATGTAATAAAATCATTAAATTGCGATAAAAATATAGAAAGCGGAGATATCTTTTTTTTGTTTTCTAATTTGTTATATCCATATTTCTTTAGTCTAGTTTCAATCTCCTTTGAGGTAAGACCCCTCATTGTGCGTGCACCATCATATATAGCGCTTCTTTCCTGGTTTTTATTCTTTGCATTATCCCTAGACAATTGTTCGTTAATCACCTACATGTCCCCCTTATACTTGTCTGACCTAGATATCACTTACTAATTCTTTTAGCCTTATAATTTACTATATTTTTCATTCTTTAATAATATATGTGTTTGTACACTTACATATGAAAAGAATATAGTGTATTAATTTAACTAGTATTGATTTTTTCTTTACAATATGCAAGTTTAAATATAAACTAATATTAACAATGACTATTACTAAAAATTTATACGGGAGATAAAAATTATTTATTTTTATCTGCCCCAAACGAAAACTAGGAGGAACCTACGTGAAAAACATTATTTATGTTACTGGCCATAAAAATCCAGATACAGATTCTATTTGCTCTGCTATTGCCTACGCAGAGTTCAAAAACAAAACCGGGAAAATCCCAGCGGTTGCTATAAGACTAGGTGCAACAAATCTTGAAACACAGTTTATTCTTAATTACTTTAAAGTAGCGGAACCTGAGCTTATAACTACGGTTAAAACACAGATTTCCGATTTAGATATAGACATAGTAGCCCCTATTTCACCAGATATTTCTCTTAAAATGGCCTGGTCCATTATGAAAAAAAATAATATTAAAACTCTACCTGTCATAGATGAAAATGATAGACTAGCCGGTGTTGCTTCAATTTCAAACCTTGCTGCAAGCTATTTAGATATTTGGGATAATTCTATTCTTGCAAAAAGCAATACCACACTTGAGAATATTTTAGATACCCTATCAGCCAAATGCGTATTTAGAACAGAAGGGACTTTTAAAATAAAAGGGAAAATCATTGTAGCTGCTATGAATCCTGAAAGCACCAGTGCTGTAATTGAAGCTGGTGACATTGCCATATGTGGTGATAGAGAGGATTCACAATGCTTAATAATTAGATCAAAAGCTTGTCTTTTGATTATTACAGGAAATCACCCTCCAACAGATGAAGTTATAGAACTTGCAAAAGCAAATGACTGTACCATTATATTAACTCCATATGATACTTTTACGGCTTCTAGATTAATAACTCAAAGTATCCCTATAGACTATGTTATGACTAAAAAAGACGTATTAAGCTTTAATACAGAGGATTTTATTGAAGACATAAAAGATATTATGCTTGAAACAAGGTACAGAAGTTATCCAGTAATTGATGAGAATAATAAAGTTATTGGAAGTGTATCCAGGTTCCATTTAATATCCCAAAATAGAAAAAAAGTAATTCTTATGGATCACAATGAAAGAACTCAATCTGTCTCAGGCCTTGAAGATGCTGAAGTATTAGAAATAATAGATCATCATAGAATTGCAGATGTGCAAACAGGCCTACCTATATATTTTAGAAATGAGCCCGTAGGAAGCACCTCAACCATCGTAGCCTCCATATTCTTTGAAAATGGAATTAGGCCTTCAAAAGCTGCTGCTGGTCTTCTATGCGCCGCAATAATTTCCGATACACTGCTTCTAAAATCTCCTACCTCAACTATTGTAGATGAGATTGTATTAAAAAGGTTATCCCAAATTGCTAATTTAAACTTAGAAGAATTTGCTAAAGAAATGTTTAAAGCTGGTACATCACTGGAAGGTAAAAGTGCTGAGGAAATTTTCTACCAAGACTTTAAAACTTTTACCCTTAATAATTACAAAGTTGGAGTATCACAAGTGGGCACAATGTATATTGATGGCTTTGATCCATTAAAAGAGGACATAATAAACCTAATGAACAAAAAAGCCAAGGAAAGCAGATATGACATCGTTTTACTAATGTTAACTGACATTTTGAATGGCGGATCCGTATTAATAGCTGTAGGGCAACATAAAGAGATTATTTCAAAAGCCTTTAATGTTACTCTTACTGACACTGGTGTATATATACCTGGAATAGTGTCAAGAAAAAAACAAGTTATACCTCCTATTTCAGCTGCCATAAATCAAATAAAATAAATTGTAGAATTTACTACGCAAAAAGAAGCAAAGCATTTATTTGGGAATGCTTTGCTTTTTCATTTAAACTTTTTTATTATAGAATATTGTCTTTGAATTTATACTATTTTTAAAAGAAGAATACTGATAAAAAGTATAAAACATATAGCATAACTTACACTTAAGTAATCTTTAATGCAAACATCATCAATCTTATTATTATATTCTCCATAACTTTTTAGATAATGCATATTATTCCCATTATAGTAAAAATAAAAATTAACAGATTCTATATATGCAGCTAAAATATCCACATTCAGCAAAGGTGTTTTCCAAAAATTATTAATATAATCTCCTTTAAATTTTATCCTTAAGTTTTTATTTTTGAAAACATAAATTGCATATAAAAAAATTTCAGCTATTAATGCTGGAATTATAGATGTTATAGATAAAATCATGCCTATTATGTTAAAATCCTCATCTACACTCAAATTGTAAATTAAGGTAAAGACTATTGCCGCTGCGTTGCCGAAAATTATAATATAAAACAAAGGCGCAATAAAACCACATACCAGCGACCTAGATATTGTGGACATAGTATCATAAAAATGTTTTCTTTCAGTGTGATTTAAATTTTTTCTCTCTGTATTACTTATATCTATTACTATAAAAGCTGTCAAAGCATTGTACACCTCATTGCTTTTTATACTGGCAAGGTCCGCAAAAAAAACAAGTCCAACATAAATTAAAATTACAACCAAAAGATATAAAAATTGTATTCCATATATATTTTTGATTTTTTCCCTTAATTTTATGTTTACGAGTTCAAATAACCCTTGCCTATCTAGTCTCCATAGCAATATACTAAGCAAACATCCAAATACATATCCTATTCCCATTTCCATCCCCCTTATTACGCACTTTAATATTAATATATGAGGATTACTGTATAATTAAAACTATTTTTATTTTATTATTTGTAAGCAACCAAAAATGGATATGCTTTTAATAGCATATCCATCTTAATAATAAATCTATTTTCGCAAATTATTAGCCATTTGCCACATTTCATCTGCCGTTTTTAAGGTAGAAGAACTAAGCTGAAAAGCTCTTTGAGTTACTAGCATATCTGTCATCTCTGTAGCAATATCAACGTTAGATAACTCTAAAAACCCTTGTCTTATTGCATAATCATTGCCTTCTACAACCTGTGACCCAGTCTTTGGAATAAATAAACTATCTCCTATTGAAGTCATAGAATTATCTCCAATAACATTTGAAATTTTTACTTTTCCTACCAATAAATCCACATTTCCATCTTTTAGAGTAACTAAACCTTTTTCATTTATTGTAAAATTATTTCCCTTAAAGTCATAAGGTCCATCTGCCTTGTTAACATTATTACCCTTGCCATCAACTATACTCAATCTATTTCCTGACTCATCAACTATAGTTCCACTTCCATCTGTAACAAAGTTTCCAGATCTTGTATACGCCTTGCTACCGTCTGGCTGCTGAACTTCAAAGTACCCTAGACCATCTATAGCTAAATCAGTTGGAACACCTGTAGCTGTAAGATTACCTTGACTATTGTCTCTTGTCCATTGGGAGGTTTTAACACCGGTACCATTTTGAAGTATTGCTTTACCATTTCCGCCTGAAGATACTGGATATCCCTTTCTATCCAATGATTCATAAACAAGGTCTTCAAAATTTGTACTAATTTTTTTATAGCCATTAGTATTTATATTTGCAATATTATTTGATACGGCATCCAATTTCTCCTGTTGGGCCATCATTGAACTTTTGCTATTCCACATAAGCCTTAGCATCTTCTACATACCTCCTCATTTACATGTTTTATCTTACTGTACCAACTTCATTAACAGCTTTTCCTAAAGTTTCATCCATAGCTTGGAGAACCTTTTGATTACTTTCAAAATTTCTCATAATTGTCATCATATTCACCATTTCACTTGCAACATTAACATTAGATTTTTCTAATGCGTTTTGTATAACTGAACCTGCTGCATTATCAATTGGGCTAGCGCCTTCAAATAAATTGTCTCCAACTTTTTTGAGGGTTTTATAATCCGCAAAGTCTACGGTGTTAATTTTATATGCATTTACTCCATTAACTGAAACATTACCACTTTTATCAACTTGAAGCTTTCCATTGGAAACGTTTAAAGGTTCTAATGCATTTGTTGCTTTATTTTTACATAAGACTCTGTCTCCGCTGTTATTAAGTAAATAGCCTTTTCCATCAATATGAAAATCACCACTTCTGGTGTAATAATTTTTAGATGTAATACCATCATTCCTTTGCACCGTAAAAAATCCCTTACCTTCAATTGCAAAATCTGTATCTTTATCTGTCTTTTGAATAACACCCTGTTCAAAATATGTGTTTAAATCATCAATTTTACTTCCCATACTAAGAGACCCAATAACATTCCTAGTATTTACTCCATTTGAAATTTTGTCATAATTTTGTATTAGTACATCATCAAATTTTTTAATGGAAAGATTATCACTTTTAAACCCAATTGTACTGGCATTTGCTAAATTATTAGATACTACGCTTTGTTTAGCCTCTCCAGTTATAAGTCCTGTCACCGCTGTGTAAAGACCTCTAATCATTTTCCCACTTCCTTATTATTAATAATTGTCATCTCATCAGGGTAACGCATACCATATCCTCTTGCCTTTATTTCAATCTTACCTTTACTCATTTCATAATTTATCTTTGCACCACTAAGTAAAATCGCAGAAATAATTAGGCCTATTCCTATTCCTATTAGAAGCTTTCTATCACTTAGAAAGTCTATTAAATTCTTTACCTTATATATAAATCCTTTATTAATAGAACTTCCCCCTTACCTAAATGCATTATTTTTGAAATTTCTTCTACTGATAGTCCCTGACTAAATAATTTTTTTATTTCTTCAACCTTTTCACTACTTTTGTGCTGAGCTTCATCTATAAAAATTTCACTTTTATTTTCATCGTAAATTTTTTCGTCATCTTTAGTAGCTTGAATTTCCTCTAAATATGAAGTATTTTCGTTTTTATTTGTAATCTGGTTTTTCTTTATAATTTCTTTAATATCCATAATTTCACTTTGCAGCTGCAAAATACTCTCAGAAAATTCTAGTCTAAGTTCTCCAATTTTAAGGTCATAATCTCTGGTGTTTTCCATAGCATCCCCCAGTTTTCCATTAAAAGATTTATTCTGTTTTTTTATAGATAAGACATTTAAAATCACAAGAATTAATCCAATAAAAATCAATAACCCCGTCATATAATTCACTCCAAATTCTATACTATTTCATATTTTAGTTTTACTAGAGCTTTTCTTAAATTCACAAGCGCTCTGCTGTGAAGTTGACAAACTCTTGATTCAGATACATTTAAGATATTTCCTATTTCTTTTAGTGTAAGTCCCTCATAATAATATAATGTTAAAACCATTTTATCTTTTTCTTTTAAGCTATCTAGGCCAAGGGACAAATATTCAATTTGTTCTTTTTCTTCTAGTACTTTTTCTGGGCTTGGACTCCTATCATCCTTAATTGTACCACTAAGTGGCATTTCATCCTCATCAGAAAATATTAAATCCTCTAGTGATACTACAGATATATAATTTATATTATTTTCAATGTCAGCTACCTCATCAATTGTAATCCCAAGTTCTTTTGCAATTTCACGTTTTGTTGGTTCTCTATAGAGAAGCTTCTGAAGCCTATCTATAGCTTCATTATATCTATTAAGCTTATCCATAGCCCCCTTAGAGATTGGGCTATTCCTCCTAAGTTCATCAATCATAGCACCCTTTATTCTTATTGCCGCGTAACTAGAAAACTTCATTCCTTTAGTAGCATCGAATTTTCCTAGTGCATCCATAAGTCCTAGCATTCCATAACTAATTAAATCTTCGTATTGAACATATTTAGTTTTACCAATTATTACTCTAGATGCGATATATTTAACTAAGGGTATATTGTTTTTAACAATCTGCTCACGCACATCATCTACACTCGCTGTGGTCATATAAACGCCTCCTAATTTTTTTTCATCTGTTCTCTCATAAGCCTAAATATATATTTAATAATTCTTTCTTGGGTGGAATTATCTAAAAATTCAAAACTGAGTCCACATAAAAATCTACCATCATCCTCTTTTACAATTCTCTTTGCTTGTCCTACTAAAAACATATTTTCATTATTGACAGTTAAATCTACTAAAACAAAATCATCCTTCTTAATTTCTTCGGATACTCTGACCTTCATACCGCCACCACTTAAATCAACTAATACCGCCTTCAAATATTCACTGTTGTCAATTGAACTTGGCTTTGTTTTAGGCTGATTCTTAAGGTTTTTATATTTAGCAGTATTCATTAATGGCACTCTAACATATTTCCTTCTTTGAATTTTTCTAATTTCTATAGGTTTTGATATAATTAAAATAGGTATATTTTCAAATTTACGTCCTATAATTGAAGACTTAAATCTATAAAGATTTTCCTCTTCATAATAAATTACATCTATAATAGTTCCCTTTGACAATGGAACATATTGACCTGCACTCATAGGAATACTTATTGCTATATAATCCTCTGATAAATCTTGTATGTTGGTATTATAATATTTTTCATCAATTAGTATTTCCAATTTGTTGTTTATGGCAAAATCCACTTTAATCATTACCCCAACCCCTTATGAAAAAATGCTGAAAATCTTCTTGAATAATCCCTCTATTCCCATACCACTCGCCTTATGGTTCATGCCTTCAATTTTGCTAGCAATATTACTTATATCACGGGCGGCCTCTGAACTGGGATAACTCAATATTACAGGTTGTTGAGCGCGTACGGCATACGCTAACTTCTTATCTTCACCGATTTTACCTAAATATTCTAGTTTCATGCCAAGAAATTTAGTAACAGCATTATTAAATTTATTAAAAGTCATATTAGCTTCATTATTATCCAAGGACCTATTCACTATAACTTTGGCAGAATTTTTAATATTAAAATGCATAACAGCCTTAAGTAAACTATAAGCATCTGTTAGTGAGGTAGGCTCTGGAGTTGTTACAATTATTAAGTCCTCACAGCATGCAATAAACCCCAAAACGCTTTTATTTACACCGGCGCCTGTGTCCATTATTATGTAATCTAGTCCTGTTAAAGCAGTAAGTTTGTTTAAAAATGCATTTCTTTGAGTTTCTGTCAAATCTTCAACTTTCATAAGAGCAGAGCCTCCAGGCAGGAGTTTCACCCCAAAGGGTCCATTTACAACAACCTCTTCAATTTCTTTACCATTGCTTATGACATCAAATACGTTATACTTTGACGAGCATCCCATTATAATATCATCATTTCCCATGCCTATATCCGCATCAAAAATCATAACTTTTTTACCCATTTTTTGAAGTGCAATAGACAAATTTACTACTATATTACTTTTTCCAACTCCACCTTTACCAGAAGTAACTGTTATGATCCTAGGCACAGTAACCGCATCATCAGTCTTTTTAGCTGCCATTTGTCTAAGCCTTTGTGCTTGGTCTAGCATATAGACTCCTCCCCCAAAATAAGACTAATGAGTTTGTCTGTGGATAACTCGCTAAGATCATCAGGTACATTTTGACCCGTTGTCACAAAACTTAGAGGTAATTGCGTGGTTTCCAATATATTAAGTATGGACCCATATGTAGACGTTTCATCTAATTTAGTTACTATTATACTATTATAATGCAAAATTTGATATCCTTCAATAATATATTTAATATCTTTGTTCTTTGTTGTAGAACTTAATACTAAATGAATGTTTTTTGTATCTGCTTTTTCTACAAAGGTTCGCAGTTCTGAGATTTGCATCTTATTTTTACTACTTCTACCAGTAGTATCAATTAATACCACTTCGCAATCACTCATAGATTCTATAGCATTTTCCATATCTTTCATATTGTATACCACTTTAAATGGTATGTTCATAATATCTGCGTAGGTTTTAAGCTGTTCCACAGCACCTATTCTGTAAGTATCAACAGTAACTAGCCCTACTTTTTTTTTCTCCACGAGAGCTAGCCTTCCTGCAAGTTTTGCAATTGTAGTAGTTTTGCCTACACCGGTTGGTCCAACCAAAACTATTTTACCTTCTAATTTTGGAATAGTCACATTAATCATATCTTTTAAAACAAATTTTAACTTTTCATAATCAAGGTCTGAAGTTTCATTAATATTGCTTTTATCCTTAACTATTTCCTTATTTTCAATTTTACAATTTTTTATTTTAACCATTATATTTTCTATATTTTCACTATTTACATCATTGTCTTCTAATATTTTTTCTATAGCACTTTTATTATTTCCTGAGCTATTAACACTTTCAATTTTACTAGTACTAGCCAGTTTACTAATCATAATTTTCATCTGTTTCATTTCATTCATTAGATCCATTGTAGGCTGATTATTGTTCTCACTGCCTTGTTCTTCCTCTTTCTGCAGTTCAATATTTGGTTTTTTAATCTCTCTATGGTAATTTTCAATTTCCTTTTGCTTTTCTACAACTTTCTTAATTGCCACAATGCTTTCTTTCACCCCTTGCTCCTGCTGTTGACCCTGCACTTCATCTTCCACAGCTGCAGTAACTTCAATTATCTTAGGTGAAAAAAAACCTTTTATTCCTGGTTTTCGGATTTTTCTTTGGCTTATAATTACAGCTTCGCTTCCTAGTTCATATCTTATTCTTGTCATGGCTTCATTCATGCTACTAACTATATATCGTTTAATAATCATTATAGAGTCACAACTCCTTCAGTTTTAATCTCAATTTCATTAGGTATTTCATTGAGAGAAAGTACGCAGACGCTAGGGAATACCATTTCAATAAGTCTTCTAAATGCTGGCCTTATCTTTGGCGATACGAGTATTACCGGTTGATTATTGTGAAAATATATTGTATTAATATTACTCTTTATAGAATTTAATATTTTACCAGTGGTATCTGGGTCTACTGCTGGAAAAGAGCCCTGAATAGATTTTTGAATATTGCTAGAAATAATATTCTCAACTTCTGGTGAGAGGGTTATAATTGTTATTATTCCATTCTCATCAACTAGTCCATTGCAAATACTTCTTCCCAATGAAAAACGCACATATTCTGTTAATACTTCTAAATCCTTAGTTATTCTTGAATTATCAGCTAAAGACTCCAGTATTGTAACCATGTCCTTTATAGCCACTCTTTCTTTAAGTAAACTTTGAAGAACTTTCTGTACTTCTCCAATAGTCATAAGATCTGGTATTAATTCCTCAACTACAGTACTATATTTTTCTTTTACAGAATCTATTAATAGCTTAGTTTCCTGTCTACCCAGAAGTTCAAAGGCATGATTTTTAATAGTTTCTGTTAAATGCGTAACCATTACAGTAGTTGGGTCCACCACAGTGAGTCCTTTTATTTCAGCATCTTCTCTTTGATCATTATTTATCCACACAGCAGGAAGTCCAAATGTTGGTTCAATAGTATTAATTCCTTGTATATTAATATCTTCGGAACTAGGATCAATACAAAGAAGCATACTTGGCATTAGATTTCCTTTTATTATTACGGTTCCTCGAATTTTAACTACATATTCATTTGTCTTAAGTTGCAAATTATCTTTAATTCTAATAGGCTGAACAACTATTCCCATTTCTAGTGCACACTGCCTTCTTACTGAGGCAATTCTTTGTAGTAAATCTCCACCAGTAGCTTCATCCGCTAATGGGATTAGTCCATAGCCAATTTCTATTTCCATAGGCTCTACTGAAATCAGGTTCATTACATCTTCTGGTTCACGACTTTCAGTTTCATAATTTTGTTTCTCATCATTTTCTATTTTCATAATTACTTGATCTTTTGCATCTTTTTGTAAGAAAAATGCACTAGTTGCTGTAGCAATAGAAAGCATAACAAAAACAAGTGTAGGCATACCTGGTATAACAGCCAAAATTAGTAATACCACGGATGCTAGGGCAATAACCTTTGGAAAGGCTGTAAGCTGACCTGTAACTTGGCTTCCCAAATTTTTATTACTACCAGATCTAGTGACAAGAATACCCGAGGCAGTGGATATTAAAAGCGCTGGTATTTGACCTACAAGGCCATCCCCTACTGTAAGTCTAACATAAGTAGTTGCAGCAGTTGCAACAGGCATTTTAAGCATTACAACGCCTATAATTATCCCACCGAAAATATTGATTATTGTAACAATTATACCAGCTATAGCATCTCCCTTAACGAATTTAGAAGCTCCATCCATAGCCCCATAAAAACTAGCTTCATCCTGAAGCTTTGTTCTTCTCTCTCTTGCCTGTTCTTCTGTTATGGCACCTGCATTCAAATCAGCATCAATACTCATTTGTTTACCTGGCATAGCATCTAATGTAAATCTGGCAGAAACTTCTGAAACTCTACCAGCACCGGCTGTAATAACTATAAACTGTATAATTATTATTATTAAGAAAATAATTATTCCAACTACATAATTACCTCCAACAACAAATTCACCAAAGGCTTCAATTATTTGTCCTGCATAAGCCTCTGTTAATATTAACCTTGTAGAAGAAATATTCAGTCCCAGTCTTAAAAGTGTTGTAATTAAGAGTAGCGTTGGAAAAACTGAAAATTGCAGAACCTCTGTTGTAAACATTGTAAGTAGTAAAATTACTACTGCAAGTGTAATATTAAGTGCAATTATTACATCAAGAAGTGCTGGTGGTAATGGAATAATGATCATTAAAACTATCCCTATTACACCAAATGCAACTAAAATATCTAGATTATCTTTTATTCTAAACCCTGCTTTTTCAGCCACAATTATCCCCCATTACTTTCGTTTCTTTAATTTGTAAACTAGTGCTAGTATCTCGGCAACTGCTCCATACATGTCAGCTGGAATTTCAGCGCCTATATCTAAGTCCTTATATATTAACCTTGCTAGTGGTTTATTTTCAATTATTGGTATATTACTTTCACTTGCTACCTCTTTTATTTTTATAGCTACATTATCTGCACCCTTAGCTACAACTATTGGCGCCCCTTCTCCCCCCTGCTCGTATTTAATCGCAATAGCAAGATGGGTTGGATTTGTGATTACCACAGTAGCATCAGGAACTGATTGCATCATTCTACTGGATGCCATTTCTCTTTGTTTTTGCCTGATTTTAGACTTAATTTGAGGGTCCCCCTCTTGTTGTTTATATTCTTCTTTAACTTCCTGCATACTCATTTTCAATTCTTTGTTATGCTTAAATTTCTGATAAGCAAAATCTATTATAGATATTATAAGCATAATAATACTTATTTTAAAAAATATACCTATTACTAATTTTCCAAAGACAACTAGAATTGCATCAATTTTAAGGCTTCCATAATTTAGCATTTGCAAATAATTGCTTTTTATAAAATTGTAAGCTACAATACCTATGGTGCTAACTATAGCTAAATTTCTAAGCAAATCCACCAAGGATCTTGTAGAGAAAATCTTCTTGAAGCCACTTATAGGACTTAGTTTTTTAAAATCAGGTTTAATTGGATCACCTGTAAATATAAATCCTGATTGCATTAAACTTGCTATCACTCCCATTATCATAATAGGTACCATAATTGGAAAAATCAAAATCCCGAATTTTGTTATTGCAACAACCAGCAGTGTTTTAAAAGTTTCCTCCGTTAAACTAGCAGTTAAATAATTGTTTAAGAAAAGTGTCATCACACCTTTTAAATTTCCTAACATGTAGGATCCAAGCATTATGAGTAAAAGTGTTGAGGTAAGTAATGTAATAGTAGAGGATAATTCCTTACTTTTTGCTACCTGACCCTTTTTCTTTGAATCACTTTTCTTTTTAGGAGTAGCTTCTTCAGTTTTTTCACCACTATCCGCTGAAACCACAATTAATAATGGTATTACTCTATAAAAAGCTTTAATTATATCTGGAATTGTATAAAAAGAATTTACTATTAACTTAATTATCACAGGTAGAGCCAGTGCAACGCAACTTAGTCCCACTAGTATTTTTATTGGCATACCTAAAATCATAACATTTAATTGCGGTACTGTTCTTGATATAAGACCTAGAGCTAAATCTGTTATAATTACTATCAAAATAATTGGTACAGCTATTTTAAATGCAAGTGTGAAAAATTCTGAAAATATTTTTACCATCATCATAGCCGATGCTTGTGATAATATAAACTTGCCCAGATTGATTACGTTAAAAGAATCAATAATAGCCCTTATTAACATGTGATGACCATCTACCACAAAAAACATTACCATACTCACCCAATAAAGTAATCTTCCAAGTAAAGTTACATTTTCATTAGATATAGGGTCAAAAAGGCTCATCATGGAAAAACCAACTTGGAAATCCATAAGTTGACCAGCCATTTGTGCTGAAAAAAAACAAAATTTAGTTATATAACCTAATGCAAGTCCAGTAATAACCTCATCTATAGAAAATATTATAAGACTTGTATTACTTGTAATTAAACTCACATTTTCATAATTAACACCTGGTAAAATAAGAAAAGTAAAAATAACACAAAATCCAACTTTCACCGCAGGCGGAGTACCTTTAGGAAAGAAAATTGGTATTATCATAACGAATGCCGATATTCGTAGTAGCACCATTATAAAGCCCAAATAATAAGCTGTATTAATCAATATAACTACACCTAACCTCCCATATTGGCAATAAGTTCAAAAATTCTAGTTGTAAAATCGACAATAGTGTGAAGCATCCAACTACCCATGAATAACCCAATTAGCGCAGCTGCAAGTAGTTTTGGCACAAATGTTAATGTTTGCTCTTGAATTTGAGTAGTAGCTTGAAATATACTTATTATTAATCCTACTAAAGTAGCTGTAAGCAGAATTGGAGCAGATACCATTATTGCAGTTTGAATTGCATCTTTTATTACAGATAACACAATACTCTCAGTCATTTAATTCACCTCAACTAAAACTCATAATTAATGATTTTACAAGTAGATTCCATCCATCTACCATAATAAATAACAATAGTTTAAATGGTAGCGAAATCATAACTGGTGGTAGCATCATCATTCCCATAGCCATAAGAATACT
>CAYXOL010000090.1:0-15706 GCA_964467165.1 uncultured Clostridium sp.
CTGAATTACCCATTAAATTAGTTAACTCATCATTAACAATTTTAATAACCTGTTGCCCCGGTGTTAAACTTTGCATCACTCCGTTACCTAAACACTTTTCGCTAACATTTTTTACAAAGTCCTTAACTACTTTGTAATTAACATCTGCTTCTAGCAATGCTAATTTTACTTCCCTCATAGCGTCTTTAATATCTTTTTCAGAAAGCTTACCCTTACCTTTTAATTTTTTTATGGTATCTTGTAACTTAGAAGATAGTCCTTCAAAAGCCATATTAAACCTCCTAAACGTTATCGCTAATCTGAGTTTTTATATCACCTATAATCTTATTCATTTTTTCATCTTTTATATTAATTTGTAAATCATCTAATTCTAATACAATGTTTTTTAATGTTTCTTTGAGTTCATGACTTTTATTTAATAATTTTAATTTTTCCTCATATACTAAAAGCACTTTTTCACATGTTTTAATTGTATCATGAGTAGCTTGCCTACTAGTATTATTTATCTCTGCTATTTCTGATAGCGATAAATCATTATTAAAATACAAATCCATTATATCCTTTTGCTTTTCGGTAAGCAATTCACCATACAAATCAAATAATAGGGAAATTTCAAATCTTTTTTCCATTTAATCACCCTGCTCACAAGTCATATAATATCAGAATTTAAATACCATGTCAAGTAATTTTACTTAACAGTGCATTTTTTTTCAATTTAACTTTCCAGGGTACATTTTAAAATAATGCCTCAACAAAATCTCTTGAATTAAATTCTTGTAAATCATCTATACCTTCACCAACACCTATATATTTTACAGGTATATTTAGTTGTTTTTTTATTGATATTACAACGCCACCTTTGGCAGTACCATCTAATTTTGTTAGTATTATACCATCTACAGGGCATATTGACATAAATTGTTTAGCTTGTTCTACACCATTTTGACCAGTTGTAGCATCAAGCACCAGTAAAGTCTCCACAATAGCCTCGCTATATTCCCTATTAATAACTCTACTTATTTTTGAAAGTTCATCCATAAGATTTTTTTTATTATGAAGCCTACCCGCAGTATCACAAATTAGAACATCAACCTTCCTTGCTTTAGCTGCTTGAACAGCATCGAAAACTACAGCAGCAGGGTCAGAACCCTCTTGATGTTTTACTAGATCTACACCAGCTCTACTACTCCAAACCTCTAACTGGTCAATTGCTGCTGCTCTAAATGTATCTGCTGCTGCAATGAGAACCTTATATTTCTCAGATTTTAATCTTATTGCTATTTTTCCAATAGAAGTAGTTTTTCCAACTCCATTAACCCCAATTATCAATATTACCTTTGGCAAATTCATAGGTTCTATGGTATTTTCAGTGCAGCCCAATATGTCTATTAAAACTTCTTTTAAACAAGGCCTAATTTCCGCTGGATCTTTTATTTTGTTTTCTTTTACCTTTTTTTTAAGATTTTCAATAATATAAATAGAAGTTTCTACTCCTATATCCGCCGTTATAAGTATTTCTTCTAGTTCCTCATACAATTCATCATCAATTATCATGGCTAATTTTAATACTTCACTAACCTTTTCTGTTATGCTATTCCTAGTTTTAGTTAGGCCATCTTTTAGTTTATCAAAAAATCCTCCGAACATTTTAATCCTCCTCTAGTTAGTAGAACTTGTTTTTTACTTATTAAAATCTACAGACACTATTTTTGATACTCCCTTTTCCTCCATTGTGACCCCATATAATACATCGCTAGCTTCCATAGTTCCTTTTCTGTGAGTTATTATAATGAACTGGACTTGGTCTGAAAATTTAGTGAGAAATTCTGCATACCTAACGACATTTGCGTCATCTAGAGCCGCCTCAATTTCATCTAAAATACAAAATGGTGTTGGTTTCATCTTTAGAATAGCAAATAATAATGCAATGGCTGACAATACTTTTTCTCCACCAGACATTAAACTTATATTTTGTAGCTTTTTACCTGGCGGTTGTACGTTAATATCGATTTTAGCGGTAAGTTCATCTCCATCTGTAAGTATTAAATCTGCGCTTCCACCCTTAAACAATTCCATAAAGGTTTCATGGAAATTCTGCCTTAGTATATCAAAATTTTCTGCAAACATTTCTTTCATTTTTTTAGTCATTTCACAGATTACAATTGATAGTTCATCTTTAGATAAAACTAAGTCTTGTTTTTGCACATCCATAAAAGTAAATTTCTCTTTTACTTCTTTATACTCTTCAATAGCACCTACATTAACTTTCCCAAGCATTTGTATATTTCCTTTGAGTGTTAAAATTTCACCTTTTAATTTACCGATGTCCTCAATTTCATTTTTAAATTCCAAGGATTCTGCATAGGTTAATTCAAAATCTTCATTTAATTTCTGATAATAATTTTCCTTTTCCATGCCTGTTTTCTCAAAAATCATCTGGCACTTATACATATCTTTTTCGGTTTTCTCTAGGAATAGTGACGCATTATCTAACTGTTCCACACTTGTTTTTATTTTTTCTTTTATTTTAATTCTTTGAATTTCACTATCCTCAAAGTTTTTTTCCATCACTGCCAATGTATCCAATATTTTACTGGCCTTTTCTTCACCATTTTTAATTAGAGTTTCGCTAATGTTCTTATTTTCCACGGCTTCTTGTATTTCTTTAGAGCATATAATGACTTTTTCATTATATACTAGCATTTCCTCATTCAACCTTTGAATTTCAGAAATCTTATTACGTATTATTTCTTCAATTCCAGCTTTTTTTATCTTGGCATCAATAATCCTCGCTTTTATATTTTCAATTTCCTGAAGTTTATCTTTTAATTTTAATCCAACCACACTTTGAATTTGCTGCATCTCATCTCTTGCACGTGTAAGGTCACAAACAGCCATATTTTTCTCTTCTACTTCACTCTTATCATCTTTAAGTTTATTCTCTTCTGTGAATTTTTCAGTATTTAAAGTCATCATACTATTTTCTAACCTAGATGTTTCATTTTCTAATGCATTTATTTTGGATTCCAACTTAGTTTTTTCAATATTTTCAATATGAACCTGATCTTTTAATTTTACATTTTCTTCTTCTAAGCTTAAAATTTCATATTTACCTTGCTTTATTTTTTCCAAATAAATTACCGCTTCACCCTTCAAAGTACGCAATTCACTATCAAGTTCTTCTATCTCTCTTTTCCGCCCAATAATGCTTGAGGTTTTTGAGTATACACTTCCGCCAGTTAAAGACCCCCCAAGATTTATAACTTCTCCAGATAAGGTTACAATTTTGTACCTGAAATTATTTCTTTTAGAAATTTTAAGGGCTGAGTCCATATCTTTACATATAATAGTTCTACCAAGTATAAAAGAAATAACTTCACTGAACTTCTCATGGTACTCTATTAGTTCACTTGCAATTCCAACAAATCCAGCATGATTTTTAGTTTCATTATCAATTGTAAGCATCTTACCTTTAATAATATTTAAAGGCAAAAATGTTGCACGCCCCAAATTGTTTTGCTTTAAATAATTAATTAAGAGTTTTGCCACTGTTTCATCTTTAGTTATCACATGTGAAATACTACCACCTAAAGCAATTTCTATAGCTACTTCCATGTTTTTATCTACCTTTATAATTTCTCCTAATACAAAGCAATCATTAACACTAGCTACTTTGCCTTCGTTAATATGCTCAATTAAATTTTTTACCGATTTATTATACCCTTCATGCTTTTTCTCTAAAACTTTAAGCACGTTAAAATTAGCTTCTGTTTTATTCACTTTAAAATTATAATTTTTCATAATTGTCTCGTCATTATTTAAAATGTTTTGTAGCTTATTAACTTCCTGCCTATTCTCTTTAAGCTTAATTTCATAATGAAGTATTTTTTCTTTAAATTCTTTCATTTCCCTTTGAATTACTATTTTTATAGCAGCATTATTTTTTATTGAACTATTAAAACTTTCAATATCATTTTTCAAAAGATCTATTTTTCTTTTCGAAGTCTCTATATTATTATTTAAAATTAATAGCTTATTGGTAAGTATATTAGTTTTATCTTTGCTAATTTGATCCTCTTCTTTAAGATTTTTAGTCTCAGCACTTTCAACTTCTATATCTTGCTCAATAATATTAATTTTTATTTGCTCAGACTGAATTCTATCTTCTATCTCCATGTTAGTATTCCTTATATTACTCAAGGAATTCTCCAGCCCACGAAGTCCTAATTTGAAACTTGTTAATTGTTCATTAATATCATCGCTATCTTTTGAAGTTTTATCTATAAGTTTCACTAAATTCTCTATTCTTTCCTTTAGTATATTTATTTCAGAATTGCTATTTTGATAAATTAATTTATTATCATAATATAATTGCTTTTCTTCTTTGTTTTTATTTTCAAATTTTTCAAATTCACTATTCCAATATTCCACATCGCTCTTTAACTGACTTTTTTCTTCTGTAATCTTTATAACTTCTAACTTTAACCTAGAACATTCATCTTTTGTGATTTTGATTTTTTTTTCAACCTTATCTATGGCATCAACAATTATACTGACTTCTTTACTTTTCAGCTCTTCAAAATATTTTAAAAACTTTTTTGCCTTTTCACTCTCAATCATTAATGGTTCTAATCTTTCTTCGTATGTACTTAAAATATCTTCTATTCTAATGAGATTCTGCTGAGTTAGGTCCAATTTTTTTTCAGCCTCTTCTTTTCTACTCTTAAACTTTACAATTCCGGCTGCTTCTTCAAACAACTTTCGTCTCTCTTCAGTTTTCCCACTTAGAATAGCATCAATTTTACCTTGACCAATAATAGAGTATCCTTCTTTTCCTATTCCTGTATCCATAAAAAGTTGCTGAACATCTTTTAATCTACAAGATGTATTATTTATCAAATATTCACTTTCTCCAGAGCGATATAATCTTCTAGCTATGGTTACATTAGAATAATCAATGTTTAGCTTACAATCGCTATTATCTAGCGTAAGGGCAACCTGTGCGAGGCTAACAGGCTTCCTAAACTGTGTGCCTGCGAATATAACGTCCTCCATCTTATCTCCTCTTAGACTTCTTACACTTTGTTCTCCGAGAACCCATCTAACCGCATCGGAAATATTGCTTTTACCACTACCATTAGGTCCCACTACCGCTGTAATGCCTTTTTTAAATGTTAACTCTGTTTTATCTGCAAAGGATTTAAATCCTCTTATTTCAATAGACTTTAAAAACATGATAACACTCTCCTATTTTACCTGAATAACATTGGTAGTACAAAACTTAAAGTAAAAATTAAAACAATGCCATAAATCAATACCTTTGTATATTTATCTCTCTTTTTCTTATTCATAATTCACCTCATATTTTTATTTTATAATTTCTTTAATAAGAAAAGTATATATTACTATAAATTATTCACTGTAATATATACTTTCTTTAATCTGATAAATGCTAGATCATATTTTTCAATCTAAAATTTGCTCTATTATATATTTTATAGCATTTACATGAAAATATCAATTGTTAGAGTAATATTAAATTGATAAAACCGTGCATGCACGGTTTTATCATCTTAGTTCAACTATGAATTTTACAGCTTAATTAACGGCACCTGCTACGGATTTAGGTTGTGAATTTGCTGATACCTTTAATATCTCCATGGTATATTATCCCCTACTAACTTCCTTATTAAAAATACTATAGACAATATATTCTATATGTTTAATTAAAATCCTTCTTTATATTTCATCTCAGCGTACTGATTTATACCCATATTAATATATTTTTTCCCTATATATACATTAATACTCCCACGTTCTATAGTTACATCTTGAAATACTTCTATTGAAATTGCATTTATTTGTTTCTTTAAGTCATAAAAAAAGCTTTTTCCATTAGCATAAAGTTTTGAAATATCTTTTGGGTTTATTCTAACTTTAACATTCTTATCATTTTCAATATTATTTTTGATGATATAATATAATATATCATTAAATATATTGCCTTCCACTAGCTCCCTAAATGCAGGATGAAATGGACCTGCAACTAAATCATTTCCCTTGGAAATTTCCTCAGTAGGCTGCAATCCTATTCTAATAACATTTATTTTGTTTGCCATCATCATAATGTAAATTGACTTACTAATATTAATTGCTTCGATTAATGAATAAGGCATAAACGTTCCACGGTTATACATTTTTTCCATAGGCGTGTCTTTAATGACAAGTGCAGGATATATTCTACAAATGTCAGGACTAAGTTCAATAACTCTCTTAGCAGTATCTATATCTTTATTTCTATTATCCCCTGGTAGACCTATCATAATTTGGTGTCCTAAGGTAAATCCGTATTGTTTTATAAGTTTCGAAGCACGCTGTACATCACTAGCAGTATGGCCTCTTCCAGATTTAAGTAGCACTTCCTGATCCATGGATTGCACTCCTAGTTCTATAATATCCACAGTGTATTTTTTAAGATTGGTCAATATATTATCATCAATATAATCTGGTCTTGTAGATAATCTAATAAATTTTATTCTATTATCGTCTTTAAATTTCTTGGCAACAGTTAAAAGCTCTATCTGCTTTTCTGTTTTTATAGCTGTGAAAGTCCCTCCAAAAAATGATACTTCAACAATAGCTTCATCATTGTCTATGGTTTTTAAATATTCATTTACTGTATTCTCCACATGCTTTGCGTCAACTTTTTCACTTGTACCAGTTATGCTATTTTGATTACAAAACACACATTCATGGGGGCACCCTTCATGTGGAACAAAAATTGGAATAATGTAATGTAAATTACTCATGCATATCCTCCTGGTTTATCATAACCTCTTTAGCTGCATTTTGCTCTGCTTCCTTTTTACTAAAGCCTTGACCTGATCCACTTATTGAGCCATTTATTAATACATCCACAAAAAATTTCCTTTTATGTGGCGGTCCTTCAAATTTTACAAGTTCGTAGCAAATATGAACTTCTCCATTTTTCTGCAATATTTCCTGAAGTTTTGTCTTATAGTCCAAAACTATCTCATTACTAATTGCTTTTTCAATAGTTTCTTTAAAACTATTAAGTACAAACGTCTTTGAATATTCTAGTCCGGCATCCAAATATATAGCAGCAATTACGGCTTCAACACAGTCTGCCAGTATTGAAACTCTATTTCTACCCCCAGTAATTTCTTCACCTTTGCTCATGTTCATATACATTCCAAGTTTCCAGCCTGTTGCGATATCGCACAATGAGTTTTCACAAACGATTAGAGACCGAATTTTTGTTAAATAGCCTTCATACTTTTCAGTGAAATTAGTATATAAATATTCAGATATTATAAGTTGCAGCACCGAATCTCCGAGAAACTCAAGTCTTTCATTGAATTCAACTTTTTTTTTCTGATTTGCAAAAGAGCTATGGGTTATTGCAGTTTTTAATAAATTCTTATCTTTAAAATTAAGACCTAGTTCATTCTCAAGATCCTGTATTTTTACACCATACTTCATAAATTACCGCTCCTTTTAGGAAGTTTATTCAGATATTTTTCATTTGTATTCACTGTAGCCATGTTTATCAAGTTTATTATTCAATTTACTGTTGTTTTTAATTAGATTTTTATAATAAATTCAAAAATAAGTTTGAAAAAGTTAAAGGCCCGCACTACTGCGGAGCCTTATATTATTCTTCAGTTCGGGATTTAATATATTCTACAACATCAGCAACAGTAAGAATTTTTTCAACGTCTTCATCGGGAATTTCTATATCGTACTCTTCCTCAAGTGCCATGATTAATTCAACAATATCAAGAGAGTCTGCGCCTAAATTATTCATAAATGATGATTCCATTTTTATTTCGTCCTCATCTATACTTAGTTGTGATGCAATAGTAGCTCTAATTTTTTCAAACATATATATTCACCTCCTTAACTTTATCCTAAATACATTTATTACACATTGCTACTTATGTTATTTTCTTGCTTTGATAATTTTTCAATTTCCAACTTTAATTTTTCTACAACATTATTTTCATAAAATATTGTAGCCTGCCTAATTGCATTTTTAAAAGCCTTGGCATCTGAACTTCCATGAGCTTTTATGCAAATTCCATTTACACCAAGAAAAGCAGCCCCACCATGTTCTTTATAATCAAAATCACTTTTAAACTTTTTGAACACTGGTTTTAATAACATTCCTCCAAGCTTAGTTCTAGCCGAACTCATTATACCAGCTTTTAATATATCAAATATATTAGAAACCGCGCCTTCGTATAATTTTAAAATTACATTTCCCACAAAACCATCACATACCAAAATATTAGTTTCTCCACTTGGTATTTCCCTAGCTTCCACATTACCTACAAAATTTAAATCGGCCTGCTTAAGTAGCTTATGCGCTGATTTAGTAAGTTCATTACCCTTTTCCTCCTCAGTACCTATATTTACAAGGCCTACAGATGGATTTGATATTTTTAGAATATTTTCAAAGTATGTTTTCCCCATAAGCCCAAACTGAACTAAATAATGAGGCTTACATTCCGCATTTGCACCGGAGTCTATTATCATAAAAGGACCATTCTTACCAGGCAGTATAGGTGCAAGTGCCGGCCTATCAATGCCTTTTATTCTTCCAACTATAAGTGTGCACCCAGCTAAAAAGGCACCACTACTTCCAGCGGAAATCACAGCATCTGCATCTCCACTTTTTACAAGATTTAAGGCTTTTACGAGACTTGAATCCTTTTTTCGTTTAATAGCCATTACTGGATGTTCACTTGTATTAATAACTTCTTTAGCATCAACAATCTTTATTTTATTAGTATCGTAGGTATATTTAGCTAACTCACCTTGAATTAACTCCTCAGGTCCAGTTATTAATATATCTATATTGTACTCTTTTATTGCTGCAACACAACCTTCAACCACAGCACTTGGAGAAAAATCTCCACCCATCCCATCTACCACAACTACCATTTTAAGCCCTCACTTTGAATTTGCTTTTATATATAAGTATAATATATATAAAAATAAATATTTCTATATATATTATACTATAAAGTACAAATATTTCTAGTATTATTAATACGAGAATGGAATATAATTATATTTTCTTTATCATAATTATATATAAATAATAAAAAGAAAGTCTTTCGACTTTCTTTTTATTTTGGTTCCATAACAATAACTTCTCTATTTTTGTAATAACCACAGTTTTTACATACTCTGTGAGCAAGTTTCATATCGTGGCACTGAGGACATTCAACTATTCCTGGTAAACCAAGTTTAAATGTTTGCGCTCTTCGAGAATCTCTCCTACCTTTAGAAAATTTTCTAGCTGGATTTCCCATTGTAACACCTCCTTAAATCAGTTAAAACAATTCTTTTAATTTTGCCAACCTTGGATCAATATCCTCATTTGCACATTCACATGTACTATGATTTAAATTGATACCACACTGATGGCATAAGCCTTTACACTCTTTACTACAAAGTTTTTTTATAGGCAACATAGAAATGATATTATTTTCCACGATTTCATCTAAATCTAATCTATCATTATTAATAAAAATAATATCCTCATCTTCACTCTTTAGAGTTTTTGAAAATTTTTCACTTATTTCAATATTTATTGAATGTGAAAAAGTCTCAAGACACCTAGAACAAACAAGTAATAGCTCTGTCTCCATACTTCCAGTTAAATCTAACTCATCGCCAGTAGATTTTAAAATCAAATCTAATTTAACCGGTTTGGAAAATTGTATAAATTCATTATCATAGAAAAACTTATCTTTTTCTAAGTCTAGCTGAATTTTTTTCCTACTGTTTTTATTGCTGAATACTTTTGAAACATCTATTACCATATTATCCACTCTGAAAAACTAAATAACACTTAGTTTTTCTCATATAAAGAAAATCTTTATATCTTGTATAAAAAAAATATACAGCTCGAGCAAAGCTTCTGCGTCCCTCCTAACTAAATAGTTTTTTACTTACATCAAACACAGACTATTATATAAACAATACAGTTAAAAGTCAAGATTTATTTATCATAGAAATTAACAATAATATTATTAAAGGCACTATTTTATTAGATTTTCAGTATCTCTTGCAATTACTAATTCTTCATTTGTTGGTATAACAAATATTTTAGTTTTAGAATCCACTGTATTCAATTCTACAGCTTTTCCACGAACCTTATTCTTAGTTTTATCTAAAACAGCTCCTAAAAACTCTAAGCCATTACATACATCTTCTCTTGTTTCCGGCGAGTTTTCACCAAGTCCTGCAGTAAATATAATTGCATCTACTCCACCCATTGTTGCAGCATAAGAACCTATATACTGTTTTACTTTATAAGTAAATATATCAAGCGCTAACTGAGCTCTATGATTTCCTTCTTCCCAAGCAGCTGTTTCTATGTCCCTAAAATCACTGCTTACTCCAGAAATTCCCAAAACTCCTGATTTTTTGTTCATCAAATCATTTGTTTCATCAATTGTCAATTTCATTTCTTGCATAATATAAGTAATTATAGCTGGATCTATACTTCCACATCTAGTTCCCATAGCTATTCCTTCAAGAGGTGTAAATCCCATACTTGTTTCTACAGATTTCCCATTTTTTATAGCACAAATACTCGCTCCATTACCTAGATGACAAGTGATTAATTTTAGATCTTTTATGTCTTTACCCATCATTTCTGCAGCTTTTGCTGAAACATAATTGTGAGATGTTCCATGAAATCCATATTTTCTAACTGCATATTGAGTATATAGCTCATATGGAAGTGGGTATATGTATGCAACTTCTGGCATTGTTTGGTGGAAGGCAGTATCAAATACAGCTACCATAGGTGTTTTTGGCATTAATGCACTACAAGAATTTATTCCAATTATATTAGCCGGATTGTGAAGTGGTGCAAGTTTTGCACATTCTTGAAGATTCCTCATTACCTCATCTGTAATTATAACAGAATGGGCATATTTTTCTCCACCATGAACGATTCTATGACCTACTGCACCTATTTCTGATAATTCTGCAATAACTCCATGTTCTGCATCTATTAGAGCTCCAAGCACTAATCTAATAGCATCTGTATGATCTTTCATTAGCTCTTCAATAACATATTTCTCACCACTAGCCTTTTGAGTTAATTTCGATCCTTCAATTCCTATTCTTTCCACTAGTCCAAGAGCTAAGCACTCTTCGTTTTCCATGTTTATTAGTTGATACTTCAATGATGAACTTCCACAATTTATAACTAATATTTTCATTAAATTCGCCTCCCTGATATGCTTTGAATATTTATTTTATAAAATTATTTTTGATTTTGAGCTTGAACTGCAGTTACTGCAACAACATTAACTATATCTTGCACACTGCAACCTCTTGATAAATCATTTATTGGCCTTGCAAAGCCTTGACAAACTGGTCCAATAGCTTCTGCTTTAGCAAATCTTTGTACTAATTTGTATCCAATATTTCCAGATTGCAAATCTGGGAACACTAACACATTAGCATTTCCAGCTACAGTACTATTTGGTGCCTTTTGTTTTGCCACACTAGAATCTATAGCTGCATCTAGTTGAAGCTCTCCATCAATTTGCAAATCTGGTCTAGCAGCTTTTGCAATTTCAGTAGCTTTTGCAACTTTATCAACTAGTTCATGCTTTGCACTTCCCATAGTTGAAAAAGATAGCATTGCAACCTTCGGTTCAAAGTTACATAAAGCCTTTGCATTATCTGCGGTACTTATAGCAATAGATGCTAATTCATCTGCATTAGGATTTGGATTAACAGCACAATCTGCAAATAAAAGTAGACCTTCGTCTCCATATTCGCCGCTAGGTAGTTCCATTATAAAGAAACTTGAAACCACTTTAATTCCTGGTGCCGTTTTAATTATCTGCATTCCAGGTCTAAGCAAGTCTCCTGTAGTATGTACTGCCCCTGATACTAAACCATCAGCATGATTCATTTTAACCATCATGGTTCCAAAATATAAGGTATCTTGCATCATCTCTGCCGCTTTTTCTAAAGTCATGCCCTTATTCTTTCTTAATTCATAAAATGCATTTGCATATCCTTCAGTTTTTTCAGATGTTTTTGGATCTACAATTTCTATGCCACAAAGATCAACGCCAAGTTGAGTTGCTTTTGCCTTAATTGCAGTTAAATCACCTACTAATATTACCTGCGCTATTGAATCATTTTTAATAATTTCACTAGCTTTTATGGTTCTTTCTTCTTCCCCTTCTGGAAGCACTATGATTTTCTTATCTGCCTTTGCCATTTCACATATTTTCTCTATAAATGCCATTCTTATTTCTCCTCTCTGTTATTATCATCTTATATACACTAATAATATACTACTTATGCAGTATACATTTCAACCTAAAATATTAAAATCCACTACTTATCTTATATTTTATATATTCATAATTTTCGAACTTTGTATTTTCTCCTCCAAAATGGATACTTTTATTATTATTTTTTATACTATATAATATACCTAAACAAATAAATATAATCTTTCACGAGGTGATTAAATGAATATTTCCGGTATAATTGTTGAATATAATCCACTGCATAACGGCCACTTATATCATATTAATAAAACTAAAGAACTCACAAATTGTGATGCTCTAATTTGTGTTATGAGTGGAAATTTTGCTCAACGTGGAATCCCATCCCCTATAGATAAATGGACAAAAACCAAAATGGCTTTAAATAATGGAGTAGATTTAGTACTGGAACTCCCTACTATTTACAGTGTTTCTTCAGCAGATTTTTTTTCATATGGCGCTGTAAGTCTTTTAAACAGCTTAGGAATAGTAGATAATATTTGTTTTGGTAGCGAGCAAGGGGACATAAATGATATATACAATATTTCAAATATATTGCTTCATGAACCTATTGAATTTAAATCATTATTAAAAACCTATTTAGACAAAGGGATTGTTTTCCCACTAGCTAGAGCTAATGCACTTTATGATTACTTAATTGCATCAAAAAATGATATTTCCAACTTATTATCAAATGATTTTTTCAGATCTTCTAATAATATATTAGGTATTGAGTATTGTAAAAACTTGCTAAAGTTAAATAGTTCAATTAAACCCTATACTATAAAAAGAGAAGGCGCTTCCTACAATAGTAACATGTTACATAATAAATTTTCAAGTGCAACAGCTATAAGAAAGTTCCTTAAAGAAAATGGTCCATTACTTGAACTGGAAGGTCATGTTCCACATTCAGTATTAACTGAATTAATGAATTTACACTCAAAAAATTACGAATTTACATTTGAAGACTCAATGTTTACCTACATAAAATACAAATCAGCCACATCAAAAAACTCATTAATAAATTTGCCAGATGTGTCAGAGGGGCTTGATAATAGGATTATTAAATCCTTGCAGAATAATCCAAATTATGGAGCTGCCCTTCAGGATATAAAAAGCAAACGATACACCTACACTAGAATCAGCAGAATATTATGTCAATATTTCATTGGATTTGATAACTTTGATTCGAAAAAACTAAGAGAAATACCTTGCCCTTATGCCCGGGTTTTAGGCTTTAATTCAAATGGAAAATCAATTTTAAAATCTATAAAATCAAACAGTAGTATTCCACTTTATACTAAACTTCCTAAAGATCAAAACGCTACCCTAAAGCTGGATATTCAGTCTACAAGAGCTTACAGCATACTAAATAGCGTTATTAGCCCTAATAGTGATTACTTGATTTCTCCTATAATTGTGGATTAAAATAAAAAAATGTTATTATCAATTTATGATAATAGCATTTTTTTTATTTTAATCACTTAATACATAAGTTTATTAAAATTTAAATATATTTAATACAGAAATACTTTATAAGGAGTTTAAATTTGAAGTTATTATTAGTCATAATACTCATAATAATATTCTTGCTATTCAAACTATTTAAAACTTTAAATATAAATATTTTAATAACAATAATTTGTTCCCTTATTATCCTCCAAATAATATTAGCCCCAAATATTTGTATAAAGTATACTATATCTGGTGCAAAATTATTTTTCAATGCTGTTTTCCCTTCTCTTTTTCCATTTTTAGTTGTAATAAACGTTATAATAAGCTATGATGGCATTCATATTTATTCCAAATTATTAGGTAACGTAATTTGCAAACCTTTAAAACTAACAAAAGAATGTTCCTTTGCACTATTAATTAGTGTGCTATGTGGTTATCCCTTGGGCGCCAGGTATACTTGCGATTTGCTTGAAAAAAATCTAATTGATTTAGAAACCTGTAAAAGATTGTTAAATATAGCTTCTAATTCCAGTCCTCTTTTTATTGTAGGCTCAGTTGGTGCTTCAATGATGCTGAGCCCTAAAATAGGATATATATTGCTACTTTCTAATCTTCTATCCTGCATTTTTATGGGGTTTATCATCCCCTCAAAAAATTCTCTTTATAGAGTTAAGAATAAAAGTAGTAATTCCATGAAAATAACAGCAAGCCCAATAAATATCGGCATTACATTTAAAAATAGCATTGAAGATTCCTTAAAGAATTCCTTTAATATAGGTGGTTTTATCGTAGTATTCTCTGTAATAACTGGAATAATTAAAGACAATGCTTTATTTAACATTGTCATTAATAAACTTTCTTTAATTATTGGCTGTTCTTCAAATTTTATAGAAGGTTTGTTATTAGGTATACTGGAGGTAACTAATGGATGTTATCTAATCTCTTCTAGTAATTCAAATTTATTTGTAAAACTTCCAATTTTGAGTTTTTTAATTGCTTTCAGTGGTTTATCAATTATTTCCCAAGTTTATAGTTACACCTACAAATTTGATATATCCATGAGTAAATATGTTCTCAGAAAATTTATTCAAGGCATAATTTCTTCATTGCTAACAATAATTCTATATTATGTTTTTCTTAAGACATCCACTGTTTTCGCCTTTAATAATAGGATTTTGTATAGCAATGGTAATTTATACTTTTTAATACTTTTAGTTATGTTTATCCCATTGCTACTTGTAAATATAATTAAACTATTTCATACTTCTTAATTCTTTAACATTTTCTCTGATTGAAGTTGTAGTATCCGTGACTTCTTCTTGAAGAGATATTAAAAATGCTTGAACGTCATCTTTAATTTTGTGAAGCATTTGTTGGCCTTTTAGTTCAATTTCTTTATCTAATTGAGATAATATTTCATCAGCGTAATCTTTAGCCCCTAGCCTCATAATTTTTGCATCTCTTTGGGCTGCAGCTATAATTTCTTCAGCCCTTGTTTGTGCTTCCTTAACTAAGTCTTGTTTTTCAACTCTTCTTCTAATTTTGTCAATAGTCTCTTCCTCGAAAATTTTAGCTTGTTTTTTGGCGTCAATAAGAATTCGTTCTTTTTCATCACAGATCCACTGAGAGTTCTTGAACTCCTCAGGCAAGTGATTTACAATTTGATCAATTATATCCAATATTTCTTTTTTATTTATTACGCACTTGCCCGTAACTGGTATTTTAGATGAACTTTCAATAATTTCTTGAAGATATTCTAATAGCTTTATAACATCCATAATTTCCTCCCTATTTAGAATTAATTTTCCTCATAATATCTGGTATAATCTGATCTGGTACCAATCCCTTAATACACCCGCCAAACATTGCAACCTGTTTAACCGAGGAAGAACTTAGATAGCAATACTCTGCCT
>CAYXOL010000091.1:0-15475 GCA_964467165.1 uncultured Clostridium sp.
AAGAAGAATCGGATAAAGCAATTGAAATTCTTAAAAAAGCAAAATTTATGAGTTAATTTATTAATACATTAAATTTAAAACTCTCATTGAATTGTTAGTGAGAGTTTTTTTATTACCTTGTGAAAAATATAAATTTACTTTATCGTAATAATTAGTTGCTATTAATAAAAAATTCATATATAATTTAACTTATATCCATTATAGAATAATTCAGCAAAAATTTTATAGTGAAGTTTTATTTGACAATTAGGTAACCGTTAACATGTATAGAAATTTAAAAGAATTTTTTAATAAAAAGGATTTTTTTAATTTTTATAGAATACTATTAAGCAAAGAAGCAAAGTAAAATGTGTAGCAAAAAAATGTTTTATTAATTAATTACTTATGGGGAGGAATTATTATGAACAAGAAAAAAGTAGTTGCAGTGCTTACAGCAGTGGCTGTAGTTGCAACGTTATTTGTGGGTTGTGCCAAGAAGGTAGTAGAAACACCAACAACAGAAGCAGCAACAACAACAGCAGCGGCAAAATCAGATATAAATATAGGACTATCTACTGATGAAGGTGGATTAAATGACAAATCATTTAACCAATCAGCGGATCAAGGAGTAAAAAAAGCTAAGGGTGAAGATGGTTTTACGTACAATGCTATCGAATCTAAAAAGAAAGAAGACTATACAGCTAATTTAGAATCATTAATTGAAAATGGTTCACAATTAACTTTTGCTATTGGATTCCAAATGGCAGATGCAATGACAGAGGTTGCTAAAAATCATGCTGATAAACATTTTGCAATTATAGACTCAGTTGTTGATCTTCCAAACGTAACATCTATTACATTTAAAGAGCAAGAAGGTTCTTTCTTAATGGGAATAATTGCTGGAAAAATGACTAAGACTAACAAAATTGGATTTATTGGTGGAAAAGATTTTGATTTAATAAATAGATTTGAAACTGGATTTGCAGCTGGAGTTAAAGCGGTTAATCCAGAAGCTGCAAAAGGTTTATTAAGTTCAGATGGGAAAACTCCAGGAACAACTGTAAAATATGCAGATAGTTTCGCAGATACGGCAAAAGGATACGAACTAGCTAAATCATTATATCAAAGCGGTTGCGACGTAGTTTATCATGCAGCAGGCGGAGTTGGTATTGGCTTATTCAAAGCAGCTAAAGAATTAAAAGATAGTGGAAAAGTAGTTTGGGCTATTGGAGTAGATATGGATCAATCATTAACAGTTCCAGAATATGCTGACGTTATACTTTCAAGTATGATGAAAAGAGTTGATACTGCAACATACAATACATCTAAAGCAGAAGCTAAAGGCGAATTCAAAGCTGGAGTTGTTAATCTTGGATTAAAAGAAGAAGGCGTAGGTATAGCTGAAACATCTAGTAAAAACGTTCCAGCAGATGTTTTAACTTTAGTTAAATCATATCAAGATAAAGTTATAGCAGGAGAAATAGTTGTTCCATCAGATAGAAAAGGAGCAATGGATTTTAAATAAATTTAATATTTTTTTAAATTTATTATTTACCGATTTGTGCTTTTTAGTATACAATAGAGCTAGATGTAATACATCTAGCTCTTTCTAAGAATATTGGGATATTAAAGGCTTTTTAAGGAGGAAAGAAAATGGAAAAAGTAATCGAAATGAAAGGTATAACCAAAGTTTTTCCAGGAACTATTGCTAATGATAATATAGATTTCGAACTGTTAAGAGGAGAGACACATGTTCTTCTTGGTGAAAATGGTGCAGGAAAAACAACTCTTATGAATATTCTTTATGGCCTATATAAGCAAGAAAAAGGAGAAATTTATGTAAGCGGTAACCTAGTGAATATATCTACTCCCAATGATGCTATAAAACTTGGCATAGGAATGGTTCATCAACATTTTATGCTTGTACATAACTTTACTGTAGCGCAAAATATAGTCTTAGGTGTTGAGCCTAGAAAAGGCTTTAAAATTGATATGGACAAGGCAATTCATGATGTTAAGGAAATTTCAGAAAAATATGGTTTTGCAATAGATCCTAACTCAGTTATAGAAGATATTTCTGTAGGGCAACAACAAAGAGTTGAAATATTAAAGGCGTTATATAGAGGTGCTGAAATTTTAATATTAGATGAGCCAACTGCAGTACTTACACCACAAGAAATAGAGGAACTGGGAACTATAATTAGGAATCTTGAAAAAGAAGGAAAATCAGTAATACTTATAACTCATAAATTAAAAGAAGTTATGAGTATGAGTGATAGGGTTACTATAATAAGACGAGGAAAAGTGACTGGAACTGTTGAAACTAGCCAAACCAGTATTGATGAATTAGCTGAACTTATGGTAGGTAGAAAAGTTAATTTAACTGTGGATAAAGAACCTGCTGTGATAAAAGGAGAAATATTAAAAATTGAAAATCTTTGTGCTAGTGATCAGAGGGGACTTCCTGCGGTAGATAATTTGAATTTAACATTATATGGTGGAGAAATTTTAGGTATAGCAGGCGTTGATGGTAATGGACAATCTGAATTTATCGAGGTTCTAACAGGTCTTAGAAAGCCTAAGAGTGGAAGCATTACACTAAACGGTAAAAGTATATACGGCACGTCACCAAGAACTATTATGTCAGCAGGTGTTGGTCATATACCAGAGGATAGACAAAAGAGAGGTCTTATATTAGATTATTCACTATTTGAAAATTCTGTGCTTGGAATTCATAGAAATTCACCGTACAGTAAGGGTATTGTTATGAACTACGGTGCAATTAGAAAGCACTGCGATGACCTTATTCGAGAATTTGACGTTAGAACTCCAAATGCAGATGTAAGCGCTGAGGCGTTATCAGGTGGTAATCAGCAAAAACTTATAGCAGCAAGAGAGATATCAAAAGATCCAGAATTGTTAATAGCAGCGCAACCTACAAGAGGACTTGACGTTGGAGCAATTGAATATATTCACAAAAGACTGGTGGGAGAACGTGATAAGGGAAAGGCTGTTCTACTCGTATCATTAGAGCTTGATGAAATACTATCGCTTTCAGATAGAATAGCTGTAATGTATGATGGCAAAATAGTAGATATATTGAATCGGTGCGATGCCACAGAGAAAAAACTTGGTATACTTATGGCTGGTGGTACACTTCATGAAACACCGGAAGGAGTTAAAGATAATGAATAAATCTCAAAATAAAGATAGTAAATTTGTTAGCATGGCAAAGAGTATTCTTAAAACCCTTGCGTTTCCTTTTTTCGCTATAATTGTTTCCGTGTTTGTTGCTGTATTCTTTGTAATGTGGGCAAAAGGATATTCTATATTACAATATTTTTCAGCGCTAGGAGATTTATTTCACCTTATATATAAAGGTGGATTTGGTAATGAGAGAGTAACATTTGTTACTATTTCAGAGGTTACTCCCTTAATATTTACGGGAGTTGCAAATGCAGTGGCATTTAAATGTGGACTATTTAATATAGGGGTTGCTGGTCAATTTATACTTGGAATGCTAGCAGCGGCTTTTGTAGGAACTATTCCAGGACTAAGTCCTGTAATTCATGTAATATTAATTATTCTTGCAGGTTCTGTGGCTGGGGGACTATGGGGAGCTATCCCAGGGTATTTAAAGGCTAAAGTAGGTACTCATGAAGTTATTAATACAATTATGATGAATTATATATCTATGGCACTAGCAAATTTTCTTATATTAAGAACTAGCTTTGGTGAGCCGGGTAAAGCAAGCACTGCGACTATACAAGAGAGTGCGCAACTTCACAGATTTGTAAGCGGTAGTGGAGCTAATATTAGTGTATTTCTTGCTATAGCAGTAGCGTTTTTTATATTCTGGTTATTATGGAAAACTACAGTGGGATATGAAATAAGGGCAGTTGGTATAAATCCACATGCGGCGGAATATGGTGGAATTAATGTAGCAAAAAATACGGTTCTTGCTATGGTGCTTTCGGGTGCAATAGCAGGAGTTGGTGGGGCAACGCAGGTTGCAGGTGTTCTTCATAATGTAAAAGACTTTATGTCATTGCCGTCTTTTGGATTTGATGGTATTGCAGTTGCGTTGCTAGCCAAGAGTAATCCAATTGGTTGTATAGCCTCAGCATTATTATTCGGAACCTTAAACAGTAGTGCGAGAACACTTCAATTAAACGGAATACCAAAAGACATAGTTTATTTAATCCAAGCTATAATTATTATATTTGTAGCTACAGATTATATTGTTAAATACTTCTCTGAAAAGAGAAAGAAGGAGGCGGTTACAAATGAGTAGTGTTATTTTAATAAATTTGCTTGCGCAAACTTTGAGAATAGCAACGCCTCTAATTTTTGCGGCCCTTGGTGGTATATTTTCTGAAAAATCAGGTGTAGTTAATATAGGCCTTGAAGGTATGATGGTAATAGGAGCTTTCTTTGCAGTATATGGAAGCTATCTTACAGGGAGTCCTGTAATAGGTATACTCTTTGGTATGGTAGCAGGTGGGTTTTTAGGATTAATACATGCTGTACTCAGTATACATTTGCGTGCAGATCAAGTAATTTCGGGTACTGCAATAAATCTTTTCGCCACAGCTCTTGCTAGTTTTTTAATATTTAAGCTATTTGATGGTAAAGGTGGTCAAACAGATATAGTAACAGGGCTTTCTTATAATATACCAAATTGGATTAAAAATATACCATTATTAGGTAAGTTTCTAAATCAGTTAAATTGGTTTGTTATATTAGCAGTTATTTTAGTATTTGTATCACATTATGTATTATACAAAACACCATTGGGGCTGAGAATTAGAGCTGTAGGAGAGCATCCAAAAGCTGCTGATACTCTAGGAATAAATGTTTATAAAATAAGGTATTTATGTGTTATTTTATCAGGAGTGCTTGCTGGACTTGCAGGAGCTGCTCTATCTCTTGGAATAACTCCACTTTACAGAGAAGGAATGGTTGAGGGGCGTGGATTTATAGCCTTAGCTGCTGTTATTTTTGGTAATTGGAAACCTTTTGGAGCATTTGGTGCTAGTTTATTATTTGCTTTTGGTCTTGCATTTAATATTTTTGCACAAGGACTTAGTTGGAATTTACCTTCTGAAATATACACAGCTATTCCATATGTGCTTACCATGCTTGCACTTGCAGGTTTTGTTGGGAAAACCACAGGACCTTTGGCTAGTGGTAAGCCCTATGACAAAGCCTCGCGGTGATGTTTTTAAAATAAAGACTCTCAGCTTAGTTAAATTTTTACTTGTTTTATGGGTAAAAGTTTATAGGCTGAGCTTTTTTATTTTTGAAGGTTGAAGCACTTCATAATCTATATTTATATCTTGGGCTATGGTATAATATTTATAATGCTCAAAACGAGGTGATGGATAAAATGAACATTAATTTTAGTTTGAATTTGGTTCAAGAACAAAAATTAATAATGACTCAAGAAATGCAAATGTCTGTTAAACTTCTACAAATGTCTGCATATGAACTGGGCCAATATGTAAATAAAGAAATGCAAGAGAATCCAGTGTTGGAGGAAAGGGATTTACAAAATCCTAAAAATAATAGCGTTGAAACAAATGAAAATAAAAAAGACAAAGATTATAAAGAGATAATTAAATACCTTGAAAAAGATGATTATAAACTGAAAAATTACAATAATAAAGGTGAAAGTGATGAGGTTTCTCCTTTCTATTATATTGCACAGGAAAAATCTCTTAAAGATTATCTTATGGAGCAAATAGGAGAATTAACTGAAAAACCTGAACTTTTAGATATTTGTAAATATATGGTGGAAAATTTAGATCCTAAAGGATATTTAACTGTGAAATTATCGGATATATGCAAAGAACTTACAATATCCAATGAAAAGGCTGAAAATGCACTTGAGATTCTTCAATCTTTAGACCCACAAGGAATTGGAGCTAGGGATTTAAGTGAATGTTTAAAAATACAATTATATAATCTAGGAAGTGATGATGAAAATATCTATAAAATAGTTGAAGATTATTTACAATTATTGGCAGAAAATAAATATAATATTATAGCCAAAGAATTAAAAATTACAGTACCTCACGTGCAAAAATATGTAGACCTAATAAAAACTTTAGAGCCTAAACCATCAAGAGGATTTTATACTGGTGAGACAGTTAAGTTTATTGTGCCTGATGCCTACATTAATAAAATTAATGATGAATATTTTATTTCAATGAATGAAGATATGCTTCCAAAACTTAATATAAACTCATTGTATAAAGAAATTATTAACAATGGAAATGATGTAGAAGCTATAGAATATGTAAAAGAAAAAATTAATAGTGCAATGTTTCTTATTAAAAGTATTGAACAAAGGAAAAACACTGTATATAGAGTTTTAGAAGATATCTTGCTGGTTCAAAGGGAATATTTTGACAATGGAGCCGAATATTTAAAACCAATGACACTTAAAAAGATTGCTAACGATTTAGAAATGCACGAATCCACTATAAGTCGTGCAGTTAGGGAAAAATATGTTTCAATAAACAGTGGTAAAGTTATTAAAATAAAGGATTTATTTACTAATGGAATAGCTTCAGGTATGGGTGGAGAGGATATATCCACGGTTAATATTAAGAGTGCTATTAAAGGCATGGTAGAAAAAGAAGAGCAAAAGAAACCACTATCAGATCAAATAATTTGTAACCGATTAAATGAAGATGGAATGAATATTTCAAGGAGAACTGTGGCAAAATATAGAGAAGAACTTGGAATCAAGAGTTCTAGTAAACGTAAAAGATTTTAGATGAAATATTACATTAATTGGAGTTGTTAACACAATGTTAACAATTTTTTTTGAAATAGTAATATAAAAAAGTTAGTATTTCATTTATAATGTAAGTGGGAACAAAAAATATATGCTGGGACTTTAAAAGTCCATAGAGGTGTTCAAGTGCATAATATATTAAAATTACAGCAAAAGGTAGTGCCAGAACTTATAGAACTTCTCCAAAAGAGGTATGACATTCTAAGAGTAATATATTATGATGGACCTATAGGACGAAGAATTTTGGCAAACGACATGAATATAAGTGAGCGAATAGTAAGAAATGAAATAAATTTTTTAAAATCTCAGAATTTAATTGAGGTTAATGCATCAGGTATGTTTATCACAACTGATGGAGAAGAAATTATAAATAAGTTAAAAGGTTTTATTCATGAAATTAAAGGATTATCAAAATCAGAAAGATTTATTGAAAAGCATCTAAATATTCATCAAGTAATAGTTGTTCCTGGAGACGTAGATATTGATAAAAGTGTTCTTAAAGAAATGGGAAAAATAGCTGCTATTTACACTATGGATATTATTAAAGATAATAGTATAATTGCATTAACAGGTGGATCAACAGTTAAGCAAGTTGTAGAGGGTTTTACTAAAAACAATAAATATAATAATATTTTAGTTCTGCCAGCTAGAGGTGGTATGGCAAGAAATGTTGAAATTCAAGCTAATACTTTAGTTGCAATGCTTGCAGAAAGAATTGGTGGGAATTATGAATTACTTCATGCCCCTGATAATCTCAGTAATGCAGCACTAGAAACTATACTAAATGAAAAAGAAATAAAAAATATAATTAACAAAATCCGAAGTGCTGATGTTCTTATTTATGGTATAGGCATTGCTACAGATATGGCTAGGAAAAGAGGTTTATCCGAAGAGGACATAGAGGAACTAGAAAAATTAGGAGCCGTAGGAGAGACTTTTGGACATTATTATAATGAGATCGGTGAAATAGTTCACTATACACCTACTATCGGGGTGAAAAATGAAGATGTAAAAAATATTAAAACTCTAATTGCAGTAGCAGCTGGGAAAAATAAGGCTAAAGCTATAATAGCTACCGAAATCAGTCGTTCCAGCACAGCTTTAATAATTGATGAAGCGGCTGCAAATGAAATTATAAATATTTTAAAGAAAACAGAGTAAACTATATAATGATTTTGTTAAAGGAAAAATTATATATTTACATATAATTATTTTTAAAAATTTAGGAGGTTTTGTCAAAATGATAAAAGTGGGAATAAATGGATTTGGAAGAATAGGAAGAAACGTATTTAAAGCATTAGTTGCAAACTATGCTACTGAACTTCAAGTAGTGGGAATCAATGACTTAACAGATGCTGCAACACTAGCACACCTTTTAAAATATGATTCACTTTATGGAAAATTCAACGGAACTGTAGAAGCTAAGGAAAATTCAATAGTTGTTAATGGAACTGAAATCAAAATATTTGCAGAAAGAGATCCAAAAAACATAGATTGGAATTCACTTGGAGCAGAAATAGTAATTGAATCTACAGGATTCTTTACAGATGCCACTAAAGCAAATGCACATTTAGGTGGAAGCGTTAAAAAAGTTCTTATATCTGCACCAGCAAAAAATGAAGATATAACAATAGTACTTGGAGTTAACGAAGAAAAGTATGATGCAGCAAAACATAACATAATATCAAACGCATCTTGTACTACAAACTGTTTAGCACCATTTGCTAAAGTTTTGGATCAAGAATTTGGAATTGTTAAGGGTCTTATGACTACAATTCATTCATATACTGGAGATCAAAGATTACTAGATGCTCCTCATAGTGATATGAGACGTGCAAGAGCTGCTTGTGAATCAATGATTCCAACTACTACTGGAGCTGCAAAAGCTGTAGCACTAGTACTTCCACAATTAAAAGGAAAATTAAACGGATTCTCACTAAGAGTTCCAACTCCAACAGTTTCATGTACAGATTTAGTTTGTGAACTTTCAAAGAATGTTACTGCGCAGGAGATAAATGCAGCATTTAAGAAAGCTTCTGAAACTACAATGAAAGGAATTCTTGGATTCTGCGAAGAACCATTAGTTTCAATCGACTTTAGAGGAGACGAAAGATCTTCTATAATTGATGCACCATCAACTATGGTTATTGGAGACAATATGGTTAAAGTTGTAGCTTGGTATGATAATGAATGGGGTTATTCAAACAGACTTGCAGATTTAACTAAATACGTTGCAGACAGACTATAAGAATTAATTTTACTTTAAAACTGTAGGCAAACTATAATCTAACTGTAGGCAAACAGTAAGTATAATATTAAGGTTTGGTTTTATAGTTAATCTATAAAATCAGGCCTTTTTAAATATATAAGAATACAATGTAAAATTTAGACTAACAATAATGAATGTGCATTATTAGAATTTTGTAAAATAAAGAATCGAGAGGAGAATGTGTATGAAATTTAATAAAAAAACTATAGAAGATATCCAAGTTAAAGGTAAAAAGGTATTAGTAAGATGCGATTTCAATGTGCCATTAAAAGATGGGGAAATTACAGATGTAAACAGGCTCACCGGCGCAATGCCTACAATAAATTATTTAGTTGAAAATGGAGCAAAGGTTATTCTATGTTCACACCTTGGAAAGCCTAATGGAGAGCCAAAACCTGAACTTTCACTTGCGCCAGTTGCTAAAAAATTAAGTGAAATGTTAGGAGAAGTAGTAATTTTTGCAGCAGATCCCAATGTAGTTAGTGACAAGGTGAAATCTGCTGTATCAGAAATGGAAAACGGAGATATATTATTATTAGAAAATACAAGATATAGAAAAGAAGAAACAAAAAACAGTGAGAACTTTTCAAAAGAATTAGCATCGCTTGCGGATATATTTGTAAATGATGCTTTCGGAACAGCTCATAGAGCTCATTGCTCTACAGTTGGAGTGACAGAGTTTATTGAAACTTCAGTTTGTGGATACTTAATTCAAAAAGAATTAAAATTCTTAGGTGAGGCAGTAGAAAATCCGGTTAGACCTTTCGTAGCAATTTTAGGTGGAGCTAAGGTTTCAGATAAAATAGATGTTATTGCTAATTTACTTGAAAAAGTAGACACTTTAATAATTGGTGGTGGAATGGCTTATACTTTCTTAAAAGCTGGCGGTTATTCTATAGGAAATTCACTAGTTGAAGAAGATAAAGTAGAATATGCTAAAGATATGATGCAAAGAGCTGAATCAAAAGGAGTTAAATTCTTGTTGCCAGTGGATCATATTGTTGCTGATAAATTTTCAGCTGATGCAGAGCCAGTAGTTACTGATAATCAAAATATTCCAGATGGATATATGGGACTTGATATAGGGCCTAAGACCTGTGAAATGTATAAGGCTGCTATAAGCGTAGCTAAAACTATTATTTGGAATGGACCAATGGGAGTATTTGAATTTGCAAGTTTTGCAAATGGAACTATAGCTGTAGCGCAAGGCATGTCAAAAGTTGATGGAACTACTGTAATAGGTGGTGGAGATAGTGCAGCAGCAGTTAATCAATTAGGATTTGGGGACAAAATGACTCACATATCCACTGGTGGAGGAGCGTCTCTTGAATTTTTAGAGGGAAAATTATTACCAGGAATTGAAGCTCTTACAAATAAATAATTAAATTGAATTTGTTATATTAAATTGAAAATAGATATTAATTGTTGTCTTTCTTAAAAAAATCTATTGAAAGATAGGTGAGGGAGATGACAATTGATAGTTAAGATCTACTAAAAAGCAATAATTAGGAGGGTTTTACAATGAGAAGAGGTATAATAGCGGGTAATTGGAAGATGAACGTAACAGTGAATGAAGCTATAGATTTAATTGGGAAAATAAAGCCATTAGTTAAGGATGCACAATGTGAAGTTGTAGTTTGCCCTACATTTTTATGTTTAGATGCAGTAATAAAAGCAGTTAAGGGATCAAATATAAAAGTAGGAGCACAAAATATGCATTTTGAAGAAAATGGTGCTTTTACAGGTGAAGTTTCACCAGGAATGTTAAAAGATATAGGCGTTGAATATGTTATAATTGGACACAGTGAGAGAAGACAATATTTTAATGAGACAGATGAAACAGTAAACATGAAACTTCTAGCTGCTTATAGCCATGATATTTCACCTATACTTTGTGTAGGAGAAACTCTTAGTGATAGAGAGGCTGGTGTTACAGAAAAAGTTTTAGATAAACAATTAAAATTAGATTTAGAAGGACTTACAGAGCAGCAAGTAGAAAAATTAGTTATAGCTTATGAACCGATTTGGGCTATAGGAACAGGAAAAACTGCAACTGCTGATGAGGCTAATGATACAATTGGATTTATAAGAAAGACTGTTTCAGCAATGTTTGGAAGAGCTGTTTCGGAGAAACTTAGAATTCAATATGGCGGCTCTGTTAAACCATCAACTATAAGTGAACAAATGGGTAAATCGGATATAGATGGTGGATTAATTGGTGGAGCTAGTCTTAAAGCAGAAGATTTTGCAGGTATAGTAAACTACTAAAATATAAATATCAGATATATATAATTGTTTTAGAAACAATGGGTGGGAGGAACAAAAATGCCAAAGAAACCAGTAATGCTAATGATTTTAGATGGATTTGGATTATCAGACCATTTAGATGGGAATGCAGTGTACTCTGCAAATAAACCAAACTATAATGCAATAATAAAGAAATACCCAAGTACAAAAGTGAATGCAAGCGGCCTTGAGGTAGGACTACCAGAGGGTCAAATGGGAAACTCTGAAGTAGGTCATTTAAATATAGGTTCCGGTAGGATTATATACCAAGAGCTTACAAGAATTACAAAAGAAATTAAGGAAGGTGACTTCTTTAAGAATATGGCTTTTAATAGTGCTATAGATAAAGCCATTAAGGCAAATTCTTCTATACATCTTTTAGGATTATTGTCAGATGGTGGAGTTCACTCCCATATTGATCATTTAAAGGCACTAATAAAACTTGCAAAAGATAAAGGTGCTAAAAATGTTTATGTGCATGCTTTCTTAGATGGCAGGGATGTGCAACCAGGTTCAGCACTGAAATATATAGCTGATCTAGAAGAATATATGAATGAAATAAAGCTGGGAAAAATTGCTACTTTAAGTGGTAGATATTATGCTATGGATAGAGATCAAAGATGGGAAAGGGTTAAACTTGCCTATGATGCTATGGTATTGTCTAAAGGTGAAGAAAGTACATCCGCATTAGAAGCAGTTAAACGTGCCTTCCATGATAATAAGACAGATGAATTTGTTCTTCCAACGGTTATAATGGAGAACAATAAGCCAGTATCCGCTATAAAAGATAAGGATAGTGTTATATTCTTTAATTTCAGACCGGACAGGGCTCGCGAAATTACTAGGGCAATAAATGATAAAGTATTCCTTGGTTTTGAAAGAGAAGCACTAAATTTAAACTACGTATGTACTACTCAATATGATAAGTCACTAGAAAATGTTCAGGTGGCATATACACCAGAGAGTTTTACAAATACTCTTGGAGAATATGTTAGTAAGATGGGGAAAAACCAACTCAGAATAGCTGAAACTGAAAAATATGCTCATGTTACATTCTTCTTTAATGGAGGAGTTGAGGCTCCAAATGAAAATGAAGATAGAGCACTTATTCCATCTCCCAAAGTGGCTACCTATGATTTAAAGCCAGAAATGAGCGCATATGAAGTTACTGAGGAATTATTAAAAAGGTTAGATACAGGCATTTATGATATGATTATACTTAACTTTGCAAATCCTGATATGGTAGGTCACACAGGGGATTTTGAAGCTGCGAAGAAGGCTATAGAAGCAGTGGACGAATGTCTTGGGAAAATCGTTAAGAATGTTCTAAGTAAAGATGGTACGGTATTTATAACTGCGGACCATGGAAATTCTGAGCAAATGATTGATTTTTCATCAGGAAAGCCAATGACTGCACATACTACAAATTTAGTCCCATTTACTTACGTTTCAAACCATGGTAAAAGATTAAAGGATAGTGGAATCTTGGCTGATATGGCACCTACAATTCTTTCGGTTATGGGTTTACCTGTACCTAAGGAAATGACGGGGAAATCACTAATCATAGATTAAGCAAAAAAATAAATGAGATTATTATATTATCTAAGTTAAATAAGTATTTTAAAGACAAATATAATAGCTTATTAACTTAGAAAATAATAAAATAGAAACTGGAGGTAAGAATATATGAAAAACTATATTGAAATTATTGATGTTTACGCAAGACAAATTTTAGATTCAAGAGCATTCCCAACTGTTGAAGTTGAGGTTACTTTAGAGGATGGTACAATAGCAAGAGCTGCAGTGCCATCAGGTGCTTCTACTGGTATGTTTGAAGCAGTAGAACTAAGAGATGGAGATAAAGCTGTATATAACGGTAAGGGTGTTTTAAAAGCTGTTGATAATGTAAATGATATAATAGCAGAAGAAATAGTAGGAATGAATGTATATGATCAAATAGCTATAGATAAGGCAATGATAGAACTTGATGGCACAGATAATAAAAGTAAACTAGGTGCTAATGCAATGCTAGGAGTATCACTAGCTTGTGCTAGAGCTGCTGCTGAGTCATTAGGCCTTGGATTATATCAATATGTTGGTGGAGTAAACGCTAAGGTTTTACCAGTTCCAATGATGAATATTATAAATGGTGGAAGCCATGCTGACAATAATGTAGACTTACAAGAGTTTATGGTTATGCCAGTTGGAGCAACTTCATTTAGTCAAGCACTACAAATGAGTGCAGAAGTTTACCACACATTAAAAGGACTATTAAAATCTAAAGGGTTATCTACTGGTGTTGGTGATGAAGGTGGATTTGCTCCAAACTTATCATCAAACGAAGAAGCTATAAAGATTATAATAAAAGCTATAGAAAAATCTGGATATGTTCCAGGTAAAGATATATTTATAGCTCTTGACCCTGCAGCATCTGAATTCTTTGAAGATGGAAAATACAACTTAGCTGGAGAAGGAAGAATATTAACTCCAGAACAAATGGCTGATTACTATGTAGAACTTGCTAGTAAATATCCAATAATCTCTATAGAAGATGGAATGGCTGAAGAAGATTGGGCAGGTTGGAAGTACTTAACTGATAAAATTGGTGATAGAGTACAATTAGTTGGAGATGACTTATTTGTAACTAACACTGACAGATTACAAATGGGTATAGAAAGAAAGACTGCAAATTCTATTCTTATAAAATTAAATCAAATAGGCACACTTACTGAAACATTAAATGCTATAGAAATGGCTGAAAGAGCAGGATATACTGCAGTAGTTTCTCATAGATCTGGAGAAACTGAAGATACGTCTATAGCTGATTTGGTTGTAGCTGTGAATGCAGGACAAATTAAAACAGGTGCTCCAGCTAGAAGTGAAAGAGTTGCTAAATACAACCAGTTGTTAAGAATAGAAGAAGAATTGGCTGAGGCTGCTGAATACAGAGGGCTAAAAGCATTCTATAATATAAAAAGGTAATTAGCTCAGATGAGAGTATAGTCTTTAGTGGCTATGCTCTTACATTTTATTGCAAGCTACCACAGAGTATGCTAAAATGATGATGTATTCCATGAATAGGGGGTGTTCACATGCATATTTTTCTAGTGGTTTTACAAGTTATATTATCAATTGTTATTATTGTTACGGTTATGATGCAACCTAGTAAATCAAATGGATTAAGTGGTCTTATAGCAGGAAGTTCTGATACTTTCTTTGCAAAGAATAAAACAAAAACTGCAGAATCAGTTTTAGCAAGAATTACAGCAGTCTCAGCAGCTTTATTTATTGTAATTACAGTTATGTTGAACTTAGTTAAATAATATAGTTAGTCATATTTAAATAATTATTTTGGTATTGCAGCAGTTTATTTAATTTTTTTGATAAACTGCATTTTTTTATTTCATTAAAAATTACAAAATTACTTAGGAAGGAAAAAATATTTGTAGGACATTTAATTTTACAAAATTTTAAAATTTTAATAGTATAAATGTAATATAAATGTTAAAATTGTCTAAAGTAATCTATGATTATTAGAGGTGAAAGATGATGAGTGAATATAGTTCTAAATTGGAAAGTGTAGATATGGATTTTCTTTTTGATGGTATTTTAAGTCTGCAAAATAAGGAAGAGTGCTATAGATTTTTTGAGGATCTATGCACTATAAATGAAATTCAAGCATTTGAGCAGAGACTTCAAGTGGCAAAAATGTTAGCAGAAAAAAGGACCTATTTGGATATAGCTAGTACTACAGGGGCTAGTACTGCAACAATAAGTAGAATAAATAGAGCCTTAAACTATGGCAGTGATGGGTATAAACTTGTATTAGAACGTTTGAAATAAGAAAAACAACTAATTTATTTTCATGGCTACAATATTGGAATAAAAAGAGAGGGTTAACATATATTTACTCAGTAACTAAAGTTGTGGGGTGAACATAATTAATCGTCTCTATTTTTAAAATTGTTTAAGTTTTAACCTAATGGGCGGAATTCTCCCATCCTCTTAGGTGGGGGATGGATAGCCCGTGGCATTAGTCAGAAATATTCGTATATTTTTAGTCAAAAAGGCGCATACTAAGATCAGTAATAATATTGTAATTGGAGATGATTACTTGATTTTGGATACAAATAACC
>CAYXOL010000092.1:0-15135 GCA_964467165.1 uncultured Clostridium sp.
TTCTATGATTTCCCAGTGTTCTATACACTTTTAATTTGCACTCAATATCCCATCTGCAGCTTAGAAGAAGATTATTAATGTACGAGGAGTTACCCCTAAAAGCCTACCGACTTCTGATATACTTATCATTTTATCCATATTGATTCACCTCTTAAGATAAGCATATTATTCCATTGTGTATTTGTCACCATTATTCATATTTTGTCATAGTCTTAAGTAGCTGTTGCTACCTCCTTTTATTGAACTTACTGACGAAATATTTCAGTTAAAAACATTCACACTCACATCCTCCATCATTTTGTCTTTTGATCCAATAGGGATTTTAATTCTTCAATTTCTTTGGGTGTTAAGGTCTCATCATTTACAAAGTTAGTGATAAGGACCTTAAGAGAACCTTCGTATACCTTTTGTAGAAAGGTTTTTGTTTCTTCTCGCATGCAGTGAAGTTTTGATAATAAAGGATAGTATTCATTTAAAGCGGCATCTTTTTTTATGCCAAGGGCACCTTTTTTAACTAAACGACCGATTAAGGTCTGAACTGTCTTGGGATTCCATTCCGTTTCCAGTTTTAATTCTTTGGCAATAAAAGAAGCTGTTAAGGGTGATTCTTGCCAGACAACTTTCATTACTAACCATTCTGCGTCTGTAATTTTAAATGTGATATTATTCATTGGGAATGCACCTCCTTACAGTTGTAATCTGATTATAGATTACAACTGTAAGGAGAAAACGTCAAGTATTTATGATGATTTACAATATTTGTGCGAAAAGCCCACTCCTTCAGTTGTGGGGTGGATAGCACTTGCACAATAGTGTAAAGAATGTATAAATATAATTTTAGTGCAAAGTGTAGAAATGGTTCTGATGGTATAATAATTAAAGTAAATTAATTCGTTAAATAGTAAGCTATAAAGGAGTAAGGAAAGAGGTGTAAAATAAATGAATTTATTAGCAACACAAATAAAAATTGCAGCTCTTAAAATGGGATATGAAAAGTGTGGCATTATTAAAATATCTGAAATGTCTGGGTATGAGGAAAAACTAAATGAACGCATTGAACGAATTCCAGAAGTGAAGCCACACTATGAAAATTTTTATAAATTCGCTCACTTGCAGGATATATATCCATGGGCGAAATCCATTGTTATCTGTGTAAGGCAATATGGGAAATATTACATGCCAGAGCATCTGAAAGGTTTGATTGCAAAATACTATTTAGTGGATAGTAGAACAGACGAGAATACTAAAAGTTTTAAAGATAGTTTAAAATTTGAAGAATATATGCAAAAGATAGGAATTAAAACTGCTACAGAGCGAAGATTTGGTATTACCGCATTGCGTTGGGCGGCATTAAAAGCTGGACTTGGATTGGTGCGTAAAAATAATTTCTTTTATACAGAATCAGGTTCATGGGTGTATTTAGAAGCATGGTTAATTGATAAAGAGCTGGAATCTGTTGAAATACCAACACTGAAAGAATGCCCTGAACATTGTAATTTGTGCATTAACTCCTGTCCAACTTCTTCTTTATCACAACCATATACTATGAATCGTTCATCCTGTGTCTCTTGCCTTACCACATGGGAAGGCTGGGATTTACCTCATGAAAAATTTAATGTTCAGATGGAAGGATGGATTTTTGGGTGCGATGCTTGCCAAGATGTTTGTCCAATGAACAAAGGAAGTTGGAATGCAACTGAAGAATTTCCTGGTTTAGCTGAACTGAGCCAACATATATCACTAGAAAAAATCCTTGAAATGGATTATACATTTTTAGAACAGGTAATGCAACCTAAGTTCTGGTATATAGAAAAGACTGATGTCTGGAAATGGAAAACTAATGCCATCAACGCAATGGTAAATGAATATAAGGAACAGTATAAGGAATATATTTTTTATGCATGCAATGATAGCAATTCCAAGGTAAGAGATATGGCTCAATGGGCAATCCGAAAATTAAACTTACTTGAGTAAATTAAAATAGGTATTACAAATAATGTGAAGTTACTTCTTTATATTTATGGACTCAAAGTAGCTACCGTGGGCATAATATTGTTAATACATATTTGATAGGAGTTGTTGTAGCTATGACTAAATTCGATACAATTAAAGAAAACAGAAAACCAAACAGATTAATTAATGAAAAGTCTCCATAACTTCTGAAACATGCATATAACCCAGTTAACTGGAATCCTTGGGGAGAAGAAGCTTTCGCCAAAGCAAAAGCAGAAGGTAAACCAATATGCCTTTCAATTGGCTATTCTACCTGTCATTGGTGTCATGTTCATAAAAGATACTACTCATTAATTCCTTCGCTCTTTAAATATAAAAAAGAATACAAAGTTTTAAAGATACATAATTTAACTGTATCTTTTTTTATATTTAAAAATACGTATAACATTTTTATAGTAAACTTTATGGAATAAATATATATATTTCCTACTATGGGGTAAAAGGAGACTTTGGTTCTGATATATAGCAAGTATAAGTATTGAAAATACTAGCGGTTTACGAAGTAAAAAATATAGTAGGGTCATGTGGCCAATCATAAAAAATTAAATGTTATTTACTTACCTTTGTTTTATTATATATAATTATAGTCTATAATATTTGATAAGACATTTATTAAGGAAGATGGTGTGTTATGAATGAAATCATAGTTTTGAAAGAATTTATAAATAGGGTTACGGTTATTATTGAAGTTGCTAAAGGAAATATTTACAATTCGGTAAATTCCGAAATGGTAAAAGCTTATTGGTTTATAGGAAAAGAAATTGTAGAAGAAGAACAAAAGGGAAAAGAAAGAGCAGAGTATGGTAAATCTGTTATAGAAAATTTATCTAAAGAGCTTAATATTAAATATGGAAAGGGTTTTGATGCGAGAAATTTAAGGAGCATGAGACAGTTCTATTCCACATATAAGAATTGGAACGCAGTGAGTTCCAAATTGTCATGGACACATTATAAATTGCTTATGAGAATTGAAGAAAACAATAAGAGAACTTTTTATGAACTTGAAAGTATAAATAATAAATGGTCTACAAGGGAACTTGATAGGCAGATTAATTCTTTATTATTTGAACGATTAACTTTAAGTAAAGATAAAGAAGGTATAATGCAGTTAGCTAAAGAAGGTCAAATTTTGTTAAATCCACAGGATATGGTTAAAGATCCTTATGTGTTGGAATTTCTGGGGCTTAATCAGAATGAAAAACTATATGAAAAAGATTTAGAATCAGCATTAATAGAGCATTTACAACATTTTTTATTAGAACTTGGCAAAGGATTTTCATTTGTGGCAAGGCAAAAGAGAATAACAATGGAGGATGAACATTTTTATATAGATCTAGTTTTCTATAATTATATATTAAAATGTTTTGTAATTATAGACTTGAAAATAGGCAAACTAATGCATCAGGATATTGGCCAAATGCAAATGTATGTTAATTATTATGAAAGAGAAATGATGAATGAAAATGATAATAAACCAATCGGAATTATTTTATGTGCGGATAAAAGCAATGCTGTAGTAAAATATACACTAACAGAAGAAAACAATCAAATTTTTGCATCAAGATACAAGCTATATTTACCAACAGAGGAAGAGTTAAAGGCAGAAATAATAAAGGAAAAAGAATTAATAGAAACACAATTACATAGTAAATAATTTTTTTTAATTATTTAAATCAAAGATATGATAATTAAGGTAATAGTAGTTAGAAAGAAGAAACTGTTTCCGGATAGGTAGCAATTTATACTATACCACAGTTAAGCAATTGATTTTACTGCCATTTCACCTGGTTTAAAACATATCCTGATACAAATCAATGGAGTTTCTAAGTAACATAGGCAAACCAATTCGTGTTGAATTTAACGGACAGCTCCGGGAAGAACATATAGTAGCAGTTGATACTATGTTGAAATATGACAATGGAGTATTGTCCGCCACTACTGCTTTTGGAAAAACTGTTATTGGAGCAAAATTAATAGCTGAAAGGAAAGTAAATACTCTTATAATTGTACATACACAGCAGTTGTTAGAACAATGGAAAGAAAGGATAAAACAGTTTTTAATTATAAATGAAGTTTTACCTATAGATGATACTAAAAAAAGAGGAAGAAAAAGGAATGCTAATGTTATAGGACAAATAGATGCAGGTAAAAATATATTAAGTGGTATTATTGACGTTGCTACTATGCAATCTTTGGTAAAAAAAGGGGAAGTTAAAGAACTAGTAAAAGATTATGGGATGATTATAGTTGATGAATGCCATCATGTTTCAGCTTTTAGCTTTGAACAGATATTAAAAAATGTAGTAGCTAAATATGTTTATGGGTTAACGGCAACACCAATAAGGAAGGATGGTCATCAACCTATAATATTTATGCAATGTGGTCCAATTAGATATAAAGTGAACGTGCTAAAGCAAACGGAAAAACTTCCTTTTCAGCACTATGTAATCCCGAGATTTACTTCTTTTAGGAAATCAGTTTTACAAGATGAAAAAGAATGGTCAATAACAAAAAATTATTCTGAAATAACCACAAGCGAAATAAGAAATGCGATGATTATCCTAGACGTTATTAATTGTGTTAAAGAGGGAAGGGTTATGCTCAAATAGGGTATTCCGCTAAAGCCGATAGCACACCTTTGGAGACAATAAATTCAATATATAATAATGAAAATTATTTAACCGTATTTAGTAACGATATTTTGTTAGCAAAAAATGAGGTTGTTATAGTGAGCCAACTTCTTTTAATTAAAATGGAATTTTTTAATATCATAGAACTTTTGGCTAATATTTCGAAAAATGGCATTACTGTTAACATATTTATTTCAGCAGAAACTGATGTTAGAGAAAATGTAGGAACTGATTTAAAGGATATGTATGAATATCTAAGAACAACTGGAATAAATATAATTTTGAAATCCAATATACATCAAAAATTTATTATAATTGATTAAAAAACAATTTGGTGCAGAAAAAACAATTAAAATGCAAATAAGAATAAAGCGAAAATATTAGTTGCTAATTATTACAAAGCGGAAAATTAGGAAGTAGTTAGGATAGTAATATAAACATATGAGAATTTGATATTAAAGTTTATCATTATTTTGGTTAATATAATATAAAGATTATAGAGGGAGTGATTAAATGAGTCCATTATCTAAAGAAATAATAGAAAAATTAAATAAAGAAGAAGATGTATTAGTTTTAGGAGAAGTATTAGATTTTTATGAATATCTAAGAGACAAAAAAAATAAAAAATTAAAAAATAAATGGTTAGATATAAATGAAGATGAACCAACCAAAGATGAAAGTCAATTGTGTCAACAATATAAAAAATCAGAAGAAAAATTTATTCCTTTGGAAGAACTGGTTAAGGAGTTAAATTTAGATGGAGAATAACTATAATATTAAACTTACGAAGAAAGCAGAAAAGTTTATAAAAAAGCAAGATAAGGACACTCAGAAAAGAATTATCAAATCAATTGTAGAGCTACCTGAAGGTGATATAAAAAAATTAAGAGGTATGGATGAAATATATAGATTACGAGTTGGAGATTATAGAGTTTTATTCGAGAAAAATGATGAAGAACTTATAATCGCGGTTGGAAACGGAGGACAGATTTACAAATAAGCAAAGTCTTTAGTAGAAATTCATATAAATGCATTGAATTAATTTTCGGTGTTTTTTGTGTTTCTCAATGGTTATTAAATTATAAGAAAGGGGATTTATATGAAAGTTTAAAAATGAAATGAAACACTTGGAGCTGGTATTTAGCTTTTATGTTGACTGTTAGATATCAATAATCACCAATTAAATATAATTAATTAATTATATTTAAAAGTAAATTCAGTTGCCGAGAAATTCTCGGTAACTGCTATTTGAGGATAGATGCATCTCTATAATTTACACAGATACGGTTTAAACAGTTTTGGAAACGTTAAAGTAATTAAGCCTGCTCTTTTTATATTCTAGGGACTTAAAGTAGCGGCTCTCGGGTATAGTATATATAAATACAAATATAGAGGAGGAGGTCTTATGAGCAATTTAGCAAGTATACCCAATATGTTAATAAATGAAAAGAGTCCATACCTGTTACAACATGCATATAACCCAGTAAATTGGAATCCCTGGTGTGAAGAAGCCTTTGCTGAGGCTAAAGCACAAGATAAACCAATCTTTCTTTCAATCGGCTACTCGACGTGTCATTGGTGTCACATTCATAAAAGATATTACGCATTAATTCCTTAGCTCTTTAAATATAATAAAGGATACAAAGGGTACACTAAAGATTCCTAATTTAATTGTATCTTTTTTTATATTTAAAAATATGTATAGTATTTCCAGAGTAGACTTTATTGAAGAAATGTATATTTACTGTAATAGGGCATTTAGAGTGCATTGCGAGGATAGAGAGGAAATAAGTTGGTATCAACAAAGGGTTTAGAGGATTTTAGGTAAAAATCGAAGTGTGTTTTATGTTCCCTTAGATTACGGTTTAAAGGGGCGTTTCTTTAGACCAGCTATACTGAAACGCAAATATCAGAGGTTTTGCATGAATAGTATGATATATGAAAATCAAAGTATAAATCTATTAAAAATATTGTAGTATCTCGAATAAATAGATATAATTAATATTGATGAAAAATCAAAACTACTATAGATTGATTGTTGAGCAATAGGATGAGCATATGACATATAGTTGTAAAAAACTTTGAAAATTATTGATTGATAAAGATAGAGGTAAGAGATGCAATTGCTATTATACATTCTACATTTGCAAAGACTAGTAAAAACGTACCGGCTATTGAGATGCTTTCGAGGATTAGCAAAAAATATAATGTAATAATGGCGATATAGTGGATTATATACCGGATATGGAGGATAAAAATGAGCATATATAAAAATAATAAAAAGCTTCAAATACGGAATAGTACAGCAGAATTTTTAATTTTTACTTCACAAGCAGGTGAAGATGCTGTTGAGGTTAGATATGAAAATGAAACCATTTGGTTAACTCAAAAAATGATAGCATTGTTATTTGATTGCAGTGTAGATAATATTTCTTTACATTTAAAAAATATTTTTAAAGACGGTGAGTTAGAGGAAAATTCAGTTGTCGAGAAATTCTCGGTAACTGCTTCTGATGGTAAACAATATAGCACAAAGCATTATAATTTAGATGCTGTTATATCTGTTGGTTATAGGATAAATTCAATTAAAGCTACACAATTTAGGCGTTGGGCAACTCAGGTTTTGAGTGAATATTCAATAAAAGGTTATGCTTTAGATAAAAAAAGATTAAAGAATGGTTCTTTTATAGGAGAAGATTACTTTGAAACCTTGCTTGAAGAAATACGTGAAATTCGATTAAGCGAAAGAAGATTTTATCAAAAGATAACTGATATTTATGCTACGGCTATGGACTATGATCCAGCGTCACCGACCTCGAAGGGATTTTTTGCAAAAGTTCAAAACAAAATGCATTATTCAGTACACAAACATACTGCAGCGGAATTAGTCGTAGAAAGGGCAGATGCGAATAAAGAACATATGGGACTTACATCTTGGGAGAAAGCTCCTAATGGTAAAATATTAAAAAAGGATGTTTCCATTGCTAAAAACTATTTAAATAAAGATGAAGTTGAAGCTTTAGAACGTGTAGTTTCATTGTATTTAGAATATGCAGAAGATCAAGCACGAAGAAAAATACCTATGACTATGGAAGACTGGTCTTTGAAGATAGATGCATTTCTACAATTTACACAGAGGGATGTTTTATACAATTCTGGAGGGGTTACAGCAGAGATAGCAAAGGCCTTTGTTGAATGTGAATTTGAAAAATATAGAATAGTGCAAGATAGGTTGTTTGAAAGTGATTTTGATAGGCTTATGAAGGAAGCAGAAAAGGACAGATAATGAGATAGCTTGCTAAAAAATAAAAGGTACAGAGATTGAGCCTGAAATAGAATAAAAAAATTTAAACAGCTGGTTGAGGTGATGCACGTGTCACTTTGAACAGTTTTTTTATAATACTGATACAATGCTGAGCCAGGTTCAAATCCAATAGTAAAACTATTATTTTATTATATTTATGCTTATGATATATAATCACATAGTAGGACATAATTGTAAACACTAAACAAGGTGTAAAATAATTTTCAGGTTAGACTGGTTATTACTTTGCTAAAGGCGGATATTGAGAAATAATAAATATTATTTAGAGGAATGAGGAATAATAATATGGACTACAACGAGCTTTATAATAAATATATGAAGCTATTAGAAGAAAATCAGATGTTAAAAATAGAAAATGAGAATTTTAGAAAACAATTAGGTTTACAAATAGCAGAAATTTGTATTGATAATGAGTATAAAACAATAAGTGCGCCAAAGGATAATATATCAATTCTAAAATATGAACTAGGAGAGATATGTAATAGTAGTTCGTCTCAAGAAAAAATAGAATTATATATGGAACTATTTAAGGGTAGAGAAGATGTATATGCTAAACGTTGGCAGAATAAACAAGGTAAAAGTGGATACTCTCCAGTATGTGCAAATGAATGGTCAAAAGGAATTTGTGATAAACCTCAAATAAAATGTTCAGAATGTAAAAATAGAAAATATGTAAATTTAGATGCAAATGCTATTAACAGACATCTAAGAGGGATAGATGTTTTAGGTATTTATGCTATGACAACAGATGAAACCTGCTATTTTCTTGCAATTGATTTTGATGATGAAGGGTGGGAAAAAGATATTTCCGTTTTAAGAGAAATATGTGAAGAAAAGAAAATACCTTTTGCGGTTGAACGTTCAAGATCTGGTAAAGGAGCACACATATGGTTCTTTTTTATGGAAAAGGTAACTGCTATAGCTGCTAGAAAGCTTGGGACATCACTTCTAACATATGCAATGATGAAAAGGCATGAAATCAAATTTGAATCATATGATAGATTATTTCCTAATCAGGATACTATTCCAAAGGGAGGGCTTGGAAATCTTATAGCACTACCAATGCAGAAAAATGCCAGAAAAAATAATAATAGCATTTTTATTGATAGTAATTTAGAACCGTATAAAGATCAATGGAATTTTTTAAGTTGTGTAGGTAAGCTTACTAAAGATGAAATTGATTTTTATACTTCTGAATTTTGTGTGGGAAATGAACTTGGCGATCTAAAAGAAATCGAAGGGGAAAGTATAAAACCTTGGGAAAAAAGTAAAGAAAATCATATATTTAATACGGCTGATTTCCCAGATACTGTTCATATTACAAAGGTCAATTTAATTTTTATTAGTAAAAAAGGATTTTCTAATAAAGCATTAAATTCTATTAAAAGAATGGCAGCATTTAAAAATCCTGAATTTTATAAAGCGCAGGCTATGCGGCTACCAACATTTGATAAACCAAGAGTTATTTCTTTATCAGAGGAAACACCAGAATATTTATGTGTACCAAGAGGCTGTGAGGTTGACCTTTCTAAATTTTTAACTAAAAATAAAATTAATTTTGAGTGTGACGATAAAACCTATATTGGTAAATCGATTTGTGTTGAATTTAATGGACAGTTGAGGGAGGAGCAGATACTAGCAGTTGATGCTATGTTGAAATATGACAATGGAGTATTGTCGGCAACTACAGCTTTCGGAAAAACTGTTATTGGAGCAAAATTAATAGCCGAAAGGAAAGTAAATACTCTTATAATTGTACATACTCAACAGTTATTAGAACAGTGGAAGGAAAGATTAAAACAGTTTTTAACTATAAATGAAGTTTTACCTATAGATGATACTAAAAAAAGACGAAGTCAAAAGAATGTTAGTATTATAGGACAAATAGGCGCAGGTAAAAACACTTTAAGGGGTATTATTGATATTGCTATAATGCAATCTTTGGTAAGAAAAGGTGAGGTTAAAGAATTAGTAAAAGATTATGGGATGGTTTTAGTTGATGAATGTCACCATGTTTCAGCTTTTAGCTTCGAACAGATATTAAAAAATGTAGTAGCTAAATATGTTTATGGATTAACGGCAACACCAATAAGGAAGGATGGACATCAACCTATAATATTTATGCAATGTGGTCCAATTAGATATAAAGTGAATGAGATTAAGCAAGCGGAGAAACTCCCATTTGAGCACTATGTCATCCCGAGATTTACTTCTTTCAGGAGACCAGTTTGCCTAGATGAAAAAGAATGGTCAATAACAAAAATTTATTCTGAAATAAGTACAAGTCAAATAAGAAATGATATGATTATCCAAGATGTTATTAATTGTGTTAATGAAGGAAGAAATCCAATAGTTTTAACTGAAAGAACTGCACATGTTAAATTACTTTCTGAAGCTTTAAAAGAAAAATTATCTAATGTTATTACACTAACAGGACGAATGTCAAAAAAAGAAAAGAAATATCAAATTGACAAGCTTTCAAGTGTGCCAAAAGAAAGTAGTATAGTAATAGTTGCTACAGGTAAATTTGTAGGGGAAGGATTTGATGAACCTAGGTTAGATACCCTTTTTTTAGCTATGCCTATATCATGGAAAGGAACTTTGCAACAATATGCTGGCAGGCTTAATAGGTTATATGAAAATAAAAATGAGGTTCAAATTTATGATTATATAGATGTTCATGTTGGTGTATTAGAAAGAATGTATCAAAAAAGATTAAGTGGATATGCTTCAATAGGCTATTCTGCTAAAAGCGATAGCAAACCTTTGGAGATAATAAATTCAATTTATAACAATGACAATTTTCTAACCGTATTTAGTAACGATATTTTGTTAGCAAAAAATGAAGTTGTTATAGTGAATCCATATATTTTAATTAAAAGAGAATCTTTTAATATAATAAAACTTTTGGCGAATATAATAAAAAATGGGATTGCTGTTAATATATTTACTTCAGCAGAAATAGATCATAGAGAGAATGAGAGAACTGATTTAAAGGATATGTACGATTATCTAAGAACAGCTGGCATAAATATAATTATAAAAGCCAATATACATCAAAAATTTATTATAATTGATCAAAAAACAGTTTGGTATGGAAATATTAATTTTTTAAGTTATGCAACTGAAGAGGAAAATATTATGAGACTGGAAAGTTTAAATATTGCAAATGAATTAATGGATACTATTGAAGATAGAACAATGAAAGGAAAATCAGAAACTGCGATACAACAAAAATTATTCTAGGAGTAGCTACGCTAAATTTATATAAAACACGTTGGACAAAGAATTTTTTTTAGTGGCATAATAAGTTTAGAACTTAAAGGGTAGTGATCTAATTTGGATGAAATAAAAAAGATGGTAGTACTATAGGTACCAGTTTAATTAATCCTGCTCTTTTTATATTTTAGGGACTTAAAGTAGTTGCTCTCGGGTATAGTATATTTAAATACAAATATAGAGGAGCATTCCTGTTATGAATTAAAATGAGCTTTGAAAAAAAGAGCACCTACTGATAATATAAGGGTATAATGATTTGCAAATCTTATCCCTAATTAAATAATTATCAGTGGAGGTACTCAAATGAATTATACACAGAATGAAAAGATTATGTCAATAACAGAAAGTACATTAGTTATAGGAATTGATATCGCAAAGCAATTTCAGTATGCGAGAGCATTTGATTACAGAGGTATAGAGGTTGATAAAATTAAATCGTTTGAAAATACAGCGGCTGGCTTTAAAACATTTCATGAGTGGTTAAAATCAGTAGCTAAAGAAAATAAAAAAGATAACATTATTGTAGGGTTAGAGCCTACAGGTCATTACTGGTTTACATTGGGAAACTTTTTAAAGGAGCTCGGGATTAAACTAGTTCTTGTTAATCCATTTCATGTTAAAAGAAGCAAAGAGTTAGATGATAACTCCCAGACAAAAAATGACCTTAAAGATCCAAAAACAATTGCAAAACTTGTCATTGAAGGCCGATATTCTCAGCCTTACATTCCGGAAGGGATATATAGCGAATTAAGAATTGCAACGGGCATGAGAGAAAGTCTTACCAAGAATTTAAGTATAATAAAAAATAAAGTGGATCATTGGTTAGATAAATACTTTCCAGAATTTAATGATGTTTTTGCTGACTGGGAAGGAAAAGCTGCCTTAATTTCATTAACTGAGTTCTCTACACCAGAAGAAGTTTTATCAACAGGTGTTCAAGAGATAATTAAGATTTGGAAAAAAGGAGTAAAACGTGCCGTAGGCAACCAAAGGGCTGTGAGGCTTATAGAGGCGGCTAAGGTTTCTATCGGAATTAAAGAAGGTCTTAGAATGGCTAAAAATGAGCTCAAGGCTAATTTAGAACAGTACAGACTATATCTAAAACAAAATGAACAATTAGAGATAGAAATAGAGGAATTAGCTTTTCAGGTACCTGGGGTTAAAGAGATGGTATCTATAAAAGGTGTAGGAATAATGACTGCTGCCGGATTCATTGCTGAAGTTGGTGATATAAAAAGATTTACACATCCAAGCCAAATTCAAAAGCTTGCAGGTTTAAATCTAATTGAAAGTAGTTCGGGTAAACATAAAGGTAAGACGAGTATTAGTAAAAGAGGAAGAGCACAGCTTAGAGCACTTTTATTTCGTGTAATAATGCCATTAGTATCTAAAAATAATGAATTTAAGATGTTACATGAATATTATACAAACAGAAAAGAAAATCCATTAAAGAAAAAACAGTCTTTGATTTTACTATGTTGCAAGCTTATAAGAATATTTTTTACTATAATAACTAAAAAAGTTGAATACAATCCACAAAAACTAATGAAGGATACAGGATTTAACCTACAACTCAAAGTAGCCTAAGGTAGTTATCCACAAGTCATTTCTATTTAGCAATATTTAAAATAATCCACAGCAAGTCTGCAGCTGATTTTCCAGCCGATAATTGTGGAAAACTTATAAAAGGTTCTCATTTTTAAATAGATCTTTGAAAAAAGAAACTGGGATTAGTCAGGTTTAAATTTCACCATAAGGGCATAGACCCGGTCGAGGAGCACATACTGACATCCGCCTCTTGGATAGACTGAACGAAGGAATTTAGGACATAGATCCTGTGAGACATGGAAGGGTAAGTTACCAGAGATAATGCGGACATCCATCGTAGCCATAATTTAACAAAAAAGCATAGCTCTCTTTAAGTTACCTATCTATGCCCATATAAATACAATAATTCAATATATACCAATAAGGTTTCTTTTTGAAATGATGAAATTCTAAGAATGAGTGAGATATCGAGAGTAATTTATAATATAGAGAGGAAGGTGGTCTTATGAACAATTTAACAAGTATACCCAATAGGTTAATAAATGAAAAATCTCCATATTTACTGCAACACGCAAACAATCCTGTAAACTGGTACGCATGGAGCGAGGAAGCATTTATGAAGGCAAAGGCTGAAAATAAGCCTGTCTTTTTATCTATTGGGTATAGTTAATGGTTCATGAAAAACACTTGTCATTGGTGGCAAAATGAAAACTAGGCCCACGCCAGACCATTGGAAACACTAGGTTTAAGCAGAAAATACAATACATGCTAATTCTGAAATACAAGGTATTCTAAAATTAGCAAGTTACATCTTAAGTTTTTATGTTTTTATAGCTGCTGATTCTTGTAATTGTAGATTTTAGTCTTGATCTATAATAGGTATACATTTTAAAGGATCTTGAAAAATGAACGATGGACCAACCATATTTAGTATAAAAGGATGCATACTAAATATATTTAACAATGAGGACTTATTTCATAGGATAATTTGCGGGATGGGAGCCTTTTTTATTTGTAAATAGAAACTAGGGTTATAAAAATGTAAATATGGAATTTGTATTTTCTAATTCCACAGGTGGTTTTATTTGGAGGGCATTCTTAGAACTAGGTTTAATTTTAATAAATTTATAGTTTCTATAGCGCAACTGATTCGCAATCAGTTACGAGGTATATAAGGCATACAGGCCTTAAAGTGTTTCACAGTGTCCTTGAAGGGCATTGAGTTAGGTGTTTTCTTAAGATATATAATTAGTTATACTCATAAATAAGGGGGTATAGCTAATTTTTTTATTTTTTGTAGTTAAGGAATATACAGAATTTCTGGAACAAATTGATTGAAAAGGTTCATAATGGATGGTACACTATAACTCTCGAAAACAGATTAAGGGCATATTATCTTCGTATGTTTAACTTATTTTCGTTTAGCTAAAATAAATGGATCTACCAATATATATATGGCGAAGTGCTTCTAGTACTATAGTATACATTTTAAAATGCCGTCTAATACGTTAATTTTATTTAAACATCTACATCCTTATGATACGTTATATTTCATCTATTCTATGATAGATTAAAATAGATAAAAATGGTAAATTTATGTTATAATATAATCAAATCGCAAGCTAGTAATTAACTTGAAATATACAATATATAGTAAATTTATCTTTAGACCTGCACAATATATTGTGGTAACTCTAGTTAAAATATAATTTTGTGGTTTAATCATAACGTCAATTGAGGATTGTATTATTATGTAATGTTATAATTTTTAGAAATAGGAATGACTATAATATATTTAGCTAAAGAAAATAATAAGGAGACTATAAATGGAAAGAAAATACTTGCTAAGAAACTCGTTAACTGTTAATTATAAAATGAAAGTTGAAAGCATAGAATCACAGGTAAAGCCACTATTAGCTAGAACTACTAACGTAAATACTACATATACTGAACATACTCTTGAGCATTCATTAAGCATAGAAAATTTATATGATATATGTTTTCATGAGGTTATAGAAAACTTGAATGATGATGAAAAGTTTCTTCTTATTGTAGCTACGTTGGTTCACGATATAGGAATGGTTGGCAATAGTAAATTTATAGAAGATGAAAGTTACGGAGAAGAGGTTAGATCAGGACATAATTATCTATCAGGAGATTTTATTGATGAATTTAAATATGAGCTGGGGTTAGAGAATAGAGAAGCGGAAGCAATAAAGAAAATAGCTTCAAGTCATAGAGTAGTACCATTAGAATCTATTGATAATAATGAACCATATGGACAGGTGTTAAACGTCAAATTATAACTAATTGAAACGTCATTTTATTTCTATTATTAGT
>CAYXOL010000093.1:0-14914 GCA_964467165.1 uncultured Clostridium sp.
TTAATATCAAATTCTCATATGTTTATATTACTATCCTAACTACTTCCTAATTTTCAGCTTTGTAATACTTAGCAACTAATATTTTCGCTTTATTCTTATTTGCATTTTAATTGTTTTATCTGATTTATATATATATTTATAGTATACCACATCACTAAAAAAAATCTCCACAACATACGAAGATTTTACTTACTGCTTATATTTATATTTAAAGAACGAAAAAATTAATGCGTAGTACCGTTTGTGAACTTGTCACCAATGACAAGTAGAATAGCCGACTGAAAGGAATATTGGTTTATCTTCTGCTTTTGCCTTTGCAAAGGCTTCTTCACCCCACGGGTTCCAATTTACTGGGTTATGTGCATGTTGCAGAAGGTATGGACTCTTTTCATCAACCAATCTATTAGGCTTTTCACGCATCATCTTGATTGACATATTATCACGCTCCCTTCATCTGTTTATTTTTATTAATATACCCAAAAAAGCTATAGAATATAATTCTATAGCTTTTTTCTTACAGAAAATTTATTTCTGTTTTTATATCATTCCCATTACTTTCCCAAATACTTGAGTCAAATTATATTGTATAAATTATAACCGTTTATTTTCAAACACTATTGAAAATCCATAAAGATAGCCATTAAATCCGTATTTTTTTCATTTCTACCGGGTACATTCAATTTCGCCTGTAAGCAAATAAAATCTCTTTTGATTCATTCTAGGTCAGACCTTCTGCATCCATTTTAGATTTGACAACTAGAAAATCTTCTTTAAATATTATCACTGTCCATTAAAAGAAGTGAGTTAAATAAGTGATAAATAATTTTAACTACCTATCCCCACCTTTTAAGTACTTTTCAAATTCTTTATCAAAATTTGATATATATAATCTGTCTTGTTTTATTCTAAACTTATCATACTCCTCATAAGCTTTAGCTACAGCCATTTCATGGGATATCTTACCTGTATTTTCTAATATTTCTTGATCTGAAAAGCCTAAAAACTTATTAACATGAACAACCCAATCTTTCATGGTCATAATTTGATGATTTAAAGCTCTTAATTCTGAAAAATCTATAAATAAGGTAACAAGCCTATTAAGTTTATCTATTTCTTTTTGATTTAGATAATTCTTAGCAATTGTAGTATCACTTTTTAGAACTTTACCTTGTGGTGCGTTTTTCCATGTAGTTAGTCCCATATAAGGAATCTCACTATCTACCCTATTGTAAATAATCTCAGCTGCTGTATTTCCAGTTGTTGCAAAATGCAATTTATTTTGCACTGTTTTATAAAATAACTTTGTTTCCTCTGAACTAGAACTATAATCACTACTACATTGTTCAAACACATCTGCCATCTTCTGATAAGCTCTGCGTTCAGATACTCTAATTTCCCTAATACGTTCTAGTAACTCATCGAAATAGTCCTTACCAAAAGGTCTTCCATTTTTCAACATTTCATCGTTCAAGACAAATCCTTTTAAAATATATTCCTTCAAAGTTTGTGTAGCCCAAATCCTAAACTGTGTGGCTTTCTTGGAATTTACACGGTAGCCAACAGCAATTATTGTGTCGAGATCATAGAATTCGATATTTCTTTTTACATCTCGTCCCCCTTCATTTTGAACTGTTTCCATAATGGAAACAGTTGATTCCTTATGAAGTTCTCCCGATTCATAGATGTTTTTAAGATGTTTTGAAATAGCAGCTTTTTGAATATCAAATAGCTCTGCCATAGCTTTTTGAGTCAACCAAAAGTTTTCGTCCTCAAAAAGCACATTAACTTTTATTTTACCCTCATCTGTTTGATAAAGGATAATCTTATTTTCCCTGTTATTACTATTCAATAATTATTCACCCACCCTAATTATTAAAGATAATTTACTCATCTTTAATAATTTATTTATATACTAACTATTTTACAACTAGATGCATTCTAATTTCAAGAATTTCTTCAAGTAAAGTTTCAATATAATCTTATCCTATAAATGTAGCCAGCGGATATAACACCATCTAAATTATAATGCTTTGTACTATATTGTTTACCATAATAAGCAGCTACCGAAAATACCTCGACAACTTACACATATAATATTAAGCTTCTTAGATATATCTAATTTTTCACCAAGCATTATAGACTATAATTATATAACAAACGCAATAAAATAACATTTAACTTTTTGAAATATATTTTTTGTTTTTACTCAGACAATTCCACTATATATTTTAAATATAAAAAAAGATACAATAAATTATGTATCTTTAAAACTTATATATTCTTTTTAATTTATAAAAAACGAAGGAATTAATGCGTAATATCTTTTATGAACATGACACCAATGACAAGTGTTTTACGTGAACCAATTAATTATACCCAATAGATAAAAAGACGGGCTTATTTTCAGCCTTAGCCTTTATAAATGCTTCCTCGCCCCATGCAAACCAATTTACAGGATTATGTGCGTGTTGCAGTAAGTATGGAGATTTTTCATTTATTAATCTATTGGGTACATTTGTTAAATTGTTCATGGCAATCACCTCCTATAATTTTATTTGTATTAGTGTACAGTATATCCTAACAGTAGTGCTTTAAGTCCTTAAAAAGAATATAGTAATTATTTACTTCTAATTCATAATTGTATATTATTTAGTTTTATAAATACTGTGTTATAATGTAATATAAGGTATTTTTAGATATTATTACAGTTAATAATACTAGACTAATATTGCTAAAATTATAAATTTAAAGGAGAATCGTTATGCCTAAAGTTACAGATGTTTTTGGAGTAAAAAATAATATGGTTTTAAGTTATTTATTTAGAAATGAAGTTGACGGAAAATTTAAAGAGGGTATAAAATCAGATAAACATATAATAGTTTATGGGTCATCAAAGCAAGGAAAAACTGCATTAATACAGCGGCACTTAGAAAAAGACACAAATTATATATCTATTGGTTGTAGTCCTAAAATGGAAATAAGAGATATTTATTCATCCCTCTTAAGGCAAACAGGAATAAAAATAGAAAGTTGTGATGAAAGAACAACCGGTTCAAAAGCAGGATTTGAAGTAAAAACAGGATTTAAAGCATACTTACCATTTTTCGGACAAGCTAATGCTGAAGTTAAAGGTAATCTCGAAGGAAGTTCATCTGAAAAGACTAACTTTAGTTGTATTGAGTTTAATTTAGAAATCGCTCAAGATATAAGTGAACTATTAAAAGAATGTAAGTTTAATAAATTTATACTTTTAGAGAATTTTCATTATTTAAATGAAGAAGTTCAGAACTCTTTAGCTTATGATTTACGAACGTTTCATGATTATGGTTATAGATTTATTATATTGGGTATTTGGAGAGAAAAAAATCATTTATTACAATATAATCGAGAGTTAATTGATAGAATTATTGAAGTCCCTGTAGAGCCTTGGGAAAAAGAAGATTTTATTAAAGTAACTGAAAAAGGTTTTGAGCTATTAAAAATAAATTTTTCAGATACCATTAGAGATGAGATACTTGATGTTTCATTTGGAAATATTGGAATTGTACAAGAATTGTGCAAAGAAACTTGTTTGCTAGCTGGATATTTAGATAAGCAGTCTGAAATGGTGACAATTGAAAACCCTGAATTTTTAGAAAGTGCAATACAAAATAAAGTTTCTCATTACGCCTCAAGTCATTTAAGGTCTCTTGATAAAATTGCTAATTCAGGTGTTCATACAGGTGGATTATTTATGCCTTTTTATTTAGTTAGAGTTATTATTGATTCCGATATATCAGATTTAAGTAATGGTATTGATAAAAGAATTTTACAAAGGGACATTCAAAGGATTCATTATAGAGGAGATGATGTAAGAACAAATGATATGACGTATCTATTACATAATCTAGCAGAGACTCAAAGAAAAAATCAAATAATCCCTCCATTGTTTGATTATGATATTGATAATAAAAAATTAAGAATAATTGATTCTACCTTGTTATTTTTTTTAAATTTTAAAGAGTCAGATGAAATTCTTGATGAAATTGTAGACCCTACATTAGTTACATTAGTTAATACTATCTAAGTGTTGATATAATTACAATGGCTCAGTAATCTAAATCATGCAAATCCAAAAATAATTACGTTCATAAGCCTATACTGTAATAGTACAGGCTTTTCTTACATGTAATATTTCTTGCTATCCCTATGTGTTAAGCTAGTTGTCGTAGAGAAAAATATAGTATACTATACAGTATAGACTTTACGAGAGGAGAAATATAGCATGGTGAGTAAAATTGGGTACCCTGAACAAATAAAGAAAGAAGTACTTGCGAGAGTAACTGGTTCTGAAAAAGAAAGTGTAACTAGAGTTTCTCTAGATAAAAATATAAATAAAGGTACAATCTATAAATAGATAAAAGAAGCTGAAGTAAAAGAAGGAATAAAGAGTTTAAGGTTAAATGGTGATTGGACATCAGAGGAAAAATTTCATATGGTTCTTGAGACCTCAACATTAAGCGAGCAGGAGCTTGGTGAATACTGCCGAAGAAAAGGTATCTACACTGATGATATAAAAGCATGGAAATCACAATGCATTAATGCAAACAACGGCAGCAACGAAGATCCTAAAAAATTAAAAACTGAACTAAAAGAAGAAAGAGATAAAGTCAGAAAAATTGAAAAAGAACTTAGATTCAAAGAAAAAGCTTTAGCCGAAACTGCAGCACTTTTAGTGCTAAGAAAAAACGTTCATGCGATTTGGGGGGACCAAGAGGAAGACTAATCAGTGCCTCAGATCGCATTAAAGCTTTAGAACTGATTGATGAAGCGCTGCAAGCTGGCGCTCGGCTAAGTCTATGCTGCACCGAAGTTGGAATATCGACTAGGACTTATGAACGCTGGTCACTAACGCCTGAATCCACGGAAGATAAACGACCCCTAGCACATAGAAAACCGCCTAAAAATAAACTTAGCGATGAAGAAAGATCTGAGATTATTCAGGTTGTAAATAGACATGAGTACGCCAATCTAGTTCCTGCACAAATAGTGCCAAAGCTGGCTGATCAGGGAATTTATATTGCTTCAGAATCTACAATTCACAGAATACTTAAAGAAGAAAAACAAAACACCTATAGGGCTAAAACGAAGGCACCTGTGAAAAGAGTCCCTCCTACCCACATAGCAACAGCACAAAACCAAGTTTGGACGTGGGACATAACGTGGCTTAATGGCTCTGTGAAAGGTCTATACTTTAAGTTATATCTGATACTAGATATGTTCAGCCGTATGATTGTGGGTTATGAAGTTTGGGAAACAGAAAATGAATATGCTAAGATCATAGTTAAACGTGCTCTACTTGCCCAGAAAATATCTGGTAAACCTCTTATACTTCACTCTGATAATGGAAGCCCTATGAAGGCTGCAACTTTCCTTGCTACCTTAGAGAAACTAGGAGTTCAAAGTTCCTTTTCAAGGCCTAGAGTGAGCAACGACAATCCTTACTCAGAATCATTATTCAAAACAATGAAGTATGTGCCTTCATTCCCTAATGGTGGTTTTGCCAATATTCCAGAGGCACGCGAGTGGGTAACCAAATTTGTATACTGGTACAACCATGTTCACATGCACAGCGGAATTAAATATTTAACCCCATACCAGCGCCATTATAACTTGGATAAAAATATTATAGAGAATACAAAAAGAGTGCATACAATGGCAAAAGAAAATCATCCTGAAAGGTGGAGTAGAGAAATCAGAAATTGGGACTTGCCAAAATATGTATCATTAAATCCGATAAAGGAAGAAGAGCTTCTTTATATAGAGAAGGCGTCCTCATAAAAAGATTAAAAGTAAAAATTGCGACAACTATGTTGACAAATTCCGCCCATCATATGTTTATATCACACTTTCTAATTAACTTATTACCATTTGTAAACTCTTCTACTAAATTAACATTATCCATGCCTGTCCAAATATCTTTTGGAATATGTTCAAATACTATAAATTGGAACCATTCCTTGTACTCATCATTAATTAAAGTGATATAATCATTTAACAGTTTGATAGCAATTGTAATTTTTTCTTTATCTTTATAAGCTTCGTTTTTATTGTCATAATATGGTCTACTTGGTTGGTCTAAGATGATATATACTTTATTTTTTGACCTATAATAACTTCATGTAATGCTAAAATAAAGAACAAGTGTAAGAATAGATAATTAGAACTACTTCCTACCACCTTTGATATTTGTGCTATTTTGGGGTTAAGTAACTCTAACCTTTTCTCCTTATAGTTCAGAACTGGAATATAATTCGCGTAGGTTTCCAATGCTAATTTACAACGTTTCATTAAAGCATCGGCACTTATTTCAATAAGTTTAATTACTGAAGTTCTCTTATCTTCATTATTATCAAGAGAACGCTCTATTAATTTAAGTTTACTATTTAACTCTTCTATTGTAGCACTAAAATCCAACTTGTCTTCGGGGTTACAATATAACTCGATTTTAACTTTTGCTCCCCCTAAAAACATATATTTATCAATCGTACTTGCGTCAGCTTCATTAATTGAAATTTTATTAATTTCTTCTCTAACTTTGCTTAAAGCGCTACTTAAATTTTTAAGCTCTTCCTCCATCCCATAATCGCTCTTTTTAACATTAGCTAAATTTTTTATCATGCTCTTAAAATTAGATTGAAGTCCACTTATTATATCAACTACCGCAGGATGATTAATTAAATCACCATAGTTATCTACTAAATATTGAATTGGTTTTAAACTATCAATATTTTTATTTTTTAAGCTTATATACTCATTAGTTTGACTTAAAAAATCTTTTATAATTTTAATATCTCTTTTAATTTTCTTTTCTTTTTGATACAATCCTTTCAAGATACTGTTACTGTCAATATCGTTACTACCTGTACTTCCATTTGCTAACTCTAAAATTATACCTAAACACTCATCAATGTTAATCATATTAGTAGGAACTAAATTTAATTCTTTAGCTTTCTTAATTAATGATAGCTTTTCACTTTCAAATGCGCTTACCCTATTATCTATCGAATCTTGCTTACGCTGATATTTGCTTATTTCCTTGTTAATATTGTTAATGCTCTCCTTGATAAGTACATTCTCCTCAGTAGATATCCCTACTGCTAAATCAAAAGTTCGCTCTAAAGCTTCTTGATATTTTGCATCTGTTTGTTTATCAAAGAAAACATCACTATTATCAATTGTATTATCATCTTGAGAATTAAATAACATAAAATATTTCATAGAAATTTTGCTACCTGGTCTGATTTTTTTTCCACCAAAAGGTACTATTGTATTTTCGCTAATAGAAAATTCTTTCTTCATTAAATTTTTTAAGTCTTTTTCACTAATTGAAATGTGCGGGCACTCTTGAATTTCTCCAACTATAGAAAAGTAATAATCGTTTGAAGGTATAGTATCATTCATACTACCTCTAGCTATTGTATACTTTTGTTCATTTATACAAAAATTTATCCCATACCATTTCACATTTTCATTTATAAATTCTTGAGTTATTTTAATATTCCTATCAGCAAAAAAACAATAATCTATAATGGCTAAAATTGCTGATTTACCTGTTTCACTTCCACCTGTAATTATATTAACCTTATTCGGAAGAAATTCCAATGTTCTTATATTGCCATTTTTCATCCATAATATTATATTATTATAATAAAACCTCATAGCATAACTCCTAACTGTAAATACAATTTTTCTTCATTTTCTTTTAATAAATTCGCAAGTTTTGGTGCTATCTTCACTATATCATTAGCTCTTTTTCCAACCTTACTAGTATTTTTACTTAATAATAATGGGGACTTTAGTTTTATTGATTCTTTTTCTAATTCTATAAACCCCATATCACTTAATATAATAAGTGCATTAAGTGTAACCGGCAAGAAATTAGTATACATATTGTTAAATTTTGTTACAGATGATATTTGCTTTACTCTAAACTCTTCAATACTTCTTATTTTAGAGTTTGTCCCCAAAAACTTTACTACTCTAACATTAAAAATAAAAGGTGCAATAAGCATCACTTTTGAATAGCTTAGTTCTTTCACAATTTCTAATATGGACATGATACCTATAGCACATATACCTTCGTTATTATATAAAAACTTAAAATTTATCATTGCTTATATATCCTTTCCCAATCTAACTTCCATCCGATTTCCTTTTGTTCTGAAAGCGAATAAAAGGCTCCATTGCTCTCTTCAATACTTAATTCTTCTCCGCTTAAACTCAAAGTACCTTTTCTTAGTTCATATAAACAATTTATTGCATTATCACATAAACACTCATTTAATTCTGCTTCATCCATCTTACCTTTTCTAATTTCTTTATTACTATCTCTATGCGCTTGTCTATGATGAGTTGACCACAATAAAACACACTCTTTAATGAACACTTCTTTATCAGTTTCGGTCATATAATTTTCCTGAATCCATGCATCAAAAAAATTTTCTATTTTCAATCTAAATGTTGTGTATTTTGCAATATTTATTAACTCTATAATTTCCAAATCATTAATTTCTATTAGTTCTTTAATAAATTCTTGATTTTCTAATTTATCTGGTAATCTAAGCTCTCCAAGGATCTTTCTTGGAAATTTTTCGCTTCTTCCATAAATAAAGCAATGTTTTACTCTTTTATTTATTTCATCAAATGATATAAATACACTCTCTCCCCTTTTTATGTTTTCATACTTCCAAATACTTAGGTTGCCTATACACCTCTCAAATATCTCATCTAGTTTTCTTTCATCTATGTGATTACTTAAAATTTGGTCTTTTATTCTTTTTACCAAATCGTCAAAACTAAATGTAAAATTTAATTTATTCACAAATGCACTTAAGATATCATCTTCTTGATTTATAAGAAGCTCCATATACTTTCTCAAATTCTTAGAATGAGGCTTGTCTCCTTCTATACCTTTGTGTAATTCTGAAATATAATCTTTATATTTTTTAACTGAAATATCCCCATTTTTCATCTCTTTTGTTTTATTGAAAAAATTATTACCTTCGTTATTTTTATTTGTAACCAATACAAATTCTATATTATTTATGTAGGCTATTTTTTTTGTTTTTTCAATCTCATTAATACTTAAATTCCAATTATATAGACTCTTCCATAAATCTGAGTCTTTTTCTGTTAAATTTATAATATTCATATCTGCATTAGTTTGGAGCGAATGCTTTAATTGCAGAAATATTTCACTACCATCCTTTAACTCTAAATGAACATCATCTTTTACCTCATAACCAATCTTTTCTCCTGGTTTCAATTCCAAAGCTCTGTATACAAAATATAAGAACTGATAATCAAAACCTATTGATTTTTTATCTGCCGACGTTAATTTTTGATTTTTTGTAACCACCACATCTATCACCTCAAATTATAAAAGCATACATTCTTTTTCTCTTGATACAATCTTACCATAAATACCATTATCTAGACATACCCTCAAAAAAATAATATGTTTATTTCCTCTATGGCATTTTTGTCTACTAAAAATTCTTTTTATCACTTGCTTTTAAAAAAAAAGCTTATAAAAACAATTTTACAAAATTTTATTTTCATAAATCAATTAAAGCTTTAATTTTACTTTTCCCGTATAAAGATATTTCTTAAAATTATACCATGCGCTTCAAATCTAGTATTTTTAAGACTTTAATATGGGGCTAATATATTACACCAATGCATATTTTTGAAAAAAGCTACTAAAATATTTCCATATCTATATTTTTTGAAACATTACTCATTTTATAGCATAATAAACAGTTCATACATAGAGGTGCCTGCTTATTCTTGCTACAATCATTGATATAGCATGGCTCTTGATTCTTATCTATATTTGATACATAATGTTGATTGCTCCATTGTACAAGATTATTATTTTTATAGCAGGTTGACATTTGACATACAAACCCTCCTAATTTATTAAGTTTAGGATAAACCGTACGCCATTTTCCTATTCCCTTCTAATAATCTTCTGCCATTCTATAACACTTAAACTCGCATTCCTTAGTCAAAAATGAAAATAATCTATTTGAATTTTTCATCATTTCACCTTTTCACTTCTAACATTTTCTCCCCACAGAAAGGATACTAAAAAAATCATGCAAATATCCAATAATTTAATCTCTATGGAAAGTAATAGTATAGGTACCTGATCTACTCCTAAGCTTATGTATCTCACATATTTCAGCATTATTTAGTACCTAGATGAAGTAATTCCCTGCTCTTTCTATTTTTCTTCTAATTGTGAATACTTTTTTTAAACTCTAATGCTCCATTATTTTATGCAATATTTTCTGGTTTAAGTTATCTCATTTATTTACATTTTACTTAGTGTTACCTTTAAATAAAGGAAATTCACTTGTTATCTAGAAATGTTTTACAGATGATAAATATTAAACTTATTTAATATAAAACTAATTATAGGAGTGATAACAATGATTTTTTCTCACAATCCAGACATTTACAAAAATGCATTTCCAAATTGGCAAAAGAAACGTACAAATTATGATGAATACTTTGTATTATACTCAAAACAATTTAAAAATTCTGCAGATAAATTAATAGACTCTATTGGCGAAAACTGCGGACATGTTGCAGACACAATTATTAATCCTTCTCTTTACCTTTATAGGCATTCAATTGAGTTATGTTTAAAGGCAATATTATATAAATGCTACACCAAATCTAATAAAAGCACAGATAAAATAATAGAAAAATTATTAAGTCACAATTTAGAAACTTTATGGAGCAAAGTGACCGAACAACTAACAAAAAATTATGATTTTATTAAAGACCAAAATGATAAAAATCAGCTTAAAAAAATCGGTAAATTAGTGATTGAATTACATAACTCTGATGATAATTCAATGACATTTAGGTATCCATATGATACAAAATTAGATGAATTCGTTTATGGAAATGGAGAAGAAAGTTTTTCTATTGATTTTTTACATATAAAAGGTGAGATTGATTATTTATATTCCAGATTATATTATTGGATTTATGAGTGCATTTCTTATAGTGAGGACGAATAACACGACAAAAGAAGACCTAATAAATCTTAAACTGAAATTTTAGCGTTATAATATGAGATTTTACGATATACCTATATAATATGAGATTTTACGATATACCTATTGACAGTTTAGGATAAAATATTTATACTATTGTTTTTTAATATATTAACCAGAACCCTTAATGACTTATAACAACTAACCCCCTCTTTCAATTAATAATACATACTAAATAGTAACAATAAATAATTTTCCATTATAGACATTACCTACTGATGTTTTTTATGTTTATCATATATTAATTCAACATTACATATTTTTTCCTACTACATTTGTAAAAAGAGGTAAAAATAAAAATCCAAGGATATACCACGGAACTTGTTTAAATGTTTCTGCCACATATACTACTCTTATATGTATTGCGCCATAAATTTTATTACATGAATGCTAAAATTGTTGAAGTACTTCTGTACTATATTAAATAATCCACATTTAGTCTTTTATAAATTAGTATTTTTCACTTAAAATACAAAATACAATTAAATCAACATTTCTTATTGACATTATGCTATAATTTGATACACTTAGATATGTACTTATGAAAATTGAAGGAGATACAATATGTTTAACCTGAATTGGATTCAGGTCATATTTTCAAGTATTTTATTTTCCCTTTTAACTTGTAGTTATCTATCCATAAAGAAAGTTCATGGGAAATTGGTTATAACTTATAAGTATAAAGGAAAAAATTACAAAGAATAATATGGCCCGAGGATGAGATATAAAATTCATCCTTCGAGCTTAAGAATAAAATAATATAAAATAATGGTTACTTTGAGCTAATAAAAAGGTAGGGAATGTTCCCTACCTTTTTATTAGCTCTCTTAATCACTACGATTACTGCGTTTATAAGACCTATTCCTTATAACTTTTTTTATTTTTTTTTTTTGTTTTCACTTCTTTTTTCATGCATATCAGATTGCCTTAACCATAGTATTCTAGCTGTGTTCGACGTTTTAACCACCTAATTGAATAAACATAAAACAATATAAAATTACATATTAATTTCATATATGTAGTATAGATAGCTAGCGTTGTTCATATCTGGAATAAAAGGAGACTTGAACTGCTCAATAGGGATGACCATTTCACCTATTTGAAAATGTATGCATAGTGTCTTGCTCGGTTTTTCTAAATTGAAATTATTATGTTTAATTAAATAATTCTAAAGGCTATAGTCTTTTCCATGACACTGATAATAGCGTTTTTTACTACCACAAAAACAATTTTTAATTAGTTTTGCATGGTTTCTCCGTCTATATATTTCAATTGTATTAATTAATGATTTCACCTTATCACCGTTGATAATTTGTCCACTATTTATACTAGTGTTAATGTTGTTCCTAATTATAGGGTACCATATATCATTCTTTATTAAATAAATTCCATTCATATAACTTTCATATGCTTCTTCAAAATTTTGTTCTGCCAAATACACTAGTCCCTTTGTAAAATGAGCAACTGAAAAAATATTATTACCTATAGCCCTTTTGCAATAATCTAGTGATAATTTATAATCCTTTTCTAAATAACAAGCGAATGCCAAATTCTCCAAGTACTTATTTTCATTTAGCTGCATAAGTGGTATCGCATCAATAAAATCTTCTGCTAATATAAGATTATTTAATTGTATTGATTTATTTATGTCATCATCCGCATATTTAATAATAAAACATATGTTTTGCTGATTGTTCCAGTATCCTTCTGTGAATTCACTTATTTCCATCAAACATTTGCCTGTAGGTTTAGTTCCTTTAGCAGTAAATAATTTTGATAGAGCTGCATTAAAAGGAAACTTATCTTTTTCGAAAATAGAAATTAATTCTTTAAAATACTCTTCAAGAGTGTTATCAAAAATAAATTTTTCAAGTACTAAAGGAATTTCTCTTTTAAAGATTTTTTTCAGTGTATCTTTTCCCTCTTTATTAGTTGGCTTAACATTTAGAAATCCTAAATCTACAAAAAAAGGTAGCACACCTATCCTCCTACTAAATATAATTTTGTCATCCTCACTTTTTAGTAGTATTGATATATTTGTCTGTTCCTTATTTAATTCCTTGTGTATATCACTTATTAAGTTTTCACAATAGACTTTATCCATTATATACAATTTTGATTCATTAATTCTATTTATTAGTTCATCTGAATTAATATAGGGGATTTCATCAATATCTAATTCCACCTTATCCATAATCTTTTTTAAAGTCTCAACATAATCAATTTTATCTACATTAATTTTATCAGGAACTATAGTTAGGGCTTCACAATTTGACCCATTATGTATTATTAATCTTCTTAACCCTTGTTCACTCCAGAGACTCATCATATCATTGAATTTTAAAATATCGCCAGCATTCTTAGCCATATGAGCATTTACTTTAAAGTCTATTTCACCTGTTATATTTTGTCTAATAAATAACTGAAATGGGTATTCATCCATGTTCTCAGTTTCTTTAGTGAATAAGTAGATATCTAACTCTCTTCTAATAGAATTCATATTAAATTTAAATACAGAATGAAATTCTACTTTAATATATTCTCTATTCGGTATTATTTTTAATGAACTAAATTCAAGGTGCTCTCTTTTTAAAATATCATTTTTAATGTGGCCAGGAAACTTAATATCTCTTAGTTCCACATTTCTACTCACTTCTATAGGTATATTAGTTATACTAGCTGCATTAAATAATGTAAAGAAATCTGTGTTTGCTAATTGCCCTTCTTTTATTTTAGAACTTATTGTAAATGAACCAACAGCATTGCTTATGTCTTTATTTAAATAACCATCGTATAATTCATTTAATATTTTTTTTTTACTTCAGCTATACCTTGCATAATTTTAAAAAAACTTGCTGAATTCTCACTTAATGAGTTCTCTATACTTAATGTAGCATGAAAAACCTCCGGTTCAAACTCCTCTGGATATTTTAGGGCATCAATTGATACAGCGTGTAGTAATCCTAAGTCTAATGTAATTCTACGATCAATACATCCTGATTCATAAGGGGTGTTTCTATCATCTAATAAATATTCAAGACTTGTCGGAAAATGAGCTAAAATTTGAATTCTGTCATCAGCATCTCCTTCAAAAAACAATACTCCAAATCTTTCCTGTACATATGCTGTAAAATTCTTTTCAAGAAAATTTTTCACATAAACAGATTTAGTAAATTTCAGCTCATCATTTCCACCTATAAATAATTCAACAAATAGTTTGAAAAATTTTAGTTCTTCGTTTAACTTGAACTTCCCTTCATTATAAAGAATATACTTTCTAGATTTTAACTCACTTATAACTGCACCAATATCTCTTTGTATTCTCTTATCTACAAAATATTCATCTATTTGTTCACTAGTTACTTCACCTATATCTGCAATGAAAACCAGTAGTTCTTCTTTTATTACTCTTGACACATCTATATTAATTTTTATTTCATCTATATTAATGTTGTTGTCTTTTAAAATTTGCTTTACTTGAGTATGTTTATTTAATATTTCTCCATGCATAATAAGGATGGCGTCTTCTAACTTTTTATTATAGGCTACAGCTTTGATATTAATGCAATTACCATCTCTATTTATACCAGTCATTACTTCATGTCTTTCGTGATGAATTAGACTGTCTTTGCTAATACCCAAGTACTGTTTTACTAAATGTGGCGCTCTTTCCTCTAATATATCTAGTTCGTCTGCTAACCTAATTAATGAAGCTAACAATTTAACTCTTACAGTGCCGCCCTGTCTGTAGTGCGTCAAAATATGACTTTATAGAACTGCATTCCTAAGTCAAATTATAC
>CAYXOL010000094.1:0-14465 GCA_964467165.1 uncultured Clostridium sp.
TGGTACTGCAGGGGTGACCTTGTGGGAGAGTAAGTCGTCGCCAGGTAAGAAAAAAGGAGCTACATCAAAATAGAAAGCAATTTCTATTTTGATGTAGCTTCTTTTATTTAATATAATCCTTTAATAAAGATGTTATATCCCCAAAAGGCACATCTCCGAAATTACTTACAATTATAGCTGTAGTATTTGCTTCCACATTTCTAAGGATATAACTTCTATAGCCGGAACCTACACCATAATGCTCATAGTAATATTTTTCATTTGAATCTTTATATACGTACCAACCATAGCCATAATTATTTTCATAAGGGGTATACATTTTATCATAGGATTCTTTATTTATAAGTTTTTTATTTGTCAAAGCCGTATCCCATTTTATCAAATCTTCTACTGTAGAACAGAGCCCTGAAGATCCACGTACTACACCAACATTTATTTCAGTCCAAGATGTTTCTGCTTTGTCTTTTTTGTAAGATAAATAGCCTACAGCCAAGTTGTTAATAAAAGAATTATCATTTTTAAAGCCTGTGTTTTTCATATCTAGTGGGCTGAAAATATTTTCAGAAAAATAATCATCTAAAGATTTACCCGATGTTTTTTCGATAATATAACCTAATAAGATATATCCTGTATTGCTATAACTAAAACTTGAGCCTGGTGCGCTGGCTAGAGTGACTTCTATTTTTTTTGCAGCAGCAGTGTCTATTTTATTTGAAGGTCTAAATTTTCTTATATCAAATTTTTCAGGATGTTCTGGAAGTCCTGAAGTATGATTTAATAATTGGTGAATTGTTATTTCATTTCCATGTGGAAACTGAGGTAAATATTTATCCATTTTATCATTAACATTAAGTAATTTTTTTTCTTGTAGTTGCATTATAGATAGGGCAGTAAATTGTTTTGTTAAAGAAGCTAAGTCAAATTTAGTTTGAGCTGTATTGTTAATATTCTTTTCAAAATCTGCATTACCATAACCTTTGTCTAAAATAATGGAGTTGTTTTTGTTAACATACACATACCCGCTGAATTTTCCAGCACCAAAGAAATCAGTAAATAATTTATCAGTTTTTGAACTTATATCTTTTGATTTTTCTTTTTCGGTATTAACTGCGGACTCTTTATTATTAGCAGCAACAGAAACCATATTATTATTTTTGGCCCCACAACCGATAAATAGAGATGTGGATAAAATTACAATGATAGTAAATATTGTTGTATTTTGCATGATAATCCTCCTTGTGAATACATTTTTTTACTTAAAATACAATTTTAACATTGGTGCAATGTATTAGCAAGTTTAAATTTTCATAAATATGTTAATTTTTTAACCGTTCACATACGGAACGGGTCGTTTAAGCTTAAATGTCGCTAATGGTATTGTAGGAGAACCCTTGTGGGAGAGTAGGTCGTCACTAGGTAAGAATATTTTTTACTAATACACTATTGTATAGTGTATTAGTAAAAGTGTATTATTATAGATGAGTGCATTTATTATATATCATTCGAGTACTAAAAAAAATAGGTATTTATATTAATCTATAATAATTTATAATAAATGGGGTGAAACATATGAAAAGAATTGAGAAGATACACACCTATATGGTTGAACATTCTAGAGAGTTCCTTTTAAAAGATATCCGATCTGGGAGAGGGTTTAGTGCAGACGAAATAGCAAAAGGACTATCTATGATTAGGAATAATGTAAGCCTTGAGTTAAACAAGCTACTTAGAGATGATAAGGTAATAAAGCTAAAAAGTAGACCAGTACTATATTTAGATAGAGAAATTACAGAAAAACTTTTACAATATAAATTACAATCTGGTCCACTAGTTCTAGAAAGTATTCAAGAACTTTTTGAAGAAGAGAAGACTGAAGATGCAGAAAAAAATCCTTTTGATAGTCTTATAGGATATAATACCAGTCTAAGAACGCACATTGAACAAGCTAAGGCGGCAGTACTTTATCCGCCTAATGGACTCAACACACTTATTGTAGGGCCAACAGGAGTTGGAAAAACACTATTTGCCAATATGATGTATAAATATGCAATATATGCTAAGAAATTAGATGTTAAGGCTCCATTTGTATTATTTAATTGTGCAGACTATTATAATAATCCTCAACTTCTACTATCACACATATTTGGCCATGTTAAAGGTGCATTCACAGGAGCAGATGTAGAAAAAGAAGGTCTTGTATCCAAGGCTAATGGAGGAATATTATTCCTTGATGAAATTCATAGACTCCCTCCTGAAGGGCAAGAGATGATATTTTATTTCATAGATACAGGGACCTATAATAAACTGGGTGAAACAGAAAGAAACAGAAAATCCACAGTACTTATTATAGGAGCAACTACAGAAGATCCCGCCTCTTCACTTTTAAAAACCTTTGTTAGAAGAATTCCTATAGTCATATCACTCCCATCTTTAGAAGAAAGATCGGGTAAGGATAAATTAGATATAGTTAAATTTCTCTTAGCAAATGAAGCCCATAGAGTAAATAAGCAAATAAGGGTAGAGGGAGAAGCTGTAAAGGCAATTATAGGGAGTGCTTCCTATGGAAATATTGGTCAGATGAAATCTAATATACAACTAGTCTGTGCTACTGGATTTTTAAATAGCATAAATAATAAAGATTTCATTGAGATAGATTTTAAATCCCTACCTTCAGATATAAAAAATGGTCTAGTCTCATTAAGTATCAAAAAAATGGAAATGGAAGAGTTATCCCAGTACTTTGAGCATCAGATGGTGGTGATGCCACAGGGATTTAAAGTTCTCATAGAAGAGGATTCTTCTGAGCCAACTTTCAATTTATATAAAATAATTGAAGACAAGGCTGCTATTTTAAAAGATGAAGGTGCAGATGATGAATATATAAAAAAATTTATAACAACGGATATCAATATTCACCTTAAAAGTTTTTATAAAAAGAGTAAAAATACAGCTCAGGATAGAGAAAAAATACTGAAATTAGTGGATGAAGATACACTTCAATTTGCAGAAGAGGTTAAAGATCTTGTGGAGGTGGAGTTAAAAAAGAAATTTAGTGAAAGATTTCTTTATGCTTTCAGTCTTCACATCAGTGCATTTTTAAAAAGAATAGAGAGTGTACGAGGCCTACAATATACAAATATAAAAAATACAATTAATGATAAACCTCAAGAATTTAAAATATCGCTTAAAATAAAGGACCTTATTGAGAAAAAATATAATATTATAGTGCCGGATATGGAAATAATTTACTTAACACTTCTGATTAGTTCAGTGCAGGAAGAGCAAAACAATGAAAGAGTAGCCGTGATTGTAGCTCTACATGGCAGTAGTACTGCGAGTTCTATGGTTAATGTGGCTAGAAAGCTTTTAGGTGAAGGGGTTGTTGAAAGCATAGATATGCCACTTGATGTAAGTCCACAAAGGGTTCTAAATGATATAATAAAAAAGGTAAGTGAAATCGATATGGGACGGGGAGTACTTTTACTTGTGGATATGGGATCTCTAACAAGTTTTGATTCTATTATAACTGAAAAAACAGGTATAAGAGTTAAAACTGTGGATATGGCTTCAACACCATTAGTAATTGAGGCAGTTAGAAAGGCCAATATGCTTGATATGGATTTAGATACTCTGTATGATTCCTTAAAAGACTTTAAAGGGTATGGGATGTATAGTGAAGATTCAAAAAAAATAGATCAGCAAAAGAGTGTAGCTATAATAACCATTTGTTCTACAGGTGAAGGCACGGCAATAAAACTTAAAGAATTAGTTCATAATATTGTAATTAATATAACAAGAGATGAAATATTCATTATACCAATAGGGGTAATGAATATTAAGGCTGAATTAGATACTTTAATGAATCACTACACTATTTTAGCAACAGTGGGGATTATGGACCCTAAGATAGATGCACCATTTATATCAATAGAGAAGCTTATTGGAGGTGATGGTGAAAACCGTCTTATTAATATAATACAGAAGAATAATATACCTACAGATATAAAAGAAGAAAATATAGTGGTTAGAGAACTTTGTGAAGATACCTTAAATGAGTTTTTAACTTTTTTAAATCCACATAAGATTATAAGTGTATTAATAAATTTCACAAATGTATTAGAAAAAGAAATGAACAAAAGTTTTAGTAACTCCTTTAAAACCAAACTAATGATCCATACCGGCTGTGCATTAGAAAGAATGGTTATAAATGAAACACTCATCTACAGTGGAGATAGGAGTGCTATAGATATTGAGGTTTTAAAATGTGTTGAAATGGCCGCTAACGAATTTAAGGAATCGATTAATATTAACTTTACCAGTGATGAAATATATTATATTTGCGAAATTTTTGGAGAATAAAGCAAAATTATTGCAGCATCGCAGATGATGATTTAACGGAAAAATATTAAAATACTGCATATTCAACAATGTTTCATTTAATAAAACTATAATTGATACAGTATGCGAAATTACGATTAGTGTATTAATAAAATCAAATATTGTGATACCAACCCTGTGAGTTCCCTTATTTTAAAGGGTATACGGGGTTGATTCTTTTAATACACTATCTTGACACGTGACCTTATATGTTCTTTGAAGACCATGCTAAATTTTTATAACAAACTCAAAATCATGAAGAAGTAAATAAGCATAAAATAAATAAAAAGGGAAATAATAAAAATAACTGGAGTATTATAGCTTTTATTGGTATTTTAACTGAAGATGAAATATTGTTTTTAGCAGAAATGAGATTATAGAAGATAATATATTGATACACTTCTATGTTGATACACTTTTTTATCAGCGAAATTTAAAACTAGTATTGAAACTATAAAAGAAGTGTATCAATATAAAATAAATAAAAAAAATCTCAAATATAAAAATGGCTATTTCAAAAGAGTTAACACAAATATAAAGAATAATACACTATTTTGGCGCAATAATTGCTATATATTTGTGTGACAACTTAGGTGAAATTGTTGATGAGGAGGATGACTTACAATGAATATAGTGCTTGCAAGAATTGATGACAGATTAATACATGGTCAAGTGGCAACAATTTGGTCGAAAAACACAGAATGTCAAAGAATAATTGTTTGCAATGATGATGTGAAAAAGGACGTAATTAGAAAGACGCTTTTGGAGCAAGTTTCACCTCCAGGAATTAAATCTAGTGTTTTAGGCATAGATGAAGCAATAAGAGCTTATAATAATCCGAAATACCAAGATGATAGAGTACTGTTTCTATACACTAATCCAACTGATGTTGTAAGAATGGTTGAAGGTGGAGTAGTTATAAAGAGTGTAAATATTGGTGGTATGTCATTTAAAGCAGGAAAGAAACAAATAACAAGTGCAGTATCCGTAGACAATGTAGATATTGAAGCTTTCAAAAAATTAAGTAAAAAAGGTATTGAACTCGAACTAAGAAAAATTTTTTCGGATTCAAAAGTAGATTTAATGTCAAAACTATAAGATTGAAATGTATTATAATCATTAATTTTGGTTACAGGTTTTTCGAAACTTTTTTATAGATTTTACTGTAACAAATAAAAAATAGGAGGTATAAAGATGGTAGGAATTATTCTTGCTAGTCACGGAGAATTTTCTAAAGGCATCTTGCAATCTGGTGCAATGATTTTCGGAGAACAAGAAAACGTACAAGCTGTTACGTTGATGCATAGTGAAGGACCTGATGATGTTAAGGCAAAAATGAAAGCTGCAATCGCATCCTTTGACAACCAAGATGAGGTGTTATTCTTAGTTGATCTTTGGGGCGGTACACCGTTCAACCAAGCAAACAGTTTATTTGAAGAACACAAGGACAAATGGGCAATCGTAGCCGGTATGAATCTACCAATGGTGATTGAGGCTTATGCTTCACGTTCATCAATGGAATCCGCACAGGAAATTGCGGCTTATATTTTAAAACCAGCTAAAGAAGGAATTAAAGTTAAGCCAGAAGAATTAGAGCCAGCAGATAATGTTAAGTCTTCTGCAACTTCAAATCAACAATCAAGTGCAGGTACACCTGGATCATTCGAGTATGTTTTAGCCCGCATTGACTCTCGTTTACTTCATGGACAAATAGCTACTGCTTGGACAAAAGATGTACTACCTACACGTATTATTGTGGTGTCAGACGCAGTAGCCAAAGATGAGCTTCGTAGTAAATTGATTACACAGGCTGCTCCTCCGGGTGTTAAAGCTCATGTTGTTCCAATTAATCAAATGATTAAACTTGCAAAAGATGATCAACATTTTGGCGGACAACGTGCATTGCTTCTTTTTGAAAATCCTCAAGATGTACTTCGCGCGGTAGAAGGGGGAGTAAAACTTAAGACAATCAATGTTGGCTCTATGGCTCATGCTATTGGTAAAGTTCAACCAAACAAAGTACTTGCTTTCAATCAAGACGACATTGATACCTTCAATAAGCTTAAACAAGCTGGACTTACTTTTGATGTTCGTAAAGTTCCAAATGATTCAAAAGGAAATATGACCGAAATCCTTAAAAGAGCACAAGAGGAATTAGATAAACTATAAGAACTTAACTATTTAAATGAAAGAGGAGGATTAATAATCATGGAGATAAATATTGTCCAAATGATATTAGTCGTTATCGTGGCATTTCTAGCTGGTATGGAAGGTATCTTGGATCAATTTCAATTCCACCAACCAGTAATTGCTTGTACGTTAATCGGCTTAGTTACAGGTAACTTATTACCATGCCTAATTTTAGGTGGTACACTTCAAATGATTGCCTTAGGTTGGGCAAATATCGGTGCTGCTGTAGCACCCGATGCAGCGCTTGCATCTGTTGCATCTGCAATAATCCTAGTTCTTGGAGGACAAGGTAGAGAAGGAGTTGGTTCAGCTATCGCTATTGCTGTTCCGCTAGCAGTTGCAGGGCTACTATTAACAATTATTGTTCGTACCATTGCTACAGTGTTTGTACATTTTATGGATGCTGCTGCTGAGCAAGGAGATTTCAGAAAAATTGAAATGTGGCAAATTATTGCTATTTGTATGCAGGGTTTACGTATTGCAATTCCAGCAGCCTTGATCTTAGCGATTGGTGCTGGTCCTATTCGTACATTACTTGAAGCTATGCCTACTTGGTTAACAGGTGGCCTGGCAATCGGTGGTGGAATGGTGGTAGCTGTGGGTTATGCAATGGTAATCAACATGATGGCTACAAAAGAAGTATGGCCATTCTTTGCAATTGGCTTTGTGCTCGCAACTATTTCACAAATTACACTTATTGGACTCGGTACTATCGGTGTAGCTGTGGCACTTATTTACTTAGAACTTACTAAACAAGGTGGCTCGGGTAATGGTGGAAGTTCAAATACTGGTGATCCATTAGGCGATATTATTGACACTTACTAAGAAGGGAGAGAACACGAAAATGGCAAATAAAATAAAATTAACAAAAAAAGATCGTATTTCTGTTTGGTTTCGTTCATTTTTCCTTCAAGGTTCTTGGAACTATGAAAGAATGCAAAACGGTGGTTGGGCATATGCATTAATACCCGCAATCAAAAAATTATATAAGACTAAAGAAGATCGTACAGCTGCATTAAAACGTCACTTGGAGTTCTTTAACACTCATCCATATGTAGCTTCACCAGTTATTGGTGTAACATTAGCATTAGAAGAAGATAGGGCAAATGGTCTACCAATCGACGATATAACTATTCAAGGTGTTAAAGTTGGTATGATGGGACCTTTAGCTGGCGTAGGTGATCCAGTTTTCTGGTTTACTGTTAGGCCAATTTTAGGGGCACTCGCTGGTGCACTTGCTATAAGTGGTAATATCCTTGGACCAATTATATTTTTCTTCGCTTGGAATATCATCCGTATGTCATTTATGTGGTATACACAAGAGTTTGGTTACAAAGCGGGCTCTCGTATTACCGAAGATGTATCAGGTGGTTTGCTACAAGATATTACTAAAGGAGCATCCATCCTTGGTATGTTCATTTTGGGAGCATTAGTTAACCGATGGGTATCTGTGGTATTTGCACCCATAGTATCAACTGTTAAGTTAGCTCCCGGTGCCTTTATTGTTTGGGATAAACTTCCTGCTGGAGCGGAAGGTATTAAACAAGCACTGCTTCAACAAGCTGGTGGTTTGTCATTAACTGCTGATAAGGTTACTACATTGCAAAATAATTTAGATTCATTGATTCCTGGACTTGCAGGATTATTACTTACATTACTCTGTATGTGGTTACTTAAGAAGAAAGTATCTCCAATTGCAATTATTTTCGGACTGTTCGCAGTCGGCATTGTGTTCCACTTAATCGGTTTAATGTAAAATTTTTTACTCAGCCTGGGTTTTTTAGCCTGGGCTTTAGTTAAATCATCATCTGCGATGTTGCAATATTAACAGCTTTGGAAGCAGATTTAGACTGCCACCAAAGTAATCTTTCTAGGCTAGGCAACTACCACTTATAGAAGATGGAAGACTTGAAGCTTCCAAAATGTTGTTAAAATATAAAGCAGTTAAAGTCAAGTGAGAAAAACAATTTTTAGAATCTAATGTATAATAGAAAAGAGGTGGATCGTATGATTCAATCACTCAATACAAAAGTGGACCTAGTAATTGATGCAACAGCTTTAACGGGTTTTACAGAGTATGGGAAAATCATGATCGGTGACAAAGCTTTTGAGTTTTATAATTCTCGTGATTCTCGCAAATATATTCAAATTCCCTGGGAAGAGGTTGAATATGTCATTGCTTCCGTATTGCTAAAAGGAAAATGGATTCCACGATATGCTATCAAGACTAAGAAAAATGTTACCTATATTTTTTCTTCTAAAGAACCAAAAAAAGTACTTCGTGCTGTACGAAAATATGTTGAGCCAAATCATATGGTTAATTCATTAAGTTTTTTTGATGTGGTCAAAAGAGCCATGCATTCGAGATTTAAGAAAAGCTAATCAACTAAAGAAATTATCATATTTATAAATTAGGTGAAAAGGAAAATTTCAATTTGTTATGAATCACTTAAGCTGACATAAGAAATCTATGATTTTTTACATAGTGATATGGGGGCACTGGTCCAACAAAAGTAAGAGGAGTGCTCAAAAGTGCTGTATATGATATTATATATATAGTGCTTTTTTTTATTGGGATATTAAGCATTTTGCGGGTGCATTTTATTAAGAATACACCTAGTGCAGAATATAAGAAAAAAGGATATAATAAGGTGTAAAGGTAGAGTCATTAGTAAGTACAGTCCCAAACTGAGAGAAGTATGGTTGATTTTATAAAAAAATTCAAATGAAGAAGGAGTTATATTTATGAATAAGTTAATTAAAGAAATTGAGTATAATAATGGGAAATTTCCAGAAGTACAATTAAAGGAAATAATAAGCCACAGGGAAGAATTTATACCTGAATTACTTGAGTTATTAATAAATGCCAAAGAAAATTATGAGGAGATTTTAGAAAAACCCAATTATTTTGCACATATATATGCAACTTTCTTATTGGCACAGTTTAAAGAAAAGCAGAGTTTTAAGCCACTTATAGATTTAATTAGTTTACCAAAGGAAATTCCAGACGATATTTTTGGCGATTTTCTTACAGAGGATTTACATAAAATTTTAGCCTCAGTTTGTGGTGGGGATTTACTACCAATAAAAAGACTGGCGGAAGATAGCGAAGTTAATGAATATGTTAGATGTGCTGCTATTAAATCCTTTATTGTGCTACTGGGTGAGGGGGTAATATCTCAAGGCGAGGTTATTGAATACTATAAAAGTTTATTTGAAGGAAAACTTGAGAGGGAATTTTCACAGGTTTGGAATGAGCTTATATATGATTCTTGTGAAGTGGGACCTAGTGAATTATATGAACACATTAAAAAAGCTTATGCAGATGAGCTAATAGATGAGGAATGCATATCTTTAGAAGAAGTAGATGGAGCTATTAAAATCCATGATAAAACAAAATTCCCGAAATTAAAAGATGAAGGATATTCTTTTGTGATGGATACTATAGAAGAGCTAGGATGCTGGAGATGTTTTACTAAGACTAGTAATGCGCCTAAATCAGATTATATGCAAGGAATAAATAAAATGAATAAGATGAACAAAAACAAAAAAAATAAGAAACAGGTAAAAGCTACTAAAAAGAAGCAAAGAAAAAAATAGTAAAATAGCCTAGAGATATTAATGATAGTGGAAATATAAGAAAAGAGAGGGTTCTATGATAAAAGAAAATTTCCAGGATTTTAAATTAAGCAGTGACGTATTAAAAGCAATTAGTATGCTAAATTTTAAAAATTTAACAAAAGTTCAAAAGCAAGTTATACCGGCTGTATTGGCGCAAAAGGATGTAGTAGTAAAGTCTCAAACAGGAAGCGGAAAGACTGCGGCTTATGGTATTCCTATTTGTGAACTGGTAGATTGGGAAGAAAACAAACCTCAAGCATTGGTGATTACACCAACAAGAGAACTTGCTATCCAAGTCAAAGAAGATATTTTTAATATAGGTAGATTTAAAAGACTTAAGGTAGCTGCAATTTATGGTCAGGACCCTTTTTATAATCAAAAAAAAGAACTGGCACAAAAGACTCATATAGTAGTTGGAACACCTGGTCGTATTATGGATCATTTGGACAAAGGGACCTTTGATACATCAAATATAAAGTATCTTGTAATAGATGAAGCAGATGAAATGCTTAATATGGGATTTGTAGATCAGATAGAAACAATAATAAGGAAACTTCCAAAACAACGTGTAACTATGTTATTGTCAGCTACAATGCCAAGGGACATAGAAAAATTATGTGACAGATACATGAAAGACCCGTTGCGTATTGAAGTTGAGGATAATAATAAGGCTGCAGATAGAATATTCCAAGAAAGATATACTGTAAATGAATCTAATAAAATAATGCTTTTAAGAGATATAACTATAGTAAAAAACCCAGATAGCTGTATGATATTTTGCAATACAAAAATAAAGGTAGATGAAGTTTATAATGAGATGGTAAAGCTTCATTATACTTGTAAAAAAATACATGGTGGGATGGAACAAAGTGATAGATTAAGAGTAATGAATGATTTTAAGAATGGATATTTTAGATATTTGGTGGCTACGGATGTTGCAGCCAGGGGTATAGATGTAGATAACATTACTCTTGTAATTAATTATGATATACCTGAGGATAAGGAAAGCTATGTTCATAGAATAGGAAGAACTGGTCGTATAGGAAAGCTTGGCCACGCAATTACTTTTGTGACTCATAATGAAAATAGGTTTTTGGAAGATATAGAGGAATATATCGGCAAAGAGATTCCACTTAAGACAAAACCTGAAGAGGAAATTGTAGATAATGCCAAGGAAGAGTTTGAGGACAAGATGAATACAAGACCTGAAGTTAAAGAGGCGAAGGGCGCAGAGCTTAGCAAAGAAATTATGAAATTACATATTAATGCAGGTAAGAAAACAAAAATGAGGGCCATGGATATTGTAGGTACTCTTTGCAGTATTGAGGGCATGACAAAGGATGATATAGGAATTATCAATATAGTTGATATATCTACCTTTGTAGAAATATTAAATAATAAAGGTGAATTGGTTTTCCAGAAGTTACAAGATAAAGCCATCAAAGGAAGGCTTCGCACTGTAAGTAAAGTTGATATTTAAAAATATTTTATAACGTACTAAAACCAGTATAATGGTAATTATATGATATAATTACCATTATACTGGTTTTAGTACGTTTTTAAGGGGGGAAACATAGTGGCGGGATTTATTATTGCATCAACTCTAATAATTATATTGATTTTAGAGCTTCTGAGATGGGTTAGAGGGATAAGCAGGTCATTTAAAGATATAGATGAGATAAAAGAAAGATTAATCAACATTGAGGAATTGCTTAAAAATCAAAATAAATAAACTTACATTTTATTTGGAGATGGAGAAAACATTATGAAAAACTTATCGAAGTATCATATACTTACACCAACAAAAAACGCTATGATGAAATCATAAGGTTTTATTTATTAAATTTCATAAACATCTTCTTGCTCGTATTTCATAATTATATCAAAAACATTAGTTGCTAATTCCTGGCTCATACCATTATTTAAAAATAATAATCCCATATCGTTATATTTAGTACCAATAACATCTTTTACAATTACTTTTCCACTATAATCTTTTAAAATATCTGTAATATGCTTTCCAAGTTTATCTGGAAATTCTTCCTGGTTCCATGATGTAAATCCAATTAATGAGTTTGCTATTTCCGGATTGATTCCCTTCTCTATTAGAATTTCATGCCAAGTTAAGCAGATTGAATCAGTTTTTCTTATCATAGGTATGCACCTCACATATTTTATTTTATTATATACTGTATAGCATTGTTTTTAATTCTTTAAAATATTCAGGTTTTTCTGCTATATTCCGTTTATGCACTAAAACATACGTTATAAGCTTCCTGCATTGTATTATATAAAGAAAATAAGTAAACTTTAAATAGAAGGATAAATGAAGGCGGTGATAATGATATGTTTGACATATTTAATAATTAACTTTGTATTTTGCTTAATTGTAACATTTACAATATTTAATTCAAGTTTTCTAATTTGGTGTTTTATATTTGCATTATACAGTAATACCGGTGGAGTTCTTACTTTTCATCATGACTGCCATGTTGTTTTATAACTGTAACTGTGTCATCATCACGAAAACTAAATCTATAAAAAATAATCATTCTCCTTCTTTCCCATCTATAATCCCTTGCCAAGTTCCTAGTTTTGGATGAGTATTAGAAGTAAGGTCATTACTAGGTTTAGCAGATATTAGAGCAACCATTGTCATAAATAAACAGATATTCATAACAAAAGTTTTAACAATAAATTTGTTGTTTTTCATAGAAAACGCCACACTATATTTATTACCAAATTTGCTTAGTTCCAAGTCAAATATTAAAACTTTAAGAGTATAAGTATCTTAACAATTTATGGATTCAGCTTGGCTACTGCGGGAAATAAGTTAGGCAAGCATGAACGAACTATCATGTGTGTTGCTAATGTGTATACTCTGCCTGTATTATTTGCACATGCAACCTACAATAAGCATGAGTAGAGTAAAGTATGAAGCAATAGAAAGCACATACTTCCATACAGAAATATTCATAATAATGTCCCCCTTTTTTCATTGAACCACAAAATACACAGGATACTAATATTTAGTAGTCTGTGAAGTAATTGAGTAATGCAGCTTTATTTTTAAAAATGTAATTGTAGAAATCTTTGAAAATATAGTTAAACAATTTGAAAAGATGGATGAAAATCGCATTCAGTTATATCTAGCCCAGGAAGCTATTCAGGGTAATTCTGAACTTAAGGAAAAATTCAAGGGAAAATATCAAGAATGGGTAAGTAGGACAGAGAAATTAATGCAACATATGTATGGAAAAGTACCTACTAAATATAATAAGGCATTGTCATCACTGCTTATTGCTGCCATCGATGGTATTGTCATGCAAATTCTACTGAGTGCAAATCCTGCAGAATTGGAGGATATTTTAAAAGTGTATCACCAGATTCTTAAAGGTGGAATTCCGAAGTTTTTGGACCTATTAGCTGGAATGTAATTAAAATTAGAAATATTTAATTTCCACAACCTCACTGTCCTGGCTCATCCATAAGTGAGGTGATCTTGCATATGTTAAATTCTATAAGGTATGAAGATAAAATGCATATGAAAAAAGGTAGTTTATTTTATAAACTACCTTTTAATATATATAGTATATTTAATTTTTAACTAAGTCGAGTATAGTAATCATTTTTTTTTATCAAAGTATTTTTCTTTGTCTTTTACATATATTAAAGACCTCTTACTTATAAAATTATACTACCCTCTAAAAATTTTATATAACCCATTGGACTATCCCCTTCCTATTAGCAAATTTTTTCCTTTATCTAATGAAAGTTAATACCTAAGTGGAATTCTTCCACTTTTTAATTATTTGAATTTTCTAACTTTGGTTATGAAATAATAATAACATGGAAATAAGTCTTTGTAAAGAGTTATTTCCAAATAATAATTAATATTCTGCAAGCAATAACACATTAAAAGTAAAGGTGCTGTGGCTAAACTAAAGCTAAAGAATGATAATTGAAATTAATTCATGTGAAATTTAGAAAAATGATGTAAACTTAGCCATGCGTATCAGAATGCTAAATATAGAAGTATTTGTACTTAAATGTAGAAAAATGAAGATAATCTAGTTAGAGTGCATATAATGTATAATTACACATTTATTTATATGATAGAATACTACTTGTCGTCACAAACGATGAAAACTACAAGCTAGATGTTAATTACTATTTAATTAGTTTTCAAAAGAAAATAAATTTTAAAAAGTTATTGACAAAGCAAGAAAAACCTAGTATAGTAGTAGAAGTCGTCACATGATGGCAAAGCAAATTGG
>CAYXOL010000095.1:0-14414 GCA_964467165.1 uncultured Clostridium sp.
TCTTTTGCTAATTCATATATTCTGACTTTTGCCAAATCATTCACCCCCGAAATTTAATTTAATCATTATCTACATTTTCTTCTTTATCTACATTTTCTTCATTGTTTTTATTTTCTTCATATTCATTCCATAAGCTAAGTAACTTATGGCTCATTCTTTTATCACTTACACACAAAACATTAATTTCTGCTCTACCTAAACAACTACCTAAACTCTCATTGGATACTCCTTCTATAAGGGGTATATTATTTTTAACACTAAATCTTTTAAATTTATCTTTAGTATTTGTGGCGCTCTCCTTGGACAGTATTATAAGGGTGCCTCGTCCATGTGATAGTGCATCTTCACATTGATTATACCCCTCAATAAGTTTACCTGCCTTCTTGGTCAAACCCAAAAATTGAAAAAATTTATTGTTCATGCTATACCTCACCTTCAGGATTTATTTGTTCCTTTAGTGTTCCATAAATTTCTTCACTTATTTTTCCGCCTAAATTTCGCTCTAATCTTTTTGTTTTAAAAGACTTTTCAAAGCATTCTATATTTTTACAAATATATGCACCTCTACCTGGTTTTTTCCCTGATAAATCTATAGATATTTCCCCTTCTTTACTACGAACTATACGCAACAGCTCTTTTTTACATTTCATTACCATACAACCCGTACACATACGCTGAGGTATTTTTTTAACTTTCATAAAGCTATCACCTACTCCTGAGTAATGGTTTGAACTACTGTATTTTCAATAATTTCGCTTGCTTCCATATTATACTGGGCTTGCGTTCTACTTTTAATGTCAATTTTCCAACCTGTGAGTCTTGCTGCCAATCTAACATTTTGACCTTCTTTTCCAATAGCTAATGATAATTGATTATCTTCCACTATAACCTTTGCAGATTTAGAGGCTTCTTCAACTACAACATTCAATACCTTTGCAGGGCTTAAAGCATTTGAAATATATTCTTCAGATTTTTTGCTCCACTTAATGATATCTATTTTTTCATTTCTTAATTCATTGACTATATTTTGAACTCTAACACCTTTTGGTCCAACACAAGCTCCCATAGCATCAACATTTTCATCATTTGAATATACTGCTATTTTAGTTCTTGAACCTGCTTCTCTTGAAATACTTTTTATCTCAACAACTCCACCAAAAACCTCTGGTACCTCAAGTTCAAATAAGCGCTTTACAAGACCTGGATGAGTTCTTGATACTCCTACTTGAGCACCTTTAGTAGTATTTTTAACCTCCACAATATATAGTTTTAGTTTTTCATTGAAATTATATTCCTCACCTGGCATTTGTTCAGTAGCACCAAGCACAGCTTCAATTTTACCTAAATCTATAAATACATTGCCCCTATCTTTCCTTATAACACTTCCAGTAATAATATCAAATTCTTTTGTAATAAATTCATTGTAAATTATGTTTCTTTCAGCTTCTTTAATTCTCTGAATAACAACTTGTTTTGCAGATTGTGCAGCTATCCTTCCAAATTTTCTTGGAGTAACTTCAATATCAACTATATCATCAATTTGATATTTAGGACTATATTCTTTAGCTTCCTCTAATGATATTTCAGTAATTTCCTCTGTCACTTCTTCTACAACTACCTTTTGACCATAAACATGTATCTCACCGGTTTCTCTATTCATTGACACTTTTACATTTTGACTATTGCTAGACAAGGTAGCATAATTTTTCTTATATGCTGCAACTAATGCATCTTCAATAGTTTGAAAAAGCAAATCTTCACTGATACCTTTTTGATCTACAATTTCTCTCAATGCTTCAATAAATTCCTGATTCATCTTAATATCCTCCTTACAGCACTGGTTTCAAATTAACAATGGAAATTTTTTCTTTAGGAATAGCTATGTTATTCCCCTCATATTTAATTTCTATTTGCATATCAGAAAATCCTAATAAATCACCTTCAAGCTTTTTCTTGCCCTCATATAGACTATTTAGACTAACTAATACATTCTGACCAATGTATTTTTCCAGATGATTATCATTATACAAAGTTCTCTCAATACCTGGAGAGGAGACTTCTAAACAGTAACTATCAGTTATTGGGTCTTCTACATCTAATATCTCGCTTGTGGCTCTGCTGACTTTTTCACAATCTTCTAAAGATATTCCATTAGCGCTATCTATATAAATTCTCAGAAAATTTTCTCCTGCTTCTTTTACATACTCTATATGATATAATTCAACATTATTTTTTTCTGCTATTGGCTCAGTTATTTTTCTAAGTTTTTGTATCAAGGTATCATTTTTCATTTTAACACCCTCCTTTTATTAATATTTTCTACAATTATTAATATAATTAATCATAATATTATAATTAAAACGCAACCATGAGTTGCGTTTCAATAAATAGAGAGTAGGCGGGCCTACTCTCTTACAATAAAATTCTCTCTTACAATAAAATTATCAGCTATAACCAATATATATCATTCTATCATATAAAATTTGCTATTTCAAGGGCTAATTACATTTCGCTAAAAAAACGACAACTGATTTGTCTCAGGTAGTCCTTTTAAGCATCCATGATTAGCTAACGCCTCAATAACTGTTTTAGAAATTTTACAACGAGTTCTCAAATCTTCTTTTGAAATAAATTCGCCTTGCTCTCTTAATGCAACTATGCTTTTGGCAGCATTCTCCCCTACACCCTCAAGGCCACTGAGAGGAGGTCTTAATGAATCATCTTCAATTGTAAATTTAACTGCTTCAGACTTATAGAGGTCAACATTTAATAACTTTATACCCCTTTTAAACATTTCATAAGATAACTCTAGCGCTGTTAGAAGTCCTTTTTCTTTCATACCCATATCTTTACCCATATCTGTTAGTTCATCCATTTTGGATTTTATAGCACTCTCACCTTTTGCAATCAAATCAGCATCAAAATCATCTGCCCTTATAGTAAAGAAAGTAGCATAATATTCCTTTGGGTAGTAAACCTTATAATATGCTATTCTTACCGCCATCATTACATATGCTACTGCATGGCCCTTAGGAAACATATACTTTATCTTTTTGCATGATCCGATATACCAATCTGGCACGTCATGTTCTCGCATAACCAGTTCATCATCTTCTGTAAGCCCCTTACCTTTTCTTACTTTCTCCATAATAGTGAAAGCAATCTTAGGTGGAAGGTTTTTCTGCATTAGATAAACCATTATATCATCTCTTGTAGAAATGCAATCCTTAAGAGTTGTAAATCCTTCTTTAATATAATATTGTGCATTATTAATCCATACATCAGTACCATGAGAAAGTCCTGAAATTCTTACCAAGTCAGAAAAAGATTTCGGCTTCGTATCTAAAAGCATTTGTTTAACAAATTTTGTACCGAATTCTGGTACACCGTAGCTTCCTACCTCACAGCCAAGTTCTTTAACTGTCAGTCCTAGCGCTTCTGGGGACGTAAATAAACTTATGACCTTATCATCCGACAGCGGAATGGTTAGGGGGTCAAGGCCCGTTAAATCTTGAAGCATTTTAAGCATTGTAGGATCATCATGTCCAAGAATATCAAGCTTTAGTAGCCTTCCACTTATGGAATGATAATCAAAATGAGTAGTAATAATATCTGAATTCGGATCATCAGCGGGGTGTTGCACTGGGCAAAAATTATATATTTCATTGTCACTTGGCACAACCATTATACCACCGGGATGTTGTCCTGATGTCCTTTTAACACCAGTACACCCCGATACCAGTCTTTCTATTTCAGCCTGTGGCACCATCCTATTTTTTTCACTTAAATATTTTTTTACATATCCGTAAGCAGTCTTGTCTGCAATTGTTCCAATTGTTCCAGCTTTGAAAGTATGACCTTTACCAAATAATACTTCTGTGTACCTATGAATATCTGCTTGATTTTCCCCTGAAAAATTCAAATCTATATCAGGCTCTTTGTCTCCTTCAAATCCTAAAAAAGTTTCAAATGGTATATCATGGCCATCTTTCACATACTTAGCACCACAATTCGGGCAATCTTTATCAGGTAAATCAGCACCTGAACCAACAGATCCATCTAAAATGAATTCACTATTTTTACAATTAGGGCATACATAATGTGGCGGTAGTCCATTTACCTCTGTAATATTAGACATATTAGCAGCAAATGAAGATCCAACTGATCCTCTCGACCCAACTAAATAACCATCAGCCAGAGATTTCGCTACTAATTTTTCAGCTATCAAGTAAAGTACTGCATATCCATTACCTATAATCGAGTTTAACTCCTTATCCAATCTCTTTTCAACTATTTCTGGTAATTTTTCCCCATATATAGAATGAACTTTATCCCAGGTCATCTTTCGAATATCATCTTCTGCACCTGGTATTGTGGGAGTAAACGTCCCGTCAGGTATAGGTTTTATAACCTCTATCATATCTGCAATCTTATTTGGATTATAAATTACAACTTCTCTACATTTTTTATCACCTAAATATGAGAACTCTTTTAACATTTCATTGGTAGTTTTAAAGTATAGTGGTGGTTGATCATCTGCATCTGAGAAACCCTTGCCAGCCATTAAAATCTTCCTAAAAACTTCATCAGAAGGATCTAGAAAATGTACATCTCCTGTAGCAACTACATGTAAATTATTTTTTTCGCCCAAATCACATATCTTTCTATTAATATCCATTAATTCACTTTCATCTTTTACAGTACCATTTTTAATCATAAATTTATTGTTTAAAAGAGGTTGTATTTCTAGATAATCATAAAACTCTATAGTCTTCTTAAGTTCTTGCTCTGATTTCCCCTGAAGCACATCTTTATATACTTGCCCAGCTTCACATGCAGATCCAACTATAATACCCTCCCTATATTTTTCAATCAAACTTTTAGGTAGCCTAGGTCTTCTATGAAAATAATCTAAATTTGAAAATGATATTAGCTTGTACAGATTTTTAAGACCTATAAGGTTTTTTACCAAAATAATCACATGATAAGTGTTGGCTTTTTTTACATTAAAATCTCCTAAATATTCTTTATTTAAAGTATCTAAGTCTAGAATATTTTTCTCTCTAAGTAATCCGAAACAATGTAATAATATTTCAGCGGTAGCTCTCGCATCATCTACAGCTCTATGATGATTTTCAAGAGAGATACCTAAATACTTAGCCACTACATTTAGCTTAAATGTTTTAAGTTCCGTAAGTAAATATTTAGCTAAAGGAATTGTATCCATAACTGCATTTTCAAACTTTAAATTAAGTCTTTGCGAATTTTTTTTAATAAAAGAAGAATCGAAAGCAGCATTATGTGCTACTACCACGCTACCCCTTGCAAACTCTAAAAATTTAGGCAGTACTGCTTCAATAAAGTCGGCACCTGCAACCATGTCATTTGTAATACCTGTAAGTTCTGTGATTTTATAAGGTATATCCATTCCTGGATTAACAAGTTCATTAAATCCATCTACTATTTTCCCGTTTTCAATTTTAACTGCACCAATTTCGGTGATTCTATCATTTTCGCTAGATAGACCTGTTGTCTCTAAATCAAAAACAACAAAACTGCCCTCTATGCTTTCATTATGATTGTTAATGGTAATTGGTTGACCATCATCCACTAGGTATCCTTCTACACCATATAAAACTTTAATCTTATTCTTTTTTCCCGCATCCATAGCTTCTGGAAAAGCTTGCACTACACCATGGTCAGTTATTGCTATGGCACTGTGTCCCCATTTAGCAGCTCTTGCAACAAGTGCAGATGTAGCACTAATACCATCCATAGCACTCATTTGAGTGTGCAAATGAAGCTCTACTCTTTTTTCCTGCGCTGTATCCATTCTTTCTACTTTCTTTAGCTTCACAATATCTCTGGCCATTACTACAACTTCTTTCGCATAGGTATCATAACTTGCTTCTCCACGAACCTTACAAAAGAGCCCTACTTTAATTTCTTCCATAATCTTTTCTACATCTTTAGGCTTTGGAAAACATTTCACTGTAATGGAACTAGAATAATCCGTAATAAAGAACGTAATAATTATTCTCCCAGTTTTTGTTTCTATTATATTCACCTTAAAAATATCACCATTTGTACAAACTATACCTGAAGTTTCATTTATATCTTTTATTTCTATACTTTCACCATTTATATTTCTTCCCATTATAGTGTTTTCATCGGCAACCTCATTTTTCTTATACCCTTGGCCGCCACCTTTGTTCCATTTATTCCCACTGTTAAACTCCTTATTTTGACCATTACCTTGACTATTACTTTGAGGTTTCTCTTTCTTTTCCACACTTATATTTTTAATAATTTCATTTATTACTGTTTGATTTTCTTTTTCCTTTTTCCCAAAATCCTCTTCCTTTAAAAGTTCACTATTATGTTCCAACTTAATAATAGAATTAACCCCGAACATATCATTTATGGTGTTTTTCAAAAGGATTTCTATATTTTTATCTCTTAGAATTTTGCACATAAAATCATTACCACACTGAATTTTAATAGTACCATTCTCTATTATCCTAGAGGATTTTAATAAACTATCCTTGCTAGATGGTTGCGTCGTAGCTATTACATTGACAACATCTACCCAGAACTTATCTGATACATCTTCTATTGTGGCATTTGATACATCTTGATAACATATTAACTGTATATCCTCAAAACTATTTAATCTTTTCGAAATAATATTTTTGATTAGTAGTGTTTTATAATCATCTATCTTCTCAAAAGATTTAATTATCACCCTTAATTTGTTGCTTTTTTTAAGGTATTGAACTCGGAGCACCTTAATATCATCTACTAATGTTTGTTCATTTGAGTCAAAATCATTTTTTAACATTTCAGCTAGGCTTACATTCATTAGTATTCCTCCTGATAAGACATTTTATAATTTATCTATCTCTCGAAGAAGTTCTTCAACTAAGTCTTCTTCCTTAACTCTTTTAATTATTTCACCTTTTTTAAATATAAGACCAATTCCCTTGCCTCCAGCGATTCCTATATCAGCTTCTCTTGCTTCACCTGGCCCATTAACGACGCATCCCATTATGGCAATTTTTATGTTCTTATGACAATTTGCTAGTCTCTGTTCTACTTCGTTTGCAATTTTTATAAGATTAATTTGAGTTCTACCACAAGTAGGGCAGGATACAAATTTAATGCCATCGTCGATATATCCTAATGATTTTAAAATTTCTATGCCAACTTTAACTTCATCTACTACCTCACCAGTTAGTGATACTCTTATAGTGTCTCCAATCCCTTGCGCTAGTAGAGCTCCAATGCCCACGCTTGATTTTATTGTTCCTCTCCATGTAGTTCCAGCCTCAGTAACCCCTAAGTGCAGCGGATAGTCTACCTTCGCAGATACCAATTTATAACTTTCAATCATCATGACTACATCAGAAGATTTTATAGAAATAATTATATCATAAAAATTTAAACTCTCTAATATTTCCACATGCCTTAATGCACTTTCCACTAGAGCCTCTGCGCATACATGACCATACTTCTCTAGAATATCACTTTCTAACGATCCTGAATTTACACCAATTCTAATGGGAATATTCTTTTCAGAAGCAGCCTTTGCAACTAATTTTATTTTATCAATACTTCCAATATTCCCTGGATTAATTCTTAATTTAGATATTCCGTTCTCAATAGATTTTAGTGCTAGCCTATAATCAAAATGAATATCTGCAACTAAGGGGATATGAATCCTTTTTACAATATCTTTAATCGCCTCAGCGGCTACCATATCCGGCACTGCACATCGTACAATATCACAACCTGCCTCTTCTAATTGAAGAATTTGTGCAACAGTAGCATCTACATCTCTTGTATCGGTGTTTGTCATAGACTGCACCGCGACTTTTGAATCTCCACCTATATATATTTTTCCAACTTTAATCTTTCTAGTTTTTCTTACTCTTATATCTTTCATAGTCTCCATCTCCTAAAATTTTAGTGGACTAATTATATCCTTTAGGACTACAAACACCATTAATGCCATTAAAAGCATAAATCCAATATAATTTACAGCTCCGACTTTCTTATCATCTAATTTTTTACCTGATATTATTTCAAATAACAGAATAAAAATCCACCCTCCATCCAGAGCTGGAAAAGGTACTATGTTTAATATTCCTAGTTGCACACTGAGCATTGCAGTTAACATCATTAAATTTGTTATTCCAACCTTTGCAACCATTGTTGAAATTCTAATTATGCTTATAGGTCCACCTACATCATTAATGGATTCATGCCCTCTAAATAGACTTCCAAAAAATGCAAAGATTTGTTTTCCTGTATTAAATGTTTGATTAAACCCATAACTTACGATTTCACCAAAGTTCAACTTTTGAAACGTACCAGAGACCCCTATCATAAATCTATTTTCTTTCACATCTTTAATAGGCTTCAATAAAAATATTTTTACTTTTGAATCTCTAACTATTTCAATTTTTATATTTTCACCTTTAGAAATAGAAATTTCATTTATAAATTCATCCCATTTATCTATACTAATACTATTAACCTTTGTAATTTTATCTCCAACTTGCATTCCAGCTTTCATTGCTGCACCACTAGGAATTATTTCTCCAATTACGGGTATTATCTTTCCTTGTGATGCGCCTACAATAGCAAATAAAACTATGGCTAGTATAAAATTCATAATTGCACCTGCAGAAACTATGCTTAGTTTCTGCAAAGGGGTTTTATTGTTGAAAGCTCTTGGATCATCACTTCCTGTATCTTCCCCTTCCATCTTAACGTATCCACCAATAGGAAAAGCTTTAATCAAATACTCTGTCTCTTTTCCCTTTATTCCAAAAAGCTTTGGGCCCATTCCTAGTGAAAATTCATGGACTTTTACTCCATTTAGTTTAGCCATAGTAAAATGCCCTAATTCATGTATTATAATCAAAAGACTAAATGCTAATATAGCCATAACAAAATATGGTATATTCGTTATAATATTACTCATAATAATTCTCCTTCCTACTCTTTATCATAATTCTTTTTTACATATTCTCTCACCTTTAAATCAATTTCTAAAATTTCTTCTAGAGTTGGTTTATTATTATATTGAAATTCATTCATACATCTTTCTATAATGTATTCAATTTGAAGATATTTTATTTTATAATCTAAAAATAATTCAACAGCTACTTCATTAGCTGCATTCATGATTGCAGGCAAATTACCACCCATTTCCCCTGCAATATAAGCTAATTTAAGACATTTAAAAGTATCTAAATCCGGCTTTTCAAAAGACATATTACCCATATTATAAAAATCTAATTTATTAATAATAGAGTCATTTCTTTCAGGGTAGTTTATAGCGTATTGAATAGGAAGTCTCATATCAGTGGCGCTAAGCTGCGCTATTACACTTCCATCTTTATACTCTACCATAGAATGAATTACGCTTTGAGGATGAACTACAACTTGTATATTTTTATAATCTACTCCAAATAACCAGTGTGCCTCGATAACCTCAAGTCCCTTGTTCATAAGTGTTGATGAGTCAACAGATATTTTTTTACCCATATTCCATTTAGGATGCTTTAACGCTTCTTCTGGTTTTATTTCTATTAATTCTTGTCTATTTTTGCCTCTAAACGGACCACCCGATGCAGTCAGTATTATTTTATTAACATCTTTTAACCTATTACCCTGAAGACATTGAAAAATCGCACCATGCTCTGAATCAATGGGTAAAATATTTACATGATTCTTTTTAGCAGCTTCCATTACAAGACTTCCCGCTGCTACTAGTGTTTCTTTATTAGCTAAAGCGATATCTTTTCCAGCATGTATGGCATTTATAGTAGGAACTAGTCCTATCATGCCTACCACTGAGGTTACCACAAGCTGAACTTCTGCTAAGGTACTTATATAACTCAATCCTTCTAGTCCCTGCAAAATTTTTGTTGAATAATTCTTATCCCTACAATATTTTTCAAGTATTACCGAAGCTTCTACTTCCATCATGGCCACATATTTAGGTTTAAATTCCTCTATAATGGGTATAATTTTTTCGTAATTTGTGTTTGCTGATATCCCTATAATTTTAAAGTTTTCAATATCATTTCGAATAACATCTAGTGTTTGAGTTCCTATAGAACCCGTAACGCCTAAAATAGTAACCTTCTTCATGCAAATCTCTCCATTCTTGTATATCTATAATTAAATTAGCACCGGAAGTGCTTCAATATTAATTCTTCTACAGCATTTAATATACCATATCTGTCTACTAAAATAAAGCAAGTTGCAATATTCCCACCATATAGAATATTATTACAAATATATTATAATTCCACATTCAAAGCAAATATTACTGCAAAATATGAAATCATATATTGTGGCCAATGCAAATTCACCAATTGAGTTAACAATAGTTACGAATTGCTTTTTACATTCTGCTCAATATATGATTTTTAAAATTGTTATAATGTTTTAAATTCCTATTACAAATGTAATATAATAAAACGCTACCACTGACACAAATAAGATACTGTCAAATCTATCCAAAATACCACCATGCCCCGGTATAAGACTACTATAATCTTTAACTCCTACAAATCTCTTTATAGCTGAAGCAATTAAATCTCCAAATTGTCCAAAAACACCGCAAGCAACGCCGATTATTGCAAAATGATACAGCTGAATTGGAACACCATATTTTGAAATAGCATAACCATAAATTGTGCATCCAATAGCACTTCCAAGCAATCCCCCAATTGAACCCTCAATTGTTTTCTTAGGACTAACTTTAGGACATAGCTTGTGTTTACCTCCTTTACCAAAAAATCTCCCGCAGTAGTAAGCTGCGGTATCACAAACCCATGAACAAATAAATATAATCCAAACTAAATATCCACCATAGGGTTTATTATTTGTAAAAACAATAAAACTAAAAAATACTGCCACATATAAAAAACCAAATATAGTAAGTGCCACATCTAAAAAATTATAGTTTGTATTAATTACAGGAATACAAAGCAATAAGAAAATTGTGCCAATCAAGATGTATATATTAAAGCTACTCGAAAAATCATTACCCATATTTAAGTAATATACTATGCATAAAATATACCCAATAAACCCCATTGGCTTATAATGTTTTTTCCTAGAAACTTTATAAAACTCGTACATACCCAAAAGCGAAAGTACCATTACAAGATATTTCAAATAATTCCCACCTAAAAATAAAAATATTATTAATGGCGCTAGAATAAGTGCTCCAATATATCTATTATTCATAATTTTCTCCCTTATTTAACCTTTCCAAATCTTCTGTCTCTCTTTTGATAATCGCTTATTGCAAGTCTTAGCTCTCTCTCATTGAAATCTGGCCAATTAATATCTGAGAACCAAAATTCTGAATATGCGCTTTGCCAAAGTAAAAAATTACTTAGTCTCAACTCGCCACTAGGCCTTATTATAAGATCTGGATCTGGTATTTCCCCTGTATACATATATTTTGAAAATAACTCTTCTGTTATTTCATCTTTAGATATTTTTTTGCTATTTAAATCTAGTGATATTTTTTTTACTGCCTCCACTATTTCATTTCTTCCGCCATAATTTAAAGCTAAATTTAAAACTAACCCCTTATTATTCTTGGTTTGTTCATAAGCATTATCTAGTTCCACCCTGCATATCTTTGGTAATTTAGATATGTTGCCAATAGAATTAATGACGACATCATTTGCGTTTAATTCTTGGAATTCATTTTTCAAATACTCTACTAATAATTTCATTAGTGCATCTATTTCTTGCACTGGCCTATTCCAATTTTCAGTTGAAAAGGCATATAATGTTAAATATTTAACCCCTAATCGGTTGCATTCTTTTACGATTTTTCTAATTGTTTCCACGCCAGCTTTGTGTCCAAGTGGTCTAGGGAGATTATGTTGCTTGGCCCATCTTCCATTTCCATCCATTATAATAGCAATATGTTTTGGTATTCTTTTCATATCTAAATCCACATTATTTGGTACACTTTTATTTTTTTTAAAAAAAGCGAATAATTTTTCCAATAAAATTCTCTCCTTTTTTAAGTTATAGTATAATTTTAAATAGAACCTGCATTTATGCAGGTTCTATTTAAAATTATATACTAAACCACCATTATTTGTTTTTCTTTAGTATCTAACATTTTGTCTATTTCCTTAATAAATTTATCTGTTTCCTTTTGAATTATATCTTCTGATTTTTTAACTTCATCTTCACTGACCTCATTGTTTTTTTTCAAAGCTTTAATTTTATCATTAGCATCTCGCCTAATAGACCTTATGGCTATTTTAGCATCTTCTCCTGTTTTCTTAACAGTTTTAAGCAATGTTTTTCTTGTTTCCTCCGTAAGCTCCGCAATAATCAATCTAATGGCAGACCCATCATTTGATGGATTTAATCCTAAATCAGATTTCAATATAGCTTTTTCTATATCTTTCATAGATGATTTATCCCAAGGTTGAATAAGTAAAACTCTAGGTTCTGGAGAAGAAATGTTTGCTAATTGAGTGATTGGCACAAAACTTCCATAGCATTCAACACTAACTCTATCTAGCATTTTAGGATTTGCTCTTCCCGCCTTCATGCTTTCAAGCTCATGTTTTAAAACACCAATAGTTTTATTCATTTTCTCATCAGTAACACTAATAATTTCTTTAATCATAGAATTCCCTCCATATTATTGTTATTCTTTAATAGACGCAATTACTAAGGTACCAATTTTCTCTCCTAGAACTGCTCTTTTTATATTTTCTGGTTTATCAAGTCCAAAGACTAATATTGGTATATTATTATCCATACACAATGATGTAGCCGTAGAATCCATTACTTGTAGACCTTTCTCAAGCACATTAAGATAACTTAACTCATCAAACTTCACTGCATCAGTATATTTATGTGGGTCTTTATCATAAACCCCATCTACTTTTTTAGCAAGTAAAATTACTTCTGCTTCTATTTCTGCAGCTCTAAGAGCTGCTGTTGTATCAGTTGAAAAATATGGATTACCAGTTCCTGCGGCAAATATTACAACTCTTCCCTTTTCCAAATGTCTCATTGCTCTTCTTCTTATAAATGGCTCAGCTACCTCTTTCATCTCAATAGCAGTTTGCACTCTAGTATTCACGCCTAGATTTTCTAAGGAATCTTGAAGTGCTAATGCATTGATGCAAGTTGCCATCATTCCCATATAATCTGCAGTAGTCCTGTCCATGCCTTCACCACTCCTACCACGCCATATATTTCCACCACCAACAACTATTCCTATTTCAACACCCAATTTTACTAATTCTTTTATTTGAAGTGCTATCTCATTTGCAGTATCAAAGTCTATTCCAAATCCTTTTTCACCAGCTAGTGCTTCTCCGGAAATCTTTAACATAATTCTTTTATATTTAGCAACCTCCATAAACATTATACCTCCAAATTTAAAGTATTACTTATTTTAAAAAAGAGAACACTGAGTGTTCCCTTTAATTATTATTTACCTTCTACTTGTCTTCTAACTTCTTCTGCAAAATCTTCCACTTTCTTCTCTATACCTTCTCCTCTTTCAAACCTTGCAAATCTTGTTATCTTTATTTCAGCACCAAGTTTTGCAGATTCTTCTTGAAGATATTTTGTAATAGTATAGTCAGCGTTTTTAACCCAAACTTGTTCAAGTAAACAAACTTCTTTATAATATTTATTTACTCTACCCATAACCATTTTCTCAACAATTTTTTCTGGTTTTCCTTCATTTAAAGCTTGAACTCTATATATTTCTTTTTCTTTGTCTAAAGTTTCATTATCAACACAAGTATTATCTAAGAATAGTGGACTAGCAGCTGCAATTTGCATCGCAACATCTTTAGCAATTTGAATTAATACATCATCTTGTTTGTCACAAGAAAGTTCTACTAAAACACCTATTCTTCCGCCACCGTGAACATAACTTTGAACTACGCCGTTTTCAATTGCAAACTTTTCAAATCTTCTTACAGACATGTTCTCGCCTAATTTAGCTATTAATTCAGTAACAGCATCATTAATAGTAACAGCTTTATCAGCTATGTATTTTTCAGCTACAAATTCTTCAACAGTAGTTGAATTTGTTTGTGCTCCTTGAATTGCTACATTCTTAGCTAGTGTAACAAAGTCTTCATTATCTGCAACGAAGTCTGTTTCACAGTTAACTTCTACAACTGATCCAACCTTCATATCTTCTGAAATATATGTGCATACTAATCCCTCTGCAGCTATCCTGCCAGCTTTTTTAGCAGCAGCAGCCAATCCTTTTTCTCTTAAAAGTTCAATAGCTTTATCCATATCACCTTCTGTTTCACTTAGAGCTCTCTTACAATCCATCATTCCAGCCCCAGTTCTTTCTCTTAACTCTTTAACCATGCTTG
>CAYXOL010000096.1:0-5725 GCA_964467165.1 uncultured Clostridium sp.
CCAATAATTTTATTCCCATTGTTATCATATCCGGCTACTTTGATAGGTATGCCATTATAATATGCTATTTGTCTTCCAAAATCATCAATATTGTACGTGATATTTTCTCTTGCAATCGTTGTTAAACGGCTGAGCAAAGCTCCATCCATAGCAATAACTTGTGCACCACCATCCACCATTTGGATTAAAGTATCAAGCAATTCCAAAAATTGTTGTTGCGTTTTCCTTTCTGTTGTGCCACTACCAATTTTTACTTCAAGACCATCCGCCCCAGCAACTAACTTCTGGCTGTTAGGGACTATTTTTTTGATGCCATTAAATTCCTTGGGATTTATTGTTGCATCACCGTTGTAAAACGCATTCTGAAAAGCACGCCCTAACGAACCAGCAAAAGAAAGCAAATCAGAAGCACGTACAGATGCTATATCTGCACCTCTTCTTTCATGTGCTCTATCAGTTTGTACCTGTCCACCAAATATCTTTAATGTTGATGTAACAAATTCAGGATTTACTGTGTTGCTGGAGTAATCCTGGTTTACAGACCTAAATTCCCCGCCTTCAACCGTAGTTTTTTTCCTCGTGAAATCTGCATTACCAGTAATCGGATAAAATTCAGCTATATCCAAAATATTGGATTTTTCAAGCATCGCATTTCTTACAGCTGTTGTTATTACATCTGCTTTAAACTCTGTTATTTTCATACTGTACCTCTTTTTGATTAGTTGTTTTTATATTCTTGCATTTTTTCACTTATTGCTTTTACAAGCATATCCCTTGTTACTTTTTGTTGAGTAGGTGCAACTTCTTTGCTTTCTTTATGTTCTTGTTTGCTTTCTACTACTGGCTTAAGTTGTTTAATTATCTCTATTGTATTATCATAATCAGTTTCTAAGAGTTTTTGCCAACGTTGCTTATCGGCTTCAACTATTTTCTTTTCAGCAAGCAATTGATTTAATGTTTGGTTTATTTTGTTTTGTTTTTCTTTTTCAAGCCTTTCTTTTTCCGCTCTGATTGCTGCTTCTCTAAGTTCTTTTTCCTCAGACAATGCTTTCCTTAAAATTTCTATCTGTCCCATCAAAGCCTTATTTTGTTCTGCAAGTGTTTTTACAATTTCCCTTGCATCATCTGGTACATTTATTTTTTTGTTATCAATACCAGATATACCTATTTCTTCTAGTTCTTTGAGTATTTGCTCTTCTTTTTCTTTTTCACTTATACCGTATTTTTTTAGTATATTCATTATTTTATCAATCATTCTTGCACCTTGTATTTATTTAATTTTATTGCAAATATACTATATCATTTAACAATATACTTGATATATACGTATATAACCATATATTTCTTAATACTTTATTTATATTTGGAATGGATATTATTAGGAGTATTATATGTTCGATTTGAATACTATTAAACCATTATTAAGTAAATCTACCATTAGCATAATTACAGAAAATTATAACTCTTTTGCTCAATCAGCTGCTAACATTATATCACAATATACTGGGATTCAAGAAAGTGATTTTGCCAACAAACAATGGCTTATGATACCTTTTGCAATGCTAATTGAATACACAGCGATTATGAGACTGGATAATATCAATGGAGAATTGCTTAATAAGGCTAAAACTTTATATGATAATGCATTTGACATATTAGATAAAAATAAAAATAAAATACATAATAAAACAGGAAAATATAATGACTTATATACCAGTGAATTTTAGGGAAGCTAATACAATCTTATTCAATTTACTTTCATCTAAATCTACTTATAAAGTAGAATTTGGTAAATTCGGTAAATTCCCAATGGATGCACCTTCTATTGTGATATTTTCCAAACCTGCTTCCAATGAAGTTGAAGGAAAAGAAATCAATTACCTTCTTAAATATTATGATATTGCTAAGTTTACAATTTTTGCACTAGATTATGTTAAAGAAGATATGGTTGAATCAATTGCAAATACAATTGATATGCTGGAAAATATACTGGATATAATTACCAAAAATGCAACTTTCCAATATATAATTCCAGAAGGTGCTATATCTTTCGATGATGCTTATGATAACAACTTAGTTGTTTCATATTTTGAGTTCTATATCCCATACAAAAGAAAATATCAGGTATAATATGGCAAAGTATCATAATCCAGAAGTACATAAAAGTATAGCACTCTTTAAAGCTCAAAATCCAGAATATTCCATAAGGCAAATAGCTGAAATTTTCAATTTACCTCAACATGTTGTAAGATACGCGATAGATAAATATGTGGATGATATTTCACTATTATTGAATAATTCTAAAGGAACTGCTATCGCCAACAAGGTTCTCAGCAAATATATTGATGAAACACAAGAGTTAAAAAACCAAATTAGCTTAGTAATTACTCAATTACATAATAATGATAAACTTTCACCAAGTAACAGAATTAATCTTTTACGTAAAGTTGTTTCGATAAAGAAAATGCTGCAATCAATAGAGTTACAAAATCATCTTTCACGTGTAGATGCTGAAATAATCAAAGCTATAATTTTGAGATTTTTACCTAAAGCTACAGATGAAGATATAATTAAAATATACAACGAAGAAGTAACAAAGCTTAAAAACAAGTAACTTTTTGTAAGTCGTAAAAATTGGCCTTGACAGTTCTTTAAATAGCGTTGCAAATGCGTTGCATTTTCGTTATATGCGTTGCAAAAATTTTGGACGATATTTTATATAGGTTTTACGAGTTCCCTATCTTGTAGGGCTTATAAATGCGTGGTTTATATAATAAAATTTAGTTTTCTGAATATTTATGGCTAAATTGCTCATTATAACTTATAAAAATTGCGTTACAAGTGTTGCAAAATAGGTTTTTCTAAAAACTCAATAACAATATAGTTAATTATGGAAAATAATAATAACTTCTCACTAATACAATACACCTTTGAGAACTTCATTAAAAGTTATCAAGAGAATAAGGAGAAAAACAACTTTTCTACACCATTCAAACAAGCTGAATGCACTGAAGAAAAACAAAAACAGAGAATAATCAATAGCATAAAGAACTTCTGGTATTTTGATAAAACTTATTTTACACCAGAGTTATATGATAAATATGCAAAACCTAATACAATGATGAAAGATATTGTAAAAGCATCTGATATCCCAGGATATCATCTTTTTCTAGGTCCTCGTAAACATGGGAAAACAGTTACTGCAAAAAAACTCCTTTTATGGAAACTACTTTTAGGCAAAATCTCTGTTGCGGGTGTTTATGCAGAAACAATCATCAAAGCATCAAATATTCTCAAAGATATTTTTAATTTAATACAGTATAATACACGTATCTTATATGATTTTGATATACAATTCAAAGAAGCAAATTCTGACCAGCTTTCTTTCTCTGTATTTCCAAAAACTCATATCGAAAATTGGAATAATACAATGAGATATTGTGCTTCTTTCTCTGAAGGCCGTTCTGTGCGTGGATATTCAAGGCTTTTTAATCGGCCTCAATTCCTTCTCGGTGATGATATCGAAACACTTGAATCTTCTTTCAGTACTGAAGCTGTAAGATTAAGAATTGAAAAGCTAATGGAAGCATATCACTCACTCGAAGATGGCTCTACATTCATTATTCTTGGGAATGACATTTCTGTATCTTCTGCGGTACATCAACTTAGGATACAAGCTGAGCAAAATCTTCTTCCTACTATATTCCATTTGCATCTGTATAAAGCTTGGCAAAATAATAAACCACTTTGGTATAATAAATACCCAGCTGAATCCATAGAACAACTAAAAAGTTACATTAAACCACTTTCTGAAAGTGATTGGCAAACTAATTATATGCAAAATCCAGTTCCACCTGAAGGATATTTCTTCCAAAGAGATTATTATACTGAATACATTACTTTACCTTCAGATACCAAAGCTGTTTTATACTGTGATCCGAATCTTTCCAAAAAAGGGAAAGGCGATACAACAGCAATAACAATTCTAGGTTATTCACCAAAAAATGATAAATATTATATTCTTGATGCGATTTGTAAATCTTTTTCTGATGCTAACATGCTCCTTGATACTATTTTTAAGCTTAAGTCACAATACAAAAATATATATGCAATTGCATTTGATGGAAATGTTGCTCAAGAATCAACTTGGAGTAATTTTGTACGCAACTGGTGCACAATCAACCAAATACCATTCCCATATATTGAGTATAAAAGATATAACGTAAATCTCTTAGCCAAAAATATTCAGCTTGTATACAACGATAAAAAGATTTTATTCCCAAAAGATTTTTCCAAAAGTATCGATGGAGAACAATACCTTGCACAACTTTTCTCTTTTACTGGTGAAAAAAAATCTGGCAAAGATGATGCACCAGATTCCCTAATATGTGCATTTGAATTTTTACATGAAAGAAAATTAGGTGTTACTACTAAAAATACTTTCAAAATTATTAACATTAATGACTTTTACAAATTATAGGAGTTAGTATGAGAATATATCCAAAACTAAATGAGTTTTTTTCGATTGTAAATGCAGTGGAAACTGCAGATGTTGAAAATAGACCAATTAAAACTATGTATGATTATCTGTATCGTATCCTGGCAATAAATCCCAGGATATTAGGGCATTATATCACAAGAACAACTGCAATAACTTCCTTTGACTGGGAAATAGTAGGTGAAACCAACATAATAGAAAATACTTTGCTAAGATGTAAAAATACTATACAGCAAATTATCAAAAACCACACTAATACACCATTTTATGGCTCCTCTTTATATGAATTAGACATAATGAATATACAGGATAATACCCTTGTATATATCAAAAATATAATACCACACCAGAATTATGATTACGATTTACATAATATTTATTTTTTTGACAATGGCAAATATATCCGTAAATCAAGTATCAATGAAGGTTTATACCTGCTTGATACATACTATATCAAAGGTGGAATTCTAAGATCGATCATGCCATTGGAAATCATAAGATTAGACATGATTCTTGAAAATGCAAATTATCTTAGAAAGCTCAAAGGCTTGCTCCAAATAGTCAACAAAGGTGGGACTAACCCTGAAGCGGAAGCATCTGCTTATGAAGCTGCCACAAATGCAATTAACAATAACTTCTTTATCTCTGATGATATGATAGAATTAAGGCTAAACCAGATAGCAGGGCAAGGGGGAAGCAATTTTAAAGAATTTATCGATATGATTAATAAAGATATATCAATCGCAATTTTAGGGCAAGCAAACACTTCTGAGCTCCCTAACAACGGTGGTTCAAGGGCTGCTGTACAAGTTTTGCACCTCATTTCAAAAGACATTGCTTATTCTGATATGGCAAGAATCGAAAATGTCATAAACCAATATCTCTTAATTGATTATCGCATGAATTATGATTTAAATGCCGTAAAATCTCCCTTAAAATTCCGTTTTATTTATGAAGAAGAAGAAGATATAGAGAAAAATGCATCTGCACTTGAGATATTAAATCGTTTCTTGCCAATTAAAAAATCTGAAGCATATCGTTTTGTAAAATTTACTCCACCTTCTGATAATGACGATATACTACAACCAAAACAAGGATTATTATGAATAAACTATTACTCACAGCTGCATTAAAAGTTGTCGCTTACATCGAAGAAAATATTAAAGCTGGTATAGACTATGAAGGGAATAAATTCCAATATTCCCAAAAACCTTTTTATAGGCCATT
>CAYXOL010000096.1:5825-13889 GCA_964467165.1 uncultured Clostridium sp.
TAGACTATGAAGGGAATAAATTCCAATATTCCCAAAAACCTTTTTATAGGCCATTTTCACAAAGTATATACAAAAAACTTGGGAAAAGCAACCAAGGAAAATTATATCAGATTGTAACTACCAAAAATAATAAAAAAGGTATGATAATTTTGGGGTATGACCAATACAAAAAATATATGAGCCCCAATACCTACAATACATACCTTACATATACCGGTTCTATGTTACGTTCTTTAACTGTAATCAAAATTGATAACAATCAAGCAATCATTGGCTTTACCAATAGTTCAGATGCTAAAAAGGCATATTATCTTAACGTCTCTGGGGCGGGGAAAAGTAGAAAATTATGGAAGTTTCTTGGGATAACAACAAAACAAAAAGAAATATTACAAAATGAAATAGGGGAGGAAATTAAAAACATTATAATAAATTCTATAATAAAAGGGGCTTAAATTTGCCCCTCACTTTTTCAATAAAATACCTCTTCAAGATCATCTAAATTCAAATTGAATTCTGCAATCACTTTTTTCATTAATTTAGCTGCTAATGCTGGATCCATTATCCCATACTCAACCCAAATAAGTAATTTCATATAGATAGCTATACCTAATTCTCTTTGTGTAAAAATCTTATTTTGCTTATACTCTTCTATTTGGTCGAGTATTTCTTCTTCTTTTGTCATTCTAATATAATCTTCACTCATATTTCCTCCAATTTATTATTATAAAATAATAATATTCTTTTGTTTGGATGTAATAATATATAATTCTTGTATTTATATTTTAATATTTTATAATCCTCTTCGTATAATTCCCCTGGTATCTCTACTATAATTACATCTGCTTGATAACTCTTTGGTTGTCTTAATAATGATTTAAGTTGTAAACTTATAGGCTGTTTTATTTGTGCATACATCCCTTCAAATATTACATCAGTATCTTTATTATCTTTATCCTTAAGTGCATAGTTCATTTCAACTTTATATCCTAATTTAGCTAAACTTTTTGCAAATTCCAATTCATTATTCAAAATTTTCTTTTCATTTTTGCTTGCTGTTGTATACTTTTTTTGCCAATTTTCAGTAATAAATAAATTCCCTTCCATCTTACCTATAACTGGTGTCCATCTATGTTTACAATTATAGCCCCCACAATAAACATATGCTGGTTGTCCAAAATCATTTACTAATTTTTCAATTTCTTCCAATCTATATATTTTATTGTAATGTTCTTTACAAAATCTTCTTATAGGTATTGGACCTTCATATCTAAAAAATATATCCCTATTGTTATTTTGAATATACAATTTATATCGTTGCAAATTTGCAAGTGCATTTTTTGTTGTGTTTATTTCTGTTTCTATCCATATCTCATTATATTTTATCTCTTTAAATGCTCTTAATGCATACATTTCCCAATTATTACCTTTCTTTATACTTTCTTTTATACTTTTTTTTAATATTTCTTGTGCTTTTTGAACTCTTGCATTATAATTGTTTTTTAACCCTTCTATTATTCTTATATATTGTTTTTTTATTTTATCGTTTACTGGGCTGTATTGTTTTGCAATAAACTCTTTTTTTAACTCTTCTTCTACTTCCTTGATTATTTTTTGTATCTCTTGCGTACTTAATTCGCTTAGGAACATACTCCTTATTGTCCCTATACGAATTTCATCCGCTTTACCTTCTTGAAATTTTCTTTTTACATACCTTTTAATTTTCTCTATTATGTTCAATCTCTACCTCTTTTTTTTTGAAATTTTCATATAGTATTTTAGCAATTATTTTAGTTTCTGTAATGTATCTTTGCCCACAATCATCACATATAATATACCGTGTATCAGCATCAGTCTTCTGATACCATCTCTTATTCCTCCTCACACTATCTCTAAAGACTTTCATCACTGTAAACTTATCGCAACCACAATTAGGACACATCATTTTGCATCTCCTTTATCTTTTTCATTTTAATTATTACTTTATTCCATACATCTCTAATGTCTTCGTATCCTTCTAATAACTCGCTAATTTTATCCCATTTTTTTTGTTTTATCAACATCCTTGCATGATTGTTGAATAGCATCTGCAGAACTCGTGCATTCAATGCTAAACAACTCATATATCTTCTATATAATACCAACAATTCATTATATTCTTTTATTATAATCGGATGTGTTATATTTTTTTTATATTCTATAAGTCTTACTTCTAGTTCTAAAAAATCTAATAATATAATTTTTTCGTTACTCATGTATTTCCTCTATCGCTTTTATGACTTTTTTCACTTGTGACATTGTAAGCCATTCCAACCTATCAATCCCCGTAATCCTTTTTACATATTTAATCAATGCTTCTTGAGTTTTATTCCTTACTTTACTCGAAGCCATCCACATAGCTTCTATTTTCCTTAATTGTTTCGGTGTTGCATAATATTCTTTTACCTTATCATTATATCTTATACCTAATTCATCATATTTTTTATATCCTATTCTACCTCCCAATTTCACTATTAAATCATTAGCTTCGCTATTACTTAATTCCTTAGATGAAGTAACCCCATATGAAATCAATATTTCTCTATATGTTTCTTCGTCTATTTTATGCTTATTTTTGAGTATATGTATTATTTTTATTTGTTCTTTACTTGCCATATATTCACTTTTTTGTTCTTTAAAATATAAAATAAAGAACATTTGTGCCGTGTGTGGCTTCGAACCACACATCACGCCTTTACGTGCACGGCTAACTAATTTCATATATGGTATAAGAAATTGTAAAATATGCATTATACTCTTTGTTATAATTATGCCTTAAATAATTGAATGAAAAATTATTCCCTTCCATGTTTACTCCAATATTAAAATTGTTGCTGAATGATCAAATCTATCCATATATTCTTCTTTTGATATTTTTTTCTGTACTTTATAATAATGCCTATTCTGAAAACTATACTGAATAATGCAATAATATTCATTATCATACTTTGTATATACATTTTTTCTATATACTTCATTATCCTTTTTACCTAAAAGTTCTTGTAATTCATTATAATCCATTGTATTTATTTCAGCTAATCTTATTGTTATGTTAACCATTTTGTATCTCTTCTATTATTTCATACCTTATTTTTTTTATATTTTTATATTTGTTCCTTATTATATTTCTCACACTTCCAATATCCGTAGTTCTATATATCTCTACTAATTCTGTGTTATTAACGAATATTATCCTTACCATAATCATATTGCACTCCAATTTAAGTTTATTCTTTCCCATTTGTCATTTTTACTATTCCTCTCATATATAATCATATATTGTTTTTTGTTTATAATTGTAATCGAATCCAATATAAGCTCCATCGCTTTTTCCCAATCTGCATCCTTTATATTTAATTTAGTTAATTTCAATATACTATTTTTATTGATAGCTCCTTTTTTTTCAACATTAAAAGCCTTCTTGATTATATCAGCAACATACTCTTTCTTTTTTGCACCTGTAGACCATTTTTCGATACAGCCATCGATTATTTTTTTGGCTGCTTCTAATTTTTCATCCATAATCACATAATCTTGTACCACAAATTGAATTTTTATTGTCCCTTCACTATTTACCAGCGTAATATTCCCACATTCGCTCAGTGATATACCACTTTTATTTATATGTTTTTCTATTTTTTCTAAGATATTTTTTTTGTCCATACTCATACGATATGCTATATGTATGGTCTTATTGTAAATTTGTTCTAAGAGTTTATCTCTTTCTTTTTGTTCTTTACTTAGTAACATTTTGACCTCCTAATTCTTCGTTTATATAATCATGGTAAATTTCTTCGTACAATTCATTAAGTTCATAATATAATTCCCTATAATATTCAAAATGATCATCATTCTTACCCACCTTTCTTGCTATGTAAAACACAATATTTCTGTATTTTTCAACTGCTTGCAGATCATTTTCTGCTTCTGGGAAGTACTTATATGCTTCCTCTAATAAATTAATTTTCATGTTACCTCCTATAACATTAATATTTCTGCACTACTTTTAACTAATTCTTGTGTAATTGGTTTGTTGAATTGTTTTGCTGCTTTTGTTGTTCTTTTTATTAATTTTTCTAGTTTCCTCCCATTACCTTTTGAAAGTTGATGAAATATTTTTGTTAAGTTAATATCTTGATATATTTTATTTATCACCATTTTAGTATCTTCTTCATCCCAATTATCTATTTGATTAAAAAGCCCAACTCTACTGTATAATTGTTTATATTCACCTTTTTTACCTCGTAAATTGGCAATAAGTCTTGGTAAACCTACTAATAATATTCCGATATTACTTTTATCATAGAGCCTTCTCATCATATCAAGAGCTCGATAGGGTAAATTTTCAGCTTCATCAACTATAATTAATCTGTTTGATCCTTTTAGTTTTTCTACACATTCACAAAATAAATCATATATACTACCATTACCGTCAAAGCCTAATTTCTTATGCAATTCTTTAAAAAATATCTTAGTTGTATAACTTAAATCCGCTTCAATTAATATCACATCCGGATTTTGCTTCGCGTATTCATATATTGCCCTTGTTTTCCCTGTCCCAGCTTCACCAACCACAACACCAATTTCTTGTTCATTGTGGCATATTCTTGCAATTGTAAATATTACTTGGGTATTTTCAATTGGAACAAATGGCATTATCTCATTTATACCTTCTTCATCAATCTCTTCCATTCTTCTAAGATATGCCTGAAGCGCATATTCCAATTTATCTACATCACCCTCATAATTCCCATTGATATACCTAGTAATCGTTGATGCAGAATATCCTATTTGTTTACCTATAGTTCTTGCACTATAGTTTTTAATCTGCATAAATTCTTTTAATTTTTCTTTTAGCTCCATTTTTCACCTCTTTTTATTATTGGTATAATGATAAACATCAGGTGGCTGGGGAGATTGATTATGCTATTATTTTACTTACACTACCACCTGATGATAATCCAATTAGCTCATAGTTCCTCCCCACTTACTTTACCTTTATTATCTATGTAACCCGCTAATTTAGCATATTTTAAAAACGCATTCTTTTTTCTGTCTTTAGGTTTTTCATTTTCTGCATTTTCTTCTACTGGTTTTTTATTTTCAATTTTCATATATCCAGTATCCCCAAGCTTTATTATTTCTTTGTATTGTTGTTCTAAATCCTTTTTATATTGTTGCCTTTCAACTAGTAATTTTTGTAATTTTTCTACATCCTCATCAGTCCCTAATATCCTTGCTGCAGGATGAATCATTACATCATCCAAAGTTGCAGCAAAGAGATATCTTTTTTCATCAAATACATATATCTCTTTATCATCCCAAATATCGTATCTAATAATTACTTTTGCCCCTACCATTGAAGGCATTATTTCATTCCAGTAATATTTGCCATTAAATCTGATACCATTTCTACTAATTTGTCTATCTTTTTCACTCATCATTAAATATATAAGTTCATTTTTACTTATCAACCTTTCTTGGTATGTGTTATATTCTTTTATTTTATTTATTGAACTCATAAAAATCTCAATAGGTGTATACCCTTTGTAAAATCCATTCTGATGCTCTTGCATAGCATATTCTTGTATAAAATGTTCTAGATTTACCCTTAATGTTTCTATGTCTATTGGTGCATTATCAAATAATCTTTTATGTAGTTTTTCATTTCTCATAAGCATTGCAGGTTTACTTTCAATGTTATATCCTGTGTATGCTGGTAATCTTCTTTCTAATTCACCTAGTATCCTAAACCACCTTTCAACAGGCTTGCTTTGCCCGTGATATGGTGTTGCAAACATTGTTTCAATACCAAGTTTCCCAAATAGACCAGGGATTATAGTATTTGAAAAATCCTTAGTTCCATTAAAATACTTGCTCCTAAATGCTTTACCATTATCCAAGTACACAACTTTTGGTAAATAACCTTCTGCTCCAAAAAAACTACCTAATCTAATAATCGCATTCCTTAATGCTGATGCAATTGTCATAATATTTTCAGTTGGCATTATCTCCCATCCTACGGGCATATCGCTCTTAAAATCATAAAACATTACCAATGTCATTCTTGCTGGTCTTCCTGTAAGTGGATTTATACACATAACATTCATTGTATGACCATCAGCAACTAATATATCACCAACTTCTATTTGATCCTTATCCCTCACTATACTTTTTAGTATCTTATCGTTAAATGCTTTACTACCATACCTTCCTAATACCCATATATCCTGATTTTCTTTTTTCCAATCATCAATAAATCTTCTATATGTGATATCACTTTTGGGCTCAATACCCTGTGATATCATTTTCTGTTTTGCTCTTTTTATTATTTCTGCTATTAAAGGTTTGTTAGGATTTAGTAATAATGGTATCAATATTTCTCTTTCTTGTATACTAATACTTCTACCAATTTCTTGTTTTTTGCTTTTTAAGCTATCAATATCCCAGTTATTTTCTTCTAATGTTTTTAACCATCTGTATACACTCTGCAAACTAATTTCACCTAAATAACTTCTTAATTCACTTTCTGTTTTATTAAAGTTCTCTACAAACAATCTACCAGCTACAACTTTACTTATATTTCTATTCTCATCAATAAATCTTAAATAATTCCTTACTACTTGATACTTAGCTATTGCTTTATCTGATATTTGTTCTTTAGTTTGCCCTTTGTAAACTACTACTTTATTTTCTTTTTCATCTGCTTCAGATGATATATATTTTTGTAGCTTCTCTACTTTATCTATATCACCAATATTAACATAATACTTAAGTACACTTTCTAAAGATATTTCATAGGTATTATCAACCTGCCTATACTCAAAATTACCTTTCTGACAGTGATAACTTATAAGTTGCTTATTAATACCTATAATAGAACTAATATCTTTAGATTTAAACCACAATTTCATTTTATCTCTTTATTTAAGATTTCAATAATTCTTTGTAACCAGTATTCATTTTTTCTTTTACCGCTTAATAAAAGTGAGATATATGGTTGAGAGATACCTAATATTCTTGCTATTTCACTTTTATTGATTAATCTTTTGTTAATTTTTATTATTTTATTGTTTTTTTCCATTTTTTCTCCTAATTTTGTAATGTATTCATTACAAATATAAGTAATTACTAATTTAAAGTCAAGTAAATTATAAGTAATAGCTAACTTTTTTTTTAAAATATTTATGGTTTTGTATGCAATATGAATAATCAGAATATAGACAAAAAGGCAGTTGCCTATAGGTTGAAGCAATTTTTAACTAGTAAGTTTAGTTCAATAGATGAAGCAGGCGAAGCTCTTGGGACAACTGGAAATACTTTAAGAACAACTTATCTAAATGGGAATAGCTTACCTGGTTCTTTATTACTATATAAGTTATTACTAATAGGTTGTGATATAAAGTGGTTATTGTCTGGGGAAGTTTCAGATCCAGATAATTCAAATACAATCCCAATTCCAATACTGGATATATATGCTGCGGCAGGGATTAATGGTTATTGCAACAACGATTATCCAGATGATGAAGGTACTATACTAGTTCCTAAGCATATGCTAAAGCAAGACAAAAAATACTATTGTATTAAAGTAAAAGGTAAAAGTATGGAGCCTACATTAGCTGAAGGTTCCTATATAATAATATCTGAAATACAAGATATAAATAGTCTTCAGGATGGGAATATATATATTATTATTACAAAAGAAGGAATTGCTTACCTAAAAAGAATACAATTAGAAACAGAAAATAAGATAAAATGCATTTCTGATAACTTTGATAAGTTTGCATTTCCTGATTTTTATCTTAACACCGATGAAATACATAAAATGTTTGAAATAAACATATACATAACAAACACACTCAACAACTCTGCATACGAAGTACTAAAAAGAGTAATATTATTAGAAAATGATATGAATACAATAAAAAGTAAGCTAAAATAGGAATATATCGGTTCCGCAGTGGTTCCGTTCTATTTGACCAGCATTTGACCAGCATTTGACCAGCTAACACATTAAATAACTAATAA
>CAYXOL010000097.1:0-13735 GCA_964467165.1 uncultured Clostridium sp.
TCTTTTCCTTTTTTACCCTTCATTCCTTGAATTATAACTGAATGTCCTTGAAGCACAGAAATAAAGTGGATTTTTTTAAACCAACGCTTTTTTTTGTATACGCACTTAGCTATAGATTTACTTCCGTCTGCTTTTACTAAGATAGTTACAAGTAATTTGTAAAATATTTTAAAGTAATTTTTTTCTTCTACTTTGACAGATAGAACTCTACCTTGCGCTTGGGTAATTCTATCACCATATCTTTTTAAATAAGCATTTGTGTAGCTATTAGTCATTTTGTCTTTAAATCCCATAAGTATTACTCCTTTACAATAAAAGTTTATAAAAATTATAAAAAGTCAATAACTTATTATATCTTATGTTCTAATTTAACTCAAGTAATATAAAAAGTCTATATTTATTTTCAAAGGCAAAAGAGATGATTTAACTTGTTTAGAAAAAAATATATGCATATTTTTAGAAAATAATATTATTTCTTAGTTATAATATTTGTTCCTAAATTCATAAATTAAGAATATTAATATAATAAAGGATTGAAAGGAGGCGGAATATGAACAGAGAATTAACTCCAAAAGAAGTTATATATGAATTTGATATTAAAGATATAACTGCACGCGAACCCTTAGATTCATTGCCACAATACTTTGATGTAATAGAAAATATTAAAACTGCCCTAAATATAGATAAAGAGGGCTTTAATATTTATTTAATAGACGATTTTTCAAAAGAGGCGCTTAAAGATATTATGAAGTATGTAAAAAAATTCTTCGTAAAAAAACCAAAACCAAAAGATATTTGTTATGTGCTATACGAGGATGAAAAAGTCCCAAAAGCAATTTTTGTAAGTAATGGGGGCGGTAATAGATTGAAAGGCACACTTGATGATCTTCAAAACGATTATTTAGAGTGCACATTCCAGTTTTATGACAGTTCTATAAATAAAGAGAAGGAAGAAATACAGGAAAACATTAAAAAGAAAAGAAGTGAGCTAATTGGAAACCTTATGGATACAGCAAAAAACAAAGGTTTCGATATAAAATCTTCTAATAATGGGTTTACATTTATTCCCTTAAGTGGTGGGAAAGAAATGACCGAAACTGAATTTGATATATTAGGTAATGAAAAAAAAGAAGAAATTTTATATGCAGTTCGTCTTTTAAAAGATAAGGCTAAGGAAATATTGGGTGAATTAAAAGATGTGGAAGATAGGGATATAGAAAAATTAAAACAAATAATGGAAATATATTTAAAAAATGAAATGAAGGATTTAATTGAGCAATATAAAAATAGATTTAAGGAAGATGAAGTTGTACAAGAATATTTTCAGATGATATGTCATGACATTGAAAAAAAATTAGTAGATAATTACTCACTAAATTTTGATGAGGATGAGGAGAAAATAAATCAAATTATATTTAAATATGCTGTAAACGTAATTGTAGATAATAGTAAAAATGAAGTTCCGCAGGTATTGTTTGAGCAAGACCCTAGTATGACAAACTTAATTGGAAATATAGAATATGAAAACCATAATGGGGCTTATTCTACAAATATAGAACTTATAAAAAGTGGCAGTATGTTAAAAGCAAATGAAGGTTGTTTGGTAATTCGAACAAACTCGCTACTAACTAATCCTTCGGCCTACTATTATTTGAAAAAATCCTTGCAAGCAGAGAAGGTTGATGTGAGTTGTAACAAAGGCTATTATGACCTGGTATCATTAAGTACTATAAAACCAGAACCTATAGCCATTAATGAGAAGATTATTCTTATTGGAGATTATGAAACTTATGACTTACTTTATAATTATGATGAGGACTTTAAAAAAATTTTTACTATAAAAGCAGAATGTAATCCTATGCAGAATATAGATAATAATTTAAAGAGCTCTTTGATATTCGAGATTAATAATATTTGTAATGAAAATAATTTTAAATTTCTTACTAGTGGGGCTGTAAGAGAAGTAGCAAAGGTTTTATCAAGGAAGGCTCAGAATAGAAAAAAAATATACTATGATAAGTATGAAATTAGTAAACTGCTAACTTTAGCAAACAATAATGTTTGTCTGGGAAATAAAAAGGAGATCAGTGCTGAAGATATAATCCACGTAGCTTGCAAGCAAGATCTTATGGAAAAGGAAATTTTGGATAACTATGCTCAAAGGAAAATGCTTATAGATGTTAAAAATAGTAAAATCGGGCAAGTGAATGGATTGTCAGTAATTGATACCGGATATCTAAGTTTTGGTAAGCCAATAAAGATTACGTGCTGTTGCTATAAAGGGGAAGGAAATATTGTTGATGTTCAAAAGGATAGTAATCTAAGTGGAAATATTCATAGTAAATCTATTAATATTTTAAAGGGTTATATAAGTGCTATTAATGGCGGATTCACTAAATTACCAGTGGATTTTCATTTGAGTTTTGAGCAAATTTATGGCAAAATAGAGGGGGATAGTGCTTCTGTAGCAGAAATAATATGTATGCTCTCAGCTTTAAGTAAGGTACCTATAAAACAAAATATAGCCGTTACCGGTTCTATAAATCAATTTGGGGATGTTCAACCTATAGGGGGAGTAAATGATAAAATAGAGGGCTTTTTTGGAGTATGCAAGGCGATAGATACAATAGTGGGTAAAGGAGTAGTTATACCTCAGTCCAATGCGGAAGATTTGGTTTTAAGTGCAGAGGTTGAACTGGAAATTAAAAATGGAAACTTTCATATATATACTATGACATCTATAGAAGATGCCATAGAGGTGCTAATGGCAAACGCTGATACAGATGTTCAAGGAGTAATGACAGCTATAAACAAGGAGCTAAGAAAATATAGCAGCAAAAAATCATGATTTAATGAAATTAAAAAAACAGGACGGATATATAAATATCTAAGTCCTGTTCTTGTTTAAACATTAAATCTGAAGTTAACTACATCGCCATCTTGCATAATATATTCTTTTCCTTCAAGTCTATATAGGCCTTTTTCTTTAGCAGCAGCTTCGGAGCCACATTCAACTAATTTGTCAAAGGAAACTATTTCGGCTCTGATAAAGCCCCTTTCAATATCTGAATGTATTTTACCAGCAGCAGCTGGGGCCTTAGTTCCGCGGGTTATAGTCCAAGCTCTTATTTCTTGTGGGCCAGCAGTGAGATAGCTCATTAAACCAAGCAGCTTATAACTTGCGTGAATAAGTTTATCTAGACCTGATTCATCAAGACCATATTCATTTAGAAGCTCCATTTTTTCATCTTCCTCTAGAGTAGATAGTTCCTCTTCAAGTCTTGCACAAACTATAATTACTTCTGAATTTTCATTGCAAGCAAATTCCTTAACCTTTTTAACCATATCGTTATTAGAATTACCAGAAACTAAATCTTCTTCACTAATATTTGCAGCATATAATACTGGTTTTGAAGTGATTAGGAAAAGGGTGTTTACAAAAACAGATTCTTCCTCGGTAAATTCTAGTGTTCTTACTGGAGAGTTTGCTTCAAGGTGGTTTTTTATTCTTTCCATAAGCTCATATTCGATTTTTGCTGTTTTGTCACCAGAACGAACAAGTTTTAAGGATTTTTCCATTCTTCGGTCTAGTACATCAAGATCAGAAAAAATAAGTTCTAAATTAATTGTATCTATATCTCGCAAGGGCTCAACGCTTCCATCTACGTGAATAATATTGTCATCATTAAAACATCTTACTACATGGACTATAGATTCTACTTCTCTTATGTGAGATAGAAATTTATTGCCTAGTCCTTCTCCTTTACTGGCTCCCTTTACAAGACCTGCTATATCATAAAATTCAATGGCGGTATGAATTACCTTCTTACTATTATAAAGAGCTTGTAGCACATCTAATCTTTTATCACGTACACTAACAACTCCTACATTTGGTTCTATAGTACAAAATGGGTAATTAGCAGATTCTGCCCCTGCTTTTGTTATTGCATTAAACAATGTGCTTTTCCCTACGTTTGGTAAACCTACAATTCCTAGCTTCATAAATATGTACATTCCTTTCTTACTCTTAAATTATTAACACTTCATAAATTATACTCTAGATTCCTTTCTATATCAAGAAAGGAATCTAGAGTATAATTTTTAATGAAAACTTGAAAATGGATATTGATGTGATTTAAGTTAAAATATCCTATTAAAAGAAGGCTAAAACTTAATTATTTTAAAAAAACAATAATAATTCTGAAAAACAAGAAGGAATTATCATTTTTCTATAGAATAATACTTGAAAGTGGTTTAAAATGGTTTAGAGTGGATTAAAGTGGAGTAATTATATAAGGTGGGGGAGTAAAATGTTTATCGGTGAATATCAACATGCCATTGATAGTAAAAACAGAATGATTATTCCCACCAAATTTCGAGAGGGACTTGGAAGCGACTTTATTTTAACTAAAGGTCTAGATGGGTGTTTATACATATATACCTTAGAGGAATGGACAATAATGGAAGAGAAGTTAAAAAAACTTCCATTGACAAGTAAAGACGCTAGAGCCTTTGTGAGATTTTTCTTCTCCGGTGCAAATGAAATAACAATAGATAAGCAAGGAAGAGCATTAATACCGCAAAATTTATGTGAATATGCTGCTTTGCAAAAGGAGATAGTAAGTATAGGAGTTTCAAATAGGATAGAAATATGGGCTAAAGATAAATGGGATCAATATAATGACTCAGATATTAATTTTGACGAGATAGCAGAAAAAATGATGGAACTCGGAATATAGATTGAAATAGGCATACAAAAGGAGAAAGATTATGGAATTTAAACATTTACCAGTTTTATTAGAGGAGTGTCTTGATGCACTAGATATTAAAGAAGATGGAATTTATGTGGATTGTACATTAGGTGGCGGGGGCCATTCACTGGAAATTTTAAAAAGATTATCCCAAAAGGGACGCTTAATTGGTATTGATCAAGATGAGGACGCATTAAGGGCTGCCGCGGAAAACCTAAAAGAATATAATAATGTTACATATGTGCATAATAATTTTTACAATATTGATGAAATACTCGAAAAACTTGGAATAGAAAAAGTTGATGGTATTCTAATGGATTTAGGAGTTTCTTCCTTCCAATTAGATAGTGCAGAACGTGGATTCAGTTATATGAAGGATGCAAAGCTTGATATGAGAATGGATAGAACCCAAAGTTTATCAGCTTATGAGGTGGTAAACAACTACAGTGAGCAGGAAATTGGAGAGGTATTAAGAAATTACGGAGAGGAAAAATTTTCAAAAAGAATAGCTAATTTTATAGTAGATAGAAGAGCGCTAAAATCTATTGATACTACTTTGGAACTAGTTAATGTTATAGATGCAGCTATTCCAGCCAGGTATAAGAGAGAGGGCGGACATCCGGCGAAGAGAACTTTTCAAGGCATAAGAATTGAAGTTAATGGGGAACTGAAAATATTAAATAGAGCTATAGAAAATGGTATACAAAGACTGAGTAGCGGAGGAAGAATGGCGGTTATTACATTTCAATCACTGGAAGACAGAATTGTTAAAAATTTATTTAAAGATTTACATGATCCTTGCAAGTGCCCAAAACAGTTACCTATGTGTGTATGCGGTAAGAAGCCTATTGTAAAACTTATAAGCAGAAAACCTATAGTGGCAACGCAGGAAGAATTGGAAACTAACAAGAGAAGTAGAAGTGCAAAACTAAGGGTGGCCCAAAAGATTTAGTTCTAATTTGTGGATGGGGTGAATAAAGTGATAGTAGAAAAAAACAAGTTTGGAATGGACGGAAATACCGTACTCGCACCTGAGCATACCAAAAAACGAAAATATGAAGAGCTTGAAAAATCGCGAAAGCAGACAAACCAAAGCAAAAAACTAAAGGATATTAAAAACAAGAAAAAAGTTTTGATGAATATATTTTGGTTTTTTATAATTGGAGTTGCTATTATTGCTAGATACTGTATGATTTTTAGCTTGCAAGACACAACTTCTAAGACTAAGGCTGAAATAGAAACACTTAGTAAAGAAAATGATTCCTATAGAGTACAACTTATTAAATTCAGAAATATAAGTTACATCGAGAAAACCGCTACTGAAAAACTACATATGATTAAACCGAGAATTAGTGACGTGCAATATTGCAATTTAAGCAAAAACAATTTAAAAACTACAGAAAATATAGAAGTAAAAGTAAGTAATGAAGTAGTAAATAAAATAAAAAAATTCATCTTTTAAATAAAAACTAATAATTCTTATATTTTCATTTTCACAGATATTTGTAAGGAGGAACCACGTTGGCAATAGGAGAGTATAGGGATAAGGTATTAGTTAAACGTAGAATGTTATTTGTGTTTTTGATGCTTTTTCTTTTGTTTTTTTTATTAGTTGGTAGGTTAAGCTACGTTATGATAGTTAAAGGAAAGGAATATAAAGAGAGGGCAATACTACAGTGGACAAGTGATGTACGAGTTGAGCCTAAAAGGGGAAGAATTTTAGATAGAAATGGAAAAGAGTTAGCTATAAGTGCAAATGTTTTTAGAGTGGACTTAGACCTCAATGCGTTAAGAGATAGTACAGCTACTAATAAATTAACTATGGAGGATATAGCGCCAGAACTAGCTAAAATACTTGGGATGGATTCTAAAAAGGTTTTATCTATTTTGACTCAGAAAAACTCCAAGGGAAAACTTATTGGGGCAGCTATTTTAAAGAGAAGGATAGATAAGGATATAGCAGATAAAATTGTTGATTTTTCAGCCATCAGTAAGCTTCGTGGAATTGTAATTACTGGAGATACAAAAAGGTATTATCCTAATAATAATTTCTTAGCAAATGTTCTGGGACATACAAATTCAGATGGGAATGGGTTAACAGGCGTTGAACTATATTACGATAAATATCTATCTGGTATACCTGGAATAAATCTGTCTGAAACCGATAGAAAAAGTGAAGATTTGCCTTATAAAATATCAGATTATACAAAACCAATAAATGGTAAAGATGTAGTTATTACTATTGATGAGATGATTCAATATTTTTGTGAAAAAGCAGCGTCCCAGGCTATGATTGATAATAAAGCAGCAGCAGTCACTGTAATTGCAATGAATCCTAAAAACGGAGAAATTTTGGGCATGGTTAATAAACCAGATTATAATCCCAATGATCCTTGGGATCTTACTAAAACTTTTGATGAAAATCAAAAGGCTTGGAGAAACAGAGCAGTAAGTGACACCTTCGAGCCAGGTTCTATTTTTAAAGTAATTACTGCAACCGCTGCTATGGAAGAGAAACTAATAACAGACAGTGATAGATTTGTCTGTAATGGTAGCACTGTAGTTGGAGGTAGAACTATAAAGTGTTGGAAAACCACAGGGCACGGATCTCAAAATTTTGTAGATATTTTAAAAAACTCATGTAATGTTGGATTTATGGAACTTGGCAAACGGCTAGGTGCCGAAAAACTAAATAAATATATTTACTTATTTGGACTTGGTAAAAAAACTGGAATTGATTTAAATGGAGAAGCTTCTGGGATAATTAGACAAACTAAAAATATGACCCCTGTTGATGTAGCGACAACATCCTTTGGACAAAGTAATACATTATCTTGTGTACAGTACTTAACTGCATTTAATGCTATTGCAAATGGAGGAAAGCTTATAACACCACATGTTATGAAAGAAATAGTAGCTTATGATGATTTAGGTGATAAAAACGTTCTGCAATTATATTCCAATTATAATGAAAGAAAAATAATAGACGAGGGCGTTGCAAAGGAGTTACGTGGATACCTTGAACAGGTTATAGAAAATGGTGGTGGTAAGAAGGCATATATTGCGGGGTACCATATTGCTGGAAAAACTGGAACTGCTCAAAAGGTTATAAATGGTGTGTATGCACCTCAAAAATATGTTTCATCATTTGCAGGTATGGCTCCAGCAAATGATCCTCAAATATCAATACTAATTAATATTGATGAACCAGATCCATCTAATTATTATGGGGGGCAGATTGCAACAGTAGTTGCAAAACAAGTTTTTAATGATATATTTAATTATTTAGCACTAAAATCAGATGCTTCTAATGAGGAAATTTCGAAAAGTTTACTTAAGGATATTATTGTCCCAGAGGTAAGAGGTCTTAAGCGATCTGAGGCTCAAAAGATATTAAAAGAAAATAATTTAAAGTTGAAATTAACATCTCAGGGAGAAATTATTACTGATATGACTCCAAAACCTGGATATACAGTTAAAGAAGGAACTGAAATTATTTTACACACTGATACAAAAATAGAGTATAGTAATACAGTAATAGTTCCCAATATTAAAGGGAATAGTTCTGAAAAAGCTAGTGAAATGTTAAATAGTCTCGGTTTAAAAGTTGAATTTATTGGTAGCGGAATAGTATCAGAACAAAGCCTAGAGGGTACAGAAGTTAAAAAAGGAACTACCATTACGGTACATTTAGATCTTATGGCTGATTAGTTAAATAGTTTATTACCTATATATAGTGAACTATATATAGGTAGCGCGAAAATAAGTAACAAGTCAGTATGTAGTAACTTTGACTTGTTATTTATTTTCGTGTAACATAAATATAGCAAATACCGACATTACTCAGAATTTCTGAACTGTCGGATTTGCCATGTTGTGGTACTAGTAATTTATTATGAAATTACCAGTAGTCTGAATATTATTATTAAAAAAGGTTATTAATTAAGAAGAAAAATATTTTTTGAAATTATGTTAGTAAGGAACATACATAAGGTTTAAGTACATATAATGTGTAAAATACATACTTAAGGGAGTGATAATATGAAGCTCGTAAAAATCATGGAGAATATTAAGTTGGATTTACTTAATGGAGATATTGATATAGATATAAGAGAAATTCAATATGATTCAAGAAAAGTTAAAAGTGGTGATTTGTTTTTTTGTATACAAGGATATAAAGTTGATGGTCATGACTACATACAAAATGCCATTAATAATGGGGCGGTTGCTATTGTATGTGAAAAGAGTATAGAAAAGCAGAAAAATTGTACGGTGATTCAGGTAGAAGATAGCAGAAAAGCCTTGGCGCTAGGTGCTTCTAATTACTATGATAAACCTAGCAGCAAAATGAAAGTTATAGGAATCACTGGTACTAATGGGAAAACAACTTCTGCATTTATGATTAAAGCTATTTTAGAGCAACAAGGGTATAAAGTCGGGCTTATTGGAACTATAGCAAATTTTATTGGAAGTGATAAAATTCACTCAGATAGAACTACTCCGGAATCATTAGAACTTCAGGAACTTTTCGACCAAATGGTGAAGGCTAAAGTGAATTATTGTGTTATGGAAGTCTCTTCTCATGCTCTAAGTTTAGACAGGGTATACGGAATAGAGTTCTGTGATAGTATTTTTACAAATTTAACACAAGATCATTTAGATTTCCATAAAACTTTTGAGAATTATTTTAATGCGAAACTACTATTATTTAATTATAGTAAAAACTCTGTAATTAACATTGATGATACTTATGGTGTCAGTGCCTATAATTTAATTAAGGGTGATAAATTCAGCTATGGATTAAGTGATAGTGCAAACATTAGGGCTACTAATATAAAAATGAATTCAAGGGGGAGTAACTTTACGTTGCAGTATAAAGATGACTCCTTTGAAATTGAATTGAATATACCGGGAAACTATAATATATATAATGCCCTTGGCTCCATTGGAGTTTGTTTGAACCAGGCAGTAGAAATATCTGCAATTAAACTAGGACTAAAAAAAGTACAAGTGCTTGGGCGATGTGAAGTTGTTGCGAATACACATAATTTGGGCTTTGAAATAATTCTAGATTATGCACATACCCCAGATGCACTAGAAAATATACTGAAAACTGTGAGAGAGTTTACAAAGGGTAAACTTATATGTGTTTTTGGTTGCGGTGGAGATAGGGATAAAACCAAAAGAGCTATTATGGGTAGCATCGGAACAAGTCTTTCCGATATTTCAATAATAACTTCTGACAATCCACGAACGGAAGACCCTATGGAAATAATTACTGATGTAGTAAAAGACATTGGAAAAGACAAATTTGAGATTATAGTAGATAGAACAAAGGCTATAAAAAGAGCCATTGAAATTGCAAGTAAAGATGATGTAATTGTTATTGCAGGAAAAGGCCATGAGGATTATCAGGTTTTAAAAGATAAAACAATACATTTTGATGAACGAGAAATTGTTTCAGATATAATAAAGGAGAGCTTTTAAATGGAGTATATTACATTAAACGAGATAATTCGCGCAACCAGGGGAGAAATGCTAGTTAAAGGCGAAAGCGCCTTTTGCAAAGGCGAAAGGGACTTATATAATAATGTTTGCATGGACACAAGGAACATAAAAGACAAGGATATTTTTATAGCACTAAAAGGTGAAAATTATAATGCTAATGATTTTATTTTGGAGGCTAGTAAAAAAGGAGCTTCAATTTGTATAATTGATGAAGTGAAATTTGATTTAAGTTCCTTAGATCACAAAACTTCTATAATTGTGGTAGAAGATACCAAAAAAGCACTAAGCGATCTTGCCAAATTTTATTTGAATAAACTAGACGTACAAGTTGTGGGTATTACCGGTTCCACAGGTAAAACCTCCACAAAGGATTTGGTTGCAGCAGTGCTTTCTGAAAAATTCAAGGTTTTTAAAACTATAGGTAATTTTAATAACGAAATAGGATTACCAATGATGATATTTAAATTAGATAAAAGTTATGATATAGCAGTTCTTGAAATGGGTATGAGTGGGTTTGGGGAGATTCATAACCTATGTGAGATTTCAAAACCCGATGTAGGTATTATTACTAACATTGGAATGTCCCACCTAGAGCAGCTTAAAACAAGAGAGAATATTTTAAAGGCTAAGATGGAAATAACGGATTTTTTCACAACCGATAGTGCTTTAATTGTAAATTCTGATAATGATTTACTGGAAAATATCACCACAGCTGGTCATAAAACAATAAAAATAGGAATTGACTCAGCAGCAGATTACAAAGCTTGTAATTTGAATGTTTTTGAGAATAAAATAATGTTTAATTTGATAGACCGAGGAAATTTAATAACAACTACAATTGAAGTGGGTGTGCCAGGACGACATAACGTACTAAATTCGCTACTAGCAGTGGCTTGTGGGCGAACAATGGGCCTTAGTTATGATGAAATTGCCAGAGGATTTAATAATTTAGAAGCTACTTCTATGCGTTTAGATATAATAAAGGGTGAAAAATTCACTATAATTAATGATTGTTACAATGCTAGCCCTGATTCCATGATAGCTGCAATTGATGTACTTTGCCATGCTAATGGAAAAGCTAAAATTGCGTTGCTGGGTACCATGATGGAACTTGGAACTAGTGCCTTTGAAGCACATAAACAAGTTGGTGCATATGCAAAAAGTAAAAATGTTGATTTATTAATTACGTTAGGGGAATTTAATGAGGCATATAAACAAGGATTTAGCGATATAGATAGATATAGAAGCTTTCAAACTTATGATGAGGTAATTTGTTTTCTAAAAAAAGTTATTGGTTCAAATGATATTGTTTTGGTTAAAGCCTCAAGATATATGAAATTTGAGAGTATAGTTCGTGAACTGGCAGCTCTAAATGCTCCTGAGAATATTAATGTTAAAGAGGTGGCTGAAAGATGAGTTTAATTATATATTCAGTTTTAATTGCATTTTTCTTATCGATTATACAAGGTCCCTTAGTAATCCCAATGCTACATAAACTTAAATTTGGACAAAATATAAGGGAAGAGGGCCCTAAAAGTCATCTCAGAAAAGCAGGTACACCTACTATGGGTGGTATTATATTTATGACTTCAACAATAATTACCATGTTGATAATAGTTAGGCATACCAACGACGAAGCTATGATTGCACTATATTGTTTTATAGCCTTTGGATTAATTGGACTTATTGATGATGTTTTAAAAATAAAACGTAAAAAAAATGAAGGACTTACATCAAAACAAAAGATGTTACTTTTACTTATAGTAGGAGGCGTCATTGGTTATTATGCTTCGATTAAAATAGGAACGGATATAATGTTACCGTTCTTAAACAAAAGTGTAGATTTGGGTTACTTATATGTTCCTTTTATTATTGTATATTTTGTAGCAACTACAAATGCAGTTAATTTAACAGATGGATTAGATGGCTTATGTACCAGCGTCACAATAGTAATTATGACCTTCTTTGCGCTAGTTAGTAATATGATGTTTCATTCAACTCTTGCAATATTCTGCGCGGCTCTTGCAGGTGCATTATTAGGATTTTTGAAATTTAATTCCTATAAAGCAGAAATTTTCATGGGAGATATGGGTTCTCTAGCACTTGGAGGTGCAGTAGCAGCGGTGGGAATGATACTAAAATTACCGATACTGGTTGTTATTGTAGGAGGCATATATGTTTTAGAGACCTTGTCAGTTATTATTCAGGTTTTAGTATTTAAGTCTACAGGGAAGAGAGTATTTAAGATGTCTCCAATTCATCATCATTTCGAATTAAGTGGATGGCAGGAAACTAAGATTGTGGCAGTATTCTCCATTGTTACAGTGGTTTTATGTATAGTTGGATTTCTATCCTTTACCTATTAGAGTTTTGAGGAGGATATATTATGAAAAAATCCAAGGTTAAAATGGGACAAATCGATTTTGTGTTATTTGCAACTATAATGCTTCTTGTGGCAATAGGAGTAGTAATGGTTTATAGTGCTAGTTCATATTATTCGGCTTTTAAATTTAATGATCCAGAATTATTTTTTAAAAAGCAACTGCTATGGGCGTTGGTTGGCAGTGTTTTTATGGTTTTAGCTATTAAAATTGATTATCATGCTATAAAACAATATACTGGTATTGTTATGGTGTTTACACTAGTATCGCTAATTGTAGTATTTGCATTTCCAGCCATTAACGGTGCAAAGAGATGGATTCAATTAGGTTTTTCAACTTTCCAACCCTCAGAAATTGCAAAATACACCATAGTAATATATATGGCTAAAAGTTTAGATATAAAGGGAGAGAGGGTTAAAGAATTCTTTAAAGGGGTAGTTCCCTACCTATTAGTATCTGCATTTTATGCTGGTTTAATTCTACTAGAACCAAATTTAAGTATTGCGTCTGTTATAATGATTGTTACTGTAATTATTTTATTTGCAGTAGGGGCAAGATTTCTACACATTTTTGCTATAGGCTCATCGTTAGTAGGAGCAGTTGGTATTTTAATATTAATTGCACCTTATAGACTAGAAAGACTTATGAATTTTATGCATCCTTTTGATGATAGTCAAGGTGCTGGATATCAACTAGTTCAATCATTGCTTGCTCTGGGATCTGGCGGGGTCACAGGAGCAGGAATAGGACAATCAAGACAAAAGTGTCTTTATATACCAGAACCTCATACGGATTTTATTTTTTCTATAATTGCTGAAGAGGTAGGTCTAATTGGGGTAGGATTTATAATATTGTTGTTCCTGATTTTTGTATGGCGTGGCATTAAGACAGCAGTTGCAGCTAAAGATATGTATGGTTCTATTTTAGCTATTGGAATTACATCTGTTATAGCAGTTCAAGCAATTATTAATATTGCCGTAGTTACCGGTTCTATGCCAGTTACGGGGGTACCACTTCCCTTTATAAGTTATGGTGGATCAGCTCTGGTTTTTAATATGTTTGCCATGGGGATACTTTTAAATGTGTCAAGGCAAA
>CAYXOL010000098.1:0-12805 GCA_964467165.1 uncultured Clostridium sp.
ATAATTAAAATAAAAAATTATTAAATTAAAAAAAAAAAAATCAATTAAAAAAAAATAATTTTGATAAAAGGGCTTTATATTTTTCAAGAAGCAAGCAAAATATTATATAAAAAAATAAATAAAGGTTGTTGAAATGACTAACAATACTGAACTTTTAAAATGGGTCGGAAATGTAATTGACTTATGTAAGCCTGATGCGGTCCATTGGTGTACAGGAAGCCAAGAAGAATATGATAATTTATGTGAACTATTAGTTCAAAAAGGGACATTTAAGAGATTAAATCCAGAAAAGAGGCCGAATTCATATTTAGCTTTTTCGGATCCTGGAGATGTAGCCAGAGTAGAAGATAGAACATTTATTTGTAGTTTGAGAAAAGAAGATGCTGGCCCAACAAATAACTGGGTAGATCCAAAAGAGATGAGAACGACATTAAATGGTTTATTGGATGGTTGTATGCGTGGAAGAACAATGTATATAATTCCGTTTTGTATGGGACCACTTGGCTCAGAAATATCACAATACGGTGTTGAAATAACGGATTCGCCGTACGTTGTAGTCAATATGAGAATAATGACACGAATGGGGACTAAAGCATTGGAATATATGGGCAATGGAGAATTTGTTAAATGTTTGCACTCGGTTGGAATGCCTTTGGTAGAAGGAACAGAAGATGTACCTTGGCCTTGTAACAATGAAAATAAATACATAGTACATTTCCCAGAAACAAGAGAAATAATATCTTATGGAAGTGGATACGGCGGGAATGCTTTATTGGGTAAAAAATGTTTTGCGTTAAGGATAGCATCAGTTATGGCAAGAGATCAAGGATGGTTAGCTGAGCATATGTTGATTTTAGGGGTTAAATCGCCTGAGGGGAGGAAGAAATATTTTGCAGCGGCTTTTCCTAGTGCTTGTGGTAAAACAAATTTTGCTATGTTAATTCCACCTAAAGAGTTTGAGGGTTGGGAAGTGACTACTGTAGGAGATGATATTGCTTGGATAAAAATCAAAGAAGATGGTTGTTTATATGCGATAAACCCCGAAGCTGGCTTCTTTGGTGTAGCTCCCGGTACATCCTATAAGACAAATCCAAACGCAATGGAAAGTATTAAAAAAGATACAATTTTTACTAACGTTGCTATGACACCAGATGGTGATGTTTGGTGGGAAGGAATGACTGATGAATTACCAGAGAAATTAATAGATTGGCAAGGAAATGAATGGACGCCAGATAGTGGAAGAAAAGCTGCGCATCCAAATTCAAGGTTTACAGCACCTATAATTAATTGTCCATCTGTAGATGAAGATTTTGAAAATCCCAAAGGTGTTAAAATATCAGGATTTATATTTGGCGGAAGAAGAAGTTCAACAATGCCATTAGTATATCAAGCATTTAATTGGGCATTTGGTGTTTACGGTGCAGCAACTATGGGTTCAGAAACAACTGCAGCAGCAGCTGGAAAAATAGGCGAGGTTAGACGTGATCCTATGGCAATGTTACCATTTTGCGGCTATCATATGGGGGATTATTTTAACCATTGGTTAAATATTGGTAGGCATATTTCTAATCCACCACGTATTTTCTTTGTTAACTGGTTTAGAACTGATGAAAATGGTAAATTTATCTGGCCTGGTTTTAATCAGAATATGAGAGTTTTAAAATGGATTTTCCAACGTTCAGAAGGGACAGCTTATGCTACTGAAAGTCCTATTGGGTGGATGCCGCGTTATAAAGATTTAGATTGGCGTGGTCTTGAAAATATTACCGAAGAAGATTTCCATAAATTGGAAAGTATTGACAGAGATCTTTGGCAAAAAGAAATTTTATCGCACGAAGAATTATTTATCAAATTATATGATAGATTACCTAAAGAGTTTTTACACATTCAAAAATTAATTCTTTCTAGTTTGTGGCGTTCGCCGCTACATTGGGAAATTGGTCAAGAGAATGTGTAACTCCATCAAAGAGAGGTGACTGCGACGCCTCTCTATTTTTTTTTGCATTTTATTTTAAATTTCGTATTTTTATTCTTACATTTCATTTTTCACTTCATAAGTTACGGGATATGATAAACGAATTAAAAGGTATATTGTTGATTGATAAGCCCGTTGGCTTAACTTCTAATTTTGTCGTTACTAAAGTTAAAAAACTCTTGGGGGCAAAAAAAGTCGGCCACGCAGGTACATTAGATCCTTTTGCTACCGGTATTTTAGTTATTTTACTCGGTAATTATACTCGTCTTGCAGAATATTTCCTGAATTTACCAAAAGAATATATAGCAAAAATTGAATTAGGAAAAACTACTAATACCTATGATATCGATGGCGAAATTTTGAGTATAAAACCTACTAAACATATAGATTTTACTCAAGTTAAAAATACCATTAATAGTTTTGTAGGAGAAATTGAACAAGTACCACCTTTATATTCTGCCATTAAAATAAGAGGTAAAAGAGCTTACGAGTTAGCCAGAAAAGGGAAGGAATTAGACTTACCACCAAGAAAAGTTAATATTTATAAAATTGAAATATTAAAATTTGATAATCCTTACATAGAAATTTCCGTTACTTGTTCGGCAGGTACATATATCAGAAGTTTAGCCAATGATATTGGGAAAAAGTTAGGGTGTGGTGCTTATGTAAAAGAACTAAGAAGAACAAAAATCGATAATTTTAATATATACGATGCTATTAGTTTAAAAGAGATGCAAGTTCTTGTACAAAAAAAGAAAATTAAACAATTTTTTATCAATCCATTAACTATTTTCAAAGATATAGATAAATATGTTGTTACCGATCAAAAAGACTTATTATTGGTAAAAAATGGCAATACACTAAAAAAAGAATTAGAATTAAAAGGGGAAGAAGTATTGATTGTTGATGATAGAAATCAATTGTTAGCCATAGCGAATGTTGAAAAGAAGAATGAATTTAATTACATAAAACCAGTGAAAGTTTTAATTTAAAAAATATTATTAGGCTCAGACAGTGTAAGCTAAGCCCACGTGCTGCAAAGCAGCACGTGGGCAGCGGGCCGGAACGGCCCGCTAAAAATCTTTTCTTTATCACCTTACAATGTGTAGTACTTTTTGGCCTCAATATTCAAATCTTTCCTAAACACGTGGCAGATTACTATTGATGCGATTTTTTTTTATAATATAATTGTATTTGCAATTATATCGCACAAGCAATTATTATGTATATGCAAATATATTTTTAAAAATTGATTATATATCGTATATACAAATATATTGCAAATACGAATATATTTTGTAATTTTGCTAATATATAGTAATTTCAATTATATCGTATGTTAAATTATTTTTTAATAACCATAATATTTTTACTCATTTTTTACTTGAGCTAATTATTCATAGAAATAAATTAAACAATATTTAGTTATTTAGCTAAATGTAAAAATATAAGATATATTGGTAAGAATTTGTTGGAATGTATTTGGGGAAAAATTTATGGCGTTAGCCCGCCCGTGCGCCGTGCGGCGCACGGGCTAATGCTTACACTGTCTGAGCTAATGAATATGATTTTATTCTATTTTAATAAGAGCATTCTTTTTGAAATAATTTGATTGTTTGCTGTGAGTTGATATATATAAATTCCACTTGTGAGGTTGCTTGCGTCGAATTCAATTTGATAAAAGTTAGGTGATAAATCGCTATCTATAAGTGTATGTAAAAGTTGTCCATAAATGTTATAAACTTTCAGGGTGATGTGAGTATAAATTTTTAAATCAAAAGTTATTGTTGTTGTAGGGTTAAAAGGGTTAGGGTAGTTTTGGTAAAGTGTGATATCTTTAACGATTGGTTTAATTTCATAGTATTTGGTAACTTTGACATTCTTACTAGTCATGGTACGTTCTTCATAAAATTGGGCTAAGATTTCTTTAGCCAATTCTTCATCACCAATTATATTCATAAATCCTTGTAATGTTATTCTGTTGGTCGTTGGTACAGTCACTTTTTCTTTAACTTTTGTCTTGCTTGTTATTAATGCTATTGTGCTTGTACCCTGTTGATTACTTACAACTATCTTTGTATTTAATGGTAACCTATTTGTCTCTCTTTATTGGTATTGTTATTTCCTTCATTTATTTTGTCCACACCAAAAAGATTTTTTCAAGTTCATATAATGTTGATAATTGGTTAACAAATTCTTTTTTTCCTTTATGCCTACTTTTAATAATTCTACTGCATTTATATAATATTGATCTTTATCAACACTATTTCTATTTCTCTTATTATATTTCGTACTTTAGAAATATATGTATCGAATTCTTCTTTATCTATTGATTCATCAATCAAGTTATCTAACTCTTGGATCATACCATCAAATGCTGTTATGTCTGACAAGTCTGTCGTTGGAGCTTCTTCTAAAGAATTTATATGAGTTATTCTAAGTCTTCGTTTTTTATTGCTTTCTAATTTCCTCTTTGTCTCTTCTATTGTGTTACCTATATCAATATTTCTTTAATTGTAATATATGTCTTCTATGGATTCACCTTTGTAAACTTTGTGTTTTTGTGCTTCTGTAGTTCCTAACCCTTCTACAAGATGTTGATACATAACTGGTGAAAATCTTAAAGCAAATTTGTATAAATTTATTGGATAATTTGAAGCACCTAATTCTAATCCCGGAACTATACTAGTCAATACCCCAAAATACCCTAACTGCAAACTTAGCATTTTCTTCAAACTTTCTAAGTTCTCTGGATTTGTTTTATCATAGTGGAGTATTATACGAGATGGTATATTTACATCCTCTATATTTTCTATCTGTGTAGTATCTTGTGGCAATCTATCATATTTGCCTACTGTCGGTTGAATTTCCCTGCCTTTGGATTTATTATATGCTTCTATTAGCTTGGTATACTTACCCATCCTCGCTTCAGGAATACCCTTATATGTATATAATGTGAAATTTAAATCTTCACTCCCTATAATATTTTCTAGTATGTCCCATACTATTATATTTTTTATATTTATATCTATTTGTGGAGTGCCACTTTTACCAATGGAAAAATATTTTAGTATGTTTTTGTAATTCTTGAATACAGTTTCATCTTCTATGTTTGTGTTTATTAGATTTTTATCTTCTAATACGTTTACTAAATTCGATAGTAATTTATAAGTTTGGATGTTGTTCTTCTCTATCCATTCTACTAATTGCTCTGCATTATGCATTCTGTGCTGCGAATACATTTTATATCTAACAGTCCTTTTAAAGCTCTTCTTCTCTTCTTCAGTCATATCTTCCATACTATCAAATTCAGCTTTTATATCTTTGGGCATATCTATAGTATCTAATTTTATATATGGTATTTCTGATAATTCAATATTGTCAGCACTTACTTCTTCTTGTGTCCTAAATAATACCCATCTATATTCACCTTCTATTTTTACTTTTAGCATATATACTGTATCTTGCCCTTTCTTTAGCACAAGTGGCAATCTGATACTACTACCTACTTGGAACCCTATAGTGTCTTCACCATTGTCTTGATAAAATTTCTCACCATCAGTAGTAACATCTGCAGGTTGCATACTTAACAACCTTTTGATTACTCTTGGATTTAATAGTATTTTCCTATTGGTTATTGTTTGTAGATAATCATAATCGATTATTTTAACATCATTTAATTGCTCCATTACACTAATAACTTTTACTGGGATTAATCCTTCCAAATGGTATATTATATCATTTTGATAAATTTGTGAATTGGTATCTTGGCTTATTGCTAAAATTATTGCATATACTGTATCTTTCCTATTTTGTTCTTTACCTTCATATAATCTATTTACTTCATTATATAATTTCTCTATAGCTTTATATGGCGTTAAATTCAAATAACTAGGTATATCTAGTTCACTTTTAATTTTATTTATTGTTTCTTCACTTACTTCTATATTGCTTATTTTGGCTATATATTCATCAGCTTCTTTATATTTATTTGTTATCTCTTCTACCGATAGCTTTACTAATTCATTTGCTCTGTCTATATATGGGGCTATTTGGCTAGCTCGCAGTCCACCATAGTTATATTTGCTTACTTTATTCAGTAGCTGATTTAAGTTTATAGAGTGCATAATAACCTTTACCCCTTGTGCTAAAGCTGTCGCTGCTAACCCTGCTGCTTCTTTGCCTACAGTGATATCTACTACATCCCTATCCGTCCTAAATTCATCAATATGCTGTTTTATTATTTTTGTACCTTCTCGTGTAATCTGCTCATATACAACGACATTATTAAACAATATTAAAGACATATTCATAATGTTGCTACCACGATATTCATCAACGTAAAGGCTTTTCCTTGCTTTGTTAAATGCATATAATTGTAATATTATATCTTCCGCTAAGGAAGCTGGTATTTCAATTTCTTCTTTATTTGAATAATGTTTCAATACAGTCAATACTATATTTTTGTCATATACATTAAATCTGTAATAATCTATTATATCTGTAGCATTCATATAAAAAACGCCTTGTTCTTTTTCTATCAATGTATTGTCTAAATATTTCGAGGCGCTCTTATGTTTCTCTACTAAATTCTTGAGTTCTATATCACGCTTTTCTAATTCAGCATACATACTCTCATATTTCTGTACTATTTCTGATATTGTGTAGCTTTGTTTGCTAACAGGTGTTATTTGTGCTCTTGCTAACCCACTCTCCCTATCTATACTTGTAGTGTATTCTCTACCTAATATAGGACTTCTGTAGAATATCTCATCTAAGATAGGCAATTTCCTTCTGATATGTTTACCATTTGGGAACATCTTTAAAGCAAGTGCATAAAGCCCACCTTTTACCATAAATGTGTGTCTAATAGTCTTGCCAGCTATTGAATATAATTCTACAGTTTGCCCATTATCAGTTGTAACAGTTGTTCGAATTTTAGTAAGGTCAATTCGCTGATATGGTAACTCTGTAATTTTTTCTTTCTCACTATTGTCTTCCTCAGTATCTGGGTATAACTCACTATTATCTTCTGCCTGCGCACCACTATAATTTTCTATTATACCATTGAATAGTTCTCTTTGTAAGTAACTTTGCCAATCCTCCATTTCTTGTTGTATATCTTTATATTGAGCTTGAACTTGATTATTTAGGGCTTCAATATCTTCACTAATATCTGTTTGATTTTTGTATTTTAATGGGTCATAAAACCTTAACTCTTGTATCTTTTTTGATTGTGATAATTTATCAATCATATCCATCGCTTCTCTAAACGCAATGCCTACACCATCAAATGTTTTGAACACTATACCAACTTTTTCCCCAACATTATTTTTTTCTATTACAGTATTTTCATATTTAGTAAATTGATTAGCTAAACTTGCATTTAATTTTATAGCATAATCTCTATCTTTATATAACATATTTATCATTACAGGCTTAAAGATATAATTTATATAGTTAGACAATTTTGTGTAGTAGTCCAATCGTTTTTGCAAATCTTCTGGTAATCCACCAGAATAATTGTTTGCACCCAATGTATGCAAATAATGAATTTCGTCACTTATGAGTCCATAGTACCTCATAACTAATTTAACTATTATATCCATAGATAATTGACTACTATAATTCACAGTAACTTGCTTACCTTGTGCCCTTCTATATAATGGGTCATCTTTGCTAATCCCTAAAATTTCGTTTAAAGCATATGTTCTAATACTATTCAAATTAGTGAACATTGCATCTATTATATTGTTTATTACATTATTCCAAAAATCGTTTACTTCTTTATCGTAATATATTACTTTCTTACCATCTTCTTTTTCTAAACTGAATTCATATGTAGATAGTAATTTGTTTATTGACCTTTGTACTATGTATTTGAAGGCTTGTTTTATCCCTTCAGTTGTTACTTTCCCCTTTACAAACATCCTATCAGCTGCTGATATTTTGTCAGTGTCTAATTTGTTTATAAATGTAAATATAGGATTTGCACTATTTATATCTTTATTTGCAGCATGTACTACTCCATAACTTGTTACTAACCCTTCATCTGAAGCTAATGCTTCTAACATTTCTTTTGCTGTATTTATCCTTTCTAATGTTGCTATATATTTATTCTCTTCGTCTTCAGCTGCAAGCCATCTTGCTATATTAGAATAAACACTTGTAATCTCATTCAAAGCTCCTATAAATGCTCTTACATTTGCATACTTGATGTTAAATATTTTCATATATGCATTTGTCATCTCTATATCAGTATGCAACTTATTATCATTCTTTGGGAAGTCTAATTCAGCGTCTGTTATGTAACCTGCTAACAAACTATAAAACATTACCATACTTTTCTTTTCTTCAGGTGTCATATTTTCATCACTTCCAACATTATCAGGATCAAACATTCCATTATCGTAAATTACATTCTCACCTTTTGTTACACTTAAGCCTAACGACGCTACTAATTGGATATGTTCTCTTAAGTTAATTGTAGGACCTACATCTTTCCCATAGTATTTATATATCTTAAGTGTATCTTTTGCAAACATGGGGAGCTTAAATATATTCTTATCATCACCAAAAAGTTTCCTCTCACCAAAGAAATTTTTCATCATTTCAAGTTTTTTGTTATTGTCAGAGAATATCTTGAATATTTCTTCTATAGGCATCTCATCTATATTCTTTTCTTCTATCTTCAAATACCCCTTGTTTACTGCATACTTTAATACCCCACGCAAAAATTTCTTTGTATTTGCATTAAACGTTTTTATATATTCTCTATAATCATCAATATTAAAATCATCTTGTATCATTGCATTTAAAAATATTTGTAGACCTACTGTGTCAATATCATAGTCTCTACCTTCTGTTTGCAAATATTCTGATGAACCAATTATTGTATTCTTATTATATATCGAAGATGGAATGATACCTACAACTTTTAACCCAGTTACTGAGAATGAAGTTAATGTTGGTGTAATATTACTGAATAACCTATCACCTACAGAAATAAATAATTCTTTTGCTAAATCCTCTGATATTAATACATGACCCGGTTCAATCTTTAATCCTTTATCTTTTCTATAATCATCTGCTACTTGCTTAAGTTTGTTAATTATATCAGATTTACCCATCTCATTATATAATATTTCTAAAGCCTGTAAAGCATTCTTTGTTTCTTTTCTAAGTAGTTTTGTCTTAGAAAATATAACGAACTTATTTTTGTTTATTGTGCTTATGCTCTCGACAACCCCAGCTAGTTCATTGAATAATTTAGAATGTTTAACTAATAATTTATCATAATTTTTGTCAGCTATTTTTTGTTCTGTTAATGAAGTTTTATACCAAAATTTATTTAGCTCTGCTAACTTAGCTCTCAATTGCATTATAGTTTCTAATATTTCATTAATTTTAGCAAGTGTGTTATATGTTTCCTGACCTCTAGCTAATATATTTTCTTCAATATTATCTTCACCAGTATCTCCAAGTGCTCTTATAAGTTGTTGTCTATATTTTAAAATTAAACTACCAGATAAATAGTCTTTTTCTTCTATATCATTTAAGTCTAATAATGCAACTTCAGCCTTATAATATTCTTGATAATTACTATATGGACCAAGGTCAGGTGACAATACTACAATTGCACCTTCACTCTTATACTTAACCGCATCTAATAAATCATCTTTTAATACGTCTTGGGATAGTATACCTATAACACTTGGTATGGAATAAGTTAATTCTTGCACTAACAATAAATTAAATAAACAATCAGTTTGCCCTAATAACTGCGCAATGTACCCTATTTTATTTATATTGGTATTCTCATCAGTAATTAATTTAACCATATTTGCAATTTCATTTAACTGGGTATTTACATTCCCTTCCATAAAATTATAATCGAATACACCCAAAACATGGTTCAGAGTTTTATAATCTATTTTCTCAAATATATCTGTGTCTAAAAATGCCTTAAGTCCTACTGGGCTCTCGTATCCTCGTCCATAAAGACTTTCATAATTTTCTAATGTATCAACAATTGCTTTTTCTATTAAAGGTAGTGTAGACAACTCTATAAATTGTGATACTCTGAGTTTGTCACCCCCAAATATTTTTCTTAACCTGCCTATAATCACATTGGCTATATATGAAGGGTCATCACTTTTCATATTAATAATTTCTGTCTGCCCTTCAACCATTGAATGAAAGCCATCTAATATCTTTGTTCCACATACTGGTCCTACTCCATGTATGTGTATAAAGCCTGTAGCATTCATTATCTGTGCATTACCTGCTACACTTTCGTGGAATTCTTTTTCTACTATTCTTTGTACATTTTGGATTGATGTTTTAATAGAGTATCTTTGTATAAATTCTCTAATTTTATTTTCATATTGTTCTATAGTTTCATTATCTGTATTTTTGTTCTTTAGTTCTTTTAACGCAACAAACATTGCTAATGCATCGTCAAAGGTCATATCTTCTACATTTATTGTAATATCTACTTGTGTAGTCGCTTTACCTTTCCAACGTGCAGCATTCTTTATCCCACCTTCAGTTTGTACTTGGTTGGTAGCTACGTTTACTTTTGTTATTCTGTGTGTTTTGCCTTTCTGTAATTTCTCACTGTCTGTTGGCATTATAACACTAAGTCCAAAATATTCCATAAATTCGTTTACTAAGCCTATTGCTCTATGCCCTGCTTGTTTACCAAAGTAACCTTGTTCCATATCAAATATATACTGTTTCGGTGGATAATTATCTGTTACTCCAAACATTGTCCTATATATTTTATCAAATCCAGTACTCCATAATGAAGCTCCATCTAGTTTGGATTGTTCAGCTGCATTTATCATATTTTCTGCAGCTTCTACATTCAATATTGTAATCTTATATTCTTCATCTATGAAATTTTCTACAGGGACATCTAAATCGTATTTCTCAACTCTTTTATTTTTGTCTAATAATTCGTCTATAACAGATAATAATGCACTAAATTTTGGGCTTGCTATTACTTGCCTTTTTAATTCTTCAACGTTTAATACGTCTAAATCATAGTATGCCCTTTCCCCCTCATTGAATAAATTCTCTATTTTATTGCCACGTTTTAATTGCTCAATCATAAACCTAAAATATGTGCTGTATAATTCAGCTGTTAAATTATTAACTATAGTTTTTGCAATCCAAACACTTGAACAATTTTTGATATCACCTAATTTTGATATGGCTTGAATATCATATGCTAAGGTGATATCATTAGTAAGATCATTTATCAATTGTCCAGAGTATCGTTTGGTATATTGAATATGTTGTAATAGTGCTATATATCTATTAGCAATCTGTGAGATGAGTTCCTTATGTTCTGGTCTCTGAAAATCAGGGGATGTTCCATCATACATAATTGTATTATCAGCTATAATTTTTTCTATATAACATAGGTCATTTATATCTGGGGTTCGTTTTTGTACGCTATACGTTTCGTCTATTATTTCCCATACTTCCATTGTGTCAATGTACATATTATCTAATATACCAATGAGATCCAATTCATAAATAATATTTCTCTTTAATAAGAACTTCCTTTCTGCATCTACATTCAGGTTCTCTATATACATGTTCATGTCATATAAGAAATTAGTAATGTTTTTTGCAATTGACAGTTTAGTCTTCTTGTCTTTATGATCGGCTAGTTCTATTCCACACTCTAAGCTTGCAGAACCGAATGGGTTTAAATATATAATGCCTTTTGGATATAACATTCGCAATAATTTCTCTGGCTCAAAATATTTGCCTAATTTATCTCTACCAATAAAAGTTTCTTTTTCAATACCACCTTCTCTTATTTTATTAAATATTACAAAATCACCTTGTATACCTAAAGCATTCAATATTGTCTCTGTCGTTTTGGCTACATCAACTTCTTGTCTTAATAATGTGTTTACTGGTCTACCTTCCTTGAATTCAGTTTTGTTTATCGTAACTTCAGTTAATGAGATACCCTCTTTTGCATTTTTATCAATATCATATGTCTTATATTTCCTGTAGTTACTTAATCTTGTATATAGCATTATTACATTACTTTTTATTAGCTTATTGTTTGCAGCTATGTTCTCTTCATTAAGTACGCCATTAACTATATCTGGTTTATAATCATTATCCAATAAAGTATATCTCAATGCTAACACATAACCAAATTTATCTGGGTCTAAATTAGTATTCTCTTTAAAATCTATAATAAAATAATTAAGGAACTTATCTAATGGGATATCTAGAAGCGATGTTCTTTCTTCACCATATTTAATTATTGTTTCATTATCAATTTTCTCCACAATATCGCTAACCGCTGTAAGTAAATTGTATGTGTTTAGTGTAGTTTCTGTTAATTTTAGTGCTAAGTCTAGATGTTTTTGTTCAACAAATGATTTAATCTCTTCTAGTTTTTCATTATACTCTTCTATTTCATCTATAGTATTTTTTGCTTTCTGATTTAATTTTAGCGGAGTTCTTGAAATTCTTAATTTATAATTTTGTATTTCTTCGCAATTTTCTTCCTCAAAATTCAAAGTAAATAATCTGTAATCTTTGTTATCTTCGACAATTTGAAAATTTGGTTTTCCATTATTTACCTCGTCTATTATTTCTATCGGTGCTTTACTTAAACGTTCTAGTTGGATAAATAAACTTCTTAATATATGGTGATGTGTTATATCTTTTTTTTGGCTATGCATTGACAATGTTGCAAGGAATATAAGTGTACTTTGGTGAGTAACAGCTTTACTTTCGGCTGCTGCGTCCATATCGGGAATAAGGTCAATAGCTCTATTTAATGTTGTCCCA
>CAYXOL010000099.1:0-12629 GCA_964467165.1 uncultured Clostridium sp.
TTATAATTATTTAATTTAATTATATTATTAATATTATTTTTATTTATATTTAATTTATATTTAAAATTATATATATTTATTAATTTATTTAATTTATTAATATTATTATTAATATTATTATTAATATTATTTATATTATTAAAATTAATTAATAATATTTTATTAGAAGAAATTTGTTCTATTTTTTTAGAAAGTTCCACAACATCTGCCTTACTAGCCCTGAGGTCTTTATTCATTTCTTTTAATATCTTAGTCACAACATGCATGCCGGAAAGACGATTTAGCATTTGCGCTCTATATATCCTACTTTCTCCAACTAAAAATGGGATATCGTCTTGCATTGAAAAATTAAGATTATACGTTCTGTCTACCACTTTTATCAATGGCAAATTTAAATATCTGCCTATATTAGGTATAATATCGCCAAAGGATTTATATTGTACAACATCATCTCCATTTATTATAGCAGCAGAATTTACAGCCCCCTTCCTAAGCCTTATTATTTTTATACCATTTTCAAAAGTTACAGCGACACCAGACGCTTTATCTTTTTCATTGAAATATGTAGAATCCCAATCTCCATAAAGTAAATATTGCAAGGCCCTAAAAATCGAACTTTTCCCAGAACTAGACCTGCCTACTATAACATTAAAATTTTTTAACTCTATCCTTTTTCTTTTATGAACTTGGAAATTCTGTATATCAATAAATTTTATTTTACTCATATTTTAAATTTGGCCCTGCCCCGCCGAAGGGTTGGGAAGATATGACGGGAGGACGACGGGACAGGGTTATATTTTAACTTTACTCTTCACCCTCTACAGTAAGCGTATTTAGAGTACTTTCAGGCGTGCCGACGTCCTGACCTTTAAAGCCAAACACATTAAAATCAACACTTTTTATTTTAGATAGTGTTTTAGAATAAAGATCCTTGTCTTTAAATATGTCAGCGAACTCATCTATCCCATGATATTTTTTCCCATTAAACTCTATCCATCCGCCAGACATTTTTGCCATTTTATTGTATAAAAGTATCTCTGCCATTTCAATTTTATTGTCTACACCCTTAAAGTAATTAATAAAGAATTCAGCCTGTCTAGATGGAGCAGCAGCTTTATTTTTTATAATGTCTACATGTACACGATGTCCCACAGGCACCTCTTTTTCGATCACCGGCTTGCTGGCTTTCTTTACTCTCATTCTTAAGGTCGAAAAGTGCTTTAAGGCAAATATACTAGTTTCCTTCTCGGTTGGCTGATATAACCCACCGCCGATATTAGAGTTATGGGTAAGGAATTTATTATAACAAAACAACGAATCCTTATCAACTTCAATATCAATAGCTTTAAAACTTTTCTTTTGTACATCTACTACCTTATAAAATCTAAAAGATTTAACTTTTTCATATATGTCATGGCCTTTCAACCCTTTGCCTTCTAGTAGTTGGAGCGTTTTACTTCTATGTCCGCCCATTGAGAAAACCATTTTGTCTAAATATCCATTGTATTCAATCGGAGGATTTTTACCTGGATTATCTATCCTATATTTATCTCGAATTACTTTGCTGCAGTTTTTGGCTAAAGGTTTAGCGTAATAATCACAGAATGGCTCTGTTTCCTGGATCGTTTTTTCGTTTTCTTTTAAATATACAGAGAATTTAGGATGCTTATATCCTAATGTCGTTTCCAGTTTTGTTAAATATCTACCGGATATTTGTATATGTGTACTATTTGAAAGAACGTCATATTTTGTTTCGAATACTGACGGGATACCAAAAGAATGCATTAAAAGCATTATATCTTCCGCAATTTCCTTCGGAACCTTTATTCTTATATTGTTAGAAAATATTTTCATTTTACACATTATACCGCGTAAATAAGCAGATATTACGCTTCTCTTAGAATAAAGGATTTCGTCTGGAATAATATATTTATTTTCCCTTTTTATTATCTCTGGGAAATGGGTAGAGAATATAGTATCCTTTACATAAATCCAAGGAAATTTTAATTCCAAATTGGAAGGGACCACTTTATCTAAGGCGTCTTTTATTTTTGATAAATTATAATTATCATAAGGGCAAAAACCTATACTAGAACTGTTTTTATCATACGTCATACAGAATATAGCGGCACCCATCAAGAAGGCAAGGTTCTCATCTAACGGGAATTCTTTTCCGCCTATATTGATATTTAATATAGGCTTATTTTCACTGACAGAACATACCTCCTGTCTTGGAGAGATTAATATATCTCCTTCCACTATCTCGCTACCTAATTTAACAACAAATTCACCGTCACTTAAAACCATATGACGATGGTTATTGCTAATAGTAATACTCCCGGCATTAAATGTTTTTATTTTAACACCCTCAACCACGCCACTGTCTACTATGTTTTTTATAGTTCTTGTATCGTCACCATGCATTAATTTGTCACCGACTTTTAAATCTTTGGCATACTTAAATCCATTATCAGTTACCATTATAGCATTAGCCGGTATGCATCTCATTTGGTTGATACACATTACGGTAGTTTTACTATCATCACATATGGCAGCTAACCTTGATAATGCGGGAGTTAAAAGAGAGGCTCTCGCGCCTATCCTTGCCTCTTCCGTCAAATCTTTTTCTAGCGCTTTCTGAGGGATCAGGGATGGTATGGAGTCTATAACTATAAGGTCCGCAGCCCCCTTCTTACATATTTGCTCTATTGAACTTAGGCCTATCTCTGCCCCCTCGTCACTTTTAAGCTTAAGAAATCTTAATTTGCTTGTATCGACTCCATTTATTCTCATCCATTCAAGATTTTTAGAATAGCTCCTTTCAGCATCCCATACAACAGCTACTCCGCCCTGTTTTTGTATTTGCGCTATAGCCATTATAGATAAAAGAGATTTGCCGGCGCTTTCTGAACCAAATATATCTACTATAGCGCCACGAGGATATCCACCTATTCCTATAGCCAAATCAAGAGAAAGACTACCGGATGGTATTGGGTCAAGTTTAACCTCATAATCCCCCTCAGAAACAAGAGGAATATTTTTAGACATTTCATCTAAAATATTTAATTTATTTTTTACTGCATCCCTATCTTTAGCTGCCATATATCCTCCCTTATATTATAATTAATATTTTTTTCTTAAAAACAAAATACTACCACTGATTTGATCTTTGTTTGTAGCAGTTTCAATATTTTCTGTCGTATTGCTATAATTATTTATATAATCCATGTATACCACAATATAATTTGACAAAAAAATAACATCTTTTCTTACACTAATAATATCCTTAAGAATCTTTTTTTGATTTTTATATTTTTTATTTAATTTTAAAAGATTCTTATTTAGTTTATTAATAATATTATATATTGATGTGATATAATTGTCATTAAATAACACTACTTTTTTATTGTATTTTTTAGACACTTTCTTGTCACGTACTACCTTAAAATATTTTCCGCTTCTTATTTTCATATATTATTTTCTCCTTATATTTTATTTTTAGGGTCACTAATATCAATTGCATTGCTATCGTCTATATTAGGGACAGTAGAACTAATGGCACTTAATATAGGGTCAGAAATAAACTTATCGCCTTTATTGCTATCATAAATAACAGGAGTTGCGAACCTCGCAGTTAAATAATGACTATATTGTCCATCCTCAGTTTTTTTCTCTATAGATATATCCGCATTTTTAACAGAGGGGTCAAACTCTTTGGCCGTTTTCGCTATCTCTTCAATGGGACGATAGTCTTTATGTTCTTTACATGGAATTATAATAAGTTTAGTTCTATTGTTTTCTATATTTTTACCAGTGATCATTATCGCTTTTTCTATTATATTCCTCTGACCGGTAGAGGGATTAACTATATTAGAATACTTAACGACCATCCTTCCTATGATTATATATTTAGCTCTTTTAATATCCAAATTAGTCGCAGCCCATTCAAGTATTTGTTGGTCGCTATATCTTCCGTCTACCACCTTTAACTCACCATCCTTTCTAACTAACGCCAGGCAAGGGTAAGCCCAAAGGGCAGAAGTGTCTTTTAAATATTCTTTTTTCAAAGAATCAACTATAATATTAACATATTCATCTAGCGACTTCATCTTCGCCCTCCAGGGTTACTAACCCATTAAGTCTTGCGTTCAATATTATGGTTTTCAACTGAACCGCTAATGCCATAGATTTATCGTCAAGATTAGAATATATATTTTTGACCTCATTATAAAACGCATTAGCTTCCGCCTGTTTAGTAGTTAACGCAGAGAATCCATCGTCAAAACTAGAATACTTAACGAACAATATAGGGTGCAACTTTTGTTTAGCATATATCTCAGCCATAGAATTCCTTGCGTCCGAATTTTTTGCTGCCTTAACGTCTGGATTAGATATCAATTGTGAAGCAATTTCAGTTTCCAATAATCCCTGTACCCTGGATACCGTAGCATCCCAATAGCTTTTATTAACTAATCCTCTGTTCATTATAACTACAAGTCTATCTTTTAATGATTGAACTTTAGAAAGCTTGCTATTTAGCTCCAGGGGGTTCACGGACGGGTCCTCAGGTAATTGAACCGTGAATCTCACTTGGCGGGACCCGTCTCGCGAATTCTCGTACAATTCATTTATAAATGAAATGTACTCCTCATCAGATATTGGTTTTAATATCACTCTCACAGCCCGTAATCCCCAAGGTCAGTTAAATCTTCTAACAACTCATTGCTATTAGGCTGAGCCTGCTCTTCCTGTTGCACTGGATTCTGAGCTTGGACTCTACCTTGAGTGGCTTGTCTCTGCGGGACAGGTTTAGACTGTTGTTGTGATACAGGTTGCTGCACTGACGTTCTAGGTTGCGCTTCTCCCTTTTGATATACCGGAGTACCAGAAGCGGAGCTAACAGTTCTTCTAACTTGCTGTACTGGCTGCTGATATACTTCCTTGTCTTCTATAGGGGCAGGTAATACTTCTGAAATTAAGGCGAAATTTTCTCCGGTCCTTTTAGAAACCATATTAGTCACCTTAACTAAAACAGGAGTATTAATAAAATCTTCATTAATACTTGTCCCATTAGGATTTATTGATTTTATAGCGGCTCCTAGTTTAGACCTGGAACCTATTATCCATTTGCCAGAAGAATCTTCTCTTACCATCATCCCTCTGAATGTAAGAGTAGAGCCTTTAGCAGGACCCGATGTCAGGAAAAATGACATCTTAACAACTTTCTTTTCGCCCCATGGCGTATTGTCCATAAACATTTTGAACCCTTTGTAAAGAGCTCTGTATACGCCGTCTGGTACTTCTGCTTTTTGCATTTGACTTATTTGCAGTTCGTTTGTTTCGTTTTCTATTTCTCTCATATCTTCCTCCAATAAAAATAATTTTACAAATTTATACAACACATGTCAAGAATTATTATGTTCTTCTAAAGCGTCCTCCCCCTCCATTAAAAAGGAAGAATTATCTAAAAAAATATCTTTATCATCAAATCCAATATTATATGTAGCGTCGCTAATATTAAAAAGCGTTTTATCATCATCCGTCGGTTCCGTAGAATTATCGTCGTCTATTTCCACATCTAAATCGGATAATTTTTTATCTATCAATTCGCTTATGTCGGAATGTGTAATTTTTAATGTTCTATAGTTTTGATTTAATTTATCTATTTTTTCAAACTCCTTCTCCAAATCCTCGTCAAATATCGGCTCGCTTTTTATTGAGTCTATATTTTTTCTCAAGTATTTTTTAACTCTATCATTTTCTATTTCATTTATATGAGCCAATTCTTTATTTAATTTATTTATATTTTCCTTTATTTTTTTTGCTTCCGCTTTAAGTTTAGAATATTTTATCTTACATGCATCCATTCTTTTAATTATTGCTTTTCTGGTATTAACCATTTTTTTTATTTCCACAACAATTTCATTGCTATTTTTATATTCTTTTTTGGAATTTGATTTTTCTAGCATAACATTCCTCCAAAATTTCTTTAGGTAATTCATTGGGATCTTTTCCTTTTGGTAACGGCATGATATATACGTCAAAAAAATCCGACAAACTATTCGCAAGGGTTATCGCAGCGGTTTGACCAGACCTTTGCTCGTTTGTGTCCCTGTCAAAGCATATAGTTATGCTTTTAGGATTTAAATCAACTATTCTTTTAAATTGATTATCTGTTATTTTTGTACCTAATGTAGCCACCATATTTTTAAACCCCTTCTCATACATTGACATTAAGTTAAATGCTCCCTCCAATATTATTATGTCGGCATCCTTATCGCATCTATCGTAGTTAAATAAATAATCTTTAATATTTGTTCCAGGAGAATTAAAATACCTAGGCTCAATATCATTACTGGTTGTTCTTGCCAAATATCCGACTGACTTCCATTGATATGTCACCGGTATTATAATTCTGTTTTTTAAAAAATTATACCTGGTTTTGCCAAGCATAAATGTATATATTGTTTTGGGAGTTAGTCTTTTAAGTAAGTATTCCGGGATTTCAGTGTCACTCTTATAACATTTAAAATAAGGCGGCAACGTTAATCCAAATAACCCTCCTTCGCCTTGTTTACCTTCTTTCTTTTTTTTAGGCTTACTCTTAGATTCAATATTCCCAAGTGTGCTTAAAGCCATATTTATATCGACCTTCCAATCCCCCCCTTCCCCGCCAAGCTCCTTATATAATTGATTTAAATTCCCTTTTCTTCCGCAACTGAAACATATCCATAAACCGCTATCGCTTATTGAAAAAGACGGAGAATTGTCTTTGTGGAATTTACAGCTACATGTAAATCCATTTGAATTTTCTTTTATTTTTTCAAATTCAAATTTTTCTAAAAACAATTTTATTTGTTCTCTGGCACTTTCATTCGTCAATGACATCTTCGCAAACCTCTTTTAATTTATTGTCCATTTCATTTGAAGCTTCTTTAGTTAATTTTTTTATAGATACTATATTATCTCCAAAAATATTTCTAATATTATTAATCATTTTACTTTCTTCATTGTCAACGTTTTCTTTTATAGAATCTAAGTCTTCCCTAGATTCTTCGGCAGGGATACTATTAATGCTCTCGTTTTCTCCAATAAGAGTTTCTTTATATATAGGCTCGTCATTAAAAGTTATTTGATTATTTTGGCTAGCCTCAGAAAGATATTCAGGTTGTGCATCCTCAAAAAGCTTAACCCCAGTAGCAGAATATCCATCCGGGACGTAGCTACCCTTTGCAAATCCCATATCTATTGCTTGCATTGTCGCAAAGTCAAACTCAAGCAATGCCGTGCATGAAGAAGAGTGTCTATGTTTTGCCAACTGAATCCTAACCTGCTTCATAGCCATATCTTCTTCGGTTCTATGGAAGGCGAATAACCAATCTGCATTTTCTGATATAGATTTAGCATACTTTATATTATCAGTAGTAATCTTGTCTTCCCCAGTTAATCCCACAGTATTCAATTGGGCGGCCGAAAACATGACAACATTATGCTTTCTGGCTACTATTTTCAATGAACGAGAAATACTAGCCAATTCTCTTACCCTGTCTTTATTAGCGAAATCAGGGTCCATAACATTAATAAAATCCACAAAAACGCAATCCAACTTCGTGTCCATTGCAATTCTCTGTATCTCCTGATCTATTCTACTAGGGTTACATGATTCTATATCCATAAAAAACATTTTCGCTTTTCTGTTGGGATACTTTTTAGCAATAGATAAATATATATCCGGGTTAACATCTGGTCTTAATGACGCACATTCTGTCAAAAAAGCATTACGGCACTCCCTTTCCTTGTTGGCAGCAATTAACTTCTGGAAATATAATGGCAGCGCATCTTTTGAGATTCTCTTCTGCGCTATATCTATCACAGGAAAACCGCTTTGAATAGCATGATACCTATTGAGAGTTTCTTCATAAGACATTTCAATAGTAATATATAGTACATTGAAATTCCTTTCTACCATCTGTTCTGCCCACCAAAGCATTATATTACTGTTATGCGTAACCGTAAAATCTTCCATTAGAAGACGTCCGTCCCCATCTAAACTAAAACCAGCATATTCACCAATCCCTATACTCTCTATATTGAATCCAGTCCTTGTTATATCCTTCGCTTGTTGCCTTGGAAAAATCGCTTTTCTTTTTACTTTAGATGGTAAAATAGAGCAGTCGCCAGATATATTTATTTTATAATATGTATTATCCGATAATCTATGTGGTCTTTTTAAAGACACATTAGCACGAAGCCCAAGAGAACGAGATAAAAAACATATACCTTTAACAATAGAAATATCCTTTCGAACTACACCGTACCCGCTAAAACTAGGAGTTCCGCTTATATCCAAAAAACCAGCCAACAGCTTGGCCCTATCTTCCCTAGATGATGTTAAATATTCATGTGGGATCCTATTTGGATTAGCAAATATTTCTTTTATCTTAGAAAAAATAGGATTATTCTCAGTTATACATATTATTTTATAATATGATTTTCCATTAGATGGATTCTTATATTCAACAAGGTCCAATCCGGATTCTTTGGTATATACATTTAAATAATCTATTATTTCTGAATCAAACTTTTTAATTTTAATAGAATTACAATTAGTTACCCCATTGCCATATAATATGCCTAAAAAATATGGGTCAACCAATAATTTTTGCGGATTTGGGAAATCTACCCCAACAAAAAACTGTTTATATAAATGTTTAAATTTTCTTTTTTTATTTAGATACTCATTAACACTTATATCTATTATTCTACCTGTAACCGTATTTACCAATGTCAACATATGGTCGCCATTACACTCCCATGGCTCCCCATTGTTTGGAGTTATTCTATACATTTCCCCAGTCCCTCTGGTTGTTCCCAATACAGTTCTTGGCTTCCCATCTGGTCCCATCATCTGGTCTCCGACCTTAACATCTTCTACATTTACAATCTCTCCAGAGTATTTCATTAATTTAGTCCCCAACGCCCAACATTTCCCTTGACCAGTACCGGCACTTATTACCACAAATTCGCCAAACGCAAAACCTCCCATGACAATGTCAAATGCTTTTATACAAGCCGGAACTTTAGCCCTTTTTTCTTGTAAATACATTTTGACTCTGTCATCGAGATTCTCATGGGCTTCTTTTATTTTTGCCACCAAATTACCAGATGACCCCTTTAAAGGTAATGCCAATAGGTCCTTTATTAATTGCTCATATACGTCCTCAATATTTTCTGGTCTTATATTAATAGAATTTTTCCTTATAATATTAGCCATTTCCCTACACATTCGATTAGCCTTAAGCTCTTTGACTAAAACATCTAAATCCTTAGTATTTTGCTTCGATTTAGCTAACGATGCTAGAGCAGAAGACACCTTATCTAACTCAGATTTACTAGTAATGCTACTTCTTAATAATATATTAAAAAATGTTTTAGAAGGAGTATATTGAGATATTAATGAAGGGTCTTTAGCAAAACAAGAAATAACAAACTTAAAAGATTGAGACGTAAAATCTTCTGGAGATATTTTACTTATATATCCATTTAAAGCAACAGGATCAGACAATAGTTTCCTAAACACCTGACGTTCAATTTCTATTGGTTCCATATTATATATATCCCTATTTTTTTATATTGTTTTCAATTGCATAATTAACCATTGCAGTATAAACGGTAATTACGTTTTCTCTGAAAATCAAATCGGCAACATCTTTACTCAAACCGGAATCGACTACTTTGTTTAAAATTTTTTTATATAATTCTATAGAAAAGTCTATATTTTTTTCAATTATTTTTTCAATTTCTTCATATTCAAAATAAAAAGTTTTAAAATTCCCGTCGATATTCAGTCTAAAATACATTCCCTTCATTTCGTCCTCCCAAATAACAACAAAATTATTTGTAAAACCCATGCCTTTTCAAATACTCAATACACATTTCCAACAAATACTTATATTGCTTAAGATCTTTTTCCAACATTTTCTTTATATTCTTATCATTACAAGGTAATTCTAGATAAGACTTTAATAAAGACGATTGTCTGTGATACATATTAAATAAATAAGGATTATTTTTCTTAATATATTCTAATTCTAATATTATTACAGAATTTTCGTCTAAATATTTTTTCACTTCCAATTGAATGTCAATCTTCCCTTTATTTTCTGACATAAAATAATTTTACACTTTTCCCAAAATTATGTCAAGAAAAAAAATTATACTCTACTTTTTGTATGTGTGCCAGGTTCAGAATCAGGATAATTATCTATTATTTTATTGCTATCATCATCAAAAAGGTCTTTATCCTTATTTGGTTTTACACCTTCAAATGCCAAATCATTTTTAGGTTCAATATAATACGACGGATCGTTATCGGGCCCAGATGTTGACTTGTAATTAGATTGAGGGTTGTAAGCTCTATGAGAACTAGACTGAACCGCTTTTAATGCTAAATCTAAATTATTATCATTTGGAGTTATGTAAATATATGTTTCCTTATCTGGCAAAGCAACATGAGAAATTGCATGGTCTATATGAGATCCTAAATTAACCCTCTTCAACTCTTCTCCAAAAGGGATTCTGTAATAATCCATATCGCCAATAGCGTCATCCGGAGATAGATAGTCTTTTAATAATGAGACATTATTTCTCTCCAAGGATTCATAACAATCTAAGTCCAACCAAGAATCGTCACATATTTCTATTACATATTTATGCTTAGGAAGTATATCTAGAATATCATCCATCCCCTTTTCCCTGTACCCCACTCCCTCTGGGACCAATATAACTATAGGCCCTACTTTATCCCTCATCGCTTCCATGCGTTGAAAAAAAAGTTTTATATTATCTCTGCCCTTAGAAAGAATATTTATTGGATTAAAAATTTTAGGAGCATTAAAACTAAATATAAAATTTTTATTAGATTCATTAAAATATTTTTCAAATAAATACCTATTTGGAACCAACCTGCTGTTTATGTTTAGTTCCATAGAATTAAAATATGAAGAAATTTTATTTATTTTACTAACCCCAGATACTTTTGTGAATGGTTCAAAGTTGAGGATCCCCATCCCCGAGGGGCCTATATATACTTTTTTATTTTTTTCATTATTCATGCCTATCTCCTTCTATAGTTTTTAATTTTTCATAATATTCCCAGTCTTCATTTATATGATGCGAAGCTATTGTTTTAGCTTCTTCCCATACATCAGTATGTTCCATCTCCACTCTTGCACCTTCTATAATTTTTTTAACGACTTCTTCCAGGTCTTTATTCCACTTATCAGACAATTCCTCAATAGGCACCATCGGATGAATAGCTTTTTTATCAAGAAGATTTTCCGAATTAACATGCCCAGATTTCCTGTCTGTTACAGTCTGTTTATAGTAATAATTAATATCTTCACTTATATTCTTATATGCTAATTCAAAAGATTTCTTAAGGTCTAAATTTTTCTTAAACTCATGATTAATTCCTGTTAAAATAATTTCAGATATTTGTTCTTTTGTTATCCCATATTTTTCAGCCAATTTAGACATATCATAGCCAAAATAAGAGGCAATTCTATAAAAATTTTTATGTACGATTTCTGCTTTCCTAGTTTTCATATTTAACTTTTCTAAAGAATTATTTATTATTTTTTTAACCTGATTATAATATTCATAAAATCCAATAGAATTTTTTACATATGACTCTGTAACATTTCTTAAATTTTTACCAAAAGAACTAGAATCGTTATATAATATATCAGCCAAAATATCTTTTGAGATAACGTTATTTTTTATCAACTCAAAAAGAACATCCCTTTCAGCTTTAAGAATATCAATGTTTATATCGGAGGATGCTATTTTAATCAAGAATCCATATATCATTTTTTTATTTGTCATAAATACATTAGATGAATTGGTCAAAAGCCACCCATTAAAACTAGATAATTTATTATTTTTTATATACTCACATATTTTTTCTTTTATTTCATTAATACTAATTGTTGGGTTATCATTTTGTAGATCCAACATATATTTTATAATTTTCCCCAAATTAGGGCCAGGTTTAATCCCAAATTCTTTCATTATTTCATCGCCGGATAGCATTGGGATATTAACCTTTTTAGATAAATCTACTTGTTTTTTTGCTCTTTCACTAAGTTCATTAATTTTATTTATATATTCATTATCAAGCCCACGTTTAGAAGACATGGCATCTATTTTAGCAAATTCCAAAACCTTTTCTAGATGTTCGCCTACATCATTTATAAATCTTCTTATAGCAGAATCACCCCAATTGCTTTCATATGCATGCGGCCTCATGTGAAGTTTTATTCTATTTACAACATTATCAATCAAATCATTCGGGAATTTAAGCCTTTTTAATATCTTCTCTGCCATCTCGGCACTTATATTTTCATGATTGTAAAATGATACAATTTCATTTTCTATTTTTTGAGTGGCGGGCTTACCTATGTCATGCAGCAATGCAACCAATTTATCTGTTACGTCAGAGTTGCTATGCTCTACTGCATCTAAAATATGCTCTTCAAGGCTCTCTTCATGATATTTAGATTTTTGAGAAACGCCAAATGTATTAGATAATTCTGGTAAAAATTTGTCTAATAGACCAAGTTCTTTTA
>CAYXOL010000100.1:0-12554 GCA_964467165.1 uncultured Clostridium sp.
GGAACCAAAAATCAAAAACATTTTTTCCAAAAAAGTCAATCATATTATTAAAAACTATATTTTTATGATTTCTAACAAGTTTTATTACATTTAAATAATTAGAACTTGCATAATCTAATAACTCGCTTTCAATTTCATCTCGCAAGTACCCTGAAACTTCATAATAATTTACCATGAAATCAAAATAATGTTTATTTCTAAACAGAGATATCATATAGGAAATTTCTGTAATTTCTTGCATGATGTAATAATATTGCTTTTTATTAATATTGTATTCAGGCCTACTTTCATTTAACATTGACTCCAAATACTTGTTTTTATCTATGATGCTAGATAACAATACAGAATTTTTTCGTATTGCTATAGTAGAAGCATAAACTAGTAATATATTTTTGAATTTAGTTTGTGAATCCCCTGAACCCTTTAGTAAAAGTTGATTTTTATGTCTTTGCCTAACTTCATTAAGTGAATTATAGCAGGCTACATAACTAACCCATTTATCTAGTATAAACATTTTGCTAGCTAAGGACATATTCTGAATATCAGATCTAAATAAAACTTCGTTTTCCTGAATCTCACGTGTCACATGCTCTAATTCTTTTATAAGCTCTAAGGATTGGCTTATTTCATCATTAATTTTTCTACGAACTACGCCCATACCCCTATCCCCCATAAATTAACTTTAGCAATTTACTATTATTATACCATATAACTCACTATATCCTTACTAATATAAATTATATAATTGAAATATTTATTTTTATGTGTTCCTTTATACAATTTTATATGTATACTATAGTTATAATATAATGAATTTTTTGGAGGCTCATATGTTTACAAATGAACTATTATTACGTTTTTTTAATTTGTTGTTTTTTATAAATATCCTTTTTGCTTTAGCGGTTGTCTTTATTGAGCGAAAGAATCCTTCAAGCACATGGACTTGGCTTATGGTATTACTATTTTTACCAAGTATAGGCTTTATATTATACTTATTTCTTGGTCAAAATTTGAAAAGAAAAAGAATGTTTATGCTAAAAAAAGAAGAAAAAGAAAATCTCACCTTAATTATAGATAAGCAAAAGGAATTTTTGAACAATGAATCACTAATTAAAACAAATCCTTTTTTAAGTAAATATTCTGATATGATGGAACTTAATCTTTGTAGCGATAATGCCTTTTACACTAATAATAACCAGGTAACTATATTTATTGATGGCAAATCAAAGTTTGATCAACTCAAAAAAAACCTTGAAGCTGCAAAATTATATATTCATATGGAGTATTATATAATTAAAAATGATACTTTAGGCACTGCTATTCTTGATATTCTATGTAGAAAAGCTAAGGAAGGTGTAGAGGTAAAATTACTCTATGATGGTATGGGATGCCTTAAAGTTCCTAAGTCTTTTTTCGCTAATTTAACCCAGGCTGGCGGAAAAGTTGCTTGCTTTTTCCCTCCCTTTCTTCCTTACATAAATCTTAGAGTGAACTTTAGAAATCATCGTAAAATTTGTACTATCGATGGTAAGTATGCCTTTATCGGAGGTTTTAATATTGGGGATGAATATTTAGGCCTTTCTAAAAGATTTGGTTTTTGGAGAGATACCCATTTATTCATACAAGGAGATGCAATAGATGCCTTGCAGCTTCACTTCCTAATGGATTGGAGATTTGCCTCAAATGAAGATGTTTTTTTTGATAGCAAATATTTCCCTCACAGAACTCACCTTGGTAAAACAGGTCTTCAAATGGTCTCAAGTGGTCCTGATTCCACCTTCACTTCTATTAAAAACGGTTATTTAAAAATGATTAGTAAAGCTGAAAAAAATATTTATATCGAAACTCCTTATTTTATTCCGGATGACAGTATATTAGAGGCACTAAGAATAGCCTCCTTGTCTGGAGTAGATGTTCGTATTATTATACCTAGTAAACCAGATCACCCCTTCGTGTATTGGGCTTCTACTTCATACATGGGAGAGCTTTTAGAATCTGGTGTAAAATGCTTTACATACACCAAGGGCTTTCTTCACAGCAAATTTCTCTCTATTGATGGTTCTATAAGTTCTGTGGGTACAGCTAATCTAGATATAAGAAGCTTTACATTGAACTTTGAGATTAATGCTTTTATATATGATAAAAATATAACTTCTAAATTGGACGGTTTTTTTATGGATGATTTAGAGTTTTGCGATGAGTTAACTCAGGAAAAATATATTAATAGAAGTTCAGTTGTTAAATTCAAAGAATCTGTATCCAGGCTGCTTTCCCCTATACTATAGTGAAAACCCCTGAAACATTTTGTGTTTGAGGGGTTTCCTATTTTACTCTTAATATACTTTACTGTTTTTTTAAAGTGTAAGAAAGAATGGCACAAATACCATCATAGTTAACATTGTGTCCAATACTAAAGCTATACCAAATTTGCTAATTGGCATTGCTTCTAAATCGTCTTTGTATAATTTATAACCAAATGAATAGCATATTGCACTTAGAATAGAACCAATAAGTATAGCCACCCATTTATGCGCTAAAATTTGCGGAAGCAAATATATCCTTTCTCCATAGGAATTACCCAATACAACTGATATTTTCAGTGCAAAACTTATGATAGAAATAAGTATGAAATATAATTTCTTTTTCTTATCTGTAAGACTATAAGAAAAAAAAGTCATGATAGATATTAGAAGCAACACAGGCATTATCCATTTTATAGGATATATTATATAGACTAAGCTATATACAAAGCCCTGGAGAGTATATAATCTTGCTTGCTTTGTTTCTGATGCCAAATGTATATTATTAGCTTTCTTAAAAGCCTCATTTTGCGATCCTAGGTAAACCCCATATTCATCTTTTTTGTTATAGCTAGCGTATGCAATTGTATCTCCACTTATTGCTGGATAAGTAGTAAGACCTGCTAGTCTTGTTACATAACTATAGCTAAATACTTTATTTCCTCTTAAAATAAATTCAACTATACCCTGCTGATTATCTTTAGTTCCAAATATTCTATCCGTTGTGGCAAAAAATCTAGCGCCCTCTTTTGAATAAGTTCCAACCACGTTATATATATTTTTATTTCCATTAATATATAGCTCACTAGCATTTTTACTGCTTCCATCTAGGGCAAATTCCAAAATTCTAGTACCCACAATTTCTCCTTGTACACTGTATTCAATTAGTAAATATCCATTTTCACTGTCACTAGAGGTGGCAGTGTGCATGAATGTCATAGCTACACTTTTGTTAAGCACACCTGCTAGTTTAGGTGCTGACGCCACTCCACCCTGCACTGTTATATAACTAAACCCTTCTTCTCCATTGGAGTAGGTAAACATATATCCGCTTTCAGTTTTAGCACCTGAAATCAAACTTATCCCCTTTATATCCAAATTAAGTTTAGAATTTTTGGCCATATCTAATACTTGAATCTTATCCTTATACCCCACTATTAAAATATCTTCACCTATTTGACAAGTCTCCGTTATATTTTCTATCCTAGATGTGTCTATTTTATTCAGTTCACTATCTAATTTTATAATTTTCAAGGAATTTGAACCATTTTCATATGAATTCCAGCTAAGATAAAAAAATCCTTGCGCCTTTAACAAATTCACCTCTTTAACTAAAGTATCTTTAGTTTCAAAGCTTTTTTCAGCTATTTTTTTTCCTAAATCATCTGTTACTACAATTTGTAACTTTCCCCCATCATTAAAGGCTACAATATTATTTTTATCATCCTTTATTATTTTAGGAAAGGATGTAACATTACCTTTAGCGATAGTCACCTCTTTACTCCATTTATCCGATGGCGGTTGTTTCCTTATATCATATTCTACCTTATACTGAAAACCTATTATTGCGAAAAACAATACAATAAAACTTATTAAATACATTCTATTTTTCAATTTTCGTCCCCCCATGAATGTTCTATTATAGACCTTTAGATTTTTACCCCATAATTAATTTATCACCGACAAAGTGATCAACTCCTCTTAAAATAGGTATACTAAATGAAAAATCACTTCCTTTTCCCATTTCACTTTCAACCCATATTTCTCCACCATGTCCTTCAATGATAAACTTACATATAGCAAGTCCAAGTCCTGTGCCCCTAGGCTTATTTGTGAGAGTATCACCAACTTGGCTAAATTTCTCGAATATATATTTTCTATCTTCCTCCCTAATACCCATACCTGTATCACTAACACTCACTATTATATTTCCATCTACTGCCCTAGCTGTACATACAATACACCCATCCTGCGTAAATTTTATGGCATTAGAAACAAGGTTAATTATTACTTGAACTATTTTGTCTTTATCCGCCATAATTTTTGGAAGTGATTCTCCTATGTTTAATATAACTTGAACAGATTTTTCTCTAATAATTGGATTAGTTAAAGTTATTACCTGAGTTATAATTTCTTCTATATCAATTTCTCTCATATTTAAAGTGATTTTTCCCGCTTCCATTCTTGATATATCCAACAAATCATTTATTAGACATGATAACCTCTCACCTTCAGATAAAATTATGTTTATGTCCCTTTTTATCTTACCCACCGCTCTTTTATTTTTTTCATTTTCAAGGTCTAACTCCCCCACTATAGTTCCTTCAAATTTCCGTTTAACCATTTCTGCAAAACCAATAATTGAGGTTAATGGCGTTCTAAGTTCATGAGAAACAGTTGATAAAAAATCTGTTTTCATTTTATCCATATCCTTTAGTTTTTTAAAAAGTGTAGCATTTTCTATAGCTACAGCAACTTGACTAACAAAAGAAGTGGCATTAGCTATTGAGTCTAAATCATATGCTGCTCTTTTTTGAGATAGTAGTATAACTGATCCATATGTATTTTTTTTATATGTAATTGGGATTATAAGTAAGCTTAGCATGTGATATAATATTACTTGAACCTGAGTGTTTCTATTTGTATATTCTGGACTTTTTAAGTCTTTAATATAGTAGGGCTTATCAAACTCCATGATTTTTTTTATTAGTTCAATGCCTTCATCTTTCTTTAAATAACTATTTATATTTGTTTCCTCTTCGTAACCAAGACATGATATAAGTTCAAAATCGTTATCATTTTTAAATATACCTATAGCAGCATGGCAATTTAGAATTTCAGATAAATTTTGGAGTAATGAATCAAAAATATCATTTATATCACTTGTTGATTTAAATATATTAATAGTGGCATTAATTTTTTCATTGTATTCTTTAGATTTCTTAATGGTAATTATTTTAATGATTACATTAAAAGCTATAATATTTGCTATAATTATGATGATTATAAATAAATAGGCTTTATTGCATGATATGTTTGTCATAATATACCTCTATTTTTAAAATTAGGTTTAAACCTGTATCCTATGGGGTTAGTTTGTAGTTGACTATTTATCCTCTTCGGTGCTATTATCATCTTCCAAGCTATTAAATCACATACTGATTTACTGAAGGTAATGGCTAATTTATTACATTGCTATAATGAAAATACCAATTTTTTCACCTTATGTCAAGCATTATAAATAATAAACAACCCCCTCACTATCATATGAAAGAGGTGTCCTTATGCGTAAAGCCGGTAAAATCATCAATGTTGAAAAAAACAAGGTGTATATTATAACTGCAAATATGGAATTCGCTACAGTTGAAAAGCATACCAAAGATCCAAAAATAGGTGAGCTGTATGCTGGCGAAGAATTTAAAAGTTTTGCTCTTTGGAAATATTTATTGCTAATTGTTTGCATACTAGCACTTCTGTTTTTTATAAAAACCCTATATTTAGATAACAAACATAATTATTCCGTTATAGTAGACATGAATTGCTCCTTAAAACTTGAGGTAAATAGTATAGGCACCATTAAAAAAGTTGAAGGTGTAAGTGCTGGTGGCTATAAAATTAAGCAACTTCAGCCCCTAGAACAGCTCTCCTTAGAACAGGCCTTGAAATTAATCTTAGATGAATCTATTAAACAAAAATATCTAACTAAAGCACATTCAGAGGATGGCTTTAAAATTTCTATATTTATATCCGGCAACGAAAATGATAATCAAATTGACCTAACGGAGTTTATAAAATATGCTGCAGCCCAAAATTTCAAAGTCTTAATTAATAATAATGGACAAGTTAAAACAGATTAAGGGCATCCTTTGCAGGATACCCTTAATTCTATTTATATTGAGGTATTTCAAATAGTAACTTTGCGCTTGTACATTTATCAAGAATTGCCTTGATATTATAACTTTGCTTATATGCCCAGGATATATCTGTAGCATATTGGTGACGGTAAGTTCCATTTGCCGGAACGTCTGGGTTCCATCTCATTTTATATATTGTGTTTTGTTTATTAGTAACACTATTTATATAATTATCAGAAATCCATTTAATTCCACCTTCAATAGCAGCTTCTGGAGTGAACCACCCCTCGGTGTAGGCTCTTTCTGCTCCTAATTTATTGGCGGCTACATCAAATGCTCCAATCCCGAACATATTATATGTCATTTTACTTTCTACAGGAACTCCCTTAATATCACTTACCAGCACACCCTTAGCGAGTAATGATGTTCCATTTCCAGTTTCTAGCAACGTATGTGAAATAATATATGCTGGGTTAACATTATATTTAGTGCAAGCATCTAAAAATGTTTTTCCCTTACCTTCCAGTATTCCCTTTCCCAATAATATACTATCTAGCTCCTCTGGAGAAATTCCTTCAATAAAGTTTAAAGTCAAAAATTGGTATACACCATAACTATGGTACTCAAAATTTTTGGGATTCAAATAATCATAAACATCTCCGTAACATGAAGTTAAAACATAATTCATTACAAGATTAGGAGGCGCAAACTTAGTTTGTATATCTGCCATTTGATCCAATGTACTATCATATTGCTTATACGTATATTTTTTACTATCCGTATTTACTAAAGGTTCCTTATTAGTTACTGCTATAGTAAAATTCATAGTTACAGCTGCCTTTAGTGGATTATTCTCTAAGTCCGTTATAGTTTCATAAATTTGCAAACAATAAGTTTGTCCCTCTATATAACCATTAACTGGTGGCTCAACTATTATGGCATTATTTTCAGAGTCATATGATATCTTTACAATTGCTGAACTTGAACGGTTATATATCTTAACTCTTTCACTTAGCTTGTCCTCATTAATAGGTTTATTAAACTTAATCCTCCACACCTTATTGGCTGGTACACTTGATACATGTTCCATTTGTTTAGGCGCTGTGACCGCTATTACATCTTTTGGTATAAATATAAATAAAGCGAACACCATTACTATTGATAACTTTACGATGTTTAAAAACTTATTATTTTTCAATTTAGCTTCCCCCTATATTTTTACTAAAACTATGTTAAAACTTACCATCTAACTAGGCCAACTTAAATCAATAATTTTATTATTTATATTTGTACTACCATATGATATCATGATTTTACTATAAAATATATAATATTAACCATTAAACTAAATTTTACTTTATAATTCCAAAGGATGGTGCGAAATGAGAACTATATATAATGATAAAGAAAAAAATATTACTGGGCACTGTGAAAATAGTGCTTCAAAAACTAGATTAAATAAATTTATAAGTGAAACAGGTTTTTGCTCTAGGCGCATGGCCGATAAAATGATTGACCAAGGCAGGGTTAAAGTAAATGGTAAAACCCCAGAACTTGGCACACAGGTCTCTGCAGAAGATACTATCGAGATAAATGGTATGCCACTTAAAACAAAGGATGAACTAGTTTATTTGGCTTTTAATAAACCCATTGGAATAACTTGCACAACAGAACATAAAATTAAGGGGAATATTATAGATTTTATAAATTTCCCAAAAAGGATTTTCCCCATAGGTCGCCTTGATAAACCTTCTCAAGGTCTTATATTTTTAACAAATGATGGTGACATAGTAAATAAAATCCTTCGTTCAGGAAATAACCATGAAAAAGAGTATATCGTTACTGTGGATAAACCTATATCCGCAGATTTTATAAAGGCTATGTCAAATGGTATATTTATACTTGATACAGTAACTAAAAAGTGTTTTGTAAAAAAAGAAAGTAAATACGTATTTAGAATAGTTTTAACTGAAGGTCTTAACCGTCAAATACGAAGAATGTGTGAGTGTTTAGGATACCAGGTTTTACGACTTGAGAGACTTAGAATTATGAATGTTTCTATAGATAGATTACCTATTGGTAAATGGAGATATCTAACACAAAATGAACTACTAGGAATTAATGATTTAATTTCTGATTCTATTAAAACCGAAAACCCATCAAAATAGTATATCGCATAGATTTCTTTTATATTAAAAAAGCACAGGATATTGTGTGCTTTTTTAATATATATAGTTATCAACATTTTCCACAACCCCCTTGTGGATAATTTGTTAATCTCAACTAACAATTACTGTTTATTCAACCTCTAATTTTCAGGCAATAAGTCCTTCAATTTATACTTATTATTGATTTACCCCATTTTTCTTATAAAATCAATTTATATATTTAATACAGATATTATTTATTATTACTTTTATTATTTTGTTGATAATTTTATTTTTTTATTATTTTTTATTTGCATTAACAGATTATGCACATTAAAATTTACTAGTCCACAAATATATTGAATTATGTATATTTTTTAAAAATTATTATATACAATTCAAGACTTATGCACATTATCCACAATTTACTTGTGTATAACTTGTGGAATTGATGATATGGAGTGATTATTAGTAGTAATTAAAGTTATTTTCAAAATTTAAATGTATTTTTTTTCATTTTTAACGAAATACTTCAAATTTAAATTTTAAAGTTATGCACATTATCCACAGTTTTGTTGATAACATGTTGATAACTTTATCCTATTAGCTTGCAATTTTCCCTTTTATTACAGGCCTATAAGTAGATATGTTATAGGAGTGCATATTACTAATGTTATTTCTGCAACCTGTGTATTATCTAAAACAGATATTTCCTCTGGCTTTACTACTCTAATTTTATAAACCACACATTCAAACTCTCCCGAAATACTTGTCCCCATTATTTTATGCCCTATATTTAATTCATCTAATCTATTAAATTATTGGTTATACATGTAATTTCCATTAAATTTCTTGATTAGCACCTTATAAAATGCTATATTAGGCACATGAAAATAATTAATAAAAGATGTTGAAAAGAGGTGATCCACTTGAGAATTGGAATGGGCTACGATGTTCATAAATTAGTTAAGGATAGAAGTTTAATACTTGGTGGAGTAAATATACCCCATGAAACTGGATTATTAGGTCACTCAGATGCAGATGTTCTTGTTCACGCTATCATGGATGCTCTCTTGGGTGCTGCAGCTCTTGGTGACATTGGGAGACATTTTCCTGATACTGATGCTAAATATAAGGGTGCCTCTAGCCTTGTTCTTCTTAAACATGTAGGTACATTGGTAAAAGCTAAAGATTATACAATTGAAAATATCGACGCCACAATTATTGCCCAAGAACCTAAAATGGCACCACACATTCCTTATATGATAAAAAACATTGCGTTGGCGCTGAACTTGCCTCTAGATAAAGTTAATGTAAAGGCCACTACAGAAGAAGGTCTCGGGTTTACTGGTAGGTGTGAAGGAATTTCCTCCAATGCCATCTGCCTTTTAAAATAATTTCCCCTCAAACATAATGAATTAAGGACATTCCTTTTAAAAGAAATGTCCTTAATTCATTAAATCATCACCTACGACGCTGAAATGTTGTTAAAATCCTTTTTCCCAAATCTCATAATCCGCATGATCAATAAGCATAGTAGAAGAAAAATATGTACCTTGACCGTACTCAACACCTAATTCTATCAGTTTATTCTTCTCTTCTATAGTTCGTATTCCCTCAGCTATAATTCTCATGTTAGTTTTTATAGACATTTTAACCATATGTTCTACCATTAATGCTTTTATTTCATCTTTATGAACATCTCTAACAATTTGTTGAGAAATTTTTATAAAATGTGGTTTCATTTTTATTAATTCCACCATGTTGGAATTACCCTCACCATAGTTTTCCATAGCTAATTTGAATTTTAGTTCATGAGCAAAATTACGCCAGAATGCGCTTCTTGGTATACGCTGAGTAATTTCTAGAACTAAATTTGCACCTTGCAATTTATTTATAACTTTTTTGATAGTATGCCTTGTTGTATCCGATTGAAGTTTAAAAAATAACCCTTCTTCAGTAAACGGCCTGAGTTTATCTAGATAATTGCACAATTTATCACAGGCCAGCAATGTAAGCTTTTCCAAGTCTCCAGTAAGCCTAGCCTTTTCAAACATTTCATCTGGAAAAAATTCTAATCTTGAATCTCTCACTAATATCTCTAATGATTTAACCTTTCCAGTGTTTAAGTTTACAATAGGTTCCACAGTAAGTTCTATTGATTTATTCTTTATTATACCTGATATATGATATGCCTTTTGGTCAATCTTATATATTGAATCCTTATCTAAATACTCGCCTATTGAGGTTTCATCTAAAAACCACTGAACACTAGTGCATGAAGATAGGCTAGGATTATATAAATCTATAAGTTCATGCTTTAAAACTGCTCTTAGGTTATACATTGTATATATCATGGCCGCCATTCTTTTATTTTCATCCTTTGTTTTACGGATAAAATTAAATCCTGCAGCAACTCCAGCTAAATAAAAAGATGGTTCATATAATCTATTTCTAGAATCAGAAAGCAAATAATCTATACCATGTCTTAATTCGGGTATTATATCTCTAAGTATACTAGCCCCATCACCATCTGGTATATCAACGTACTTTACATTTTTGGTTAATTCTTCGCATAAACTAATCCAAAATTTTCTTTGCTTATTGCTATCAAACTTCAAATAATCCATTAGCGAATGTAATTCTAAATACCTAGTATCATAAAAAATATTACTATGAGTTTGGTAACTTCCAAAATCAATAATAGAGGGTTTCTTCACTGAAACAATAATATTTCCTCCATGAAAATCCCCATGTATACACGAATGTAAATATTTTATCTCACTACCTTCCCAAACCTCTTCATCTGTAAAAAACTTATATGGGTTAGGGAAAAATTTATCCACTCCATCTATAACTAACCATTTTTTATCTTCATCAATCATTAAGGTCTCAAAAGCCTTTATATGTTTTTTATCCATAAATCTATAGCCTAAGGAGGTTTTTATTATATCAATAGGAGATCTGATTTCTGAAGTATGAGGTTTATTCCATGTATATAAAAATTTAGCTACTTGTTCCGAAGTTTGCTTAACTATTGCTAATTCATTTTCCAAAGAATATTTTAGAGTTTTAATTCCTAGTACATTGTCTCCACCTAGTTCATATAGAACTCCAAATCTTTTTAAATTATTTATACACTGTATTTCAACTTCATCAATAATTTTAGGAATATATCCTTCAATGGAATTTTCTCTTGATTGTAAAAAGGCTTTATTATGTAACCCGCTTTCATTTATTTCTTGAATCTTTAAAACTCCCAGTTTACGAGATTCACCAAATTCTACAGTATACACCGCTGCACCAGATTCTCCATCATTTAATTCATTTATTATTTCTATAGGTTGATTTTCTTGTTTGAAATTTTCTAAAACCATTATCTTTTCTTGCTGGCTTAGCATATTTTACCTCCTGTATCAGTTATTGTGATTACGATGTTATTTATAATCTAGATAAACATACCTTTCTCCAGACTTATTAATGTTCACATGCTAATGTTCTAAAATTATAAACCATTTCTATTGAATTTAACAGTGTATAAACTGTTAATTTCAATAGAAATTTGTTATTTAACTGTTTATAATTTAATTCACACTTATACAATCCTCTTTATTTGATTATACTACAACTATATTGCTATAAACACAAAAAATCACACAAGGATAATAATTTATAAATACTGTATTATTTTTATTTTTTTGTTGTTAAATCATCACCAGCGGTTCTGTAATATTTAAAGCTATGTTAACTAAATAACTTCCTAGTACAATAATACCTGTCCTCTCTCTTTTCTAGATCAAATTCACTTATAGATGTGATTCTATCATGCTGTTCTACATGAAGTACATAACCCTCCTCATTCTTGTTTAAAAAATAAACTTTGGTGTAATTCATAACTTCTACTTTGTCTCCGAATATATCATAAATTATTAACGGTACCTTAATTAGCATATATATCTACCCCTTTTATATTTATTAACTATAAATTAATAAATATTATGATATATCAATATTTATGCTTAAAATTTTAATAACTCTAATTTATTCACTTATATATTTATAAACTCAATCCGTCAAAATATATAAAATTCAAAAACAAAAAACCTTCAGAATAAATCCAAAAGTTTTTTGTTAGCAAAATATATGTTATAAATAAATATAACCCATGGTGATATGGCATTAATTTCCTAATGTTGCCACCATAACTGCTTTTATAGTATGCATTCTATTTTCAGCCTCATCAAATACTATTG
>CAYXOL010000101.1:0-12483 GCA_964467165.1 uncultured Clostridium sp.
TTCTCTGTTTAATTTTCAAAGACCAATTTGCTTTGTCATCATGTGACGACTTCTATTATTTTATCAGTTACTCTATCATCTGTCAATAGTCTTTACGTTTTTAATTAAATTTTCTTTTATGTAGCTATAATTGCTTTTTCACTACTAAACTTCGACAACATATATTATTTTATCATAATATTTTATATGTGTTTTAATATAAATAGTATTCATATTAATATAAGTACAGAATAATCTTGCGTACTGTCTTATTCTAGGTTTTTCTTATATTGATACACTAGGCATGGTATACCTGATTAAGTATTTTTAACCTTATAAAAAATCATGTGGTCTCTCCATTCACCGTTAATATATAAGTACTTTTCACTTATACCTAATTCTTTAAACCCATTGTTTATTAAAACCCTTTGGGATTTTTCATTATCTATTAAAGTAGTTGCTTCTATCCTATGTAACTCTAATTCCTCAAAAGCATATTCAACTACAAGATTAACTGCCTCCTTCATATATCCCATGCCTTGCTGCATTTCATCCATGGAATACCCAATAAAAGCATTTTTAAAAACACCCATAACTATATTGGATATTCTTATTTTTCCAATAAGTTTGTTATTGTTATATATACCAAAATTAACACCAGTGCCCTTTAAAAATTGTTTGTAGTTCTCCGTTAAAATATGCTTCTGACTTTCTATTGTATAAAAGCCTTCATCTCTAGACGGTTCGAATCTCCTTAAAAATTCTCTATTTCTTAGGTAATACTCTAATACTTCTTCTGCATCTCCAGGAGTTAATGCATGAATTTTTATATTCCTACCTTTAATTTGTAAATCTTTTTCTATTGAACTTCTATTAAACATAAAACTACTTATACCAAACATAAATTCTGCTTGGTATTCAGATTTATTTATTACACTATCGGTTACAATTCCTTCTAGCTCAAATCCTAAATCAGTAAACGCGCTTGTGTTTATTGTTTCATGAACTATTACATTTACTTTGTTTATTCCCATGTTTTTGAATAATATATTCAGCATAAGATTTAATGTATCTTTTAAATACTCATAACTTTCATTATTATTTCTATGAAATTTTAATCTAAACATACAATACTTATTGTTTTTATCTAATTCCACAATAAATATCCTTCCCAATATAATATGAGTATTGTCTTTTATTATGTATTCTCTCTCATTTCCCTTTAGAGCTTCTAAACTCACATATTTACCCTTATTCATTTTTAACCCCACTATCTATATTAAAACTATTTTTTGTATTTATGTAAATAAGATATATAAAAATAATTGATATTATTAAACTTATAGGTATCATATAAAACGCCAGATAAGTACCAACCTTATCGTTTAGTTTGCCTATTACTAAGTTAAGCAACATATTAACTGAAGAAGTTAATGTAACTATCACCCCTGTTATATATGAAGTGTTTTGCTTAAACACTTTGCTTATGGTAAGTACAAGTGTTGGAAATGTTATGGCAAAAAATAAACCTGAAAAAGATATTATTATAAGCCCCTTTTCTCCAATAACCAGTCCTGATGTAAATAAGCATACTGCAATTATTAAAGAAACCATTATTGTTTTTAAATATCCTAGCTTTTCAACTACAAATCCCCCAACTAACCTTCCTACACTAAATATAACTAAAAACATAACACTATAAAAAGCACTTTTACTGCTATTATATTTATAATTATCTTTTATATAATTCACAAGCCAACTCACAGTAGCTACCTCTGAAAATACGTAAAATCCCAATGCAAATACATAGAAGTAAATTATTTTATTTTTTAATGCATCCAACTTGTTTATTTTATTGCCTTCACTGTATTTATGAGTTTGAGGCATTTTTATAAAAGAAAATGCTATGAGTAATATAATAAATAGGATTGCTATTCCAAGATATATATTTCTCCAGGTAAACCCTTTGGTAATTAATATCCCACCTAGCGCTTGCCCTGCAGCTCCACCTACCCCATAACAAAAATGAATTATATTCATAAGAATTGCTTGATAACTCAGAAGAAGTACTGGCACTAATGTGTTTATAGCTATGCTTGTAAGTGCAAGTCCTATATTCATAAGAAACATATTTATTAAAAAAGCTGCATAACTGTCTACTACTGACATTAATGCTAGGGAAAGGAACATGCACATTAGACCTAATATAATAACTCGCTTTTGTCCTATCTTTTCGCAAAGCATTCCTCCCATATAGGAAAACAATATGTATGCTAAGGAACCAATAAAAATCATTATTCCTATACCAGTATTATCTATACTAAAGTCCGATTTAAACCAGGGTATAAATATTCCTTTAGTATTTTCAGCCATTGCATTTAGTGCCATGGTAATAAATAAAAAAATTATAACTATAATATTACTTTTGTTTTTCAATTAATTCCCTCCTTATAGTGCTCTAGGGTATACTCCTAGTTATAGTACTCTCAGGCTCTATTTCTATTACTTTTCATTACACTACGCTAATCCATACTAGCTTGATTTTACCTAATTAACCATGTTTATTATAGCATAAATTATTATCCTTAAATACAATAAGAAACCAATATGCTGATTTTCTATTTGCAATTCTAATTTATGATTAAAAGTCTAATATAATATTTTTATTCAATAGCTTTTGAAACTTTGGTATACTTATAATCTAAACTTGTAATAATTATAAAAGAAAGGGTTGAGAACAATAAATAAACAAAATATTAATAAATTAAAACTTTTTTTAATGGGACTTGAAAATAGATTCTTCGAAAACTCTTCAATATTTAAACAAATTAATACCACCTACATATCAGGTTTAAAAGAGTTTAAATCAGCAGGCTTCTTTGACAATGGAAATATTAAGTATAATTTTAATGGTAAAACTGAAATCTTAAGTATCTCCAAGTTATTTACTAACATAATTAAAGAAGCTGAAGCCTATGAAAGTTTATCACTAATCTATAATGAAAGAGGCTGCATTATTCAAATATCTGCGGATAATAAAAATGTAACCATGAAAAACTTAGATGTGGATTCTATAGATGAAGAGAATTCCAACATTACTTCTTCCAAATCATCCTCTGCCAGTATTACTGGAACTACCTCCACTCTTTTAAATAGGGATTACTATATAAAGATTGGCAGCGCAGATAATTTATTAAAAGAAATAGGAATAATGAGTAAGGATGGCAAAATCAAAAATGATAAAATAAGAAAATATAATCAAATTGATCGGTATGTAGAATTATTAGAAGGTATTTTAGATAGACTTCCTAAAAATGAAATTGTAAATATATTAGATTGTGGTTGCGGAAAATCTTATTTATCTTTTGTACTTAACTATTATTTAACAGAAGTAAAAAGAAAAAAATGCCATTTTATTGGACTAGATTACTCTGAACCTCTAATAGAATCTTGCAACATTATGGCGAAAAATTTAAATTATAGGAATATGGAGTTCCATGCTATAGATATTAAAGATTATAAACCTACTAAAAATATACATGTAGTATTGTCCTTGCATGCTTGTGATACTGCTACAGATATGGCATTAGCCCTAGGTATAAGACTAAGCTCGGATGTAATAATTGCAGTTCCCTGTTGTCATAAAGAATTTTTAAGTCAGTATTCTTATGAACCCTTTAAAAATATACTAAAGCAAGGTGTGTTTAAAACAAGAATGGCAGATATTTTAACAGATGGAATGCGATCTTTAATGCTAGAAGCTAAGGGATATCAAGTTTCTGTGGTAGAATATATTTCCCCTTTAGAAACACCTAAAAACACAATGATAAGAGCTATAAAAACTTCCACTGAAAATGATAAAGCTATGGATGAATATATGTCTTTGATGAGTAGTTTAAATGTTTATCCCGCCTTATATTCATTTTTAAATGAATGGGAAGAGTAACCATAAAATAATTATCAATAAAGAAGGTAAGAGTTAATTATTTTTCACTCTTACCTATACTCTTATATATTATCTTTATTTTTGATTAAATCCTTAATAACCTCTCCACCAATTATCATGCCTGCTACTGGTGGAACAAAAGATATACTACCAGGAATCTGCCTTTTTATAGCACATTTTTTTGAACCTCCCGTGCACACACAACCTTCTTTACAGGTTATAACCTCATCCTGCTTTGGCTTTATAGGAATTTCCTCAGAATAAACTACCTTGAGAGTGTCAACATTCCTCTTTCTGAGTTCATGTCTCATAACCTTTGCAAGTGGACATACTTTCGTATCATAGATATCTCCAACTTTAAATAGAGTTGGATCTAATTTATTCCCTGTACCCAAACAACATATGAGGTTGATACTATGATCCTTACAGTACTCCGCCAAGGCTAATTTTGAAGTTACTGTATCAATAGCATCTACTACATAATCTGTATCGCTAGTAATAATATCTCCCATATTCTCCGCTGTTACAAAAGTTTCATGAGTTATAACTTGGCATTTTGGATTTATTTCAAGAATTCTCTCTTTCATTACTAAAACCTTACTTTTACCTATAGTATTAAAATTAGCATGTATTTGCCTATTTAAATTAGTTAAGCATATTGTATCGTCATCTATTAATACCAATTTACCAACACCAGCTCTCACTAGTGCCTCCACTGTGTAACTCCCAACCCCACCTATTCCGAAAACTACTACCTTACTTTCTTGTAACTTATTTAAACTATCCATACCTATTAGTAACTCTGTTCTTGACAATGAATGCTGTGGCATATGTTTCTCTCTCCTTTGAATGTATAATCTTTAACTAAATCAATCGCAATAATCAATCTTGTCATTTCATTATACCTTATATATATAAAAAGGCCACGCATATGCGTAGCCTTTTTATATTATTTGAACCGCCGCATTATTAGCCTACTCTTAGCTTATAATTCGTGGACAAATATTCCACTTTGCAATTTCGGTTCAAACCAAGTTGATTTAGGAGGCATTGTTTTTCCTGCATTTGCTATATCCATTAAGTCATCCATAGTTGTAGCACACATAGAGAAAGCAACTTTCATTCCGCCCTTAACTCTTCTTTCAAGTTCTGAAAGCCCTCTAATTCCACCTACAAAATCAATTCTTGAGTTTGTTCTTGGATCATCAATTCCTAAAATTGGCTCTAATAAATTATTTTGAAGTATTGATACATCTAGTCTATCTACTGGATCCTTCATATCAAAAGTTCCTTCTTTAGCAGCTAGTTTATACCATTTTCCCTCTAAGAACATTCCATAAGTTCTTTGAACTTCTGGCTTAAATTGACCTTCACCTACATAAGGAGTAACCTCGAATTTTTCAGAAACCTTAGTCATAAACTCTTCTGTAGTATTTCCGAATAAATCTGCTACAACTCTATTATAATCCATTACATATAAATCATTGTCTGGGAATATAACTGATAAGAAGAAATTGAATTCCTCTTCACCTGTGTATGATGGGTTTTCTTTTCTTCTCTTAAGTCCAACTTTAACAGCTGAAGCTGATCTATGATGACCATCAGCTATATATAAATAATCTGTTCCAGCGAATAGAGCAGATAATTTATTTATAACTTCATCCTCATCTACAACCCAAATTATTTGAGATACGCCATCTTCTGATTTAAAATCATACACTGGTGTTTTTGTCTCTGTCCAATTTTTTACTAACTCGTCTATTTCATCTTTATGTCTATAAGTTAAAAATATTGGTCCAGTATTAGCATTTGTATAATCTACATGATTAAATCTATCAAGCTCTTTATCAGCTCTTGTTAGCTCATGTTTTTTAATTACATCATTTATATAATCATCAATAGAAGCACAAGCAACTATACCAGTTTGAGGTCTTCCATCCATTATTTGTCTATAAATATATAAACAAGGTTTTTCCTCTTGCATATACACTTTATAATTAATCATTTTTTTAAGGTTTTCACTAGCCTTAAGATAAACTTCTTCACTGTGAACATCTATTCCTGGCTCTAGATCTACCTCTGGTTTATCAACATGCAGAAATGAATAAGGTTTTCCTATTACCATTTCTCTAGCTTCTTCACTGTTCATAACATCATAAGGAAGCGCCGATACTTTCTCTACTAAATCTAATTGTGGTCTATATGCTTTAAAAGGTCTTACTACTGCCATTATTATTCCTCCTGTGTTTAATTAATTTATTTGAAAAAATCGCAAATAATACTGTTTATCTCAGTACCTATTCTTGTTTGAGCTTCTTTAGTTGCAGCACCTATATGTGGTGTTACAGAAACCTTAGGATGATTAACAAGTGTTTCATTTTTAGTTGGTTCTTCAACAAAAACATCTATTCCAGCTCCTGCGAGTTTTCCATTATCTAGTGCTTCTACTAGTGCAGTTTCATCAACTACTCCACCTCTAGCACAGTTTATTAAGAATGAGCCATCTTTCATCATAGCTAATTGGTCCTTTCCTATAAGAGCTCCTTGCTCTTTAAAGAATGGTATATGTAATGATAAATAATCTGCTCTTTTTAAAACATCATTTAATTCACAGAATTCATACTCATCACAATCTTTAGCTTTTCCTATTATGTCTGTATATATAACTGTCATACCAAGTGCAGATGCTTTTTTAGCTAGTTCTCTTGATATTCTTCCGAAACCAACAAGACCTAAAGTTTTTCCGCCAATTTCTACACCTTCATATTTTTTCTTATCCCATTTACCTTGTCTCATAGACACATTAGAAATATTGATAAATCTTGATATAGCAAACATGTGAGCAAGGGCAAGTTCAGCTACAGATGCACTACTTGCATTTGGAGTGTTAGAAACTTTTATACCTTTTTCCGTAGCATATGCTACATCAATATTGTCAACGCCAACTCCGCCACGGATTACGAGCTTCAATCTTCCTGATTCCAATGCTTTATCTATTATTGGTTGTCTAACCTTTGTTGCAGATCTAACCACAATTACGTCAAAGTCTTTTAATGCTTCGCCTAAAACTTCTGGTTCATAAAAGTGTTCAACAACTTCAAATCCTTTAGCTTTTAACTCTTCTATAGCATTTTTTTCCATACCATCAGTAACTAATACTCTAATCATGATAAGCCTCCTTTATATTCAGAAAACGTTATACTTTAATAAATTACTCCACCAAGCATATTATTTTCAATGTTTACCTAAAGTTAAATTAAGAATGAAAAATCACATTAATTTTTCATTCTTAATTTTAATTTCTAATTATTTAAGTCCTAAAATATCACTAATTAACACTAGTAAATCTTCTATTTCCTTTGGTGTAGTTTCAGCCATATGAGCTATTCTAAAAGTTTTATCTTTCAATTTTCCATAACCATTAGATATCATGAAGCCTTTTTCTCCTAATTTCTTATTTAAGTCAGAAACATTAATTTCTTTTGTGTTCTTAATATTAGTTAATGTATTTGACAAAAAATCTTCATTTGGGAATACTTCAAAGTATTTTCTAGCCCATGCACGTACAAGCTCAGCGCCAGCAATATGTCTTGCAAATCTATTTTCTAACCCTTCTGCAAGTATCTTATCTAGTTGATAATCTAATGCAAACATATGTGCAAGTGATGGAGTAGAAGGATATTGATAATCTTTCTTTTGTATATAGTCATACATTCCAAGTAAATCAAAATATATTCCTCTATTTGTAACTAGCTTAGCTCTTTCTACAGCTTTTTTAGAGAATGAGCAAATAGCCATTCCTGCAGGTAGTCCTAAACATTTTTGAGTTGAAGTAATACATATATCTATAGCCCACTCATCTACTTTTACTTCTGTTCCAGCAGCGTTACTTACAGTATCAACGCATACTACAACCTCAGGATATTTTTTGTATACTGCTGAAAGACTTTCCATGTTATTCATAAGTCCTGTTGAAGTCTCGTTCATAGTAATAGTTATTAAATCATATTTTCCAGTTGATAATGCTTCTTCAAGCATTTCTGGAGTTGTTGGTTGTCCCCATTCAGATTCTATTTTATCTGCTGGTACTCCATTAGATGTACACATTTCAAACCATCTGTTTCCAAATGCTCCTACTGAGAATACTGCTGCTCTTTTTGCTGTACATGTACGAACAGCACCTTCCATTAATCCACTTCCTGAACTAGTTGAAAGTAATATTTCTTCTTTAGTATTAAATACTTTTCTCATTTTATCACTTATGTTTCTTTGTAATGCAGATGCTTCCTTGCCTCTATGTGATATTTGAGGAGTAGCCATTTTTTGAAGTACATCGTCTGCTACTTCTACTGGCCCTGGTATAAATAATCTTTTATGCATAACTTTCCCTCCAAGTTTTGGCTTTTGCCATTTATTATTCATTTTGTGACTTGTCTTGAAGTCTAATAACCACTTTCATTTTAACACTTATATATAATTTTCTCAATATAATAGAAATAAATATTATGATAATTTTAGCTAATATTCTACATTTATCATATATACGCATATACTATTCTAACATATCTTCTAAAATATTGCTTGATTTGCTGTATCAACATCATTTCAAAGTAAATTATTACCATTTTTTGCAGCAACCCTATTCGTTATATTAAATCTTAGAGACCTACCTTTCAAAAGTTACTTTTAGAATATTAGTGATTTATTATCTACATTATCCTTGATCTAATCCTGCTAAAACACTGTCAAATAGATTAACCTCACATTTTTCATTTTTTAAATGCTGACAATTTTCACAACTTATACTAAATTTCGTACCTATTGAAGATTGAAATCCTGTACCTACTGATTGGTATCCGTTACAACTATTTGCTACATGTGACATCTGTTCTATATTTGGCATGATATTATTCCTCCTTCTAAGGCACATTCAAATAAACAAAAAGTAAATATACTAATCATTTTATTGGGAAGCACCTAATTTAAAATTAGTCAATTTAACATTATTGTTTCCATAATTTCATGAAATAATCCCTGTGTACATCTTTCTTTTACATAATTAACACAACTGACACAACTTTCAGACTCATAACTAATACTATTCATGAGACCCATGTAATATCTAGCCCTGTATTCATGGCAATTCTCAGCCACTCTCATTTTAATTTCACTTGAAACCATAATACCCTCCAAAACCTATAATTTTATATGTTAGTTTTATTCTTTCTTTTATTTAGGTATTTAATTCTTATTATTAAAAAAATAAACAAGCAACTAAAACAGAAAATGTTCTAGTTGCTTGTTTATTTTATATTATACATTAATTATAGATTCAGTCTCTCTACAATATTTTGTAGTTAGACACTGACCTAAATTTCTTGGACATCTTTTACAAATACAGTCAGAAGCATTTCCATCACATTTTCCTGTTTTTGCTTCGGGGCACTTGTTACAATTATCTCCACCTACAGCCATTTTATCACCTACCACTTTAATTTAAATTAATTTATTATATAATGCATTATTTTTCTTTGTTCTCTACCTCGTACTGTGTTCTGTACTTAATCATTATTTCATTTAAAATATCTGCAACTATTGGTGGTGTAAATGTAATTGCATTAGCTCCGGCTTTTATTGTCTCAATAATACTCTCATCATTCGGTCCCCCGGTTGCCATTATTGGAAATTCAGGATATTTTTCACGTATTTTTCTAACTATATATGCTGTCCTTTTTGCTCCAGATACATTTAGTATAGTTGCTCCTGCATTTATTCTTGCTTCTATATCTTCAAATTCTGATACAACAGTAACTATTATTGGAATATCTATTGTTTCCCTTATTTGTGTTACAACTTCATTTGATATGGGGCTATTAACTACTATCCCCATAGCACCTTTAAACTCAGCGTCTAGTGCCAAATTTGTAACCCTTTTACCTGTTGTTATTCCTCCTCCAACACCACAAAATACTGGAACATCTGCAGCCAATAGTAATGCTTCTGTTATTATCGGTTGAGGTGTAAATGGATACACTGCAATAACTGCATCAGCATTTGTATTTCTTATAACTGCTACATCCGTAGTAAAAACAAAAGACTTTAACCTTTTTCCAAATATTACAATTCCACTAGCATCTCTTATTGCAACTGGTAGTTCTATCATATGACTTCTCAAAGTTCCTTTTATTTGAGGTACCTTTTTATTTGAATTTTTATATTCATTGTTTTTTTCCATTTTTGTCCCTCTTCCTTTTCTAATATAGTATTAATATCATAAGTATAATTATACTTGCAATCGTTATTTAATTCTACCCATAATACATATATTGTTATTTTATGAATCTTTACTCTTACTCTATAATATCCGTACTATCAGTTTCTATATCGCATCTATAAGCATTTTTCCCCTTATAATTCATTCCCCTTAGTACTTTTCTAATAACTCGTTTTCCGATTTCATCTTCCCTCATTTCACAGATAGCATCATCTATATTGCTCCAATCAGCCCATTCAACTTCAGATGACTTAGTTATTTGCCCCTCAATATAAGTAGCACTGAAAGTTAGCATTATAATCTCTTTAGAAGCTAGATAGTCACTTCCCAAATATTTTATATCACCAACAGTTATTCCTGTTTCCTCTTTAACTTCTCTGTATACAGTTTCTTCAACCGATTCTCCATTTGTCACATATCCTGATACTAATACCTTTGAATCCTTAAAAATATAACTTTGTTTAAGAAGTAAAATTTCTTTGCCTTTCATAACTGCTACTACCACACAAGGTTTTGGTGTATCAAAATACATAATATCATCTACAGGGCAATATGGAACCGCACCCTCATCCCAGCTATCTCTATCAATTAATTTTCTTCCACAAATCGGACAATATGTAAATTTCAAATTTTCCCCTCCCTAAGCTGTATTTCAATCATAAATTTATTACTTTAAATATAATTTAATAATTACTTATTTCAAAGTAATTATTAATAATGCCTGTAAAAATATTTATAGGATAACCTCAACTGGCTTACTTAAGGTTATAAAGTTTTCCCCAACTTCACATTCATAAGCATAAATATCAACACCACTAGCAAAAGCTAATCTTAGGGCATCTCCAAAAGCAATATCCATATCATCATAGGGAGAAAAATAATCTATGTTATCCATTTGAATAAGAAATAGTACTCCTGCTCCAAAACCCATTTTTTTAGCCTCTATAAGCTCTAATAAATGCTTTCTTCCTCTGCCAGTTGGTGCGTCTGGAAACATGCTATTACCCTCTACCTCGTAGGTTACGCCCTTTACTTCAAGATAATACTCCTCTCCCCTATCATTAGATAATTTAAAATCAAATCTACTACTTCCAAAAGTTTTTTCCCTTTCTATTATATTATACTTAATAAGCTTTTCTATTTTTTTATTTTTTAAGGCTTCATCAACAACCTTATTAGGAATTTGTGAATCTATATTGATGATTTTATTACCTTTATACCCTGCAATTAGATCATATAATGTCTTTCTAGTAGGATTAAGCTCTTCTCTTAATAAAATCTTACAGCCAGGAATTAATATCTCTTTACATCTTCCTGTATTCGGAACATGAACCATTAATTCCTGGCCATGTAAATTTACATAAGCTTGGAATCTATTTGGTCTTTTTATAAATTCTCCGATAAAAATTTTTTTATCTATAAACATAATTTCAACTCCATTTTTATAAATATACACCGTTTTATAAAAGTTATCAACATTATCCACAATTATAATAGTATTTTATGTGGATATATCCATACTTATTTAGCAAGATAAAAAATTGTAATCAAAAAAGTCCTTGCAAATGCAAGAACTTTTTTATGGTGACTCCTAGGGGAATTGAACCCCTGTTACTACCGTGAAAGGGTGGTGTCTTAACCTCTTGACCAAGGAGCCTTATTAGGTTTTGGTGGCTTACCGGGGAATCGAACCCCGGACACCATGATTAAAAGTCATGTGCTCTACCAACTGAGCTAGTAAACCGTATTGGCTGGGATAGAAGGATTTGAACCTACGAATGCCACAGTCAAAGTGTGGTGCCTTACCGCTTGGCGATATCCCAATATGGTGTGTCTTAAGGGATTCGAACCCCCGGCCCACGCCTTAGAAGGGCGTTGCTCTATCCAACTGAGCTAAAGACACTTTTTAATTAATATGCCAAGGCATATTTGGAGCGGGTAGAGGGAATCGAACCCTCGTAATTAGCTTGGAAGGCTAACACTCTACCATTGAGTTATACCCGCTTAGTAAATATGGTGCAGGTGAAGGGACTTGAACCCCCACGCCGTAAAGCGCTAGATCCTAAGTCTAGTGCGTCTGCCATTCCGCCACACCTGCAATACATATATGGTGACTCCTAGGGGAATTGAACCCCTGTTACCACCGTGAAAGGGTGGTGTCTTAACCGCTTGACCAAGGAGCCTTATGAAATACTAAAATATTTCTATTTTAGTATTAACCTGGCTACAACCTACTCTCCCACAAGGTCACCCCTGCAGTACCATTGGCGCATTGAAGCTTAAC
>CAYXOL010000102.1:0-11738 GCA_964467165.1 uncultured Clostridium sp.
CAATAGTATTTGATGAGGCTGAAAATAGAATGCATACTATAAAAGCAGTTATGGTTGCTACACTTGGTGACTAATGAAAAATAGTTTGAAAAAGTTATATTGCTAAGGATTTAATAATTGGATTATGATTTCAATATATAAAAAATTAATTGGCAAGGGTGAAAATTTTGCCCTTGCCAATTAATTTTATAGGATAAAAACATAGGATAAAGGGGTAGGTATAAATGTCTGATAGTTCAAAAAAACTAGGATTGGTTTCATTAATAGCACTAGTTATTAGTTCCTCAGTAGGTGCAGGTATATTTAATATATCTAGTGATTTAGCATCAGGTGCGGCGGCAGGAGCAGCAATTATTGCATGGATAATTGTCGGTTTTGGTATTTTAATGTTATCTTTATCTTTTAATAATTTATTAATAAAAAAACCTCAATTAAATGGTATATTCAGCTATGCGGAAGAGGGCTTTGGAAAATTTGGAGGGTTTGTTAGTGGATGGGGATACTGGTTATCCGCTTGGCTTGGCAATGTAGCCTTTGCCACAATGCTTATGAGTACACTTTCTTATTTCTTTCCTATTTTTGGAAATGGTCAAAATATTCCATCAATCATTGGTGCTAGTATTTTTATGTGGTCACTTATTTTCATAGTTAATAGAGGCGTTGAAAAGGCCGCAGTTATAAATACAATAGTTACTATATTTAAATTAATCCCAATATTTTTATTTATAGTCATAGGTATTATAGCTTTTAAGGTGGATTTATTTTCATTTCATTTTTGGGGAAATGTATCTACTAATTTTAATTTTTCAGATGTATTCACACAAGTTAAAAGTTGTATGATGGTAATGATGTGGGTTTTTGTTGGTATAGAAGGAGCTTCAATGCTGTCTTCCCGTGCTAATAAGAAATCTGACGCCGGCAAGGCAACTATTCTTGGATTAATAGGTCTATTAATTATTTATGTTTTAACTTCCATAATTCCTTATGGACTTATGAGTAAAGATCAATTATCAAACTTAGCTACTCCCGCAATGGCCTTTATCTTAAAAGACGTTGTTGGATCTTGGGGAGCCACCTTCATAAACATAGGGTTAATAATCTCAATTTTAGGTGCATGGTTATCTTGGACAATGCTACCAGCTGAAACAACTCTTTTAATGGCTCGTGCAAAATTACTTCCCAAAATATTTGGTAAAGTAAATAAGGCTGGCTCACCTACTTTTTCTTTGATGGTCACAGCAGCTTTAATTCAACTATTTCTTTTTACTTTCTTATTTACAGATAAAGCATACCAATTTGCTTACTCTCTCTGTACTGCGTCAATATTAATTTGTTATTTATTTGTTGGAATGTATCAATTCAAAATATCTTATATAGATAGATATGAAAAGGGTGCAATAAAACAAATTATAATTGGGTTTATTGCAGCAATTTTTCAAATTTGGGCAATTGCAGCATCAGGGATAAACTATACTCTACTTTGCTTTATAGCTTATATTCCTGGAATTGTTTTTTTCGCCATGGCTAGAAAAGAAAATGGTGAAAAGAATTGGTTAACAAAAAGGCAATGGATAATAACGGCTTTAATTGCTTTTGGAGCAATATATATTATTTATCAAGTAGCTACGGGAACAGTTACTATTTAATTATGAAAGGCTGGATTGCTAGCAATAAAGAGAATAATTAACATCATATATAGGAAGGGCAGTAAGTGCTATGAATATTGATGCTTTTGGCATGTTTTAGTATATAGAAAAAGGTGACTAGGATTTCACATAATCCAAGTGACTTTTTTCTTTTTTAGGTGGATGATGCAAGCACCTTATAGAAAGTAAGGAATTAGAGCAAGGAAGATTTTTCAATTAATAATGTTATTATATTCATAAGAATTGTTTATTAAGTGTAGAATAGAGTGTAGTAAATAAATTATTGAATTGATAGCTTAATTATAGAGAGGAAGTGAAATTATGTATAATGTAAAAACTTTTGGTGCTATAGGTGACGGAGTCACAGATGATACAATTGCAATTCAATCTGCTATTGACATGACCTATTTATCAGGGGGTGGAATAGTTTATTTACCAGAAGGGACTTACTATACTACTGCATCTATTATGTTAAAATCAAATATTAGAATACTAGGAGCGGGAATTGACTTAACTATTATCGACTTAAAAGCCAATAATGAAGCTTCTGCTTTTCAAACGGAAGTTCCTACACTCATGGCTTTAACTCAAACTACAGATTTAAACACAGGGGGTAAAACTAATACTATTAATAATTCTGTACAACCAGGTGATTCAATTTGTTTTCAGTCCAAGGATATGTTTACTAGCGGGTGGGAGGCAGGAGTCATCAGAACTTATTATACAAAAGGGGAAATTTTTGAGGTGTCTAGTGCTACATCTACTGATATTACATTTACAGAGTCAGCTTTTTTAACGTTGCCACTAGCTACCACTAAGGGGGTGGAAGCTTTTACACCAACAAAAAATATTGAGATTAGTGATTTGACTATTACTAGAGATGGAGATACCACAAGTTACGGCACAGGGATTAATATACAATATTGTAATGGTGTACGGATTGAACGAATAAAAGCAAAAAAGAACAATTATGCTGGTATTATAATAAATAGAAGTTTTGATGTATCATGTAAAACTATTTATGCAGAGGGTGGTACAGTAGATTTAGGCTTAGATTATGGAATTGTTGTAGTAGATGGAAGTAAACGAGTATTCATAGAGGATGTTCATATAAAAAATTGTCGCCATGGTCTTTCCGGTGGTGGCTCTGGATATGCATGTCCTTTATATGTTAAAGCTACTGGAATATATATAACAAATTCCTTCGGTGCTTCTTTAGATACCCATGCTTGTTGTGGTTTTTTTACCTATGAAAATGCGGTTATTGACAATGGTATGCAAATGTCAGGAATAGGGCATACAGCTAGAAATATAGAATCTTCAAATGGTACGCCTTTTGCCTATGATGGTGGAATGGATTTAACTCTTGATAATGTGAAATTTAGTTCCTGCTCAGGATGGCTTACTAACCGTGCTATAATCGGAATGACTGTTCGGGATAGTAAATTTGTCATTACGAATACAATAACTTCAACCCCTACATCTTTTTACGGGGTCTCTAAAAATATTAAATTCTTTAATACCCAATTAGTTCATAATGGTTATAACGTAGCTACCTCACTAGCACAGTTAGATACTATGTTCAGAGCCCCATATGCATTTATATTGTATGATGATTGGTCATTAATTAATTGTACTATTGAAGGATTTCCTATTGCTTTCTACTTAAATGGTAGTGGATGTTGTGTAAGGGATTTAACTATTAGAAACTGTGGATGGGCTACTACTTTAGGAAGTTACCCATGTGCTTTTTTGGTCAGTAAAAATGGGGAATATTCTACAATGGACAATATTATTATTGAGAATATTAATCGTGGGTTTTCGTATCGCTGTTATACAATACGGTTCGAGGCGTTGGGGACGGGCAGCGGTAAAAACATTACAATGCGTGGTGTCAAGTATGGTAGAGATAATCAAGTAACACCTTATTATGGAATATTGACTAAGGCTGGGTATAGCTTACTATTTTTTATGGATAATCAAATCCTTGTGGGCGAAGGGAAAAGCAGTCTTTATGGAACTGGTAAGTTTTTTAATAATAGTTTTGGAGCACATAGAAAGAAGTAATAGATACTATTCGTATAATATACAACTGTTAATAAATTGTTGTACTTACTGCATTCCATGAATACTGTTGGAAAACATGACTGATATCATATAAAATAAGATATAATGAACGTAATTAAGGAAATAATGAACAGTATAATATTATTAGCGAAGTGGTAAAACTGTACATTTGCTTTTAAACAATAACATTTGTGAGGAGAGTGAATTGATAAAAATGGAAAAGATATTAATAGTAGAAGATGATCCAACGATTTCAGATATAATAAAGTTGAATTTAAGCATAGTTAATTATGATACTAAACAAGCTTATGATGGACAAGAAGCAATTAAGTTAATTGAAAAAGAAAAATTTGATTTAATTATTTTGGATGTTATGATTCCTAAAATAGATGGTTTTGGTGTTATGGAAAAAATAAAGAATATAGATGTTCCAGTAATTTTTTTAACGGCCAGAGATTCGTTAGCAGATAGAGTGAAGGGATTAAAAATGGGGGCCGATGATTACATAGTAAAGCCATTTGAATCTTTAGAACTCCTAGCAAGAGTTGAATCAGTTTTAAGACGTTATGGTAAGAAAAGTAACAAATTAGTTTTTAAAAATATAGAGATACATATAGAAGAGAGAATTGTAAGACATGAGGGTGAAATTGTAGATTTAACTATGAAAGAATTCGAACTCTTAAGACTTTTGGTTGAAAACAAAGGAATAGCTTTAACCAGAGAAAAAATTCTAGATAAAGTTTGGGCATACGATTACCTAGGAGAGACTAGAACTGTTGATATGCATATTCAAAAGATTAGAAAAAAACTTGATTTAGAGGAACAAATAAAAACTGTATATAAAATTGGTTATAGATTGGAGATATAAATGAAATTTTGGCAGAAGATATTTATATATTCATTATTGCTATTTTTATTAATATTTAATTTTGGGGGTATTTTTTTAATACAAAATAGTCATAATTTAAGCTTGAAAAGAGAGATAGATAGGTCACTCGGTGAACACAATAATATTTCAGCAGAAATTAGTTATTATAATATGATTTCAAATAATTATTTATATATGTATGCAACTGAGAAAATTGAAGATAACTATAAAAAAATTATTAAAAACTATTTAGGCAAAGTTAATTCTAAAGATATTTATTTAGAGGTTTTAGATGAAAAAAATAATGTGGTTTTTAGCAACCTTAATTTTAAGATTTTGGGAGAGAGAGAAGAACTGAAAAATGGACTTTCTGATAAAAGGAGATATATTATAAGAGATGTAGAAAATAGAACCATATTATTTATAACTAATATAGTAAAGATACAAGGTCAGGATTTAAAATTTTCATATATCCGTGATGTAACATATATTTACAACGATAAAAAAGAACAATATAATTTTTTTATTGAATTATCAATGATGGTAACTATAATTTTAGCTATTGGTATGTATATCCTAAGCAAGTATATTACAAGTCCTATAGATAAGCTAATAAGCACCACAAAAATAGTATCAAAGGGTGATTATTCAAAAAGAGTAGAAATTAATTCTAAAGACGAAATCGGCATTTTAGCACAAAATTTTAATGTAATGGCATCTGCTGTTGAGGAAAAAATAAATGAGTTGGAAATTAAAGCTGAAGAAAAACAAAGATTCATAGATAACTTCACTCATGAATTAAAAACACCATTAACTTCCATAATTGGATATGCTGATTTTCTTCGGTTAACTTCATATAATGAAGAAATATTTATAGAAGGGTTAAATCATATATTTGAAGAAGGAAAAAGGCTAGAAGAGCTATCAGGGAAAATGATGGATTTGACGTTGCTTAAAAGAGATAATTTCAAAATGAGAAAAGAAAACATAGAAAATATATTGATAGATTTAAAAGATGCTTTAAAGCCTAAATTGCAGAAGAAAAATATAAACTTAATAATTTATAGTGAAGAATATGAAATTATTGCAGAAAGAGATTTAATTAGAAATTTAATTAGTAATTTCATTGACAATGCTATTAAAGCATCAAAAGAAGGTAGTAATATATATTTAAATGTATATAAAAATAAAGAAAGTAAAATTGTGATTGAAATAAAAGATGAAGGTATAGGAATTTCAGAAGAAGAGATACCTAAAGTTTTTGAAGCCTTTTATGTGGTTGATAGATCTAGAACTAGAGCTAATAATGGTGCGGGGCTTGGACTTGCTATATGTGCTGAAATAGCAAAGATTCTTGAAGTTGAATTAGAAATAAAAAGTGAACTAAATGAAGGTACAACTATAAAAATAGTATTCAATTAGATTGATTTTACAACTACTTTACAAATAATATATAGTTTGTATAAATACTTATTATATACTTTACTTGTAGCAAGGAAATAAAACAGATTAAATTTAAGTTGAAATTATAAGGAGTGAGAATATTATGAAATCAAAAGGAATAGTTGTATTAGCGCTAATTGCAGTAGTAGTTGTGGGAGGAGCTAAAGCTTACGCACATATGTCAAAAAATACGATTCGCAAGAATATAGTAATGACTGAGAAGGTTGTTGCACAAGTTGATGAAAAAAACAATGATTTTGAAAGATATATTAAATTAATAGGATTGGATAAAGAAAAACTTATCAGTACTCTTCATGAAGAACCAACTACTATTGATGAAGGAGGACTTGAATTTCCAAAATCAGGCATTAGGGTTTGGTTTAAAGACTATGGAGTTGGACCAGTACAACAGGTATTCATTAACAAGAATGATGTTGACTTTAAGGGGATAAAAATTGGTGATAAAATAAGTAGTTTCAAAAATGTATTTGGAAAACCAGTGAATGAAAATATCAGTTCCGGATATAGTAATTTTAAATATAACGAAGTAGTGTTATCGGTATATTATGATTCAAAAACAGAAAAAACTTTTGCGGTATATATTTTAGATAAAAGTGTTAAGTAAAATTCTTCTGCTATTTCAATGAGCTACAGTACCTGACATTGGTGTCAAAATCACTTGTAGTGGATAAAGCTACAAGAATAAGTTCGTTTACATGTAATTATGCGATAGATTTTGAGTTATGTATAAATTAGTAATAATACATATGAAATTGAGGTGAAATACTATGGGAAAATATACAAGAGAAGAGTTGGCAGATGCTTTACAAGTTGTATATTCAACTATCGCTAATTGTGAAAAAATGCAGCCTAAATTTGCGGAGGGTACGTCACAGCACACACTGCTTAAGAACAGGATAAAAGCTCTATATATTTCAAAGGCATTAATATCAGATGAAGATATTATAGACAAATATGCAAAAGAAGAATTGATAGACTCCCTACGCCCTATTGCATCAGTTATCAGTAAATGTGAAAAGGGACAGGCGAAATTTGATAAAAGTAGTCCTCATTACACTCGCTTTAATAAACTAATAAATGCTATGTATATTTCAAAAGGATTAATAACAGCGGAAATTAGTAAAAGAGGTTAATTCCAAGTGTTAACATTTCAAATATAAAAAAGCATACAAAGATTATTGGTACAATAAACATTATTTATAATAGTAATATTACTGATTTTTAAAAGGTCTTGAAATGCCAGAAGGTAATTTAGGCCTTTTTTAATATTCAGATTTTCCAAATGACTTATTCAAGGGTCTGACCCCTGTGAATCTTTAGAAAATCTTTAGAATTAACATAACATTATCTTTAGAGGTTAAGAGTATTATAAAATCATGAGCCGAAGGGGATGATGAAAATATGATTATAAAGTTAAAAAGTAGATATGTAGAAGCTAATTAATACATTTTATATTTGATATTGTATAATTAGAGTATTATGGTAGAAAGAGGTATGCGAAATGGATGTATATAACATTTTAGTTGTGGAAGATGAGAGGGATATAGCAATTGGGATACAAGATTACTTAACAAATCAGGGGTACAAGGTTTTTATAGCCTCAAATGGCATAGAAGGTTTAGAAATATTAGAAAATGAGAAAGTACATCTAGCAATTGTGGATGTGATGATGCCTAGGATGAATGGAATAGTATTTACAATGAAGCTTAGAGAAAATCATGAATTTCCAGTAATAATGTTATCAGCAAAATCTGAAGAGGTGGATAAGATAATGGGATTAAATATTGGAGCGGATGATTATGTTACAAAACCCTTTAGGCCTCTTGAACTTTTAGCGAGGGTAAATTCGCAGTTAAGAAGATATAGCAGATTTTCAAATATGGTAAAAAATAATAGTGCAGTGGATCATGTTTTTCTGATAGGGGGACTCGAGCTCAATACAGAGACGAGGGAAGTAACTGTAGATGGCAATTTCATAAAAACCACCCCTAGTGAATTTAAGATTCTTAACTTACTTATGAAAAGCCCAGGACGGGTTTTTTCAGCGGAAGAAATATATGAAAGAGTTTGGAATGAACATGCAGTAAACACAGATACAATAATGGTTCATATAAGAAATATTAGGTCGAAAATAGAGATAAATTCGAAAAACCCAAAATATTTAAAGGTGGTGTGGGGAGTTGGATATAAAATCGAAAAGCAATAATGCAAAATATATTATAAGTGCTGTTATTTTGCTTGTATTAATAACAGTTTCTTTAGGTATGTATTCTTCATATCCTAAAATAGAGAAAGAGGCAAAAAAATATGAATATAATATTTTTGAAAAAAGTGAATTTTTAAATGATATAAGCAATAGCAATTATGGCATATATTTTGATATTTTAAAAAATAAAGAAAAAATTAAGGTAGAACCATGGGATACTATTTTAAATCTAGACAAAAAATATGATGATTATACACAAGAAAATATGGAAGAGAATAAAAGAGAATTTAATCAAAAGATGATTGATGATAAGAAAAATCTGGATGAATATTTTGGGAACTTAGAATATTATGCTGTAAAAACAGATACCAAATTAATTGAAGAGAGGAATCAAGGTGGAATAAAAGTTCTATTGAATGACAAAATGGATGGTTCTGTTATTGAAGATATTAATAAAAAATATAGCTTTTATATTGTTATTGATTATGATGCTAATGGAGAAAGCAATATTAAAAAAATCTATGGTGCGGATAGGAATGTAGTAACTTCAGAATTTAGAAATAGTAATCCTAGGCGCTTTGATAATTTGGAAATGAAAGCCATTAAAAATATGAGTTACGTTTATGCTGTTCCAAGAGAATTAAAATATAGTGATTCAATAGTTAATTATAAAAATATTAACGAAAATAATTCATACAGAGAAGTAGCATTATTATTTGTAGGAATAGCCTTGCTTCTTATATTAATGATTTCGCTTATAACACCATATAAGATATCAAAGGAGTTAATTGGTTTTAAAAAAATTGTAAAAATGCCTATAGAGACAATTAGTTTAATAATTTTTATTACACTTATATTTATCTGCAATGAGCCATCTTATTTTATAATAAAAAGTACAATAAAAGGAGACTTAATTAATTTTTCACAAATATATGTTAACACGCGAATTAATGCTACTTTAATAAGTGCAATAAATATTATTTACTGGGTAGTAGGGTTTTTAATAATATTTATTGGTGTTACTATTGTAAAATATATTTTTAAAATTGGAATTAAGCAATATGTAATGGGAAATTCGCTTACATATAAAATTTTAAGCGGTGTCTTTAGAGTTAATAAAAGGTTATATGGTTATATAAGAAATATAGATTTAAAAGAAAAAAATACTAAGAAACTCGTTATGATTTTAGGAATAAATTTTTTAATATTATCAATAATGAGTTGTATGTGGGTTTTGGGAATAATAGTAGCTATAATATATACTGCAATACTGTTTCAAGTTATAAGAAAAAATTATAATGATGTTAGCAATAAATATAATAAGCTTTTTGAAGCTACAAATAAAATAGCAGAGGGTAACTTGGATGTAACTATTGAAGAAAATTTGGGCGTGTTTAATGATTTTAAAAAAGAAATTGAAAGTATACAAAAGGGATTTAAAAAGGCAGTTAAGGAAGAGGTAAAGAGTCAAAGAATGAAGACAGAGCTTATTACTAACGTATCTCATGATTTAAAGACTCCTTTAACAACTATTATTACTTATGTGGATTTATTAAAGAATGAAAATCTTACAGTGGAGAAACGTAAGGAGTACTTAGATACAATAGATAGAAAATCGCAAAGATTACAGGAATTAATTGAGGATTTATTTGAAGTAAGTAAGGCTACAAGTGGAAATATAAATTTAAATATGGTTGATGTGGATGTTGTGGACTTAATGAAACAAACCTTATTGGAACTAGATGATAAAATAGCAGAGGCGTTGCTAATAGTCAAAACAAGGTATCCAGAGGGGAAGGTAACATTACAGTTGGATAGCCAGCGGATGTTTAGAGTGTTTGAAAACCTTATAATTAATATAACAAAGTATGCTATGCAAGGCTCTAGAGTATATATTGATATTGTTTCTATAGAAGATAAGGTTGAGATAACATTAAAAAACATGACTGCAAGTGAAATAGATTTTGATGTGAATGACATAGTGGAAAGATTCATAAGGGGTGACAAAGAAAGGAATACAGAAGGCTCGGGCCTGGGACTAGCTATCGCTAAAAGTTTTGTAGAACTCCAAGGTGGTAAGTTAAATGTAAACGTGGATGGAGATTTATTTAAAGTTATAGTTACCTTTTAGTAGAGTCTTTTTTAGGAATAAATAAGAAAAAAATCTTCCCTATAGAGTAGAATTTAAAAAAGAGCATCCATGGATTTGATTTATACAAATCTATGGATGTATTTACTTTGAAATAGTATCATTAGGGAGGTAAAATTATTGTAAGTGAAAAATTACCACTGCCGTCCAGAGTCATCTGCCATAGAATTAACAGTTCCTCTTGGATAAAGAACATTATAATGCTCTATCACAGGGCTGGGATGATCCTTTGTAGGAAGACTAAATACAAGTTCTATTTTAAATTCCGTGCCTGCAGTATATCCAATTATTTCTTCGTTACTGGTCTTAGAATTATAGGCTGGCGTTCCGAAAATCTCTATGACTTTAGTTAAGGATAAGCTCTTTAGTTGGGTATCGAAAGAGCGAATTTCAAATATTTGATCTCCTTTGTTAAAACCAAACACGGCATTATGGGTTGTATAGGTGGCATAGGTTCCTTTGGCTGCTGCTATATAATCTGTTTTATTCGCCTGTCCCCAGGCTTTCATAACAGTGGCTATGGTTGTTGTTTTAGTAGCAAAGTCACAATTAATAATTTTTCCTTGTTTTGCAAGTGCCATCATATTTAAAAGCACAGATGTTTTTGAGTCAGTGCTTTGAGATATTTGAATGGGCTTAAGAGGATGTTTTTTTAATATATCTTCCACTTCTTGATACCCTATGGGGTATGCAAAGTTGTAACGTGCTGGAAGGGCAAAAACATAAATACTGTTTCTACCAAGTTCGCCTGGTCCAAATGGAGCAGCTCCTATATGAAATGCTTCTTTTTGAAGCAATTCCCATTGGTCAAGGGTAAATACTAGAATAGGAATATCCTGCCGTGGATTTTTAGAAGTCCATTGAGGATGTCTAATTGAAATCAAAGGGCCTGTTTCAGTAACCTTACCAGATGTTGCATCATTGCCCTGCCAATTTCCATTGATAATAAAATAATCTTGCCAGCTTTTAGGTAATATAAAGTTAAAGCCGTATTGAGTATTCTTATATAAAATTGAGCTAGAGTCACTAGTTGTTGAAGATGATGAAGTAGTAGGGTTTGGCTTAGTATTAGACTCAGTGATTGCAGTAGAGGATGTTTGATTCTCATTGCTGCTTGTGGGACTACCTGGACTACTTATACTGGTACATCCTACAAGAAGTGCCAATGATAGAGCAGCTATACCCCATTTTATGGATGTTTTTTTACTTGGTGACAACATAATAATCCTGATTTCTAAAACTATGACAAATTGATTGTTCATAGTTTTTCATTCTGTTTCTGTCACAGAACGGTAGTTTCACAAGATTCAACTACTTAGGTTAATACTTTCGTATTAA
>CAYXOL010000103.1:0-11476 GCA_964467165.1 uncultured Clostridium sp.
AGTCGTCGCCAGGTAAGAAAAAGCCACTAAGTCTAACTTAGTGGCTTTTATTTTGTGTAAATAAGTTATCAAATGAATGGAGATGACTATTGAATTTATCTATAGATACAGCTATGAAAATAGGAAATACCTATTGGACAATCATAAAAAATATTGCTAGCATATAATTGTGATAAATATGTAAACATAAAGGAGCAAAAATGAAGAAAAAAGCAATATATGGTATTTATTTTATTATTATTGGAGTGTTACTTGCGATAGGACCCCATACATTATTTTCAGTTTGTCCTAAGGGGGAAACTATTATGAAATGCTGGTGGTCTGCACAGGCAGAAATTTCAATTGGTATTATACTTATAGTAGCAGGAATTGCTATACTAATTTTTAAATCAGAGGAAATTCAGTTTGGTATTTGTATTATGACCACTGCTTTAGGAGTTATGGCTATTTTAATTCCAAGTGTTCTTATTGGTGGCTGTATGAAAAAAACAATGATGTGTCAAAGCATGACTTTTCCGTGTATTTATATTATTGGAGGGCTTACCACAGCTGTTTCCATTTTTAATTGCATATCCTTATTTAAACGAATGAAGAGGAATTAAAAAAATGAAAAAACAGAAGGAATTAAATATTTTCTCCATTTCCATGCAGAACATAAAACATAGAGCCTTTCGTAATGGATTTATGATATTTTTTGTATTTTTACAGACTTTTGCATTAGTTTTTAGCACTATGCTAATGCTGAATATGGAAAGAGGAATTATAAATACAACTGATAGAATGGGAGCTGAGGTCATTGTTGTTCCGGATAAGAATTCAGAAGAACTACAGGATTCATTATTTATGGGGAAACCTTGCACAATATATTTTCAGCGTCAGTGGGTAAATAAGTTACAAGGAGTAAAAGGGGTAAAAAAAATTTCACCACAGCTATATATAGCTACGTTGGATGCAGCCTGTTGTGAGGCAGCAGTACAATTAATTGCTATTGATCCAGAAACTGATTTTGTTATAGAGCCCTGGCTTAAGACTCAAGGAAAACTAGAATTAAAAAAAGGGCAAGTTGTAGTCGGACATGAGGTTAATGCGAAAGTTGGAGAAAAAGTTACATTTTATAATACAGACTTTCTGGTTGTTGCTAAGCTGGAAAAAACTGCAATGGGATATGATAATTCTGTATTTATGAGTTTCGATACTGTCTTTGAACTTACAAATTCTAAGAGTGCAAATGATAATTTAAAATTAGACAATAGCGAAAATCTAATATCCATGATAGCAATAGACGCAGAGGAACGGTATTCTCCTGAAAAATTAGCTGTTGAAATTCAACATGTATATGATGGTGACGATATTGGAGTATATACAGCAAATAGCCTTTTTAGTGGAATAGCTACAGAACTTAAAAAGTTTACAGCTTATAGTAGCATTTTAATTGTACTATTATTTATAGCTACGGCTATGGCCTTGATAAGTATTTTTACTATTACTATTAATGAAAGAAAACGAGAATTTGGGATTCTATATACCTTAGGTGCCAATGGCAGACAAATTTTTTCAATGATAATAATTGAAGCATTAATTATTAGTATCATTGGGGGAGTCCTTGGGAGTTTGGTATCAGATGGATTGCTATTGTTATTTAGAAATTTCATTGGTATGAGTTTTGGAATTCCATATTTCGAAATGGCCTTCAAAGACGTATTATTGGTATCTAGTAAATGCATTCTGGTGTCTGTGCTGACAGGTTTTGTAGCTTCTGTTTATTCTGCCTATAAAACAAGTAAAGAAGAGCCTTATTTGCTCATAAGGGAGAATGAATAATGATTTTAGAAATAAAAAACCTAAGCAAAGAATATAAAAGAAAAAATGAAATGTTCTTAGCAGTAAACGATGTAAATTTATCGATTTCAGAGGGTGAGTTTGCATGTATAGTGGGTCCCTCTGGTTGTGGAAAAAGCACTTTGCTTAATATGGTAGCTGGGCTTTTAACACCTACATCCGGGAAGATTTTCATTGATGGAAGTGAAGTTTTAAAAAAAAATAAAAATGAATTAGCTCTTCTAAGAAATGAAACAATAGGATATGTATTACAAGGTCAAAATTTATTATCGAACTTTACAATTCTAGATAATATATGTATGCCTGCATATTTATCATCTAGAAAAAGAATAGTGAAAGCTAGAGCAATGGAGCTCTTGGAGGAAGTTGGACTCAAAGGAATGGAGGATGAATATCCAGCCAGGCTATCAGGAGGCGAATTAAGAAGGGTTTCAATTATACGAGGATTAATAAATAATCCCAAAATACTTATAGCAGACGAGCCTACAAGTAATTTAGATCCTGAAAACTCAAAAATGGTGATGAAATTCTTTAAAGAAATTAGTTCTAAAGGAACAACAATTTTTATAAGTACACATAATGTGGGTTTTTTAAATTACGCACAAAAAACCTATGAAATGGAAAAAGGCTTTTTAAAATAGAAGATCATAATATCGAATTAAGGAGGAACTAAATGGAAAACACACCTAATAAGAAAAAGAGTCCAATTAGTAAAATTATAATAATCCTACTACTTTTAGTTTTAGTTTTAAGTTATTTATTTGTCCCAGCTATAAAGGGATCATTTAATACTATCTTTAAAATGTTTGCAAGTGGAGATTTCACACTTGTTAGTGCATTTGTAGCATCCTATGGAGCTTATGCAGCTGTCATTTCTTTTTTATTAATGATATTCCAGTCTATAGCTGCACCGCTACCTGCCTTTTTAATTACCTTTGCTAATGCAAACCTATTTGGTTGGTGGCAAGGAGCACTTCTTTCATGGACTAGTGCCATGGCAGGAGCAGTAGTTTGTTTTTATATCGCTAGGATTCTAGGGCGAGATGTTGTAATCAAATTGACAAGCAAAACAGGACTAGAACAAATCGATAAATTTTTTGTGAAGCATGGTAAAATAAGTATCTTGATAGCCAGATTATTACCCTTTATTTCTTTTGATATTGTAAGTTATGCGGCAGGATTAACTTCTATGTCATTTAGTTCATTTTTTATTGCAACTGGTTTAGGTCAATTACCTGCAACAATTATTTACTCTTATGTAGGAAGTATGTTAACTGGAGGAGCAAAATTGTTTGTAACAGGCTTATTATGTTTATTTGCACTATCAGCATTAGTTATATTGTTTAGGCAAATTTATGTAGAAAAACAAAAGAAAAAATTAATTGCAAATAAATAATCTGTTTTACAGATGTTTAATAAAAAAATATAAATAAAAAGGAGATTGAATAATTATGACAATGAAAAAAGTATTAACTGCTTTATTAGTAGCTTCACTTATATTCTCACTTGCAGCTTGTAGTAAAACAGCACCAAAAGTAGCAAAAACTGAGGCAAAAGTATTAGTGGTTGACAAAGATGCAAAGGAAATAAAAATGCTTTGTGAGGTAAATGGTAAATATTTTACAGAATCAACTCGTCATGGTATTGTTTTTGCCAAAGGATCAAATGGTGAAAAATCAGTTCTTCGTGGTCTAGCAGATGAAAAAGAATTTTATCAAGCATTGCTTGATATTGGAGCTAAAGCTGGAAATAATTTAAAAGCAACAGATATGAAAGCAGGAGCTGATAATGGGGTAGCTGTTGCTGGAGACAAGTTAAACGCAGTAGTAACTTGGGAGGGACAAGATAAAGAAATTCCCTTTGCTGATGTTATCAAAGCAAGTGTAGAAAAGCCAATGGACTTACGCTTTGGTGGAAACATTGAAAGTGCTAAGAAAAATAATACTGGATGTGTACTTTGTTTAGATAGCTGTGCAACAGGTATTACAAGTGATGCATCATATCCAACTGGAACAACGCAAAATAATATTGTTAAATTCTATGGCGATGAAAGTGTATTACCAAAAGATGGTACTGTAGTAACAGTTACTTTTCGTCTTGCTAAATAATTCAAAGGTGTTATATGAAATATATAAGTATTATTTATAATAGTTTTTTATGGTCCATGGTAATTGCAATTACCAGTTTTAAAAGTGAATGGCTTGAAATGAGGGTAAATATAGGGTACATATTTTTTGCAACATTCATCCTTATATCTGTAATTTTAAGCACAATTCCAAGAAGGAAGCAACTCAAACTAACTGCTGTATTTACCACTGTTAATTTGTTTATTTGCACAGTTTATGCTATGATACTTTATGGTTTCCAAAGAGTAAAGGTAGTACCTGCTTCAATTATTAGGGAAGGAATTCATATAAATAAAATTCCCTTTTTAGTAATCAATTGGGTATTATTTATTATTATAACCTTAGGACTTGTGCTAATTATTATTTTTGACATATTAAAACAAAAAAAATATAAATAAAATTGATTGGCTTAAAATTGAGTATATAAAACTAAATTTTAAGCCGCTGTCATTATTATACTATATTGGTATATGGTCGGAGGTGCACGTGAATAAGAATAAAAATAAGGTGAAAATATTTATCTTTGTAGGTAGTATTATTCTAATATTTATATTAAATAGACACTTTGGATGTTCTAAATACTTAGGAAATACAGAGAATTTAGCTTTTCTTAAAAATACTGTAGAAGAAAATATGCTACTAGCCATGGGTATTTATATAATTCTAACAATTATAGGATGTGTAGTTCTAGCTCTTCCAGGAGTTACCTTTGCTATTTTTGCAGGAATTGTGTTTGGACCTTGGATTGGTATATGTTCTTGTTTGATTGCAACAACAATTGGAGCCTCCCTTGCTTTTGTAGTGGGAAGATTTTTCTTAAAGGATTCAATTAAACCAATGCTTGAAAAAAATAAAATCTTAAAAAAACTATTATTTTCTAAGGATGGAAAGAGTGATTTGATAGTTCTTATGATTACTAGAATGGTTCCAATTTTTCCATATAATCTACAAAATTTCGCATACGGAGTTACGGATATTGGTTTTTGGAAGTATACATTATATACCTTTATATTTATGTTTCCTGGAGTATCATTTTTTACAATTGGAGCTGCAGGCATTACTGCAGGTGATGATAAATGGAAGTATTTCTCCATTGCGGGAGTACTCGCAGTGGTGTTTACTCTAGTTGGACTTATCATTAAAAGAAAATTTATTGGAAATGAAACTGAAGAATTTTCAAATACATTATAATGTTATATATAGAATACAAAGATAATTTTAAGTTTTTAGGGGGTAACTATGAAAAAAAAGAAGTTAATATGGGTTATTTTAGTTTTTACGTTAATGATTTCTGTGGTTGTTTTTGCAGGTTGTGGAAATAAGGTAAAGGAAAATCAAACGGTAACCCTCTATGGTTGGGGTGGAAATGAAAGAGTTAATTCTTGGATTGATAATGAATTAGGGAAATATGTTAAAGAAAAGTATAATGTAACGCTTAAGCGTGTTCCAATGAATATTGATGAGATTCTATTAAAACTTACGGATGAAAAAAGTTCAACTAAAACTGGATCAATTGATGTAATTTGGATTAATGGTGAAAATTTTTACTATGCAAAGAAAAATAATCTTTTACATGGTCCATTTCTAAATACTTTAGAAAATGCAAAAAAATACTATGATTTAAAAGGAGCTTCAGCGATTACTGATTTTGGTTATGCTACGGAGGGATATGAAGCACCTTGGGGAACTGCTCAATTTATAGTTAACTATGACAGTGAAAAAGTTAAGTCAATACCTACTAATTCACAAAGCCTTAAAGAGTATGTAATAAATAACCCTGGACGTTTTACATATCCTCAGGCTAGTGATTTTTCAGGCTCAGCTTTCATTAGAACAGTATTATATGATATAGTTGGTTATGATAAGTTAAAAGATTTAGACCCTAGTTACGACACGGTTAAGAAAGCTATTACTCCAGCCTTAGAATATTTTAAGGAGATTGAACCTTATCTATGGAAAAAAGGCCAGGTATACCCTTCAGATTCAGCTCAACTAGACAACTTATACAAGGATGGAGAAATATATATTACAATGGATTATATAACAAATAAAGCCTTAAGCATGGTTAAAAGTAAAAGTTGGCCTTCAACTACGAAGACTGCTGTATGGGATAAAGGAACACCTTTCAATACTCACTATTTAGCAATAGCAGGTAACGCGCCAAATATTGAAGGGGCTTTAAAGGTAATTAATGCTGCACTATCACCAGAGATGCAAATATCTAAGGCAAACTTAGAAGGGTGGGCAGATTTACCATCAATAAAGTATGAAAAATTATCCTCAGAGGAGCAAGCAGCCCTGGATAAAACACTAACTCCGGCAGCGGAATATGAAAGTTCAATCTTAAAATATGAAGAGCTTTCAAAGCATCAGAAGCCGGAGCTTAAAGCAGATTTAGTAGTTGTAATCGAAAAGATATGGGAGGATGTGATTCTTTTTGATAAATAATGCTCAAAAGAAAAGAATTCAAGGAATATTATTAATTTTGCCTGCATTATCAATAATAGTTATAGTTACTGTATATGTTATTATTAATACTTTTATAGAAAGCTTAGGATATATTCCTGAGCTTTCCTTTGATAATTTTACATTTAAGTATTATGTGGATTTATTTACAAATTCAGTTTTCCTAAAAAGCTTATATTTTAGTGCTAAAGTAGGATTTATATCTGCAATATTAGCTACTATTCTAGGTGTTTACACTGGCTACTATCTGTCAAAGTGGTCGAATAATTTTGTGAGTCTCTTATATAAATTACCCATATTATTGTCCTGCGTTGCTGCAGCCACTTTAATTTACAATACATTTAGCGATAGAGGTTTACTATATCATATTATGTTTACCCTAGGAATTTCAGAGGCTAATGTTAATTTAATTTATAATTCCAATGGCTTAGGCGTAATACTTTTGAATATATTTAAGGAATTGCCTTTTGTAGCCTTTTGTGTGGCACCAATTTTTATGAAAGCTGATAAAACATATAGTTTTGTAGCTCAGAATTTAGGCTGTACTAGATTTAAATATATATTAAAGATCCTATTACCCTTGGCAAAACGGTCCATAGTAACTTCATTTTTAATAATTTTTAACTTTAATATGTTTACTTATGAAGGATTTTATTATCTTGGACCATCAAATCCTATTTCCATAGGGGTATATGCCTACAAGACGTATTTGAATTCAGACCTATCTAATAGAGTTTATGGTATGGCTATAAATATGATTATGATTATGATTTCTATTGTGTTATGTTTCTTATATTATAGTATGATAAAGGGCCATGGCGAAGGGGAGATATTATAATGAAGAAATTCTTTTATAGAGCAATATTATTTATAATTTTGACTTTTCTTATGTTACCAATTTTATCCATGGTAATTTGGGCTTTTTTTAGTAATTGGAAGACTACAGATATATTACCTAATTCATTTACCCTAGCTGGGTTTCAGTATTTTTTCACTTCAAAGGATTGGTATATTGGAATAAAATCAGTGATTTTCTCCATGGAAGTAGCACTAGTAGCTACAATTAGCAGTATAATGGTATCTAGGTTATTGATTTCAATAAATCTAAAAGCTAAGGTTGCATTAGAAAGTATTTTTTATTTACCAATGCTATTGCCGGTAATAAGTGTATGTTTAGGAAGTCATAAACTGTTTTTGAAAAGCCCCTTGTCTTCAACTTTTGCACTTTTGATTTTACATATTTATTTTTCATTGCCCTATGCTTTTAAAATGATCTATTCTTATTATACAGTTTGGGGTATAGAGGAGGAAGTAACAGCTAGAGGACTGGGAGCATCCTTCTGGCAAGCTTTTAAATATATAAATATACCAATATATATTCAAGGGTATATTGGGTCCTTTGTCATGGCTTTTATTATTTCCTATTCCCAATATTTTATTAATTTATTCATTGGTAATAATAATCATGTGAATTTTTCTATGATTATGACCCCTTATATAACTAATTCTAATAGAAATATTTCAGCAGTATATACATTAATGTATGTATTTTATGGTGTAATTGTAATGATAGTAACATCATTAATCGGTAAAAATATAGTAAGAAAGAAGAGGTTAAGGTGAGGGATAGATATGAGTAAAATAGAATTAAAGGGTATAGATTTTTCTATTGGCAAAAATGAAATATTAAAAGATATAAATTTAAATATTGAAAATGGTGAGTTTTTTTCAATTTTAGGACCTAGTGGAGTTGGAAAGACTACAATTTTCAAAATAATCACAGGAGCTCTACTTCCCAAAAGAGGCAGTGTTTTAGTAGATGGGAATATTATAAATGATGTCGCTATTGAAAAAAGAAATATAGTCATGGTACATCAAGCAAAACTATTATTTCCCCATATGACTATAAGAGAAAATGTGGAGTTTGGCCTTAAAATGAGGAAGGTAACTAAAGAAGAGATTAGAGAAAAGGTAAATTTTCTTACTGAATTTTTTAATATGGAAGAGCATATGAAAAAATACCCTCATCAGCTTTCGGGGGGACAGGAGCAGCTAGTGGCATTAATGAGAGCCTTAGCTGTAGAGCCTAAGGTGCTTTTGTTGGATGAGCCTTTTACTGGCCTGGACAATAATCTAAAGAATTATGTTAAGACTTACATAATGAAGATTCAAAAGAAATTTAGTATAACAACAATTATGATCACCCACGAGAAAGAAGATGCTTTCTCAATGAGTGATACTATTGCCTTTTTATTTGAAGGAACAGTAGCTCTTGTAGATAAAACAAGAAATTTAAACTGTAAAACAGGGATAAACTGTATTGATGAGTATCTAGGGGAAATTACTACTCTAGAGGACGGAAAGATTATTTTTTCGGATAGAATCATTGAAATAGGCTAACTGTGAAAGTCGCAAGATAAGTAGGTATTGTATAACGGTGGGAAGTACATAGGATATATGATTTTAATCTATAAGAAAAGCTTAAGGTTGTGAAGTTAAAACAGGGGGAGAACATGGAAAGAGCAATTATATTTTTTACTAGAGTTCCAATACCAGGAAAAACCAAAACAAGACTACTGAACTTTGTAAGTCCAGAGCAAGCTTGTGATATTCAAACAAAATTGATTAAAGACATGTATACCGTTTTGCGTGATAGTAAAGAAGATATCTTTGTTTTTTACACACCAGAAGAACAGAAAGAAAAATTGAGGGAAATCATTGAGGATGACGCAACTTTTATTCCGCAAACAGAGGGGAATTTGGGTGTGAGAATGTCCTCTGCCATAGAGTATGTGCTGAAACTAGGTTATCAAAGTATAATACTTATGGGCAGTGACCTGTATAAGTTAGATGTTACTAGAATCGAAAAAGCTTTTGAAGGTCTTCAAAACAATGATATCATCATTAATCCAAGCTTTGACGGTGGGTACACCATCATTGGCATGAAAGAAAATCATAGTGAAATCTTTAATATAGATGCATATGGAGACGAAAGTGTATATGCGAAAACACTGTCTAAAATCAAAGACTTCGGTCTTACTCTATATGAATTGGATCCAATACGAGATATCGATACCAGAGAAGACTTGATTGCAGCCTATCTGAATACAGATGATGTAGAATTTATTGGAGCAGGCGAATACAATATCAACTATGCCTACCAAAATGGCAAGAAAAAAAGGGTGCTCAGAATTAACACAGGGAGCCAAATGCATCTAGACAATCAAATTGCTTATGAATATGGAGCCTTAAGAATTCTGGAAAAGAGCAGAGTGACACCGAAAGTTTTTTGCTGTGACAACAAGCAGGAACTAATTCCGTATGGTATGTTAGAGATGGAATTTCTTGAAGGAAGAGCCCTTGATTATCATACAGATATGTACATTGCAGCATACTTGCTTTCCAAAATTCATATGTTGGATATTCCCGAAGAGCATGGACTTATCGTTGCAGAAAAACCATTTAAGGCCCTGTATGATGAATGCAGTACCATGGCAAGTCAATATCTGACGTGGGAACAAAGAAATGAAGAAGTCGCAAAATATATTTGGTATTTTATGAAAAGAGCATTGAAGCTTGGCATCCTTGAGGAAATTATATCAAAATCCATCATCAATACTGAGCTTAATTCTGGAAATTTCCTCATCAATAAAAGTTCATACGGTTCATATATAATAGATTGGGAAAAGCCAGTGATTGGAGAAAAAGAACAAGATATTGCGCATTTTTTAGCACCAACCACCACATTTTGGAAGACAGACGTGATTTTGACAGAAACACAAATAGAAGATTTTTTAGTAGAATATGAGAAATACACAGATGTGAATAGAGATAGATTTCAAAAGTATTTCATCTTCACATGTCTGCGAGGTATCACATGGTCTGCCATGGCATTTGTAGAATACGAATCCAATGATAGAGTCATAAAAAATGAGTTCACCTACAACAAAATTAAGAACTATCTGAGCATAGAGTTCTTAGAAATGATTAAAAAATATTTCAATAATTTATAATAAAAGAATAAGGAGAAAAAATGAAACTTTCCATTATAGTTCCCATATACAATGAAGAAAGCAAATTAAAGAAGTTCCTAGAGGAAATGAAAAAAGTAAAAGGAGATTTTGAACTCATATTTGTAGATGGTGGAAGTACAGACAAAAGCAAAGAGATGATACCACTGGAATATGCTGTGATTGATTCTTCAAAAGGAAGGGCAGTGCAGATGAATGCTGGAGCTAAGCACTGCGGTGGAGATACTTTGTTGTTTCTGCACAGTGATTCTTTCTTAGAACACAATGCATTGCAAGAAATGGAAAAGATACTGGAAAAGCATTATAGTGGTTGCTTCAAAATCCAATTTATTTCACAGCAGCCAATTATGAAGTTATGTGCTCTGAATTCCACACTTAGAGTGAAATTCAGAAATATCGCATTTGGAGATCAAGGGATTTTTATAAAGAGAAGTTTATTTGAACAGTTGAATGGCTATGCAGAGATTCATATCATGGAAGACTATGAGTTGTCCATTCGACTTAAGAAGCTTCAGAATAAAATAGGGATTGCAAATAGTCGTATCTACACTAGTGATAGACGATTTAAAAACAGAGGATACTTGAAAACTATGTGGAATATGCAGAGGTGTCAACATATGTTTCGAAGTGGTGTATCAACGGTAGAAATTGTGAAGAAATATGGATAGGAGAATAGAAAAAATGGAGAAAATAGAATATGAATTTTATAGATAGAATCACTGGCCTTTTTAGTAAATAATTAGGTTTGAAATTCATTCAACGGAATAGAAGATAAAAATAAGAATAGTAACTATATATATACTTGTTTAAATACTTAGCCATGCGTATCGTAGTGCGAAACATAGAAAAATTTGTAGTTATATGTAGTAATATGAAGATAATCTAGCTAGGTAGGCTAAGGAGTTAAATTGTACTCTTATTTATATGATACAATACTCCTTGTCGTCAGATGATGGCAAAGCAAGTTGGTCTTTGAAAATTAAACAGAGAAATAGGTAAAAAAGCGAAATTTAT
>CAYXOL010000104.1:0-11357 GCA_964467165.1 uncultured Clostridium sp.
TTAATTGTAAGTTATTTGAAGACTAACTTGATGACATTGGCCACGTGGGTGGCACGACCATACCATTTATATAAAATTTTTAGCACTTTCACTGCTCTTCATTTTATACATACCAATCAGAAAGAATGCTAGTGCAAAGGCTACAAGAATCCCAAGTAAAGGCACAATGACTAAAAAGGATTTCCCGTTCTGTAGCTCTTTAATCGCCTCGAGTGCCCAAGTCTGAGGTAAAAAATCGGCTATTTGCTGCATATATTTAGGCATAATTTCAATTGGCCAAAAACACCCTGAAAGCATACAAGTCGGGATTATTATTAAGGTAGCCATGGTTCCTCCTTGAATTGTTGTGCTTGAGAAAGCAACTAATAAAATACCTAATGTTACACAAACAAATCCAAAAATAACGAGTACTAAAAGGAGCTGCAAATCGGGTACACCAGTAGTCAATTTTAGAATATACTTAGATACGAATATTACTAAAATGGATTGAACTACAATTATGCACATATTAGCAAGTATATTGGCACCAATATATATTCGGCTGTTTACAGGTGCAGAAAATATTCTAAAGTAAGTTCTCTCTCTTTTTTCCTTTAAAATAAGACCTGAAGTTGTTGTTGCTCCTTGAAGCATAAACATTATTAGAAATCCTATACTTTGAACAGTTTTTAACTTATCAAGGGAGTCATCCTTAACTATATTTTTCTGGACTGTAATTGTCTGAACCTTAAAGCCTTCATAAAGTTTATTGAAGGTTTGTCTGTCCCCACCAGAAGCCTTTCCTATCATAATGAGACTTTTCACATAATAATTCACATAGTTCTGAACCCAAGCAGTGGCCTCTTGCCCTTTTATTGCAGTAATTTGTATTTTACTTATTTGAGTATTGTAAACACTTTCATCAAAGTTAGCAGGTATTGTAATTACACAATCAACCTGACCCTCCGCAACTAAATTATTTATATTTCCTTCTTCGACTTCTTGAATTTTAAATTTATCCTCCCTATTTAAAGCAGCAACAAAATCTTTAGCTATTTTTCCATTTGTAGCTTTATTATTTAAGCCAACTCTAAGCTTTGAATCCATTGAAGAATAAGCGTACATAACAAATATAACAATAAGGACTGGAAGAATTAAGTACACTATAATATTAGATTTTTTTCTGAACGTAATTTTCAATGTATTAAGTGCGAGCAAAAATAAATTTCTCATATTAAACATTCTCCTTTCTAAATAACAAGGAAGAGATAGCAAGAAATATTATTGCTATACCTAGATTAATTAAAATTGCTGTGGGAACCTTATTATAATTATTATTATAAATAACATCAAATATCGACCTATTAACCCACCTTACAGGTGATAAATAGGTTATTGCTTGAAAAGTCTTGCTTCCAATACCATCTACAGACATGTAACTTCCCCCAAGGAATACTATTACAGGTATCATAAAATTCAAGATTCCATTTGCCGTATTTTCATTTTTGAAAATAAAGCCAAGCCCAACACCTATACTTATTGCCATGACTATTTGAGAAATAAATATTAGTAGTACAGTAAAAATATCATTTCCCCAATTTGCACGAAGCACATATTTACTAAATAAAACAACTATGGCAATCTGAACAATTGTACCTATAACTCCTCCTATTGTTTTCCCGATAAGAAATTCATATTTTTTGACTGGACTTATCAAAACTCTTTCTCTAGTTTTTGAATTTTTTTCATGTGCAATTCCAAAGAGCCCTGTCATTCCTGAATACATAATTATTAGAGCAATTTCTGCGATTGTATAATAATCTAAAGAAGAGGGCTGAGCTTCTTTATTTAAAGAAGTAATTGTAGAATAATCCACATTACTATCACTTAGCAAACTATTTATTATATGTGGATTTACTTTGCTAATATCTGTAATTACATTAAACTCTTGTACGTAGGTGGATAGAATACTTTCAACCACACCTGCCTTTATGCTTTCTAGTCCACTCTTGTAAAATTCTATTTTATTATTTGTTTTCATTACTATAATTGCATCATACTCTCCAGAAATTAATTTTTTCTTAGAAAAATCTATATTATCCATTTTTGTAAATTCTATTTTAAAATCTTTTCCCTTTTCAATAAACCCGGTTTTAAAATTATCCGAAGTAGCACCTATCCCTTCAATGCTATATAAAACTTTAGGTGTACCAATATCAATGGAGCTAGTAAAACTTGTTTTAAACGCCGCACTAATAACAACAATTAATGCAATTGGAAATAGTATCATCATCACCATTGATTTTCTGTCTCTAAAACTATGTTTTACTTCCTTTATAATAATGTGAATTATATTCATTTATTTCACCTCTAATCCCTTAATTTTCTGCCGGTTAATGTTAAAAATACAGTTTCAAGATCAGGTACTTTGTTTTCAATGTTCTTAATAGAAATTCCATTATTCGTAAAATAGAGAATTATTTTATCTAAGTTATTAATTTCCTTTAAGCTGTCAATTTTAACTATATTTTCATTAACGTAAGTATTTGTCACTCCCTTAATTCCCTTTAACTCCTCTTCTTTTATTCTCGTACCATCAATAACTGTAACCTCTACAGTATTTTTATCCGTAACAATAGCTTTTAGTTCTTCTTTGGTTCCTGAAACAATAACTTTCCCATGATCAATAATACTTATCATCGTTGAAATGGCTTCTACTTCTTCCATGTAATGAGTTGTATAAATAATGGTGCATCCCCTTTCATTTAATTTCTTTACAGAGTCAAGTATATGATTTCTAGATTGTGGATCGATACCTACTGTAGGCTCATCCATTATTAAGAGCTTAGGAGTGTGAGCAATTGCGCATGCTATATTTAATCTTCTTTTCATTCCACCAGAGAAAGCAGATGGAAAACTCTTAGCCTTATCACTGAGGCCAACAAATTCTAAAGCTTCCTCCGCTCTTTTCCTTAGGTCCTGTCCTTTAATTCCATATAGACTTGCAAAAAACTTTACATTTTCAATGCAAGTTAAATCTTCATATACTGCTATGTCTTGAGGAACTACACCAATGTTTCTCTTTGTAGTACTTGTATTTTTCTTATTATCTATTCCATGTATTTCAATAGAACCTTTTGTGGTTGTAATTAGCCCACAAATCATGTTTATAATTGTGCTCTTACCTGCTCCATTTGGTCCAAGTAAGCCATAAATTTCACCCTCTTTAATAGAGAAATCTATATTATCAACTGCCGTAAAGTCACCAAATTTTTTAGTTAATTCTTTTATTTTAACAATGTCCAAATTAATACCTCCTCAAAACTTTTTTACCTTTATTAATTTCTATGCTTTTAGTATATAAAAAAAAGACTTCCACTATAAGTATAGAAAGTCACTTTCTTAACATGACAAAAGTCATGTTCTATTTATTTCCACCCTTTAAATAATAAATGGCGATTTGAGTTCTATGTTCAAGGCTTGTTTTATTTAAAATTGATGTAATATAATTTTTCACAGTACCTTCAGAGATAAACAATCTTGCTGAAATCTTTCTATTTGATAATCCATCAGCTATTGCTTCCATTATTTCTATCTCTCTTTGCGTAAACAAATCCCTATTTAATTTACTACTATTATCACTATCTATACCTTTTAATACTTTATCTAGTATTCCTTCTTGCATAACCATATTACCACTATATACTACCTTTATTGCGGCTTTAATCTTATCAGGAGTGTTATTTTTAAGAATATACCCCATGGCGCCATAGCGAACTGCTGCATTAATATATTCATCTTCATCAAAGGTAGTAAGAATGAGACACTTTGTCGAAGTCTTTAAAGTAATTTCCTTTATGGCCTCAACACCATTCAAAACGGGCATTCTTATATCCAAAAGTGCAACATCCACTGCATTGTTTAAACAATATTCTACTGCCTCTTTCCCATTTGTGGCGCAATCCAATACAATAAAATCTTCATCTAAGCCTATTATTATCTTTAGACCTTCTCTAATAAGTGAATCATCATCCGCAATCAAAACCTTAATCGGCAATTTAACACCACCCTTTTACTAATTTTAATTCATCCTAAATAGGGAGTAAAATTATTACTGAAAATCCACTAGAACCATCAATAATAACTTTTCCATTTAAATTCATGGTTCTTTCTTCTATTCCTGATAACCCAAGACCCTTTTCAATTCTGGTGCATCCTATGCCATCATCCTTTATTTCTACTTTAAGTAAGGTATTAAGCACTTCCACTTTTACCTTAACATTGTTAGCCTGCGAATACTTAATTATATTGGTAAAAGCTTCTTGTATGCTATCGCAAATAACTTTCCACTCAATGTACGTAATTTTCTCCAAATCCTTGCTATAATATAAACTTGCATTGATTTTCCCTTTATTTTTAAACTCATCTACAAGTAACTTTACCTTGTTTATACCTAATTGTTCTGTTTCAGGTTTAATATTCTTCAATGTAAATCTTATACTTTCCATTCCTTCTCTAAGTACATTTATTGTGCTTTGAATAATTGCTTTGCTTTGATTACTATCCTTATCCATAATAAGTTTAGCAGCCTCTAGTTGCATTAAGCTTCCTGAAATACTATGACCTAATTTATCGTGTATTTGCTGAGCTATATTATTTCTCTCTTGCAACTGTGAGGTATATATAATCTGATTTTTGTATTCCATTTGATTGTTTAAATTTATCAATAATCTATAGTTTTTACCTTCAAGTTTATCATTCTTAGTAGTGAGCTTTTCTATTTTGCTTTCTTTATCCAAAATGAAATAATATGCTACTAGACTAAATAAAGAAAAACCCAAATATTCGTATATTATAATGTTATAGTTAATAATAAAAATAGATATTATCACAATATACAAAATATATATGAATTTTATTTTTCCAACAGATATTTCATAAAAATTTATTGGTAACAATAAGAAAAATAGTGGTGTAACAAAATAATTACAAAACAAAAGTCCAAGAATAGATATACTTAAAAGAATAAGTTTATGTCTTTTACTTGATACTAATGCCTTGCATACATTAATAATCACATAAAAAAGTAAAGCTATAATTACTATATTTGTATTTGCAGTAAAACTAAAATTTTCCTTTACTAACAGACTACTCATATAAATCAGCATTATTAATTTGTTTAGGATGATCCAACTTTCCATAAAACACCTCTACCTAATTTTTAAGTTTCCACAAACTATACTTCTACATTAATTTTCAATACCCTCTATGTATAGTAACATTTATACCAATAAGTACTATTTTATTACTCCAATCAATTAGATAAAGAGATCCATGAAATCTTTATGCTTGGTTTTTTGGTGTGAAACTTATTATGATTTTACGTAAACTAACATGTGTGTTTAAGGCTTTAATTTCCTCATCAAGATTAGGTACATGACTTATACACCATTTTTTATTTAACGGCCTCGGCACCTTATTACATATATATCCATATTTTGATGATTCAAAGGTATAAAAACTGAATCTTATAACAATTTTAATTCCTTTCTATGGGAAGTATGGTATAATTAATTCGATATTTATACATTTTATGACATCGTAAAATGTGTATTAAATTAAATAGTACTATATAAATACAAAATTTTACATTGGAATAGAGGATGTTTTAACTAAAGAAATAAATAGCGATGCTATCTTTTCCATAATTATGATTGATATTGACGATTTCAAAAAAATAAATGATAATTATGGACATCTGTTTGGAGATAAGGTTATAACAGGTGGCTGAAAAATTAGAAACCATAATAGGCAATCAAGGTTACGTAAGTAGGTATGGTGGAGATGAATTTTTAATTTTGCTGCCAAAACTTTCAAAACAGGATGCAGTTAATATATGAAATTTGATAAGCATTAGCCTAAAAAGATTAAATGAGTATTATGCTAACGATGTTTGTATATCTTTGAGTATAGGTGTATATGAAAATCAAGTTAAAACTGTTGATGGTTGCATAAATACAGTGGATAGTTTACTTTACAAAGCTAAAAAACAAGGAAAAGACTGCTTTGTTGTTAGTTAAGTTGCAGTTGAAGGCGCAACAGTAAAAGGAGCTACCTCAAAATAGAAATTACTTCTATTTTGAGACATCTCCTTTTTACTTTACCTAATTTAATGGAATTTTAATAATTTCCTTGTGCATGCATCGCCTCTGCAACTTTAACAAATCCTGCAATATTAGCTCCTGCAACTAGATTATAACCAAATCCAAATTCCTCAGCAGAATTTTTGCAATTATTATATATATTGATCATAATTGCATGTAATTTTGCATCCACTTCCTCTGCAGTCCATGATAATCTCATGCTGTTTTGACTCATTTCAAGTGCTGATGTAGCAACTCCACCTGCATTTGCAGCTTTAGATGGACCTACTTTAACTCCCATTTCTAAGAAGTAATCAACCGCTTCATTAGTACATGGCATATTAGCACCTTCACAAACAATTTTTATTCCATTTGCAACTATTTGTTTAGCGTGTTCAATTCTAATATCATTTTGTGTTGCACATGGTATTACTATATCAACTTTAACGTTCCATGGTTTTTCTCCAGCGTGGAATTCACAACCATACTTGTCAGCATAGTCTTTAACTCTTGCGCCCTTATTAACGTTTAACATTTCAACTAAATAATCGATTTTTTCACCTGTAACTCCAGCTGGATCATATATGTATCCGTCTGGTCCAGATAGTGTTACTACCTTACCGCCAAGCTCTGCAACTTTTTTACAAACACCCCAAGAAACGTTACCAAAGCCTGAAGCAGCTACTGTTTTACCCTTGAAATCTATTCCTTCATGTTTAAGCATTTCTTGGCAAAAATAAGTTATACCGAATCCAGTAGCTTCTGGTCTTATTAAACTTCCACCATATGCCAAACCTTTTCCTGTAAGAACTCCATTTTCAAAAGTTCCTTTGATTCTTCTGTATTGTCCATATAAGTAACCAATTTCACGTCCACCACTTCAGATAAAATAAGAATTAATTTAACAGGCAATGGCTGAAGTGGCGCTGTGTTTAATCTTGTTCTGGATGAACAAAAAGAAGACGACAATGTTAAAAACAGCCTAATATAGGGTGCTTTTTTCACTTTTTATTATCTCAAAGACGCCTGTCTAATTAGCACTTATTGATAAAAGTATTACACTATATAAAGGAAATTGGAAATTAATGTAGAACTATAATTTGAGTAAACTTAAATAATATAGAAGTATATTTATGGGTGATAGTCTAATTTATACTTCACTTGCCCTTGTAGATAATTAGGGCAATTATATATCACATGAAAAATACGATGATGAAATACTAATAAATTTTAAGGGAGAACTAAGATGAAACATTTGAAATCAAAAATAGTAACATTAGCGATTATCTCTGCAATATCAGTAGGAATAGTATTTAATGCACACATAACAAATATTGCTACTAAACCAGCTACACTAAAACCTCAGTCTATACAGCTATATGCAACAACGTCGCAATCCGATTTAGAAAAGCAGTATAAAATAGGTTATGATCAGTTTTTTGCAAAAAAATATGCACTAGCAATTGCAACAGAGAATAAAGTAATAAAAATAAATCCATCCTTTTATAAGGCATATGCTGTGAAAGGTATAGCATACGCATATAATGGAGTTACTATGGCATAGCAAGCATATATGGCAGAAAAGGTGACGTTAACAACACTGTGAAATATCTTAAGCAAGCTATTGCAATCAATCATAATATTAAAGTAATAGCAAAAAGTGAAAGCGACTTTAACAATGTAAAAAAATACTCAGCATTCAAAAATGTATTAAAATAATAATCTATAAAACCAAGGTTTATTGAAGAATATTACAGAATACAATGAATCAGGAGGCAAACTATTGAAAATTTCAAAATTACGCATTTTAACTCTAGTATCAATTATAACAATTGTAGCAACATTAATAAGTTACAATCCTAAGATATACTCTAAATTATCTGCACCAAACGTAGCTACCACCGAACCCTTAACACAGCCTATAAAGATGACAACTACTACAAATATTAAACTACTAGGAGCTAAGGTAGTAAAACCTAAAGTTCCTGTAGTAATAACATTTGATGATGGGTATGTGGATAATTATACACTAGCTTATCCTTTATTAAAGGCAAACAATCAGAAAGCTACCGTATTTATGATTAAGACACAGAAGGCTATCTAACATCGGAACAACTTAAAATAATGGATTCTCAGGTGCAACTGATAACTACTATACCATTAACAGAGTTTATATAAACCCTTTTTATAGCATGAGTAAGTTCGTAAAGAGATTAACAGTTCCAATGAAATAAATATATTGTTTATTTAACTATTAACTTTTAAATGATATTTGTAAAATATAATAAAGTGGGTGATTGCAATCAAAGACCTTTTTAAAGCTTATAAAAAAAATATATTATTTTGTGTTATACTGCTTACCTCTTTGTGTCTCTCTATAACTATTGGTGCTATTTCTATGTTTTTTATATCCTATTACACTGAAAATATATGGATATCACGTCTTTCCTGTGCCTTGATTTTCAGCATATTTCCTTTCATTTGTTGTACAATTTTCAACTTTAAATATTCAAAACAATTTAGAAATAGACTTGTAATATTTTTGAAAGCATCCATTTTATCCTATTTCCCTATTTTTCTATTAGGATTTATAGTATCCTTATTTGTAAGCAGTAAATAAATTCTGTTATTTTTTTATACATTCACTATCTTTACATTTTAAATTTTCTTATCATTCCCAATATATACTCATCTTTTGTGCCTTGTCACCTGCGATGTGGATGGCAGCTTAATATTTAAACTGTGCTATATTTTTCTCCATAATCTCCGCGAGTTCAGCTAACCCTTTACTGGCTTTTGCCATTTCTTCCATAGAAGCTGTTTGTTCTTCAACTGATGCTGAGGTTTCTTCAGTACTTGCAGCATTTTCCTCTGATATAGCAGATAAATTTTCTATCATTTCAATAATTTCTTCTTTCCTAGTTCCCATTTCTTGTCCAGATTCATTTAGGGTTTCTATAATTGACTTCATTCTTTTTATGGTGTCGGAAATACCCTTAAACTTTTCATTTGTGCTATATACACCTTGCGTCTGGGCGTCAGTAAATCCTCCCACTTCTTCCATAGTTTTAACAGCTTTTTCAGTCTTATCAGAAAGCTCTTGAATTACTTTTGTAATTTCGCCAGTAAAGTTATTAGATTGTTCAGCGAGCTTTCTAATTTCATCTGCTACTACTGCAAATCCACGTCCCGACTCACCTGCCCTAGCGGCTTCAATAGCAGCATTTAGTGCTAAGAGATTTGTTTGATCTGCAATGTTTTTAATCATTTGACTGGCTTTTTCTATTTTTCCTGCACTCTCATTGGTTTGAATGATAGTAAGGGTTATATCACTGGTGGCATTACTGTTTTCTGTTGTTTTTTCAACTAAATATTTTAATGTCTCAAAGCCTTCATTTGTTTGCTTATCAACTTCTTCTAAAGCATTATTTAAGCTGTCCATCATATTTTGGTTTTCTGCTATACACTGTCCTAGTGCATTTACATTTATAACTCCTTTTTCTGTTTCGTTTGCTTGATTATTAGCTCCTAATGAGATTTCCTCTACAGCTTTTGATATTTCGCCTGATACCAGGGATAATTGATAGCTACTGGATGTTAATTCTTTTGAAGATGCAGCTACTTGCTGTGATGTATTTCCTACGTTTTGAATTATTCCTTTAATATCATTTTTCATTGTATTTAAAGCCTTGGACATTTCTCCAAATTCATCAGTTTTTATCTAATAGTTCTTTAGGTATTTCTTTTGTAAAATCACCTAGAGACATAATGCCTAAAATTCCTTTTAGCTTATCAATTGCTTTTATGGCATAATTGGATCCATTGTATAAAAATAAGGCAAGAATAACAAAAGAGAGAATTCCTGTTATGGCAATAATCATAATATTCTTAGTTATAGCCGAATTAACTACTGCCATGGAAATTCCTATATCAATTGCTCCGAGAAGTTTTCCATCTACAATAACAGGAACTAAAACATCTTGCACTGTAATGCCTTTTGGAATCTCTTCGGTTTTATAGTTGAATTGTGAAGAATATATTTTACCTTCTACAGCAGCTGTTTTGCTACCTACGTCCGTAAGCTGTATTCCTATTCTTTTTTTATCACTGTGGGCAACCGCTTTCAAATTCTTATCAATAAAAACAGCATAAACAATACTGTTCTCTTTTACTAATTCTTCAACTAGATTTTGATAACTGAATTTTTTAGTCAAAGCTTCAACTTCATTTGCACGTATACCTACTTGGAGAAATGAATTATCAATATTTTTTAAGTACCCATACTTGTTATAATTATCTGATTCTGAATCCTTTCTTATGCCCTCCATAAGCTCATTTTTTCCACTTAGTCTAAAGTTATCCACAGGATGACCTTTTTCGGGCTTCCATCCCATATAAGAATCCACAGTTGAATAAATAATCACACCTTGAGGGGAATACCAATATATTTCATCCACACCTGCACTTTTGGCTACCGTTTTCAATACATCACTACTAAGTTTTCCTTGATTTGATATGGTGATTTTTGCCGCCGTTCTAATTTTTTCTTCTAGCATTGTATTTATGGTATTTAAAGACAAACTGTTGTTAACTACCTGAGAAACTACTTTATTTGCAAGAAGTAAACCATCGTCCTTTGTCTGTTTAAGCAAACTCTCTCTAATAGACCATGAAGATACAGCACCTATTATTGTAATAGCTATAAAAACAACAAGTAAAGGAAGTGTAATAAGCTGTAATTTGATTGAATTTTTTCTGGTTCTTTTTTTAGTTATCATCCTAATGCTCCTTCCGCTGTAGAACTAGATTATTAACTTTAGTTCCATCATTAGAAACTATCATTCTACAAAATACTGTGAAATCCTTTATTTTTCTCTAAAAATATGTAAAGGTTTTAGATATTCAAAGAGAGACATCAAAGCTAAGAATAAGCTTAATGATCTATATAAGAAACAAAAGTACATAAGATAGCAAGGATTAGATAATTTAAGTAGTGTAGACATCTAGAATAAACCATATAATTTTTTGAATATTTAGAACATAAACATGTTTACTTTATAAACGCGTTTGTGTTAAAATGATGTCAATGGAATATTCCAACACATTAAACGTTTTCACATTGAGAACTATTGCAAGTTAGAATATGTACATGGATCTTCTATAAAACAAAATAGTAATAGGATTTTAGAAAGGAGTGCAGAGTATGAAACTAGAAATAGGAAATTTTTATGTCAA
>CAYXOL010000105.1:0-11198 GCA_964467165.1 uncultured Clostridium sp.
AAAAGTGTTACCCTAAAGACTATTGTTCTGAATTTACTACTTGGACAAATGGGTTTTTTTGTATTTGCAGAAAAAGCAGAATTCCCCATTCTTGATTTTATTCATTTTGTTTCAGATGATATGCAGTCGATATCTAAAGGCTTAAGTACATTTGGAGCAGAAATAATAAAGTTAAAAGAAGTGGTAGAGTGTGCAAAAAGAGAGAATGGCTTTATAGCTCTAGATGAGTTTGCTAGAGGTACTAATCCAAAAGAAGGGTACTATCTTGTGAGATCTCTTTCTAAATACTTGACTAAATTTCAATCTGTAAGCCTAATTTCAACTCATTATGACGGAGTGGTTGAAGATGATATGGAACATTATCAAGTAACTGGACTTAAAAATGTAGATTTTAATGCCCTAAAATCTAAGATAGATCTAAATAAAACTCATTCCGTTGAAATAATACAAGAGCATATGGAGTATAAATTAGAGAAGGTTTCAAAAGAAAACAAAGTACCAAAAGATGCACTTAATATAGCAATACTACTAGGACTTGAAAAAGAAATAGTAGATATAGCAAAAAGTTTCTATAATGAGGAGGAATAATATGGAAAGCAAATTAAATTTAAATTGGTCTGTGGTTGATAAAGCTAGACAATCAGCTAAAAATATAGCAAAAGATACTCAAGAATTTATTGATATACATACTACAGTAACAGTAGAGCGAACTGTATGTAGACTTTTAGGTATTGATGGGGTAGACGAAGTGGGAGTACCAATTCCCAATATAGTAGTTGAAAACATTAAAAATGGCAATGGATTAGCACTTGGTGCTGCAATGTTTATAGGAAATGCAATGGTTGAAACTGGTCTTGCGCCACAAGAAATTGCAGAAAAAGTAGCAAAAGGTGAAATAGATTTAACTAAAATTCCTATGCATGATGAATTTGAAATTAAAATGGTTGTAGATAAAGTAGCTAAAGCTATGGTAGCTAAAATTAGTGAAAATAGAGGTGTGAGAGAAGCGTATCTTGAAAGATTCGGTGATAAGAGTGGACCATATCTTTACGCAATAGTTGCTACAGGTAATATTTATGAAGATATAACCCAAGCAAGAGCAGCTGCAAAGCAAGGCGCAGATATAATTGCAGTTATAAGAACTACAGGACAAAGTTTACTAGACTTCGTACCATTTGGAGCTACAACAGAAGGCTTCGGAGGGACATTTGCAACGCAAGAAAACTTCAGACTTATGAGAGCAGCTCTTGATGAAGTAGGAGAAGAACTTGGAAGATATATAAGACTTTGTAACTATTGCTCTGGATTATGTATGCCGGAAATAGCTGCTATGGGAGCTATAGAGAGATTAGACGTTATGCTCAATGATGCTCTATACGGAATTCTATTCCGCGATATCAACATGCAAAGAACAATAGTTGACCAATATTTTTCAAGAATAATCAACGGATTTGCTGGAGTTATCATAAACACTGGAGAAGATAACTACTTAACTACAGCAGATGCAGTAGAAGAAGCTCATACAGTACTTGCTTCTCAATTTATAAATGAGCAATTTGCATTAGTTGCTGGAATTCCAGAAGAACAAATGGGACTTGGTCATGCCTTTGAAATAAGCCCAGAGGTTGAAAATGGATTCTTACTTGAGCTTGCACAAGCACAAATGGCAAGAGAAATCTTCCCTAAAGCTCCACTAAAATATATGCCTCCAACTAAGTTTAAGACTGGAGATATATTCAAAGGACAAGTACAAGATACACTATTTAATATGGTTACTATTATGACAGGACAAAAATTACATCTTCTTGGAATGATTACAGAAGCAATACACACTCCATTTATGGCAGATAGAGCGATATCTATAGACAATGCTCAATATATATTTAGCACTATGAAGGATTTAGGATCAGAAATAACCTTCAAAAAAGGCGGCATAATGGAAACAAGAGTTGATGAAGTATTAAATAAAGCAACAGATTTAATTCAAGAAATTGAAAAGGAAGGGCTATTCAGTACTCTTCAGCAAGGGAAATTTGCAGGAATTAAAAGACCTTTAACTGGTGGAAAAGGACTTGCAGGAGTTGTTCAAAAAGAAAAAGCTTATTTCAACCCATTTGTAGATTTAATGTTAGGAGGGACTAAGTAATGAGCGAAGGACAATATTCATTAGAAGTCAAAGAGTATGATAAAAATTTAGATCTAACAAAGATTAAACCTTATGGAGATACTATGAATGATGGTAAGGTTCAAGTGAGTTTTACACTTCCGGTAGAAGATAATGAAAGAGGAGTAGAAGCAGCACTTCAACTTGCTAGAGCTATGGGGCTTAAAGATCCAATATGTGCTCATCATGGTTCTTTAGATAAAGAATTTGCTTTCTATGTGATTTACGGTTCATTAACACATACTGTGAATTATGAAGAAATTCATGTTCAAACTGTAGAATGCGATGTAATGGATATGAAAGAAGTTGGAGAGTATATAAAAGAAAACATTAAACGTGATGTTGTAATAATTGGGGCGAGTACAGGAACTGATGCTCATACAGTGGGTATTGATGCTGTGATGAATATGAAGGGGTTTGCAGGACACTATGGCCTTGAGAGATACCCTATGATAGAAGCTTTGAACTTAGGGAGTCAAGTAGAGAATGAAGAATTCATTAAAAAAGCTATAGAGCTGAAAGCAGATGTTCTTCTAGTTTCTCAAACTGTAACACAAAAGGATGTACACATTAAAAACCTTACTAATCTAGTAGAATTATTAGAAGCAGAAGGAATTAGAGATAAGGTTATATTAATTTGTGGAGGCCCGAGAATAACACATGAACTTGCTAAAGAACTTGGATACGATGCAGGGTTTGGACCAGGAAAATTTGCTGGAGATATAGCAAGTTTTGCTATTACAGAAATGGTTGAGAGAGGGCTTGTTTAAAAAATAAGCTTAGATAGAAAGCTAAAATGTACCCCGTAAAGTAGACTGAAAAGGGTCTACTCTATGGGGTATATTTTATATGTAAAGAAATAAATACCAGTTAATTTTTTATAGCCACATATAATTTTTTAAAACTATCTATGGTAGCAAGATAAATATTTGTTATATCATCTACATTATACATAGCAAGATTATTCATAAGCCATTCTTTGTCTACTCCTGTTTTAATTAAATTTTCTTCAAATAATTTTCCATCGTTAATAATAACCAAAGGTAAGTCTACTGGTTTAGCAAATAAATTTAAATCTGGTGGAGTAACAGGTCTTTGAGATTCTTTTTTTATAGTACTTAAATGACCATTAGGTTCTAGAATTACATATTTAACTTCTGAAATATCCATAATATTCTTAAGTCGTAATTCACTCATGAGCAGATCAACATTTATGAAGTGTTTTTTTAAATTCTTTCTTATTATATTCCCATCATCTATTAAAATTATGGGCTTGCCATTAAAAAATAAAGATATCTTTCTATTTTTTAAAGATATAAAACTGATTATATAATGCCAAAAAAACAACGTTAACAGTGGAACAACTATGTATGTGAAAGAAATTTCTCCATCTAATAAGGGTGCAACGGTAAGAGCCCCCCAATACCCATACCAATACGAAATCATAGGAAGTAAGCTGACTTACAGTTCTTTTTGTTGCAAATCTTCCTACGAAAAAGACTATTATACCTACTATAAAGGTTCTTATGATATATCCTACTAGTGAAATATCTTTAATAACACCAAAAACCATCAGTATAAACTCCTTCCTATGGACTTATATATAATTTTTTATCTGTAGTTAACAGTCCTAAATAAACATCATTTATATTATCAACATTATTAGATTTAAGTTCCTTATAAATCCAATCATAATTTAAGCTATTCCTTTTAAGAATTTTTTCATCTATTTTTCCTTTGTAAATAAGAATTTGGGATAAAATATCTTGTGAAGGTTCCATTGCCATGTCTATTTTAGTTATAGGAAGATTATTATTATTTACAGCAACACTAAAATCCCCTGTGGATTCAGCGATTAAATACTCTACTGTTTCAATGTTAGTTGCATCCTTTTGTCTTAATATTGAAATCAAATTATCAAGCGTTAACTTTGATTTTGAAAGATTATTTTTTATCAACTTTCCATTTTTAACTAGTATGATAGGTTTTTGGGAAACTACAGATGGAACTTTAAAATACAAGTATGAAATAAACAAATTAATTAAAGTGTATACTACAATTATAGGTATTGCATCTACCAATCTTGATTTAGGATTGACCATACGAGAAGCAGCAATGTGACTAATACCTGCAGCCATCAAAAAGTTATATGAAGTTAATATAGCAGGCTGACGAAAGCCCATTATCTTAGTTGAACCAAATAACATAAAGTATAAAATAGATGCTCTAATAAATAATTCGAGTATATTTAATGTTTCTCCTTTAAAGAAGATAGTATATATATTCATAAAATCACCTCTATAGTAATTTAATAAAAAGATAAGTTCAATATTTTTTTATTAAACTTATCTTTTTATATGATATTTTATTTTACACTATACATTCCATGACTATTCATGTAATTGAAAAGTTCTTGACCATGCCTTTGTTCATCTTGCTGAATATGTTGCATTGCCTGCCTAACTATTGGTTCAGCAGATTCAAAAATGTCAATATCATAAGTGCCTGAAACATATTTTTCTGTAGATAATAAGTCGGTACAAAGTATTTTATCATGTTGATTATTCATAGTTCCCTGAGGAGTACTTTGGGCCACCGATTGTTGAGGTTGTTGATTGTGACTTAAATTTGGTTGTTGTCCTTGAAGCATTTCATTAATAATATTATGGTGGTGTTGTTCTTCACCAGAAAGTTTAGTAAAAAGTTGCTTCAACTCTGCATCTGCTGCTTGCTCAGAATAATTTTTATATTTTTCAACACAAACTTCCTCTTGAATCTTTCCATCTTCTAAAAACATTCTTTCCTTTTGACTAAGTTGTATTTGCATATTAATATCACCTCTCAAGTATAATTTAGCCAGCAAATACTTAAATTATGTATATAATTTAAATAATAAAATTTTAATAATTTACACATACTAATTTTATAAGATTTTATACTTTGAAGGAGGTACTCAATATGGCAACAGTAAATAAACTTGAAGAAGCTTTAACAAGTGCTCAAGGATTAACTACTCAATTAAAAACATTTTCTACGGATACAAACGATAAGCAGGCTAAACAAACTTTTAAGCAACTAGCTCAAACCACTGAACATATAGCACAGACACTCCAAACCAGACTTGATTTTGTAAAATCGGAGGAACCACAATATAGAGAATAATTTTAACGAATAATAAGATGTTATATTGAACTAAATGCTAAAACCCATCTGAGCTTCAGATGGGTTTTAATATTATTTTTTTTGCTATATTAATATAAAACTGTAACATTTTCCATTAAACTTCATAAAATAGTAGTATAAGAAATTTTAGGAGGATTGATTTGCAAATCCTAAAGATAGGCTCAAGAGGAACCGAGGTAATGGAAATTCAAGCACTACTTAATAAATTAGGTTATGGTGTAGACGGGATAGATGGAATTTATGGACCTAAAACTGCAGCAGCAGTTGGGAAGTTCCAAAGATATTTTGGCCTATCACCTACAGGAGTAGTAAATGATGAAACTTATAAACTCATGAATAGATTTTTAATAGGTTATGACACTTATAGAATTAGACCAGGAGATACACTATATCTTATAGCAAGGAGGTATTACACAAGCATTTCAAGTATAATTACTGCAAATCCAGGAATAAATCCTACTAATTTGCAAGTTGGACGTGAAATTATAGTTCCATATTCATTGGAGGTGGTATATACAAATATTGACTACACCTATGAGATTATGAAAAAAGATTTAGAAGGGTTAAAGGCTAGGTACCCATTTATTCAAGTTGCAAGTCTAGGCAAGAGTGAGTTAGGAAAAGAACTTTATTATGTAAAGCTGGGGAATGGACCTAATAAAATTTTTTATAATGCATCTCATCATGCTACAGAATGGATAACTACTGTACTTTTAATGAAGTTTATTGAAAACTTTGCTAAAGCTTACGCTTTAGGTAGATCGTTAGAGGGTTATGATGTCCAGGATATATGGAATAAAAGCAGTATATATGTGATGCCCATGGTAAATCCAGATGGAATTGACTTAGTGCTTAATGGATTAGATAGAAGCAACCCATATTACAATGATTTAATTAAATGGAATAATGGAAGTACTGATTTTTCTAAAAATTGGAGTGCAAATATAAGGGGGGTAGACCTTAATCATAATTATGATGCCTTTTGGCAAAAGTCAAAGGACGCAGAAAAAAGCTATGGAGTATATGGACCAGGACCTTCAAGATATTCAGGTACCGCGCCAGAATCAGAATCAGAATCTAAAGCTGTGGCAGATTTTACAAGAAAAAATAACTTTAGATTGGTAATAGCTTATCACAGTCAAGGGGAGGTAATATACTGGAATTTTGATAATTTGGCGAGTCCGGAGGCCAAAAAAATAGGAGAGAGATTTTCAAAGTTAAGTGGTTATGAACTGGCAGAGACCTATGGAATTACAAGTTTTGCTGGATATAAAGATTGGTTTATAGATAAATATAGAAGACCGGGTTATACCATTGAGGTTGGACTTGGAGAAAATCCTCTCCCAATAAGTCAATTCAATAAAATTTATAAGGATAACATCAAAGTATTATTAGAAGGAGCGTTGGTTTAACTTTTTATAAACACTAAAGGAGTATGGAATTTATCCTACGTGCCTTGCAACCGAACTCCAAATAGGAAATTCAATTAAGAAATTCTAATCTTTTGCTCATATAAAATTCTCTAACACTCACATTCGGCTTCCTGCCTCAGGTTCGCTAGCCTGCCGTCCTGGCAGGCTCACGAGAATTTTATATTCACAAAAAGAAGAATTTCTAAATTGAATTTCAATAATTTGTTCGTTTCTTGTTGCAAGTCACTTCGGATAAATTTCATACTTTTTCATTGTACTTCATAAATAAAGTCAAATTATAATTATCAAGGTTCGGCTTGTAGGATGTGGCAGATAGTATATAATGAGTTTTACAGACTCTTAGTTTATGTAGTGAAAATTTCCCGTAAGCAGCCCAGGACGGGCTGCTAGCACTTCTGAGACAGGATGTCGAATAAGTGCGTTAGGGAACTTTTCACGGAATAAACTTAGAGTCTGTTAATGAATTATCTACTATCAGAACATCCTACAAGCCGAACCTTTAGATGCCTAAAATAAATTTTTTTTATTCTACCTCATCTATAAAGTCTTCCCAAGCTTCATAAAGATCTTGAAGTTCCTTTTTAATATTTGAAAGTTGATTGTTTACCTCTGAACTTCGAGTAGGGTTCGAATATACCTCTTCTAGGCAAAGATCGTTATTCAATTTTTCAGATTCTTGTTCCAAGGAAGCAATCTTATCTTCTAGATCTTTTAAATCTGTTTTCTTTTGTTTTTCTAATTTTGATTCTTCTCTTTTTTTCTTTTTATCAGAGTTAATTTGAGTTTTTGACATACCCACTTGTGATTCTTCTACTTGGAATCTAAGAGGGTTTTTCTTTTTTTCCATATAATAATTATAATTACCTAAATATTCTTTGAGGCCATCTTGGTTTAGTTCAAGTATTTTAGAAATTACCTTATTTAAAAAATATCTATCATGAGATATTACAATAACGGTGCCATCATATGCTTGAATGGAATCTTCTAGTGCCTCCCGGGACATAATATCTAAGTGATTTGTTGGCTCATCCAGTAGTAAAAAATTGGATTTAGATAGCATGATTTTCAGAAGATTAATTCTGCATCTTTCCCCACCGCTTAAGGAGTAGATATTTTTAAAAACATCTTCGCCTATAAATAAAAATGCGGCCAGAGCAGTACGAAGTTCTGTAGTAGTAAGTTTAGGGAATTCATCCCAAACCTCATCTATTATAGTTTTTTCTTCATTTAAATTTGATTGTTCTTGGTCATAATATCCTAGGAAAATATTTTTACCTAATATCTTTATACCAGTATCACTGGTCATTTTATCCATTATAATTTTGAAAAGAGTGGTTTTGCCTCTTCCATTTTCACCGATAAGAGCGATTTTATCTGATCTTTTCATATCCAAATTTAAATTTTGGAACAAAAGATTTTCTCCAAATGATTTTGATAAATTTTCTATGTGAAGAACATCATTTCCACTTTTAATTTCTGTTTCAAAATTAATCTTAGTTTCCCTAGGGTCCCTATCAGGTTGATAAATCCTTTCCATTTTATCCAAGGATTTTTGTCTACTCTCTGCAGCTCTTACACTTTTCTCTCTATTAAAAGACTTATATTTAGTTATAATATCTTCTTGCCTTTTTATCTCTATCTGTTGCAAATTATAAGCTTTTAATTGGATTTCATAATTTATTTTTTTTAATTCAATAAAACTAGTATAGTTTCCATTATAACAATCTACATGACCATTAATAAGTTCAAAAGTTTTATTGGAGATAGTATCTAAAAAGAACCTATCATGAGATATTATAAACATAGTTCCTTTATAGGCTTTCAAATAATCTTCTAACCATTCTATAGCATCTAGGTCCAAATGGTTAGTGGGCTCATCCAGCAACAGTACATCCGGATTTTTAAGTAGCAATTTACATAGGGCCACTCTAGTTTTTTGCCCGCCACTTAATATGTTAATGGGTTTATTGTAGTCTTCTTCCATAAAGCCAAGACCTTTGAGAACCCTGCCAATTTCTGCTTTATAGGTGTATCCTCCGCGATTATTGTAAAGGTCATAAGTCAATGTATACTCTTTTATTAATCTATCAGTATATTCCTCTTTTGAAGCATCATAGGGTTCATTCATTTTTGATTCTAAATCTTTAAGTTTTTTTTCTAGGGATAATAAATTTTCAAATACTAAAAGTGTTTCTTGATATATAGTACTATCTGAATTTAAAGTTAAATCCTGAGATAGATAACCAACTCTTTTATTTTTATCTATAAATAATTCACCATTATCGTAATCTAATTGATTTGTGAGTATTTTAAAAAGTGTAGATTTGCCGGCTCCATTAGCGCCAATAAAACCAACTTTTTCGCCTTCATTTATACTAAACGTTATTTTGTCTAAAATAACATCTATACCATAACTTTTGTTAATATCCTTGCAACTTAAAACTATCATTATTTTCACCTTCCTGATCTATTAAAGACTATTCACATATTATTGTACTATTTATATTGAAACTTTTGTAGTGAAAAACAAATATAAGTGTGATTAATTTGAAAAACAGTCTAAAAACAAAGTAAAATGGGGAAAATATTATAAGTCCTATTAAAATTGTAATAAAAAGTAGTGTTAACTTATAATAGTGTGGTAAAATAAATAATAGGAAATTTATGTTTTGGTGAAGGGGTGTAAATTGTGGAAAGAAAAAAGAATATATCGATGGCAGTTATAAAAAGATTGCCTAAATACCATAGATACTTAAGGGAACTTTTAAAAAATGATGTGGATAGAATATCTTCAAAAGAATTAGGAGAAAAAATTGGATTTACTGCATCTCAAATTAGGCAAGACTTGAATTGTTTCGGAGATTTTGGACAACAGGGATACGGATATAATGTAAAAGAACTATTAAATGAAATCAGTGGCATACTGGGTCTAACAAAAGAGTATAAGATGATAATAATAGGTGCAGGTAATATTGGGCAAGCTATTGCCAATTATACTCGCTTTGAAAAGTTAGCCTTTAATTTAGTGGGTATTTTTGATGTTAATCCAAAGCTAATAGGACTAAGAATTAGAGATGTTGAAGTAAGTGACATAGATGAATTAGTTGGATTTTTAAGGGCCACACCAGTAGATATTGGTGTAATCTGTGTGTCGAAAAACAATGCGCAAACTGTGGCAGACATGCTGGTAACAAATGGGGTTAAGGGTATATGGAATTTTGCCCCTGTGGACTTAGAAGCTCCGGAAGAAATAATAGTGGAAAATGTTCATTTGAGTGAAAGTCTTCTAACTCTTAGCTGTTTGATGAATGACAGAACATATCCATAAAATTGTTAAGAAATATTAGCATAAATAAAATTAAAATAACGTTAATTTTGAATAAAAAAACCGTTTATTTGTTGAAATAAGTGCCATAAAGATGTATAATACAGTTGGAGCAAAAGTGCTTCAACTATTTTTTTACATTCAATTGATATATTATTAACGAATAGTGGACCAGGGATTAATTCGTAAGGAGTGGATTGTTGTGGAATACAAAAATATTCTTCTTGAAAAGGAAGAAAAGATTGCAGTTGTTACAATCAATAGACCAGAAACTCTAAATGCATTAAATACAGAAACATTAAAAGAGCTAGAACTGGCAATTGATGAAATTGCAAAGGATGAACAGATACAGGCAGTAATTATAACAGGACAGGGAAAAGCCTTTGTAGCTGGAGCCGATATCTCTGAAATGAAGGATCTTGATGTAATGGCTGCTAGGAAATTTGGTAATTTAGGAAACAAGGTATTTAGAAAACTAGAAACTTTAGAAATACCTGTAATTGCAGCAGTAAACGGTTTTGCGCTAGGTGGAGGCTGTGAGCTTTCTATGGCTTGTGATATTAGAATTGCTTCATCAAAAGCAAAATTTGGACAACCAGAGACCGGTCTTGGGATAACACCTGGATTTGGAGGAACACAAAGACTCGCTAGACTTGTTGGTATGGGTATGGCAAAACAATTATTATTCACTGCAGAAATTATTAATGCAGAGGAAGCTTTAAGAATAGGACTTGTTAACAAGGTAATAGAACCTGAAAATTTAATAGAAGAAGCAAAATTATTAGCTAAAAAAATAGTTAATAATGCACCTATCGCGGTTAAGTTATGTAAAACAGCGATTAATAGAGGCGCGCAAATGGATATAGATACGGCAGTAATTTATGAAGCAGAAATTTTTGGAGAGTGTTTTGCCACTGAAGATCAAAAAATTGGAATGGTAGCATATCTTGAAAAGAAAGAAAAATGTTTTATAAATAAATAAATAAATATTAATGTTTTACAAAAAAGAGAATGATATCAATTACTAATTGCTATCTGAATCAGATAATAGCGAGGAGGAAGATTTATGAATTTCGGATTGACAAAAGAACAA
>CAYXOL010000106.1:0-11058 GCA_964467165.1 uncultured Clostridium sp.
TACTCATAATATTTTCTTAAAATTATTGCCCATAGGTAGAAATGATATTCATATTTTTAGTCAATAGTTTAACTAGTTGTTAACCGTCCCTTATGTTTTGCCTGCCTAATCTTTTTAATAAATTCTTTAATAATAAAAATATTTCGTCATATACTTTACTAGCATGAACTTTAAGGAGGTATTTATGAATATTTTAATAACTGGTGCAAAAGGTAATATCGGAACATATCTCTGCAATGTCTTATCAAAATCACATACTATATTTGCATTAGATAAAACTCAGCTTAACATAGTTGATAAAATTGCTACTGAGAAAATTTTAAATGACTTAAAACCTGACATTGTAATTCATACTGCATCCATAACAAACAAATATATTTGTGAGTATAATGAGACTTTAGCCTATAGTGTAAATACCATAGGAACTCTAAATATCGCTAACTGTTGTAATGCTCTTAATATTCCTATATTATATCTATCTAGTACAGATGTATATGGTGATATTAAATCTACCCCTTACACCGAAATTGACGAATGTACTCCAATAAATGCCTATAGCACGAGCAAACTCGGAGCAGAAGAATTAATACAAACTATTTGCAGCAAATATTTTATTCTTCGCACCTCAAACGTATTTGGTGGGAATGATTGTTTTGTTAGAAAACTTTTAAAAGGTAACCATACCTCAATTTATCTATTTTCAAATCCTACTATTTCTATAACTTATATCGAGGATTTAACTTCTGTTATTCAACTCCTTCTAGCCACTGATAAATATGGAGTATATAACTATACAAACGAAGGTTGTTTATCAAAATGGGAACTAATAAATAGTATAATAGAATTTAGCAATCTTAATGTTCCATTAATTTTAAACTCAGATAGACTGTTGACTAATATTATCAAAGAACCTAAATATACCTGTGTAAATAGTCTTCATATAAAAAACTCCCTAAATATTGAAATTCAACCTTGGGATGTTAGACTTAAATATTATATTAATAAGCAGATGGAATAGACTAGTCTATAGGCTTGACATTTAAGCACTTTGGGAATAGAATATGATTATAGATATACCCACCATGGGTATGGAGGTGTTTTTATGCTAACTGTAGATGACAAAGCAATTAGTGCTCTTAGAAAAGCAAAATCTGTTTTAGTGGTTAAGGCTGTAATAAATTCTTGTGGTTGAGGAGGAACCCCTACAAGAAGTCTCTGGATTGAGGCTCAGAAGCATTTTTCTCCTTCCGAACAATTTTTATTAATGGAATATGAAGACGTTAAAGTATACCTTCATAAGGGATTAATTATAAGCAATGATATACATGTATATCAGAAGTCGAAAATACCATTTTTCGGTTCCGTTTATGGAATTAGAGGGGTTAGATTATAAATAAAAGTATATATTGCTAGAAATGCGTTCCATTCACCAAGTAATTCTAAACTTTAATCTAGAATTCCTAAGGTTTCTTGGAACGCATTTTAGGCAATATATACTTTTTTATCATAATCCAAGAAAAATAGCCTATTTCTAATTATTAACTAAATTTTTCATACTTAAATCTAAGACTCCAAAAGAATGAGTCAATGCCCCTACCGAAATATAGTCTACGCCACTTCCGGCTACTTCTAAAATATTCTCTAATGTTACATTTCCTGATGCTTCTATTAAAGCTTTTTTATTGATTATCTCTACTGCCTTTTTCATAACATGGGAATCCATATTATCTAGCATTATAATATCCACTCCCACTTCTAAAGCCTCACTAACTTGCTCTAAAGTTTCAACTTCAACTTCTATTTTTTTAACAAAGGAAATATTCTGACGTATAATATTAACGGCTTCCCTTATCCCTCCAGCGGCACTTATATGATTTTCTTTTATTAGCACACTATCTGATAGATTATATCTATGGTTACATCCACCACCAATTTTCACTGCATATTTTTCAAATATTCTCATGTTAGGAGTGGTTTTTCTTGTATCTAAAATTTTCACGTTGCTGCCTTTTAATTTATCTACATAAGCTTTTGTAAGGGTTGCAATTCCACTCATTCTCCCAAGAAAGTTTAGTGCAGTTCTCTCTCCTGTCAATATGTGCTTTGTTTTTCCAGTTAGTCTTGCAATACACTGGCCCGTGGCCACTTCATCTCCATCTTTGTTAAGAAACTCTATATTAACTCCTCCAAGTATTTTAAAAACCCTCTCAAATACAGGAAGTCCAGCTATTACACCCTGCTGCTTTGCTATTAAATCTACGCTACAATCACACTCTTCGCTAATAATAAATTCCGTTGTGATATCGTTTTGAGGTACATCTTCTTTTATTGCATCAATAATAAGATTATCAATAATTAACCAATTCATTCCTTATACCCTCTCCCATTTTCTTGAATTTATCTATAATTATAGCTTTATTAATTTCACTATAATCTCCTATCTCCTTTGAATTATCTAAGTCTTCGCAGCTTAAAATAGCCGTTTTATCAATGGTCTTATTTATAAATTCCGAGGCTCTTCTAGAAAAAACTAAGGCCTCCAATAATGAATTGCTGGCTAGTCTATTTGCTCCATGTACTCCTGTGCAACTCACCTCACCACAGGCAAATAAATTCTCCAATGATGTTCTAGAATGCAAATCCACAGTAATTCCCCCCATGTGATAATGTTGTACTGGAGTTACTGGAATTTTATTTTTTGTAATATCTATACCCTTTTGCATGCAATGTTTGTAGATACCGGGGAACCTATTAGTTATATAATCCTTTCCCTTAAATGAAATATCTAAAAACACAAAAGGAAGACTACTCTTTTTTTCTTCGCCATAAATAGCCTTAGAAACAATATCTCTTGGTAATAGTTCGTCTACAAATCTACGTCCATATTCATTTAGAAGTTTGGCACCTTCGCCTCTTAGGGATTCTGATATAAGGAATTTCTCACAATTCAAATTATCGTCGTATAATGCTGTTGGATGGAACTGCACATAGTCTAAATCAGAGGTTTTAATCTTATGTCGAAGTGCAATGGCTATACCATCCCCTGTTAAGCTCCTTCTATTAGTTGAATTTTTAAAAAGTCCTCCAATACCACCTGTAGCTAAAACAGTTGCCTTAGCATGTATATTAATTACCTTATCACCTTTAGTTGCAATTCCACCATAGCACATATTATTTTTAGTTATAATATCCACCAGTTTAGTATTTTCCAATATATTTACGTTTTTTTTGCTTCTAAGGGTTTCAAGTAAGGATAAAAAAAGTTCTTTTCCTGTTTCATCCTTATTATGTACAATTCTATTAATACTATGAGCACCTTCCTTTGTATATTTAAATTGGTCCTCCTCCATATCAAATTCAGCTCCATATTCTATAACTTTATTTATATTATCTATGGATTCATATACTAGGGTTTGTACTGCTTTCAATGAATTTTTAAACTTTCCTGCTTTTAGAGTATCTTGTATAAACAAATCAAAATCACTTTCATCCCTAGCTACTGCAATTCCACCTTGAGCCAAAAATGTATTGCACTTATCTACTACATCTTTGGTTATTATAAGTATATTTAAGTCCTCTCTTAAATTTACTGCTGTATATAATCCTGCTGCACCAGTACCAACTATTAGCACATCTACAAACACATCCATAAAATCACCTTGCCATTTCATGCATAACATTTAGACATTTCTCTGCAGCTCTTCTCACATCTTCGTCTAAAGTTATTTCATATTGTTTTCTAATAAGAGATTGATAAACATCCTCCAACGTAGTTTTCTTCATACTTTTACAGATCATAGGTGTCTTTGGTGTTATAAATTGTTTATTAGGGTTTTTATTTTTTAACTCATATAGAATACCTTCTTCTGTTACAATCATATACGTTTTCCCACTATCCTCTGTAGCAAAATTAATTATCTCTCCAGTGCTTCCTATAAAGTCAGCTAGTTTTCTAATTTCTCTATTGCATTCAGGATGAACTAGAATTTTTATATCATTATGTAATTTTTTAACTTCAACAAGTTCTTCTACATTCACAAATTCATGCACACAACAAAAACCATTCCATAAAATCATGTCTTCGCCCTTAGTTTTTTCATTAATATATTCACCTAGATTTTTATCTGGTATAAAAATTATTTCGGTGTTATTTAACTTGCTGATTATTTTTATTGCATTAGAAGAAGTACAACATATATCACTTTCGGCTTTAACCTCTGCTGTGGAATTTATATAACATATAACCTTTGCCTTTGGGTGCTGCTTTTTAAGTTCCTTTACATCTTCACCATTAATCATATCTGCCATAGTGCAGCCCGCCTCAATATTTGGAAGTAGAACTGTTTTTTTTGGTGAAAGTATTTTCGCGCTCTCAGCCATAAACTTAACCCCACAAAACACTATGGTATTTTCATTACATTCTTTAGCTATTTTACTTAGATAATAGGAGTCCCCTACGAAATCAGCTATCTCTTGAATATCATCATTTTCATAATAATGTGCTAGAATCAAAGCATCTTTTTCTACTTTCAATCGTTGAATCTCTTCTTTTAACTCTTGCATCTATTTATACACCTCTTTATATATGTGTATGCAGGTGTATATACACCTACATTACATACTATAATAACATTTGTGTAGTAATATATCAATAAGCTGAGAAAATAAAAAAAAGCATACCAAATGATATTTAAATCATAAAGCATGCTCTCTTTTACAGTATTCCCCTTATAAAGGTTCAACATATATTCTGCAAAACAACTACTATTCCTTTTGCATCCTATTATCAATATTTTTTATTATGTAATTCTAAAACTTAACCCATAACAAAACCTTTATTACTTTTTTAGTTTCTCACGAGAACCGCAGTCCTAGCACAAATTATTCATAGATTATGCTAAGAAAAGTATATATTGCGCAGAATGCGTTGGAACAAGCCTTAGTAATTCTTAACTAATTTTAGTGAAAGATACGTTAAGAAAAATGCATGTTTGAGCGATAGCGAGTTTGCATTTTTTAGTAGCTTTCAATAAAATCAGTTTAGAATTACTTGGCGATGTGACCGCATTCCAGCAATATATACTTTTTGTTACAGCATAATCTATGAATAATTATAATTACTCTTCCTCTATCTCGTACATTTCCTCTGCTTTACTCATATATAGTATTCCATCTAAATGATCAATTTCATGGCAGAAAGCTCTTGCTAGTAACCCTTCAGCTTTATGAGTTACTGGTCTTCCTTTTTCATTAAGTCCTTCTACTGTAACGTTTGTAGGCCTATATACTTCACCTTCATGCCCTAAGTAACTTAAGCAACCCTCATAATCCTTTTCATTTCCTGATTGCGCTATTATTTTAGGATTTATAACTATTATTGGTTCTTCCTCTTCATTTCCTAAATCAATTAAAATAACTCTTTTTAAAACACCTATTTGAGGAGCAGCAAGGCCTATTCCATTACCCTCATAAAGTGTATCCATCATATCATCGATGAGGTCTAAAATTTGCCCATTTACTTTTCCAACCTTTGCGCATTCTGTATTAAGACGTTTGTCCCCATATTGTAAAATCTTTCTAACTGACATATACATTCTCCTTTAACTTATATTAATCGCCGTAATTAGCAATAAATTTTAGTTTGTTATACTTATATTCTATTATAAATACCACTATACATCAACTTAATTTTCAACAAAAAAAATTAAGGTGTGATAAAAACACCTTAATTCTATCATATTTATGAGCTAATTCTTTTTGAATCTGCTAGTCGTTGTGCTTCTTCCATCATGCTTTTAACTTTCATAAGTCTAGTTAAAGCGCCTCTTTCATTTTCACCAAGCTTCATTTTTATATACTTTATTGTTTCTTGAAGTTGAGGTATTGTCATATATTCCAAGGCATTAACTGTTCTTCTAGTTTTTTCAATTTCCTTAGCCATAAGTTGACAAGATTTTTCTACTTCAGCAAGTTCTAGAAGCTTTGGCAAAATTATATATAACTTTTCTAAAGCTCCATCAAGTTCTGCTGAAGTATTAGCAAATCCATAGGGATATATACTGCCAGGATCATCTTCTAATTTTCTTTTAAATTTCATTGCTGGAACATTAACACCCATAAGATTTTTTGTATCAACCTCTACAGATATACTTTCTTTTGGATACGCAATGGCTTCCTCTAGAAATTCTGTAGACATTAATGCGCTGGCCATAACAAAATCCTTAAAAGAGTTTTGTAATTCTTCTTCAACACTCTTCCTAAGTTCATTGTTATGTTTTACAAGCTCAATAAATCTTCTCATGAGTTCATCTTGTTTATCTTTTAATAATTTATGTCCACGAGTAGCCGTAACTAATCTTTTTTTAAGTTTAGTAAGCTCCATTCTAGTTGGGCTAACATTTAATCTTGCCATGTTTACTCACCTTCTTTAATCGGTAAGTATTTTTCTAGATATTCATCTCTAATTCTCTTAAGTTCTCTTCTTGGTAGAATAGATAAAAGCTCCCATCCTAAATTTATTGTTTCCTCAATAGTTCTATTAGTTCCAAAACCTTGGGATACATATTTCTTTTCAAAAGCATCTGCAAATTTTGCATAGGCTTTATCTGCTTCGGATAAAGCTGATTCTCCTAAAATAACTGCTAGCTCTTTTGCTTGCTTACCTTGAGCATATGCAGCAAATAATTGATTCATTGTATCAGCATGATCTTCTCTTGTTTTACCCTTACCTATACCTTTATCTTTAAGTCTTGATAATGAAGGTAGAACGTCTATTGGAGGCATAATGCCTTTTTTATAAAGTTCTCTGCTTAAAATAATTTGTCCTTCAGTTATATATCCTGTTAGATCTGGTATTGGATGAGTTATATCATCTTCTGGCATAGTAAGTATAGGGATTTGAGTTATTGAACCCTCAAGTCCTTTAATCCTACCTGCTCTTTCATATAGTGTGGAAAGGTCAGTGTAAAGATATCCTGGATAACCACGTCTACCTGGAACTTCTTTTCTTGCAGCTGAAACTTCACGTAGTGCTTCACAGTAATTTGTAATATCAGTCATTATTACAAGAACATGATATCCTTTTTCATAAGCAAGATATTCAGCTGTAGTTAGTGCCATTCTAGGTGTAGCTATTCTCTCAATAGCTGGATCATTTGCAAGGTTCATAAATAATACAGTTCTGTCTATTGCACCAGTGCTAGTGAAATCATCTTTAAAGAATTGTGCTTCTTCAAAAGTTATTCCTATAGCTGCAAATACAACAACAAATTTTGAATCTGAGTTTAATACCTTCGCTTGTCTTGCGATTTGAGCGGCAAGTTCAGCATGTGGAAGACCTGATCCAGAAAACACTGGTAATTTTTGTCCTCTAACTAAAGTATTAAGTCCATCTATAGCAGAAATACCTGTTTGAATAAACTCTGAAGGATAATCTCTTGCTACTGGGTTTAATGGTTCTCCATTTATATCCAGTCTCTTATCAGGGATAATTTTAGGTCCACCATCTTTAGGTCTACCAAGTCCATCAAAGACTCTTCCAAGCATATCTTCTGAAACACCAAGTTCTAGCGGTCTTCCTAGGAATTTAGCCTTACTTTCTTTTAAGTTAATCCCCGTAGAACTTTCAAACAATTGAACCATTGCTTTATCTTCATTTATTTCAAGTACTTTTCCACGACGAATTTCACCAGTTTGTAATTCTATTTCTACTAATTCATCATAACGAACGCCTTCAACTTTCTCTACTACCATAAGAGGGCCTACAACTTCTGATATGGTTCTATATTCTTTAATCATTAGTAACCCCTCCTTCTGCTATTAATTTTTCTACATCATTGGATAACTCTACAAATACATCATCTATTTTTGAGATATCCTCTTCTGAAATATATTTTGCTCTTGCTATTCTATCTCTTACATTCATATCTAATATCTTTTTCAAATAAACTCCTGCAGCCAAAGCTTTTTCTGCCTCAACTTGGAATTCTAAAATTAGTTTTAACATCTTATATTGTTTATCCAAAGATGAATAAGTATCCACTTCATGGAAAGCATTTTGTTGTAGATAATCTTCTCTAATTGATTTAGCAACTTCCAGTTTCAATCTATCCTTTTCAGAAAGAGCATCTAGACCAACAAGTCTTACTATTTCCTGAAGTTTTGCTTCTTCTTGTAGAATAGTCATAGCCTCCATTGCCATCCTAGTCCAACCCTCTGCAATATTTTCATCCATCCACTTACCTATCTTATCTAAATAAAGTGAATAAGAATCAAGCCAATTTATTGCTGGAAAATGTCTCATATATGCAAGTTGGGCATCTAGTCCCCAAAACACCTTAACTATTCTAAGTGTAGCTTGAGTAACTGGCTCTGATAAATCTCCACCTGGAGGTGATACTGCGCCAATAACGGTTATTGCTCCTATACGTTGATCATCTCCAAGACATTCTATCTTTCCTGATCGCTCATAAAAATCTGCTACACGTGAACCAAGATATGCTGGATATCCCTCGTCACCTGGCATTTCTTCAAGTCTTCCTGACATTTCACGAAGTGCCTCTGCCCATCTTGACGTAGAATCCGCCATTACAGCTACTGAGTATCCCATATCTCTATAGTATTCTGCAATAGTTATACCTGTATATACAGAAGCTTCTCTTGCTGCAACTGGCATATTAGAGGTATTAGCTATAAGCACTGTTCTTTTCATTATAGATTCACCAGTTTTTGGATCTTTAAGTTCTGGAAATTCATTCAGAACGTCAGTCATTTCATTTCCACGTTCACCACAACCTATGTAAACAACTATTTCAGCATTTGCATATTTGGCAAGTTGGTGCTGAACTACAGTTTTTCCACTTCCAAAAGGACCAGGTACACAAGCGGCTCCTCCCTTGGTTACTGGAAAAAAGGTATCTATTATTCTCTGTCCTGTAATTAGTGGCTCTACAGGATTTAATTTTTTACCGTAAGGTCTTGCACTTCTTACTGGCCATTTTTGCATTAATGTGATTTTCTTAACGCCATCTGAAGTTTGTACTTCTGCTACTACTTCCTCTACAGTGTACTCACCCTGCGTTATAGAAATTATAGTTCCAGAAATACCATAAGGTATCATTATCTTTTGTACGATAACACTAGTTTCCTGCACTGTACCTATAATTACACCAGCTGAAACTTCATCCCCAACCTTTGCAGTCGGAAGAAACTCCCATTTTCTTGTTCTATCTAAAGGCGGAACACTTACACCCTTTGTTAAGTAATTTCCGGCTATAGCTCTTATTGCATCAAGTGGTCTTTGAATACCATCAAACATCGCTTCCATAAGTCCTGGTCCAAGTTCCACACTTAGTGCTTCACCAGTAGATTCTACAGGATCTCCTGGTCCAAGGCCTGATGTTTCTTCATATACTTGAATGGAGGCTCTATCTCCTCTCATTTCGATGATTTCGCCAACAAGTCCTTTTTCTCCAACCTTAACTACGTCATATATATTAGCTTCATCCATGTCTTTTGCAACAACTAGTGGACCTGAAACTTTTACAATTTTACCGATTTTCAAGTTATCTCCCTACCTTTCTATAAAATATTTACGCCCACTGCTTTTTCTACATTGTCTCTAATTCTTTGCATTCCTATATTTAGTGAGCCCTGATTACCTGGAATTAATATAATAGCAGGAAGCATCTGTGCATTATATCTTTCTATAGTCTCATCTAAATGCTGAGCTATCTGCTCAGTGACAAATATAACTGCGTAATTATTAAATGCCATCTTATCTATTGTTTTTCTTGCTTCTTCAACTTCGATAACAGGATATACGTCTATTCCAAGAGCTTTGAAAGCAAGTATTGAATCTTTATCTCCAACTACTCCTACTTTATGCATATACCTCACGCACCCTTTCTCTTATAACAGCCGTATCAACATTATTTAATTTTCCAACCATAATTATTCTTATTATTTTTATTTCTGTTTCTTTAGCTGCTATATATGCAAATATTGGCTCTGGTCCAAAAGACACGTATTTAGCTTGTTTTATTTCTTTCATAATATAATTTTCTGAGTTTTTTTCAAGAACTGATAGTTTCCCAGTTTTCATATATTCTTCAAGTCCTAGCCTTATAATTTCCCCATACTTTGATAGCGCAAATTTAGTTGTCATATTTTCAATAGGCTCATTAAAGGCTTTTAATAAAACATCGTTATCTATATCTCCACCAGAAAGGATAACCTCTTTAAAAAATTTTATATCCTTTTCTTGTTTCTTTAATCTTATAATTGACTTTATATTAGAAAAGTCTATTATTCTTTTTACATAATCGATTATAAAATCAATATTTGTTCCCTTAGCTCTTTCTAACATATCTATATACATATATTGGTCCATAATTATATCTATCTTTTGAGGATCTTTAAGTTCATGGTAGATTTTTTCTGTTTGGAGTATAGCTTCTCTCATCTTAGGATTTAAATCCCTATATTCCTCAGTAGACATATAAAGTTTCAATTTCTCAATATTTACTGTGCCTACAGGAATCAGCATATGAGAAAAGTCCTTATCTAAAGCCCGTCCTTTTAACATTACTTTTATATTATGATAATCATATTTCAAACTCATAATATCTACAATAACGGGATCTGGAGAGATTTTATACATAAGCGAATATACTCTGTTTAACTCCTCTTTGAGTAATATGTCATAGTCCTCTGTTTTTTTCACATTCCCCATCAAACTCACATATTCAGTTTCTTGCAAGCTCTTAAGCACATCCTCAGCAGAGTTACTATCCACCATTCTCTCAATCTTTACTTTATTAAGGAGCCTTGTTTCCAATACTCTTAGCCTAGCCACAGCTTGTGTAAAATTCATCTTATCCATATATGGCTATCCTCCTTGTTTTGCTCTAGGAAGATAGTAATTTTAAGTTACTATCTTCCTTAAATTTAATTAAATAATTCATTAACGATTGTAGGTTCTAGCTCATCTCTTAAAGAACTAACTAGACTTTCAAAAGTATTGTTAATCTCTATACCATTTTTAAGTACTATAAATCC
>CAYXOL010000107.1:0-11030 GCA_964467165.1 uncultured Clostridium sp.
AATCCCTAAAAATAAATATAGGGATTTTATGATACATTGTGCGGAGTATAAGTTATAAAAGCTGTGGAAATGAAAAAGCTGGGAGCTAGTGCGGAAGAAATTGTGCTTGAAATAGAAAAAAACATACAAAATTTAAATACTTATATTACAGTGCAAGATTTGAATTTTTTAAAAAGAGGTGGAAGAATATCCAATATGGCGGCTACCTTAGGGCTAGTATTACATATAAAACCTATACTTACGCTTAATCATGAGGGGCGTGTAATTCCCATATTCAAGGTTCGCGGTCGTAAAAAATCTATAACAAAACTTGCAGAAATAGTGAAAGAAAAAATTACAAAACCTGAAACTCAAACCATAGCTATTTGTCATGCAGATTGCTACGAGGAAGCCACACGGCTTAAAGAGGAGATACTGCAAAAAGTTAATGTTAAAGAGGTGTTTATTCATTATATTGGACCAGTAGTGGGAAGATTTAGTGGGCCAGGGGCATTAGCAGTGTTTTTTATTGGTGAGAGTAGACAACACCATGTAATAGATATTTAAAATTGATAATATACATTAAGAAAAAATAAAGGAGCATTTTTTATGGAATGGTTACAAATATTATTTATGTCGGCAGTGCCTCTTATTGAAATGAAGGGGGCTATACCGCTTGGAATAAACGTTTATCATATTAGTCCAATATTGGTATTCGCAATAAGTTTTGTTGGAAGTTTGATTCCTGTTCCTTTTATACTTATATTTTTTAACAAAATATTTGACTGGTTAGGAAAATATAAGTTTTTTAGTGGTTTCTATAATTTAATTGACAGAAAGATTAACAAGAATAAAGCTAAGTTTCAAAAGTTTGAAGAAATAGCTCTTATAGCATTTATTGCTATACCGCTTCCAACTACTGGTGTTTGGACAGGAACTGCAGTAGCTGCTTTTTTAAAGCTTGATTTTAAAAGGTCTGTTATGTGTGCAGTTATAGGATCTTTTTTATGTGGAGTTATTATTACAGGGTTATCTGTAGCTTTCCCAGCTTTCTTAAATATGTTTTAACCAAAAATCTCTCACTACGGTGAGAGATTTTTTTATGCGTCACTGGGATTTTGCCCATTGGGTTAAAATCATTTATTGTTTCGTCATTATCTCGGTATATAATTTTGGTGCTAAGGTTAATTTATAAATAGAAACCTTCCATTGGTCATTTTCTTTTAAAAGCCCTATATATCCTTTTGTTGTATCTGTTCGTTCAGCCTTCCCATCACTGGAGATAAACTTTAATTTAGCTTCATAATAGTACCCTGCTTTATTTTCTTTTTCTCCATACAAATTTTTATCTAAAATAAAGTTTGTAACTTGTAAGGTATAATTACTCGTATTACAGATATCCGCGCTTAAATAATTGAGTCTACTCGCCACAACAGTTTCATACGCGTTTTGTGTCATTAAAGGTTGTATATATTTATCAAGGGACTGTGTTATTTTGGTATAATTCGGTGTAGGTGGAACTACTATTATTACTCCAGTTTTTGATATAACTGCATTTGGTAAAGTCATTAAGTCACGTTCTTTCAGCATTTGCTTATAATCAGCAACTTTCTGTGTATCCACTGTATAGAGGTTTTTACCGAATTCTTCAGCAATAGTAACTGGCATTTTTACTTGGGATTTTGATGTGTTAAGTACAATTCCCAGGCAACCTATAATAATCACAATTATAGTTCCAAGTAATATATTTTTGATAGTTACCTTCTTATATTTTGAAATCATAACAATCCTCCTTTTTATCTCTGAACTTTTCATAACCATTGAAGTAGTACCCATAAGTCTTTATGAATACTGCTTACATTTTTTATAGAAGCTTTAACAATTTTTTTGAGTTTTCTATGCCCTGTAAATAATACGCCTATGGATAATACAATTCCAAAAGACCATAAAAAAGAGAACAATGATTTAATATTTGCTTTGCTTTTTAAAGGGAGGGTGATAGGGCTGATAATACCACTTTTTTTTGAAGTCTGAGAAGCTGTTGAGGTTGAACCATCTGTATTTTCAAGTTGATTTGAAGAATTAATTTTATGAGTAATATAAGCCATATATAATAATGAAAGGTAGGACTTAATTTATTTTTAAACATAGCTTTTATTATTAATATCATTAGTACTATTATCGTACCGATTAAAGAGGAGAGTAGAATTACTTCAGAAATGTTTAATAAATTCATATACATCAACCTTTCGTGTTATTTGATTGGGTTAGTATATCTTTTAATTCTGCTATATCAGTTTCAGTTATTTCGTTAGACTCTGCAAAGGTTAAGAGCATAGATTTAATAGAACCATTGAATACCCTATTAACAAAGGACTTACTTTCTAATTTAACACATTCAGCTTCTAATACCAAAGGAAAATATAAATATTCATTACCTAATTTATTAAACCCAATTGCTTTTTTATTTAATAACCTATTTATTAGACTCTTAACGGTAGAGGGTTTCCACTGAGAGTTATCCTTTAGGTTCTGTATAATATTTATTGAAGAAATTTCATCATGGCTCCATATTATTTTCATCACTTCCCATTCGGAATTTGATATTTTAGGAATTTCTTTCATTATTATTTCACTCCTTACGATTACAATTGTAATTCTTAATGTTAGTTTACAACTGTAATTTGGAATAGTCAACATAAATTTATAATATTTTCCATTATGTGTTGTGATATTTTGAAAAAAATAAAGAGTTATTTGTATAAAATATTCAAAACAGTTATAATATTCTCAAACGAAATTGTAAAAACCACAATAATGTTGTTAATATTACAATACCTAAGGTGTTAATTTAATGGGGGGATTTAAAATGGATACAAGCAAATTTGAGGAGTTTAGAGGGAAGGTTAGGGATAATATAGGTAAAGTTATAGTAGGTAAAGGGGACAATATTGATAAAATTATTGTGGCGTTTATATGCTCTGGTCATGTACTTATTGAAGATGTTCCTGGGCTTGGGAAAACTAAGCTGGCTAAGAGTTTATCAAGTTCTATGAATTGTATGTTTAAGAGAATACAGTTTACACCAGATTTATTGCCTTCGGATTTAACAGGAATATATTACTATAATCAAAAGAATCAAGAGTTTGAATTTAGGAAAGGGCCGCTACTTAGTCAAATAGTATTGGCGGATGAAATTAACAGGGCTACACCTAGAACACAGTCTGCGCTTTTAGAGTGTATGGAGGAGAGGCAGATTACTGTAGAAGGGAATACTATTAAACTTCAAAAACCTTTTTTTGTAATTGCTACTCAAAATCCGGTGGAGCAGTTTGGAACTTTTCCATTACCGGAGGCTCAATTAGATAGATTTTTCATGAAACTTTCTTTGGGGTATCCAGATGCTAGCGAGGAGAAAACTATGATGAATAGATTTATGACAGAGGATCCACTTAATGATCTTCAGGCAGTGGTGACTATGGAAGAGATAGAGTTTGTTCAAAGTAATTATACTATGGTACATGTTAGCGAAGAAATAAAGGATTATATAATAGCAATTGTGGGCGCTACAAGAAGTCATAGGGAAGTAGAGCTTGGCTGTAGTCCAAGAGCTACACTAAATATGATGAAGGGAAGTCAGGCGCTGGCAGCGGTGCTTGGGAGAGATTATGTAATTCCAGAGGATATAAAGGAACTAGCAGTCCCTATTTTAAGTCATAGATTGATGCTTAAGAATGATTTGGGACTTGGGAATAAATGCAAAATGATTATTGAAGAAATAATAAGTACTATTCAAGCTCCACTCGAAAAATTATAGGGGGCTAATTATGTTTATACAATTTATTTTGATTCTGGCTATACTTGCTATCATTTTTTTTATAAGTGAGTTTACTCGAAAAAAAGGGTTTGATAAACTAAAAATCAGTAGAAATATTGATAAGGATAGGCTTTTGCCTGGTGAGGAATTCACTTTAACTACAACCATTGAAAATAATAAGAGACTACCTATATCATTTTTAATGTTAAGTGAAAAAATTCCAGCGGCTATAGACTTTGTATCAGAAGGTAATAAATTTAAAGATGGTGCTGAATTATGGCATTTAAGTAAATACACCATAAGTTGGTATGAAAGAAAGATGCGAATTTACAAATTGAAGTGCGACGCTCGTGGAGCCTATGTTTTAAGGGATATGAACGTTACTGTAGGGGATTTATTTGGAATTTCAGCAGAGAGTAAGCCAGTAGAAGATTACTTAGAGTTTTTGGTTTATCCTAAACTTATTAGTATGAATAATGTTCAGTTTTCAAATACTAATTTGCAAGGGGATAATTACGTTAAAAGATGGATACATAAGGATCCTTTGTATATTAAAGGTATAAGAGAATATAACGTAGAGGACAGAATGAAGGATATTCATTGGAAGTCTAGTTTGAAAATGGATAGACTTATGGTAAAGGAATATGATTTTACTTCAGATAGAGAACTTACAATGATTTTTAATGGTCAATGTGGTGAGCCTTATTGGGGTACAATTCAACCAGTAGTCATAGAAAATGGTATTATAGTGGCAGCATCACTGGCATCTATTGCCATTAAGGAAGGCGTGCCTACGGGAATGTGGACTAACTCTCAACTAATAGGAATTCAAAATAAAATAAATAGTGAGGTTTATCCAGATATTAATGCGCTTAAAAAAATAATGGAACTTAGTGCTAGGGTTAGTTATAGCGTTACTATTAAATTTAGCGATTACCTGAGAGGCAAGATAAAAGAGTTTAATCCTAGTTCTACCTATGTAATTGTTACTGCCTATTTGGATGAAGAAAGCGTTGGTATTTTATCTAAACTAAAAAGACGTGGCATTTTAATTAAAGTCATTGATGTTTCGTTAAATTCTACAGTACCATATATTTCTGGCATTGAAAAGATGGATTATAAAGGGGGGTTATAAGATGAGTTGGCATAGGAAAGTCAAGAGTATTTATAGTATAAGTCTTGTAACTATTTCCTTTATAATTTGGTCAACCTTGAGTAAATTATTATTCGAAAGTCCAGTGGACTATAAACTGTTTTTGATAACTTTGTGTATTGTGTTTTTTACACAGTACCTTAACACTTTGAAGCTTAAAAAGAGCCTTTTTATACTATTTATTTTGGTACTTAGTGCAGGAGCCCCATTAATATTTTTTAGGGGGCAAATCATTGTTATTAATGCAATATTTTTGATTTTTATGGCTTTGGTGACTTATACATTGGAGAATAGCCCTGTAGATCATACACAATATAAACAAGATATAAGAAAATCTATTTTAGCGCTAGGGGTTATTTGGTTGATTTCATTTAATTTAGGAAGTGATTTTGTAAATGAAATGTATAGGTTTCATATTCTTTATATAATTATGGTCATTATACTTATGAGAGAGACACGGGGATATGTATATTCGGTTAAAAGTAATACGTCTATGGTTACAAATATAATCATAGGAATATCAGTGGTCACATTATCTTTAGATTTTGCTAGTAATATTATTGCTAAAGTTTTAGGCCTACTTATGGATCTGACAAGTTTCATTTTAGTTATAATAATATCTATGCTAATAAAGATTTTTGGAGGCCCCATAAGCTTTATTGCTGAGAAACTAAGGCAACTTCTTATGAAAAGCGATAATAAGTTTATAACAGAAGGAACTACAATGGATATGAAGGTGAATAAACCGCCCAATATGGTTGAATATCACGGTATTAATTTACCGCCAGAGCTTCTTTTAATTATAAAAATTTTGATTTTATTGGTTATTTTATATGCAATATACAAAATTCTATCAAGATTTAGAAATGAAACTAAAATTTATGATGGTTATTCAGAAAAAAAGGAAAAAATTATTAAGAAAAAAAACAAAAAACATTGGGTTAAAGATATGTTTGCCAAGATATTCCAAGGAGGAGGGAGTAATAGAGAAAAGATTCTGAGTATATATAAGGCCTTTGAGAAAACAACTGAGCAAGCAGATATTTACAAGCCGTATATGACGGCAACACAACTGAAAAATGTAACTAAAATTAATGTTAATAATTGTGATGACCTAGAAGAAATGACACAGGTATATAACGAAGCTAAGTTTTCAATGCATGAGATGACTCAGGAAAAAGTGGAAAAAGTTAAAAAGGGGCATAGTAATATTAAGAAGAAGCTATAAATTTGTGGTACAAAGAAATAATAACATCAGAAATAAATAGCAAGTCAGTAGGAGGAGTATACTGACTTGTTATTTATTTTTTTGAAATTTAGTATAGTTTGCATATAAATAGCCACACTAAATGGAGAAGAAAGTAGGCTTAATAATTATTTATTATAGGGGGGCATTTAGTTTATGAGTGATATGGACAACAATAGTAAAAGTTATTTAAACAAGGCTTATAAAAATTTTTCGGATTTGGTCTTTATAGTGTCTACTAAAGAACTGCAAAGTTTTATTACAAAAGGTGAATTTACTAGTTTTTTCAGCTATAAAATCAGGAGGATGTTATCAGAAATTGGTGACCCGCAAAATGGGCTTTTAGATGCTAGTGTTTTTTTTAACACAGAGGGGGAGATTACTTTAATAGATGCTGAAATAGTTGGGAAGTTTATCCAAGATAATTATGGAATTAAAATGTTAGATTATTACAAAAACACTTCTTTAAATCAAATCATAAGAGGAGTTGTTAATGGTAGTGATAAAGCAAAAGGGGATTTCATTTTAATTTCATATTCTATCTTATATGATACTTTCAGGGAGTTATATAAAACTATTAGTTGCAAAAAACATAATACTATTGTGTATAAAAATCGTTATTCACTAGAGGATTATCAAAATGAGGATTCGACATTGGTTATTGCAGTATTATTGATATTGGAAGATTTATGTAAATACATTGGTGTTGATAGGCATAAAATGGTGAATGGAATAAAGGGGAAAATTTACAAATAGTTACTTTGGATTAAAAAACAAACAAGATAGACAGCAAAGTAAATAAAAAATATTGAAAATATTTACAAAAAAAATATATTTTTCATTATATTGGTGGTGAACTAAAAAAATAGATATAGTTTTATGAGAAGAATTTAACTTGATTTAAAAAAACTTTTATGTAAATTAATTATAATTTCGACAAAATAAGCTACCCTATATACAGGTTGTGGCCTATTAACACTTTGCTAATAATAAGATTATGGGCGTGAAAGGTTGAAGATGTCAGATTTAAGAGATAATACATTTAAAACCAGTTCATAAAATGACATATTTTTTTAAAAAATAATGTTACCATGTTTTCAATAAGATTATACAGGGGGGGACTAACATGGTAGTTTTAGAAAATTTATCTAAGAGAGTGACAGAAGAAGATGTAAAGCATAATTATTTTTATAGATTAGTAAAAAGTAAAATTTCTGTTTCAATGGATAACGAACCTACTGAAATGCAAGCATATGGAATTGAAGTGGAAAGACAAGATATCGTTGACGATATAGTTGTATTCATAGAGAGAGATTATGTAGAGAACATAAGTCCTCAAAGACATAAAGTTAAAAGCCTTTTGAAAATGTTACATGATAATACTGTATCACCAATCCATATGGTTGAGGTGCTAGGTGAATATATTGACGAGTACATTAGCGATTTTGATGAAATGCTAAAAAATATTGGTACTTGCTAATATTTTAAATTGACTAACATATTGAGGAGGATTCTCCTCATTTTGAGGAAAATTCTTCTTTGTGTGAGAAGACTTATCCTCTTTTTGTTATCTAAAGAAAATATATTGTGAATAATACTATAAATAATTATTGTTTTAATATATTATTGTAGTAAGATTTATTGTAATTGGAATAGTTAATTCCGATTATCAGGGAAATGGTTTAACTGTTTCATTCATTATATAAATTGTGATCATAGATTAAACAGCGGGAGTGATAGTTTTGATTATTGGAGTAGGTACTGATATTGTTGAAATACGACGAATAAAAGATGCTATAGACACAAACAATAAGTTTTTAGAGAAAATTTTTACAACAACTGAATTAGATTATCTTACAAGTAGGAATTTAAGGCCTGAATATGTGGCGGGAAGGTTTGCAGCTAAAGAAGCTGTAGCAAAAGCCTTAGGTACTGGGTTTAGAGGATTTGATTTTAAGGATATTGAAATTGATAGGACAACCCTTGGAAAACCAATAGTAATTTTAAAAGGTAAGGCCAAATTAATAGCTAAAAAAGAAGGTAAATATAATATTCATCTTAGTATATCCCATGGTCAAGATAGTGCAATAGCTTACGCTATATTGGAAGTAGAAAAGAAATTTGAAGAGGTTAGTGAGTAGTTGTTTATGATTTTTTTTTGTGATTTGTTATTTTTGTAATAGTATGAAACTTTGGATAATAGAAATAGTAGTAGAGTGATTTGTTGTGGTGGATAACAGGGCTTGCCCTATCTGCTCTAGAGAAATACTAGGAGGATAACAATGAAAAAAAAGTTGCTATTATTTTTAACAGTTATACTATATTTCAGTTCCATATTATTAACTTCTTGTAATAAAAAACCTGTAAATTGTAATGATATTGTAAGTTTTTTGAAAAACATGAAAAGTTATACTTCAGAAATGAACATGGACATAAAGAATGATAAGCAGACTATTAGCTATAAAGCGAAGCAATCCTATTTGAGGGGAGGCGGATATAAACTAGAGTTAAACAAGGATAGAGTGTTTATCTACAAGGATGATAAAATTTATATTAGTGATAAAAATAATGGAACAAAGTATGTGCAGAGCAAGGATTTTGACGAAGTTTTTAAACTTTGTTTTATTGGGGAATACATAGGATTATTGTATACTAATGAGGAAATAAAATATTCAATTGAAAAGATTAATGGTATTGAATATTCGGTAATTGATTTATTTATACCTGGTAGCAATAAAAATATTAACAATGCAGTGCTGTATGTTAATAGTAAAAGCATGTTGCCAGAAAAATTGATTATATACGATATTAAAGGCAACGAAAAAATCAATGTAACATATACTAATTTTCTTGCAAACATAAAAATAGAGCCCACTGAGTTTTCGTCAAACTAGTAAGGATAAAACAAAGCAAATAATTAACAGATGAGGTGAATGTCATGTTTCGTCACTTAAGGCCTGTTTGGGCAGAAATTGATTTAGATAAGCTAGCTTATAATATGAGAGAAATTAGAAGGGTGGCAAAGAGTGAGAATATAATAGCTGTGGTAAAGGCTGATGCCTATGGCCATGGGGCCATAGATGTGGCACCAGTGCTGCTAGAAAATGGTGCTAGTAGGCTCGCAGTTGCCGTAGTAAGTGAAGCGGTGGAGCTTAGGCGTTCGGGAATAGAATGTCCTATTATGATTCTAGGATTTACACCGCCAAATTTAATAGATAATATATTAAAATATAATATTGAGCAAGCCGTGTATTCTTATGAATTTGCAAGTGAATTATCAAAAATGGCCAAGAAGAAAAATAAAATAGCTAAAATTCATATAGTTGTAGATACAGGTATGGGTAGGATAGGCTATTTACCAAATGATGAAAGCGTAGAAGCGGTATATAATATTAGTAAGCTACCTAATATAATTATAGAAGGTATGTTTTGTCACTTCTCCTCTGCGGATGAAAAAGATAAAGAGTATACTCAGAATCAAATGAGGAAATACAATTATTTTTATAAAAAGTTAAAAGACAAGAAAGTGAACATAAATATAAGGCATATGGCGAATAGTGCTGCTATTATAGATTTGCCAGAAACACATTATGAGGCAGTGCGGCCGGGAATAATATTATATGGCTATTACCCCTCTGAGGAGGTAAATAAGGAAAATATAGATTTAAAACCTGTAATGACCTTGAAAACCAATATAGTACATATAAAAACTTTGCCACCGGGAGAATATGTGAGCTACGGGAGAAAGTTTAAAACAGAGAGAGAGAGTATTATAGCTACGCTTCCAGTTGGATATGCGGACGGATATACAAGACTTTTATATCAAAAGGGCAAGGTTATATTAAAAGGAAGTTTTGCTCCAGTAATAGGAAGAATCTGCATGGACCAATGTATGATTGATGTTACTGATATAGATGGGGTAAAAATTGGAGATGAGGTTATATTAATTGGTGAAGATGAGAATAATAAATTTACAGCAGATACCATAGCGGAACTAATTGGAACTATAAACTATGAAGTAGTTTGTATGATTGGTAAAAGGGTTCCAAGGGTCTACGTTAAAGCAGGCAAAGTAGTGAAGATAAGGAATTACGTGTAATATTAAGCTTTTGTTTGTAGAAAAACTATTTATATGTAATAATTCTGATGTAAAAGGACGAAAATACCAATAATTTCTTTGACAGATTGACATAGATTAATTATAATATGCTTTATACATATTGCTGCATGAGTAAATAGGAGGTATTAAATTTTCTATGTCAACTTCAAAAAAATTAGTTATAAACCTTCCACAAACGCTGTATATCGAATTTAATAAGGCACTCAAAAAAGATTCTAAAAAAAGAAGTGAATTTTTTAGGGAAGTTGTAATACTATATATTGAGGAAAAGAAAAGACTTAGTCATATAGATGAAATGAAACGTGGATATTTAGAAATGGCTGAATTAAATTTAGAAATAGCTGACATGGGTTTTGAAATTGATATCAAAGATTTTAAAGATTACGAAGTTAAGCTTTCGGAGAGTGATTTGTCTAATGACAACAATAGTGAAAAGAGGAGATATATTTTATGCTGACTTGAGTCCGGTTGTAGGCTCAGAGCAAGGTGGGGTTAGACCAGTAATAATAATTCAAAATGACATTGGAAATAAATACAGTCCCACTATTATTATTGCAGCAATTACGTCTCAGATAAATAAGGCAAAACTCCCAACTCATGTTGAGATTTCTTCAGAAGAGTATGGGTTAAATAAAGATTCTGTAGTTTTGCTAGAACAAATAAGAACACTAGATAAAAAAAGATTAAAAGAAAAAATTGGTCATATGACTGATAA
>CAYXOL010000108.1:0-10808 GCA_964467165.1 uncultured Clostridium sp.
ATACAGTTAATGGAAACTTAACTGGAAAGAAAGATGCTAAGATTGTTACTACTGAGAGTAGCGACGTTGAAGTAGCATAATAAAACAGTGCCGATATTCGGCACTGTTTTTTAGTTTATGAGAATAATTTAGCCCAGGTATGTAAAATTGCATACCATGTGGGTTTTGAGTTCATTTATATATTCCTGAACTTCATATTCGCAGCCTTTTGTCCATTTGATTCCGAATATGTTATTACCTATAACATATTGCAGTCAACCAATCTCTAATATGCCTTGGGGTATGGTTACTGAGGGGATGGTGTTGTATTTTTGGTAGGATAGTAGGGCTCCGGTGGTGAGGGTTTTAAGCTTTGGCGAAAAGTATTTTGTTTTTAGGAAAGTATATTTGTTGTGATGGTTATGGGTTTGTAAAAATAGTATCTAGTGGTATAATATTCTTGAAACTTGTGTGGGATTGGTATGATATTCCGTTCTAAATTAGCAATTGCATTAGAATAATTAGTGAAAAATTAGAAACTTCAAATTTAATTGCTTTAAACAACTCGTATCTAAAAGATTATTTACATAATTCATCAATGTTAATAAATAACGATTATTAAAAAGGAGACATATTAAAAATGAAAAAATCAATACTATTTATCTTAACAATAGCAATATCACTATCTATCATGGGGTGTGAAAAAAAATCAGTAACACCTGAAAGAGAGAAAGAATTAAATGTAGCAGTTACAGAGTCAGTACAAAAAGAAAAATCAAACATGGACACATATAGCGCACAAAGTTTAATTGCTATGGTAAATGAATTCAAATGTAATGCTAGTCCAGATAATGTAAGAAAATTATATACAGAAATAAAACCAAAGTTAAGTGCGGAAGTACAAGCAATATATGAAAAAGTAAACATACCAAGCTATGTTTCTGAAAGAGAGTTTAAGAAATGTGATATTACTTCATGGATGACAAATCCTCAAATGGAGTATAATGGAAGAGGATATAATAGAATATAACGGTAAGGAACTCTTAATTAGAGACAAAGATATGGAAGAAATTTCTAAACCTTAATAAATAAAAACTATAAGGTGGAAGTTTTATTTTAGGAACAAGAACAATCCATGCTTCTTGAGGAAAGTGTAGTGTAAAAGATAAGGAATAACAGATATATGAAGGCTCTTTAGTGAAATGGGTATATTATTTATAGGTGGTTATAGAGTTGCAGCAATGCAAGCAGTCAAATCATCTTTAAATCCTGACAAAGTTGGTAACGTATTTGGTGAAGTAAACAGGGAGTGGGGAAGAGTATATTTATTAGAAACAGAAAGTGGTATAAAAACTGCATTAGCAGAAAAAAAGGATTACTATGGAGTTGTAATACTTCATTGGTGTATTATTAGGGGCAGTAGGCTTGTTAAAGATTAAGATTACTCGTGATGGTAATAGAATTTATTATATTATAGGTTGTATATCAAATATAATACTAATTATTGGACACCCCTTAGTAAATTTGATTGATGCTATACTAAAAACACAATTAACTTAAGATTGTAATTTAATGAGCAATTTAGGTTATTGCAATCTAGATAGTAACAATGATATTTTAAATGTAGGAGTGGATGTTATGGTGAAAAATGGATTGCAGTGGGTGGGAAAGTAGCCCTCTCACCAGAGAAGGTCACAAGATATATTTTTACCTACAAAATTTGCTGATGAGCTTGAACATTTTATAACTGAATAATATTCTAAAAGTCTGCCATAACGTCATTTTATGACGACCTAACAATTAAAAGGGAGGAAAACTTTGGAGAATAAAAAGTTGTTACCAATATCCATTATTATACTTGCTATGAGTGTTGTATTTGGTTCCATTTGGATAGGACACTCAATAGAAAAAAATGTTAGTTTACAAGCCCCAACTTCAATATCAACAGATAGTAAGACTCTAACATTAGCCCAAGTGGCTGAATATCTGAATATGAAGGGGGAAGAAGTAAGTGCCATAATTCAAACTGAAAAAAAGAAATTAGATGAAACACATAGTTTTGAAGGAAAGATGTTTCCCTACTTTACAATAAATAATAAACAGTATTTTTATAAAGATGAAATAGACGAATGGTTGAAGGAAGTTTCAAGTCATCGTACACAATATGATACAACAAAAGGATGGATACTTAAGTAATGAGATAACTTCTTATTGCACAACTTTCCCTTTGAGTGTCACAACTAATAAAACCGAACAATCCCTTAAAACAGCGGATTATTCAATTTTGATATACTAGCTAGATTATTTATTAGCAAACAGAAATTGTCCACTCCGTTTCCGCCATTTATTATAACTTCTTCAGGGGAAGTTATAATAAATGGCGGTTATTGCTTGCTATTATAAGCACATAGAAACTAATTGATTTTTTCTAATTGAGGGCCCTTTTATTGTATAATCTATAATTCTATTTATATCTTATAGTAGCTATAGGTGATGAATGGGTTACGCCAAAATCATTAGAAGCTTTTTTTACTTTTTAATAAGAAACATTTACTTCCAAGTTCCATAATGAACTCTTGTTTCATCAAATCTATCGACAAACTTATTTTCCTGACCATCAGGGTATCCTACTGGTATTAATGAAAATGCTTCTATATTTTCAGGTAATTCAAATAATTTTTTTATATATTCCATTCTATCTGGAATAGAGGCTATTCCAATCCAAACTGCCCCAAGTTCCAGCTCTACTGCTTCTAAAAGAAGATTCTCTGATGCCGCTCCCATATCTTGTGGTACGCAACCGGGGGCCACTAACCCTTCTTTTCTAGACAAAAGAACAAATGTAACCGCTGAACTTGCAACCATCTTAGAATAAGGACTTGCTTGTGCTAATTTATTTAGTACCTCTTTGTCCTGGATAACTAAAAATTCCCAAGGTTGTTGGTTAGCTGCTGATGGTGCCTGCATTGCAGCTCTTAAAAGTTTTTCTATTTTCTCTTTTTCAACTGGTCTATCCTCATATTTTCTAATACTTCTTCTGTTAAATATTGCTTGCATTTTTCTACCTCCAAATTTTTTTAAATTAAATATAAATTCTTTACTATATGTGATATTCTACTCTAAAGTATCTCAATTACAAGTACGCACTTTTATATTGCTTAGTATTAAAAAGTATACCTTGAACTTTAGAAAATTTCACATGCTTTATTGTTGTGTATCTTTGTTGCCTGTGTTTGGGGAAGTAAAAATGCAGTTAAAATTTTTAGCAAGGCGTACCTGCTAGGAAACCCTAGGCTAGATGGCCGCACTTCTAGCATAATAATTTATTCCAGGTATATTCACCGCAAGATCCATCACCACTAAAACTTAAAAGATTCCAATGGTCTAGGATGCTAGCCTTTATTGAGTCATACTTTTTAAATTTGCACGCCATGGGAGTTTTGACTCCATTTATATATTCCTAGGGTATTTTGTTATTTAGGAAAGTATACTTATTGTGATGATTATAGGTTTGTAAAAATAGTATCTAGTGGTATAATATTCTTGGAAGTTGTGTCGGATAGGTAGAATATAACGTAACAAAAATGAATAAACACAATGAAAAGAATAGTTATAAACAATCTTTCCATTATGTTTATTTAAATTTGATTGGTATAATAAGACAAAATTCATTTATACAACAGGAGGGGAAATATGTTATTTAACGATATAGAAACAGAAAGATTATTTCTTAAAAACATATCAATTGCTGACAGAGATTTTATATTTAGCCAATTTTCAAATGATATAGTGACTAAATACCTATTTGATAGGGAGCCAGTCACTGATATGGAAGGTGCAGATGAAATCGTTACATTTTATATACAACCTGAACCACGATTGCAACACCGCTGGGTTATAGTGCGAAAATCAGATGGTATGAAAATGGGTACATGTGGGTTTCATTGCTGGAATCAGAAAGAGTACGCAGTTGAAGTAGGCTATGACCTTAAGGAACAGTTCTGGGGAAATGGTTATATGCAAGAAGCCATGAAAGAAATAATTGCATTTGCCATGGATGAGATGCACATAAAAGAGATAAGTGCATGTATTTCTATTGACAATCCAAGGTCAATCCGTCTTGCAGAAAACCTTGGTTTTGTTTTATCAGGTTCAAGTTATGAATTGTTTAGAGATAAGAAATACTTGCATAATAGATACTCGCTTTATCTCACCAAATGAGCATATTTTTTAGTGCGAGTTAAGTCGAAACATTCTTAAGTTGCGTCACAACTGTAGATTATGCGAATTCAGTATGTTCAATTCTACACATAAAATTAATGAAAGAAGGGAATGTTTTTCTATGTTTAAAATAATTAGAGAAAAATTGTATTTATTAGGCTATATTATAATTATGTATAGCATTTATCAATTTGGATATATTGGTTTTAATCTTGCACACGATATTTTAAATAATAAAGAACGTACAATTATAGATTCAAACAGTATAACAACTATTGGTAAAATGCATTTTAACTATATAAATATATTTTTTGTGATTTCCTGGCATCTTATTTATAGTATCGCTCTTATTTTGTTAGGTGTTTTTATAATAAAAAAAGGAAATAAGAATAGGATAAACAACACCATTTAATAAAGTATGGATAATATTCCAGTGGGGTTTGTTGGCAAAGTCATGCCCAAAACCACATATGCTGTATTTCGTTTAACTTTGGATAAATTGGAATCAGGTGAATTCTGGCAGTGTTTTTATAAAAAATGGCTACCAGAGAGTGGTTATGAGCAACAAGGTGCCATTGTTACTCAAAAGGGGTGCCAGGAAACCAATAGAGCACAGATTGAAGTCTATAGCAATGTTACATGTTCTAAAGATGAGGAAATAGAAATTTATGCTCCTATCATAAAGTAATCCCTAAAAATTATCTGTTTAACTAACGCAGTTGGAGTGATACGGTGAACCATCCCATAAGTAAGAATAATATAGCAAAGGAGAATTAGATTATGATTTTATAGAAAATAGCATAAGTAAAATCAGCGATGGATAAGACCACTCTTTCTTTGAAGTCGCTTATAGTCAATATGTAAGGTGATGATCTAATTGATAATATATATAATATTTGGTATTATATATATTATAAGAACTTATTTGGGGGTGTAGAGGAATGCTAGGAACTCAAAATACTCTGTGCAAAGTCTGTAAGTATGACATATGGCGACAATTTGCATAGGGGTAATAAGGTATAGTCGTCTTTATAATTAAAGGTCATACATATACAGGCTTTGCCTCTTTAATTTAGAATATAAATTTAAGGAGTTGAGCTTTATGGGATATGTAAAGGCTGAAGCAATTTTACCAGATAGTTTATTAAGAGAAATTCAAAAATATATTCAGGGGGAATATGTATATATTCCTTCTGAAATCACAACACGAAAAAAATGGGGAGAAAAATCAGGAAATCGAGAGTATATACAAAATAGAAATCAAGAGATACGCAAAAAACATAAAAGTGGATATGTAATCTTAGATTTGGCAGAAGAATTTTTTCTCTCCATTGATAGTATTAAAAAAATTGTATATACAAAAAGTAAATATGACAAGCTGCCACTCTAATGAGTGGTAGTTTTTTATATGTAAAGAATAATATACAATTGTTTTTTATATATTATTTTAGTATACCTATATATTAAAATAGCTATATGGAGTAGTTCTTTTAAGAAAAAATGGGGGTCATAAAATGGAGTTAGATATTGAGCAATTATATAGAGAAGTTTCTAACTTAAAGCTCTTAGGTTAAGGAGCCTTAATAAGAATTATGAATAGATAAGAGGAGGAAATAAAATAATGAAAATACGCTTTGAAGAATTTAAAGATGAAATTGATGCTCTTGTAGAATTTTCAACATCAGATACTTGGGAATTTTATGGAACACCGAACCCAAAACCGGAAAGGATTAGAGCGAGCTATGAAAATGGATATTATACTGGGGATGGTTGCAAAACATTTTGGGTTATTTTAGACCAGGGTACAAAAGTGGGAACGATAAGGATTTATGATTTAGACGATGGTGACCCGATGTTTGATATAAGAATTTTGAGCAAGTACAAGGGTATGGGAATTGGTACAATTACTGTAAATTGGCTTGTTGATTATACATTTAATAATTTTTCTGATAAAGAAAGGATAGAAGCTAATACAAGGCAGGATAATTATGCCATGAGATGTGTATTCCATAAGTGTGGTTTTGTTAAAGAAGCACACCATCGAAAAAGCTGGCCATGCAGTAATGGAGAAATTTATGATGCAATTGGTTATGGGATTACAAAAGAAGATTGGCAAAATGGAAAAACTAGCCCAGTAAATTGGAATGACTTTAAGTATTAATTTTTTAGTACATCATAAATTTAATTAAAATAGGCATTTAGAAGCTTTAAATTGTTAAACTAATCACTTTATAGCCTAAATCCTTACCTTTTCGGGGGGATAGGTAAAAACACCCAATATTAATTCCAGGTATTTCGTCAATAAGTTGAGTTGGTTCTTTAAAATTTTGTAAAGCACTCTCAATTTTAAGATCAAGAGTAGCAAGATGTTTGCAATCTTCATCGAGTCTTTTAAGCAATACTTTTAGAAAGTCCTTTTGATGGTCAGTCATCTTTCCGTTAACAGCTATTTTAATATCTTCGGTTTTGGCTTTAGCTCTGCCTTTAACATATTCTTGAATCTTGCTTGGGCTTATTACTCCTCGTTCAGAAAGGTGATTTATTATAGCTCTTCCCGAAACTCCAAAGATATCTGACAAAAATGAAGATAATTTAAAGCCACAGCTTTGAAGATGTTTTTCAACGCGGTTTTTTTGAGAAGTTATGTCTGCTATGATACTTTTTCTATATCTAGTAAAATCTCTTAATTCTCGTATTTCCTCAGTGGGAATAAAGCTACTTTTTAAAAGTCCGGCACGAAGCAATGTTGCAATCCATTCAGAATCTTTTATATCAGTCTTTTTCCCAGGAACATTTTTCATATTCCTAGCATTTGTAACAACTAATGTAACGGTACTGTTAAATAAATCTTCAAGAACAGCATATATTGGTTGCCAAATACCCCTGTGCTTTCCATAGCAATCAGATTAGATTATATCACGAGATTAAATCATCAAATAAATACCAAACTCTATTCCTGTTATAATTAGTTTGGACAAAAAATCAAAGCATCATACTTAACTATTTTCATTGTTGGTTGTTGGCGTGTGCCTATGAGTGATTATATAGTAAACAGTTTGCGTGAATTTCTGTCCGTTAATACACAACCCCCTATATACATTAAATAAAATTATGTATATAATTAACTTTATTGATTTAATTCATATATAATCATAATTAGTAAATTTTTAGGGGGTATATATGTTGAACAATAAATATAAACTAAAATATTTTAATACTAAAATAAAGTTGCTTATAGCAGAAAGAGATATAAATCAAAATGAACTAGCTGAAGCAATAGGTGTTTCAAAAACTACTATTATCGAAATTGAAAATGGTACATTTAACCCATCTCTAAAGCTAAGTTTTAAAATATCAAATTATTTTAAAAAAAACATAAATGAAGTTTTTGAATATATTGAGGAGAATGATGACGTATATGAATAATAATCCAACATTTATTACAAATTTAGTTATATTCACAATGATTTTTGGAGCTCTAACTTTCGCTCGTTTTTATAGAAAAAAAAGGGATGAAAGAGAATGTCAAGCTTTTGTTAAAGCATTAAAATTTACAACATATACTTCTTTATCTATAGCTCTATTTGGTGGGTTCATTTCTGTTATTAACTCTAACTTTAGCTTACCAATAACGTATATTTTCATTTTGATTATAATAAGTTTTACTCTTTTGTTACTGATGTATGAAGTATACCTATTATTTGATAGTCTTGAGGCACCATTTATTTCAAAAATGGATAAGTTGGGGAAAATAAAATTTTACAAGACATTATCGGATGTTATTTCTATAATACTGTTTTGCTTTATGGCAGGCACTTGGTATAATATAAATATTCGTTTTATTGATTTTAAAACATTTCCACAATACTCATTGGAAATGTATATTTGTCTATATATAAAATTTACTATATTAATACTAATACCAAGACTAACACCAAGCGAAAGACTAAACCAACAAGATAAACAAAAGAAATAGATAAGTGATATCGCCACATAGCTTAAGACAAGTAACAAAACAAACTGTTAATAATTTGTTAATGACTCCCGGCAGACTGAGCGAAAAGTCATTTTTATAAAAAGTTTGAATAGATAATACGGAGATTATAATCCAAATCCTCTATATTTTTATTTAGGGGTAGTAACCGCTAAACGCGGATTTTATACGTTAAGACATTTGTTACCAAAATGGTGATATATCTTAGGCAAATATTAAATATATTAATGTTAATTCACTATTTTAGTTAGCATTATTAATGCTATAGGTGTACTTTAACTAACTTGTTTTAAACAAAAAAATAAAAACTTTTTCATTTAGTGATTAAACCCTAGATATATCAATGCTTTACACTGATGTTATATTCTTTTTTGAGTTAGAACTATTATGTATTAATTCTAACTCGAAATGTTTTGATAAAAGATTTTATTGGTAATAACTGTCTTAACGTATGTTTTACGCGTTTTACGAGACCTACCCCTATTTCCCTTCTTTCATGAAGTTAGCTTCATGTGAACATGCAATATCAAAAATGTCAATTCAAAAAAAGCCCAACCGATTACCAATTGAGCTTATCAATATGAAGATTATGTAAATTGATTTTGCACCGCAATATTCTACAATTCTGCAACACTTTATAAGTAAATTATACCATTATGCACTATAGCTTACCATTACTTAAAGTGGGTGAATTATAAGATGTTTTTCCATTTTATGGTTTAGAGTGGGTTTTGTCGGAAATGTTGGCTCTACCCATATATAGTGTATTTACTTTATATAAATGTTATGAGAGAACTTATTTAATTACCAATACAAATTTAGACTTTTCAATAAAATAATTTCAATAAAATAATTTCAATTAATAATAAAATTCACATTCTTATATTATCATTATTTATCTTTAATCTTAACTTTTGTAAATAAATAAGATGCAAACACCATACTTGAAAACCATAATATCATTATAATTATAGCATTTAAACGGAAATTAGATTTAACTAAATTAATTAAAACTAATGCCCCAACCCCACCTCCTATTGATCCTATCCAAGAAGTGCCTTTTTTATTATCCATAACAATTATGTTTTTACATGTTGAGCATTTAACTCCACTAAAATTTAGTGGATTCAATGTTTTCCAAAATGGTATTTTAGTATTACAGTTAGTACACTTTAACATATTTCTATTTCCTCCTATTCAATCAATGCAATATGAATCATATTACAATATTATTATAAATATTAATATGCATATCAAATATTTATAATAATTACATTAATAATCAAATACAATTGTATTTGATTATTAATGTTTCTTTCCTTTTGTATAAGTAATTATTATTTTTATACTCAAACATACAAACCATATAGGTATACAGACCATTAGCATTAGGCACAGCATATCTATATACTACAGTCTCAACCGCACAATCAGGTCTAGTAGTAGCAGTATCTGTAATAAATCCCACTGCAGAACCTAAAAGAGATGCATAGACATTCCCCTTAAAGTTTTCACTTAGAAGCTTACTAAATCCATATCCTGAAAGAGCACCTGCACCAGCAGAAACAAGAAAAGAATTATAATTAATTACAGCTCTGGTACTACCCCATCGTACATAGTTATCATGATCAATAGGATCTACAACACTATTGGGGCTATTTAATATAGGATCTATAATTTTTGATTCATTCTGGACGGAACTAATTCTTTGCGTTCCTGTAGTCTTTACCGACGGCGATGCAAATGCTGTTATTTGCGTAGATGCTATAATAATGATTACTGTTAAAAATGTTGAAATTCCTCTTTTACTTTTTTTGATATTGATTTTGTCCCCCCTATGTTTTCTTAATATTTCTAAGTATGATTTTAAGTTTTTTTTCTGGCCCAATCCGATGCTCACCTCATTTTTGCTTTTACATCTGTACCCTAAAGCATAAAACATCCTTCCTCTCTATATTATAAATTACTCTCTATATCTCACTCATTCTTAGAATTTCATCGTTTCAAAAAGAAACCTTCTTGGTATATATTGAATTATTGTATTTATATGGTCATAGATAGGTGACTTAAAGAGAGCTATGCTTTTTTTAAAAAAATTATGGCTACGATGGATGTCCGCATTATCTCTGGTAACTACCCTTCCATGTCTCACAGGATCTATGTCCTAAATTCCTTCGTTCAGTCTATCCAAGAGGCGGATGTCAGTATATGCTCCTTTACCGGGTCTATGCCCTTATGGAAAATTTAAAACCTGACTAATCCCAGTTTCTTTTTTCAAAGATCTATTTAAAAATGAGAAACTTTTATAAGTTTTCCACAATTATTGGCTGAAGAATCAACTGTAGACTTGCTGTGGATAATTTTTTTTTACTAAAATAGATATGACATGTGGATAACTAACTTAGGCTACTTTGAGTTGTATGTTAAAACCTGTATCCCTTATTAATTTTTGTGGATTGTATTCAACTTTTTTAGTTATTACAGCAAAAAATATTCTTATAAGTTTACAGCATAGCAAAATTAATGATTGCTTTTTCTTTAATGGATTCTCTTTTCTGGTTGTATAATATTCATGTAACATCTTAAATTCATTATTTTTAGATACTAATGGCAT
>CAYXOL010000109.1:0-9578 GCA_964467165.1 uncultured Clostridium sp.
CACCCACGTGGCAAGTGGCATGTGCAAAGCACATGCCACTTGCCACGTGGGTGGCACTAAATTATAATACCATCTTTGATAAACGCTTCAAAGGCAAGATTCCAATAATCACCATGGTGATGATAGTTTCCACACTCATATATGAACCATTGTATAAAAGGGAATATAGATAAACCGAAGTCCCCTTTGGAGCATAGCTTCCGAAAAATACCGCCCCAGATATAAAATGGCAGGCAAATCTTGCAAACATTGCTATGAATACGCCACCGAGTATTCCTTTAATATTAAATGCTCTAAAGTAACCAACTATCCCAATAGCCATAAACGGAAGGGGATAATCAAATAGTACTTGTACAGGATGAAGTGCAAATGGACTCACTATAAAATTAATAATTCCAAATAAAAAACCAGTTAAAAATCCAACCTCTGGGCCATAAAAGAAAGCTATAAGAATTATTGGAACCATGCTTCCAGCAGTAACGCTACCGCCTTGGGGTAATTTTAATATAGTAATAAACTGTAATACAGTAGATAGTGCGATGGATATACCAATTAAGGTTATCATCCGTGTAGTAAATTTAATCTTCCTAATTTTAATTACTGCAAAGATTAATAGCAGCACCCCTAGCAGTGCAAAAATAGCAATAGGACTTTTCGTAATTTCTGTGATTCTTTCATTAAAACTCATTTAAATAGCCTCCTCGAGTTGTGCTACAGAAGTATTATGACAAAAACAAAAAAACTATATTCACAAAAGGAATATAGTTAATGTATCTATACATCATAACCGCTTTCCTCCGCTGGTATTATCCAGATCAGGTATAAGGGTTAATGAATTAAATATTCATATCTCAGCTATAAGGCACCCCTAGCACATATTTTATTATTTCTTTCTAAGTATATAACTTAATATCACATTCTACAACCATTTTCATGAATTCTTTAACAGTTAGTTATGCATCACTCATTTCTTTTTTCTCTCTAAATAACCATATGCCTTTCTCCTTGCTTCTTTAAGAACATCTTCTATGATATAATAAAGCTATTGTAAACAGAACGAAGAAAGGAATTACTATGAATGAATTATTATTTAAGGCCAATGATCTTATTTACAAATCCAATTTAAGTTATGATAACATAAAAATAAGGCAAGGCATGATCAACTTTATTGTTGGAGAAAGTGGTTGTGGTAAAAGCACTTTTTTGAAGCTATTAAATCAAACCATAACTCCAGTTTCTGGAGAACTATTATATAAAGGCAAGCCCATTAAAGAATATGAGCCTATTGCTCTAAGACGTGAGGTAAGTCTAGTTTCTGCGGACCCTTTCCTATTTGATGAGAGCATTTTAGATAATTTCAAAACTTTCTATTCACTTAGACAATTGCCTATGCCAAGCAGTGATTATATAGATTATATTACTAATCTTTGCTATGTAAATGTTCCACTTTTGCAAAATGCATCTACGCTTTCTAGTGGGGAGCGTCAAAGAGTTTATTTATCAATTTTTTTATCCTTCTGCCCGAAAGTTCTATTACTGGACGAGCCAACTTCGGCATTAGATGAAAAAAACAGTCATAAAATAATGAAGAATATAACAAAATTCTGCGCAGAAAAACATATTGATCTTGTAATTGTAAGTCACGATAAAAATATTGTTGAAGAGTTTTGTGAAAATAAAATTGAAATGATTAAGGGGTTTTAGATATGGAAGGAGCCGTTACACTAAATATTTTCAAATTTGCACTTATTTATTTACTACTAATTATAGTGCTACTAATAATGAAAAAATCAAAGGTTAATCAAACAAAACTTCTTTTAATTGCCAGTATAAGAATGTCAGTTCAACTTGTAACTGTAGGTTATATACTTACCTATGTCTTTAGTAATCCAAGACCAATATTTACTGTGATTTTTTTAATCCTTATGATAACATTTTCGGTACATAGAGTAATATCAACTAGAAAAGACTTAAACCGCAATTTTAAAATTGCAATAGGAGTCTCTCTAACCTTTTCAGGTCTTTTTGTTCTAATTTTCTTTGTAATTGTAGTGGTGAATAAATCCATATTCAACCCTCAATACACTATACCACTAGCTGGTATGATTATTGGTAATGCTATGACTGGCGTAAATATTGCAATCAAAACCTTTATGGATGACATAAGTAAAGAAAAAATAAAAATTACTACACTACTTAATTTAGGTGTGCAGCCTAAAGATATTTTAAAGCCTTTTGCTAATAACGCACTAGAAACCGCATTAATTCCTACCATAAATTCCATGCTAGGAATGGGCATAATATTTTTACCAGGAATGATGACGGGACAAATTTTATCAGGTACACTTCCTACTACGGCCATTATGTACCAAATCGCTATTATGATTGCAATTTGTACTTCTGTTTGTATTACAGTTTTCTTATCTCTAAACCTAGGTTACAAGTCACTATATAATGATAGAAAGCAATTTTTATAGACTTAATATGATATATTATAAAAGCTGTGAAATCAATTTCACAGCTTTTTCAATTAATTTTTTATCTTTTGCACAGGTTTCAGCTTATAACTACTCCCTAAGCAAGAATTTTTGTAGTGATTTTACATTATCTAATAAGAATATTTCATCTTCATCAATTCTTCCTACTACATTTGTGTTTCCGGAATTTTTCATATCTTTTAATGCTATTTGTAGTTCTCCTGTATAATTTTTATAATTCACATTATCTATGGTAATATCTCCTCTTTTAACATTTTTTGTGTTAAATGGTTTAAATCCATCTCCTGCATTTTTCACTCTAGTTTTGGAAGATCTTATCATGTATTCAGATAAATCGCCCCTATTAAAGTGCAAGGTTTTAAGAATTATATCTCTCTCAGCTTGAGATATACCTTCTTCTATCTTTACTTTAAAAGTTAGAATATTAGGATTTACTTCACTTAGCGCTTTAAGATCTTCTTCAGATGCAAACGCATTAGCAATTATTACATCATCAATTAAATTTGAAGCGAATAAATGCTTAGCTTGAACCTGTATTGGTAGATATCTATGTTCTTCCAATGTACATAGCCCTTCACTTACAGGCCAAGGACCATATTTCGCCGTGCTTGAAGAAACAAAGGCAGCGGTTCTAATATTATACTTCTTGTATTGCTCATTGCATTTAATAAAATGGTCATATCCTATTCCGGAATATTTGTGTGGATAAAAATTATGACACCCTAAAAGATTTTCTGGATTAGGCTTGTAACTAAATATGTTCTCTAAATATTTAGTCCCTGCACTCATATTAAATTCAATCTTTAAGTCATATTTATTAAAACTCATTATAGATTCTTCACTCCCTGAAAATCCATTGTCCAGTCTTATTCCGTAAAGTCCCATGTCCTTGAAAATTCCGAGATCATCAAAGCTTACCTCAAGATATTCAAAAACTTCTGGATTAATATCTGCAATTACTTTCATTCCGAAACCATTGGCATGAGCTATTGTTTTTTTAAATTCATCGATTATTTTTTCTTTATTCCCCTCCACAGATAGAAGACAGGTGAATACTCTTTTGTACCCATACTTACTCGCAAGCTCAATATATTTTAAATTATCTTCGAGTTTTACGTGTCCTGGATAAATTGAAAATCCTATGTTTCTCATATAAATCCCTCCGTTATTGTAATCTAAATTATAATTTCTATATAATGCTTTTACTGAGTTAAAGTTTTTGCTGTTGAAGTTTCTTCATAAGCTTTTTCTTGCTCACAGTATGTCCTATCTATAACAGTTATAAATGGAAGATAAATAAATACTGATATTACAATCTCTACGATTTGCAGCAACATGCCTCTTACACCTGAAATTAGATAACCGCCTATTATTGGAGGTGTCGTCCATGGAATCAATACTCCATTAGGCCTTGGTACAATTCCCGTTGCCATAGATATATAAGTTACAACTGCAAGTACTAATGGTACTAGTATAAATGGAATAATCATAATAGGGTTTAAAACTATAGGCAGTCCAAATATTATTGGCTCATTTATACCAAATATTCCTGGAAGTATTGCTAGTTTACCAATCTTTTTACATTGCTGTGATTTACATTTAAATAGCAGTAAAAGACATAATCCCAGTGTTGCACCTCCACCACCAATCCACAAATATATTGAATTGAACTGCTGAGTGATTATATGAGGAAGAGCAAGTCCAGCCTGAAAAGCAGTAAGATTTTCTCCAGATAAAGCTATCCAAATAGGACTCATAACAGATTGTACAACATCCCCGCCAGAAATACCAAAGGACCAAAATAGTCCTATAAAGAAGTTAGAAATTAAAGTAGCACCTAGGCTATCTCCAAGAGATGTCAGTGGTAATTGCAATACAGTAAAAATAAAATTATGAATAGTTTCAAAGTTCGTGAAGGTAAATGCCAATCTTACAAAATTAAATATAATTAAAGTAATAGTGGCTGGTACTAATGACGAAAATGACTTTGCAACTGTAGGTGGAACACCTTCAGGCATCTTGATTACCCAACCTTTTTTAATAACAAACCTTACTATTTCCGTGGCAAATATTGCTGAAAGCATTCCAACAAATAATCCCTTAGAACTCAACCATTCCATTGGAATAACTCCGCCAACCTCAACAGCTAGTTTTGAACCTTCTGGTGTAAACATCGTAAAAAAAGGTGTTAATATAAGAAATGATGTAAGGGATATAACAGCTGTACTCATTCCTTCTATATTGTAATATTTTGATAAACTATTTGACATTCCCAGTATTACAAATATGGTCATTATGGCCATGGTTGCATGATATGGGACCATGAAAAAGTCCATCCAATTACTTCCGAATAACTTAGCCATAAAATCTCCATATCCATCTATTGGTATATATGCAAGTAGCAAAGACATTGCACCAATTATAAGCAGTGGCATAGCCATCATAAAACCATCACGTATAGCAAGCAAATACCTATTAGTGGCTAATTTCTCTGCTATGGGCATTAATTTTTCTTCAATTGTATCCATCATTTTACTCATAATAATCCCCCTTATTTATATTATTCCATCATTTTTAAAGCTTGATTTAGTACCTTCTCTCCGTCCATCATTCCATAATCCATAGTATTTATTACACTTATTGGGACACCTTTTTCATCGCAGATTTTTTTCAGTTTTTTAAGTAAATATTTGATTTGCGGTCCTATAAGTACTGCGTCAACACCATCAACTTCTTTTTCCATAGTAGCTTCTGGGTAAGCCTCAATTGATACCTCTATTCCTTTAGCCACTGCTGATTTTTGCATCTTTGTAACCAAAAGACTTGTAGACATTCCAGCAGAACAAAATAAAGCAATCTTCTTCATTGTCTCATCTCCTTATTTTTTTATGAACTCTTTTATATGAACATCTTTCTGTCTTTAATTTAGAATAATGTGTAAATAATTACGTCTTGATATATTTAATTCTGCTTAAAGTCAGTTTAATGTACTTATCATAATCATTATCTAGAAAACAATCCTTCTTCTTTAGGCGTCCCTATTACTTGTCCCTTAGCTAGTTTAATAGCGAAATTAGAAATTTTCTTTAGAGAATTATTTAACCCTACACCACCTCTATTAGGTGTTTCTATAATATGAATTTGTTTTCTAAATAACTCAGTGCCCGTACTGTCTTTTGACATAGCTGCAAAAGCAGGAATATTAAGTTTGTCCCGAATGCTTAATACAAGATGCCCACAACATTCTCCATATCTTTTATAGTTTAAGGCAGGTCCACATATTACTACATCAGCTCTAAATTTCTTTATCATATCTATAATCTCTTCAGTAGCTTTTTCTCTATTTTCCAGAAAATAGTTATCGCCACAAGTTACTGTACCAATAATATCTGCACCATTTTTCATAGATATAGTTTTAAGTAACATTCCCATACCTACTGATCCATTTTGTGATTGTGGTTCTATATCCATTTGCTCATCGCCACCAAGGCCCGCTTGTACTTGGTTCAAGAATTGTACCATTCGTATCATTAATCTTCAGCTCCTTACTATTTAATTAATTTTTCCTTCAATTCATTTATCTCTTTTTGCATATGTATCATATTTTTAATTAGATCTTTTGATAGGAGTGTACTCATTAAATGATCTTGAGCATGTACCATTAAAAGACTAATTTCTGTATGAATTCCTTGGGCCTCCTTTTGAATAAGGGTTGTTTGTACACTGTGGGCTTCAAGAATAGTTTTATCTGCTTGTTTTAAACTTTCCTCTGCTTTTTCATATTCTCCATTCATAACTAATTCATAAGCCTCATATATGTTGCTTCTTGCCTCACCTGAAAAACTTATTAATTTAAATATTACTTGCTCATTCATTTCCACCGTATTTTTGTCTGTCATATTAATCATTCCTCTCGTTGTGTTCGAATTTCTTAATTTTTTTATTAAGATACTATCTTTTTGTCTAATATTATTAATAGCATAATTCATGCCAACTCTCCTTAAAAGAACTAATCATGGTAATAGCAATGGTTTACATCTACAAAAACATCATTATATATACAGATCTTATACAGATTATATACACATGTATAGCTTAAATATAACTTTTATACAAATGCTTTTTACATATGTGTATTATATTTCATAAAAAAAAGGCACTGTCAATTTAAAAACATTGACAGTACTCTTACTTTTATAACTTTATAATATTTTGTAGAATAAAAGCTATCTCGTCATCATTAAAACTAATCTCATAGTATTTTTCAATATTAAAAAGACCTTCTCTTATACATTTAAACTCGCATTTAAATTTTTCTTTCAAAATATCCTTAGAACTACAAACTGGAATTTTTTCCTTTGCTATAATTTTACTTATATTGCATATCATATGAACCATAAGAGAAACTGAATCATCATATTCTATATTGGCATTCATATTGTTGTTAATTATATAAATAAACTGGCTATATAATCCTTCAAATTTTGATAAGTCTACGTTATGAATTTCATTTTGAATAGATTCAATAAATGTACTATAACTTACTTCTTCCTGGCTATTTTTAGGAGTTTTCATATTAATATCTAATATTTGCTTAATTCTATTGCAATCCTTATCCACAAAAACTTCATATGTTGATATAAAAGGTATACCATAAATCTTAGGGTTAATTGTACCCACTATGGCCAGAATATTTTTTTGCTTTGACAAATCACTTAATACATTATACATATGTTGTTTATTATTCCACGCCATAGCAAATACTTCAACTTTATAATCACTAGTATTTATCTTACTCTCAATAAAACTCTTTAATTTTATTGCACTTCCTTCACCAGTTGTGCATAGCGTTATAATTATATTATTATCCTTCGGTATAAAACTATCGGAAACTTTTAATTCAGAAGAGGAATATTTGAAAATATCATGTTTTACCGCCTCATAAATTTTATCAATATCGGCTTCTATTACAGCTCTCCTCGAGCATTCAATTGCCACAAGAGTAGACGCCATGTCTAAAGTTCTTATATCAATACCTGTATCTTTGTTAATAAGTTCCCCATATATGTTGAGTGATCCCATATCGACAAGAAGTATTACACCAGCACCTTGATTTTTTTTTATAATAATACTTTTTAATTCCTCATAAGCAATTTCTGAGCTTATATCTAGTGCCATATCATAAGCATAAACATTTTTTGCTTTTACTAATTTATTAACCACCTCTGCCATGGAAGTTGCAGTAGATTTCCCATGCATCGCTATAACTACTATAGGTCTATCATCTAAATTTTTGTTTTCCATCTCCTCAACTGTAAGAAACATAGTTATAAACCCAATTTCGTCTTCCGGTATCGTTACACTGTATTTCCCTTCTACCGCGCTAGCAATTTCTTTTGAAATTTCAAATTCTTTAGAATAATCATTTTTTATATTAACAAGATTGTAATTAACAATTGTCTTATTATTTTTAAGTCTTGATATACTACTATTTAAGTGTAAACATAACCCATAAAAAATTTTTGTTCGAAAGATTTTTCCAAGGATTTTTCCAGCTTTTTTCAAGAAATTTTCTACTAAGATTATAATCTCTTCATCTACTATCTTGGAAAGTTCATCTTTATTTATTTCTTGTTCAAAATTCCGAATATAGTTTTTGAAATAATTTTCTATTTCCATTTCCATAATAGTTTTTATTTCACTATCTTCGGTACCTCGAAGCTGAAGTTCCTGTACTCTTTCTTCTATGTTTTTATAAAAACTATAATTAACGGAATAATCGTCATTACTTCTAAAATTCTCCTTACCTTTAGAAGTAAAACAAAGTACCTCCCCCTCTTTTATAAGCTTATCTATTTTTTTAGAATAATCTTTGTAAATAAATAGACCTTGATTTACATTAGAGTTAAAGTCTGTACAGTGAACCTCTACATTTTTCATCCCTTTTGATACAGAATTTAAAAAAGCATTTGCACATCCTAATTGTACATCACTTTTTAGTTGTCCAACATTTGCAGGACATTCATATAGAAGTAACTCTCTTATAGTATTTGTAGAAACAGAAATTCCTCTTTTTATTCTAGTTGCTTCAATTTTAAAAAATTCACAAATCATTTCAAATCTTTCTTCAAGAGTCCGCTCAGCTAAGGAAGGTATTCTTATATTCATTGGTATTCTTCTTGTAAATGTGTTTAATAGCGACTCATCAATATTTTCAGTAGTAGCACATATAATAAGTAGTTCACTTTTTTTATTAATTTCTTCACCCAGTGGTGTATATAAATTTTTATCAATTAAATAAAAAAGCATCTCTTGCCCATCAGGTGGTAATCTGTGCACTTCATCAAGAAAAAGAATTCCTCCGTCAGCTTTGGAAACGAGCCCTTGTCTATCTTTATCTGCTCCTGTAAATGCTCCTTTTTTACATCCGAAAAGATGGGCTAGCAAAAGTTGAGGATTATTTGCATAATCTGCGCAATTGAAAACTTCAAAAGGAGCACTTACATCAAATGTTTTGCTTTCTATTGCAAACTTGTGCATCAGTTCTGCAAACATTGTTTTGCCAGCCCCACTTGGCCCTACTATAATAGTGTGGAGTCCACTGGGAGGATACAATACTGCTGCTTTTGCTTGTTGAACACATTTTTTTAAGGTTCTATCACTTCCAAAAATAGTATCAAGACTTGTTTTATTAACATCCGTATCCCTACAATCTCTTCTACCTTCATTTAGCATATATATAACTGGCTTATGTTTTATCTTAAGAAGTATGCCCTCTTTATATAAATCATTAAGAATTAAGCTTACATTACTTCTTTGCAATTTTAACTTTTGTGAAATTTCATCAGTATAAAACCCTTTGACATTATTTTTATTTTCCTGCTTAATTAGCTCCAATATTTGTTCTCTATTATTCATAATAGTACATCATTATAATCTTGTTTTAATAACATATTATCCACCTACTTATATCTTTAGTATATCATAGAAAAATTATATTTAGAATTCTTACATTTAAAATCAACTTAATCGAGTAGGAGCTAAATAATTAATTTATTTAGCGTCCTCTCACACCACCGT
>CAYXOL010000110.1:0-9524 GCA_964467165.1 uncultured Clostridium sp.
GGTATAATTTGACTTAGGAATGCAGTTCTATAAAGTCATATTTTGACGCACTACACCTGATAAAACGATAATAACATTATACAGAACTCTTCTTGACCAAGAGGAGTTTGAAAGTTTAGAAAAGGGACAAAGCATAGAGACTTTGATAGGATTTATGAGAGATAGGATTGAAAAAGATCACTTTAATAAATGTGAGGATAATTACAAAATAGCACTTTTAAGAATTATATGTGATTATATTGCTGGAATGTCAGACAATTATGCAATACAACAATATGCTCATCTTTATGGTAGTAAAAGAATTCTATAACAATAATAATATTTTTATATAAAAAGAACAGTTTTAATTTGGGCAATTTCTTTAGTAATAATATTGTTATTTTGGAGTGCCATCATTGCAATGTTAAATTCTATAACACCAAAATCAATTTGAGCCAAGGGGAAGTGTCGCAATGAATAACTTTTTTAGTTTACTGCTCCAAAATATAATACAGTGGGTAAAGGAGAGTATTTGATGAATATGGGATTTGGAATATATAAGGGAAAGCCTGTAGCTTGGGTATTATTAGAACATTCACAATACTTCAAATGGATGGATAGTACTGAACAGACTAGAAGACCTGAATTTATATTTGCAACACATTAAGGATTTTAATAAAAAGACAGATACCAGAGTATGCTCACGGTGATGGATACGCTACGAAATGTGACATTATGACAGGAGGGCGAGATAGAATGAATAAAATTATCGAAAACTGGCTAGGAAAAGGAGAAGAGACAATAGTTGAGTACGAAATTTCGTCAGATCAGAACCAGAGCCTTGACGTCGAGTACGATAACATATTAAAGGCTACATCTTCAAAATACAGTTCTTCCATTTTTGCAGAGACAGATACATCAGTTATAAAAGCGGACAAGTTAGACTGTTTGATTGCTGTCTCTAGTGGTTTACTTACAGGTATGCTTGACGTCTTTTGGGTTGGAGAGTTCTCTTTAACTGATGCTCAATCTAAAGGACGCGAACTGACAAACCAATTTGTCCTTAAAGTTGCTCAATCGCAAGGCTATAAAAAGGACACGCTTGAAGAGGCAATTAAATTCCTGGAAAAGAAATTTCCAAATCCTTCTGATAAAGTTGCTTCAGATTATGGGAGTGGGAAGCAACATCACTTACGTGATTTTTCCCATCATCCAACCCCGTTTGGACTAATATGCTCCATATTGACGCAGTTCACATCAATGGGTCACGGCACGGGCACGGACGGAAGGTACCTGGAGGTTGAAATTCTTAATTCAGATGCCATAGGAAGTACATTTGAAGAAAAAATCCTATTTGGCATTGTGATTTGGGCCTTTCACCTAGTGAGTGATATGGCTGGTTCAAGTCAAAGAGCAGGAGCAGGAACTGGAATTCCGGGACCGTTGCTGTCCACGTTGAAGGAAGCATCTACATTGCCTTTAATTAGAGATATAAAGGTTCATTATAAAGAGGACGAAATCCCACTCTCACAGTGGATATCAAAGCTGTTCAATGGAACTGCTTGTCCCCATGAGAATCAGCATGATTTGGTTAGGTTCGACCTACGCACAGAGATTGGAATCAAGGGGTATGAAATCAAGCAGGCAATACCGAATATTATTAATCAGTGTATCGTGCGTAGCTTCTATTTCATTAGAAGGCTGATTGTAGAGGTAAAGAATAAAAATATAAAATCAATTAAAGAATTGAAGAACCTGGAAACTCGGAACTTCCTACCTTGGAATAACAGGTGCATAGCACGAATGCTTACCATTTCTACCGGGATGTTTGCTGTTGTTGATACCTCTGATGCCACAATTCGGGCTATCATGCGCAATCCGCATGCCAAGGTCGCTTTTGTTAAGGACTTTCTGTTTCGTGTAAACTTTTATGGCATCGCAAGCTTTACCGTTGCCATTAGAAATGACGCACAATACATTAAATCGGATGTTAAGGATGCCTTCACAATAAAAGCAAAAAAAGTTTTAGCAGAACAGGAAGCAATGAATATTGACCAATCTATAGAAGTGGAGGTAGTTATGGACAACAGCAACATTTACGAATATGTATTTGAGTCGCTTTATAAGACAGTAAAGGAAAACAAAAAACAATCCTCCGAGAGATACGGTATAGTAAAATACATGGCTCCACAGATTTTTGATGTGGGTGATGATAACTTTAATCTGTATAAGGATATTGTTTCTTGGAATGAGTATGCTACGGTTCATGAAACGGAACGATTGGTTGTGAGAATGTTTGAGCAAAATAATGTTCCCTATGTACCAGCAATACAGCCATTTGCATTTACTCGAGAAGAAGATGGTAAAAAAATAGGATATATATTCTCTCTTGAGACTACTCCTAAACTTGAGTCTGAGATGCTGATGGAAATGGGTGTTGATGGTGTAAAGGTCATCTCCCTTATCAATCCTCAAGGTTATCTTGACACATTGGAAACCATCGTAAGAGAGGAAGAAAAAAAGTATCGTGGCTTCGTTAAGTTTATGGTATTAGAGGATTTATTCGCCTTATTTGGGGCTGACGAATTCTCCAAATACATGGAATATGCTGAAGACTATAATGAACGAGTTAGAAACTTGATAGGTTACAACACTGTAATCATGACGTCTGACGAAGTTGTACGTAAATTCAGAGAAGATAAATCTGTTATGCTGGGTGAGTACTCATATCAACAATTACTTCCGAGCCGCATCTACAAAGAGCAGGCAGATAAGCTAACACATAATTTTATTGATCGCGGTTTGTATAGGGCAATTACCAGAAATGCTAACTTTGCGGACAGTTTCATCAGTTCGGAGTGGTACTACAGCATACATAAAGCAACCGGCAGTCTGGAGCAGACTGCAATTGTGGCTGGATATCTAAAATCAATAGAGCAGCTTCTTTATGCAATTATCCATCTCTCAATTGACCGGGGCAAAGAAATCAAGAAAAAATGGAGTAAAGAATTAATTGCTTACACAACGGAAAATGAAACCCTTATTGATAGCACGCTTGGTGCGCTTAATGGCTTTTTGAAACGCTATTCTGATATTTATGATGTTAGCAGGGATGTAATGCAGCATATAACTGCCACCGTGAATTTATACCGGGATAAGTATCGTAACGATCATTTTCATAAAGACAATGTATATGCCAACGAAGAAATTGAGGATATACGCAAGCAAACCCTTTACTTGTATTTCCTTATCCTTGGCGGTTGCACTATACATGATGAGGAGTTTGCTCAGTTAGGTATTTTATCTGCACAAGCTGAGAGTGTCGAACAGAATGAAGTGCCTCAGTACTTGGATTTTGAAACATGGTTGAATTTAATTTTAAGCTTTGACCAACTAAAAGGTGTGCCGGTTATTTATTTTGACTTTAACCGAAACCATAATGAGAATCGCTATCTACTGCAGTTGGCTACGACAAGTAAATTTGAAGAAAATGGTTACAAGTGGACTTCTGATATCTCTTTCCCATTTGTAAACGATGCATTTGGCTGGCGCTCAGAATGTTCAAAGGAAGGTGCACAGGTACAGATTGTTGATTTGCTAAAACGATATTTGAAAAGTGGTCGGATGGCATGCGAACTAAAAGAACATGATTTTGTGGTGATTGGACATTTGAGCCATGTGGAGTGCGTTTATAAGAAGTTGAATTAAATGATCTTGACGCTTTAAGCTGCACTTCTCTAATTGATTTTACTCCAAAAAACAACGAAAGCCCCTAAAATCAAAAGATTTCTATTGTATCAATATTGTTGTTTATGTATGTCTAATCACTATGATATTAATACAATTTAGCGATATTGATTAACTCATAATTGTATTAAATACTACAAATTTTTAAGTATATGTATAAGTTATACATAATATTTTTGATAATTTTGGACTGCAGTGAATTCTATGGAGTGCTTTTTACAAGTTACCCACAACTCCAAACTTGTAAAAGTAAAAAAGAAAGAATACACCTATTCATACACCTAATACGATATAAAACAATATAATCAGGTATAACTAAACATAATATAAATACATATAACACCTGATAGAATATAACATCATATAATCAAATGTAACACCGTAAACACTACGTTCTCAGATTCGTAATCAGTAGGTAATTATTTATTAAATATATATTTCTTACAGCAACCCATACAGCAACATGAATATAACATGGCATAAAAAGATATAACTAGATGTAAAGAAACTTTTAAAAGCATGTATATAATAGTACTTGATATAACAAGATGATATCAAATAAAATAGTTGTCATATAGCTACGAACCAGTTGGCCTTCCTAACTTTGAAGTTATCTAATAAAGGTAATAAATGACTCGGTGGAATTAATAACAGTTGATACATCCATTGTTTAAGTGTGAATTTAAGGATTACTATGTATTAGATAAAGAAGGAATTTGCTAGTATTAACATAGTATTATAACAGAAAATTTAGAAAGCATCCTTTTGGGTGCTTTCTTTGGAACTTTAATTACTTTTAAGCTGGTTTCAAAGCAATTCAACATTAAAAACTGTAGTTAAAAATATTTATACTTTTTCGTATATGATTTAGAAGTATATTATATATTAAGAAACTAAACAGGACATTATAAGGCAGATATGAGAGTTAAAAGCATTAGGAGTCAAATTTATAAATTTATAAATAACCATAACGATATTTACAATAGTGATTAATAATGGTATGATTTACCGTGAATGTAATAAAGTACTTATGTAATGTTTATTTATCATATTGAAAATTTATATATACTATATAGTAAAATAATATTAAGGAGGTTATGAAATATGGGTTATACAGTTACAGCTGAAGACATGTTAACATGGGCATTAGTAAAGCATCAGAAAGGTGTTTCTATATCTTATGTTAGAAGATTAAGTGAGGTGGCACAAACAAAGGTTAATAATTGTGGGTTTGATGTTGAGGCGAGGTCATTATTAGCAGTAGTCGAAGGCTCGGAAATATTTGAATGGTCAAATAATTCTACAATAGTTTTTGCTAGTGATTATGTTGAAAAAATAGATAGAATTAAAAAAACGTTAGAATATACAATTCCTGTAAAAATTAACGATGCATTAGCAAATAGTTTTCTTTAACTAAATATCGGGGGATGAGGTAATAAAAGATGCACAATGAAATTAAGAATAACTTTAAAACAATAAGAGATTCAGTCCATGGATATATTGATGTTGATAAGGAATATATGAATTTATTTATAGATACACCACTATTTCAAAGACTCGGAAGAGTTGAACAGACTAGCATGAGAGTATTATACCCATCAGCAAGACATGATAGATTTATTCATTCAATTGGAACCTTCTTTTTAGGTAAAAAAGCTTTTGGGCATTTTAAAAATAATTTTTCTCAAGAAAATGCTATAGCTACTATTAAAGAATCAGATTGGGATCTTTGGCGAAAATCTTTTGAAGTTGCTTGTTTATTACATGATATTGGGCACGCTCCATTTTCACACACATGCGAAGGTTTTTATAAAGAAGAACAGATAGAATCAATAGATACACAACTTCTTCAGGAATTAGAAAAACATCTTGATAAAACAAATTATACGGAGTTTTGCAGAGACTATGAAATGGGCGAAGATGTTTCTCCATCACCTCACGAAATTGTTAGTTCTATTGTAATTTTAAAATGTTATTCAAAAGAAGTAAAGGGATTAAATGCAGATATAAATTTAATCATTAGGTCAATTATTGGATGTCCATTTAATGATACTAGTGGGAAAAAGGGAATAAAGAATTGTTTAATCCGAATGCTAAACTCACCAGTTATCGACGTCGATAAATTAGATTACATAACTAGAGATAGTAGTTTAACTGGGTTTTCAAATGCAACTATTGATTCAGATCGATTACTTAAAGCTTTTACAGCAGTTAAAGTGAGTGTAAATGATTATTATCTTGCATATAACAAAAATGCATTAAGTGCAATACAGAATGTTATTTCAGCAAATAATGCACAACAGGCATGGATTGTTAATCATCATGTAGTAGTTTACAATGCGTTTTTAATTCAAATGTCAATTAACAAAATTTCCGAAAAAATATATCCACAAAACCCATCAATATTTAAGAATGCATTATTTTCTATTGATGCAATTATAGGAAAAAAAAAGTGTTCTGAAGAGTTCGTAGTTAACATGCTTACTGATGATGATTTATGGCATTTATTCAAACTATATGAGGATGATATACCTGAAGTAAAAGAATTACTTAATAGAAGCCTAAGGAAGAAAGCAGTGTGGAAATCTTTTGCTGAATTTACTTTACTATTCGATGAGGGCATTGAAGTAGGTAAATATAAAAATGGTAATTTTGATTTTGAAAAATTTATAGAAACATTCAATGGTTGTTGTAAAGATGTTAAAAAATATGGATATCATTTATTTAGTGAAGAAGATGTTGTAATTGACAAAGAGTCTATAAGTCCTGCTGGATTGGACTTCTATTCTGTGTTAACTGATTTTGCAAAAGAGAATGGGTTAAAACCGAATGAGTTTGTTCTTATTGAAGGTAGTAATCCAACTAAAAGCAAATCAGTAATATCAAGAGACAAACTAAGAATTAGATTTTTTAGTGGGGAAAATGGTACAAAAAGATATAATGAAGTTATGAAGTTAGCGAATCAAGATTCTAGTAATAAAAAAAAGGTAACAGGAGCACCATATTTTTTTCTTTTTTATCCTGAATTAATTGATAAAGAAAAATTATGCGGTTTTATTAAAACGCATGAGTTATTTAAGTATCACGAAGGAGCATAAAAAGATGTTATTTCTTTGAATAACATTTTGTAAATGTAAAAACACAAAGTGAATTTAAATTTTCTTGCTATGTAAATTTATAGTGAAATTTAGGTCATTGTTTATATGATTGTATTGATTTTTACATAATGATTTAGGTTTTCTAAAGGAAAGTAAGTTGTTTGGGGACTACAGACACCGTAAAACGTCTAAAAACACCCAAGTACATAAAAAGTACTATGCTAACTATGTTGATTTATCAGTTGGTTAGAAAGAGAGTACCCTCTGAGTACTATAATAACCCTAAAAGACTTCTTTTAGGGTGCTGGAGAATCCAAGTATTTTTTTATAATACAAAGTTGGGGCACAAGATTAAATATTGTAGTGAATATCTTAGTGATGTTATTATCCAGTCTAAAAAAGAAAAAAATAACATATAAAATTTATATGGGATGTATTGAGTATTGATAACAATTTGATAACAAACTGTATGTTTTTATATGATACTCGATGATATTAGATATAAAGAAAGGTAACTAGAACCATTGAATATACAAGACTATATTGTATTCAATGGTACTAGCTATCATTACATAAAAAGTACATAGCCTAACTCGAAAACAGGCGAAGGGGTTATTCTCTTCCGGGAGTTCGAATCTCCCTCTCTCCGCCAATATGAAGGACTCTAGCAAAACTGCTAGAGTCCTTTTTAATTTTATCTATATTTATTTGCTGGATAGTGCTAATATATAATTGGGATAATAAGAGAGGAGATTGTAAATTCTGGTTTTTCTTATTGTTTTTAGAAGGTTTTTTTTGGGGGACTTATATAAACTAATGATTTATTCAATTTCTATATTTTTATGGAAATAATAACAATAATATCGGCTATTTTAGTAACCTATAAAAAATGGATATTATGCGGAAAAGAATAGCTTTAATTAACAATGCTTATGTCATTAAATTTTCATACATACTTATTTTGCAGTTTTAAATTGAAATAGACTAATATAATAGTATTTAACGGGAGGAATGTATGGGGAGCAGTGAAGTACTAGTGATTATATCCACAATTATAATTTTAGCAGCTATAATAAATATGTGTATGAGAAAAGATAAAAATCAAGTGCATTATGTATATATCTTACTATTGTCAAGTGTATTAGTTTGGTGTATAGGAGCAATAGGGGAGGTGGCTACCAAAGATATATATCATTATAATTCATTTATACAAACCTGTAATTATTTTGGTATAGCACTGGTATCAGTATTCATATTGTTACTTGGAATAGTCTTAACAAATACAAAAATAACTGTAACATGGAAGTATGCATTACTATTTATATTACCTGTAGGGTCTAATAGCAGTTGCAACTAATGAAAGCCATCACTTATTTATGAAAGTATTTTGCATAATAATTAAGAACACCGAACTAGGTCCTTTGATGTGGGCTCACTATATTTATTGTTACTTATATATTGCCATAGGAATGGGATATTTAATTAGGCATGCGATAAATAATTCAGGACTTTTTTCCAAACAATCAATAACACTAGTAGCAGGTATAGGTATAGTATTGGTAGTAAACGTGTTAGTGTCATTTGGCATAATACGCGGAGGTTGTTATACCACAGTGCCAGCTATAGTAATATTTATAATGCTCATAGGGATTGCCACGGTTAAATTTGAGATATTTAATATTGTGCCCATAGCATTACAGACCATAGTAGACCACATATCAGATGGGTTTATAGTAATAAACGAAAATAGAAAAATAATAGATTTTAATAAGACGGCTAAGTGCTACTTTAGTGGTAAATGCGAAATAAAAATAAGTCAAGATTTCAGGGAATTCATGGATTCCTTAAAAATAGAAAATTTAGAAACATATAAATTACTTGATTACATACAAATGTCTTTGGAAAAGAAGGATACAATAAGTTTTGATACATCTATAAATTTGGAAAATGGAATCTGCTATTTTAATATTGAAGTTACTCCAATGTTTAATAAAAATAAATACATAGGAACCATAATATCCTACAGAAATACAACAAAATACATGGAAAATTTACAAATCATCAAGGAATATCAGCTTTTGCTTGAAAATAACTTAGAAAAAGTCACAAAGGATAAGCAGGAATTGTTAATTAAAAGTGCTATTATGGAAAAAATGTCTAAAACGGATGCTTTGACGGATATGTATAACCATAAAACATTTCAAGAATATTTTGATACAATAATAAGGCAAGTTTCAAAATCTGACAATAGTGTGCAGTTAGCCATATTGGATATTGATGATTTTAAGAGAATAAATGATACTTTTGGACATAGTGTTGGAGATATTATACTTCAACGTATCTCCACTAGAATAAAAACAATGGTTACAATTGATGACATTACCGCTAGGTACGGAGGCGAAGAGTTTGCAGTAATACTAACAAACAAAACAATGGAGCAATCACTAATATTATTAGAATCAATAAGGAAAGAAATACAAGATGAAAGTCATATAGAATTAAACAGAAATGTCACTGTGAGTATTGGTGTACATGAATATTATAAGGGTGAGTCAAAGGAAAAAGTCTTTAATAAGGCAGATAAGGCGCTTTATGAAGCTAAACATAGTGGTAAGAATAAGTTGGTTGCATCAACAGCATTATAATAGAGCCTGTAAATAATTTTGTGTAAACAGAATAAAAAGTACTCTTTCTTGGCAA
>CAYXOL010000111.1:0-9241 GCA_964467165.1 uncultured Clostridium sp.
TGAGGATATAAACAGTATAAGAGATTACGCTGATAGATATATAAAATACAAAGAGATATATCTTGGCTTAACTTTATAATAAAGATTCAATAAAATCGATTAGAAAAAAAATAGTTATAAATGAAGTTTTATATTAATTATGAATTGTGGTGTTAAAATATTTTGTTCAATAAGTCTGCCTATAAAAATTTATACTATGAAATTAACCTTTATTGACAAATTTTATTAAATATGTAAAAAATAGAAATAAATGGAGGATTTATGAAAAATATTTTTTTTCATGTCATGCTATTCGTAGCCTTTACCTTTTCTTCTTTACATGCCAATGAATTATTGTTTGTACCCCTACAAATGAACACTCCAGAAAAAGAATTTGCAATATGGTCAAAGGTTTTAGAATTATTAAAGAAAGAAAGCGGAATTAATTTAATTTATAAATATTCAGTAAAACATTCTGAGTTTTTAGATGAAATAAAAAAAGGTACAATTGCAATGATGTACCTATGTCCACTTACATACATTATAGCAAAAAATAATAACAATTTTTTAGAACCTTTGTATGCTATCAATGTAGAGAAAGGAAGTCATTACTACAAATGTATAATGTTTACTAAAAAGGATACAAATATTACATCTAAGAATCTGAAGGGGAAAAAATTTGCTTTAGTCAGCCCTTATGCAACCTGCGGTTTTTTATCAGCTAACTTAATATATAAAAAACAAACTAACACAGACTTAAAGGAAGAAGATTTCTCCTATTTAAAAACCCATGAAAGTGTTATTGAATCCGTTATATCAGGTAAGTATGATATAGGATTAACAAATAGCATTATATATTCAAAATACTTACAAATATTTGAACTGAAAAAAATAGATGAAACTGATGATTTACCGGGATTTGTAATAGCTATAAATAAAAATTTTTTTAATAAAGATAGTGTTGTTAAGGTAAAAGATGGACTTAAAAAAGTTTTCTCAAATGAATCTATAAAAAATATATTTCCCTATGGAGTATCAGAGGTTTCAGATAAGGATTACAATATTGTGAGAAATATGTTAAGTAAAACTGCTATTTATGGATTTCCAATGAAATAGATATGTATAATAGATCAAAATACAATAAAATATATTTATTCATCTTTTTTTACTTATTTATTTCTTCACTTATGGGTTTTTATTTATATTTTGTATACAAAAGAGAACTACATATTACAGAAAAAAATTTCAAAGATTATTTAAAAATCAATTATGAAGTTGTATTAGAGAAACTCGACTCTATTGTAGAATTTAAAATAGCTGACATAACAAAGGACAAATATTTAATTGAACATTTACATAGTTTTAAACATGCTTCTATAAATAATAAAAAGTTGCTTAGAAATAATATATTTAAAAGATTGTATGATTATTATAATATATTATCAGACAAAGGTATTATTGTTTTTGATTTTTATGACAGTAACCGTAGAGTAATAAGCTTTAAGAATGCAGAAACATCTGATATTAACATAAAGAAATATGATCTTGTATATGATGCTTTTTTGAAAAAAGAGATAAAAAAAGGCTACCGTTTTATCGATGGGAGACTTGTCTATCTTTACAATTACCCTATCCTTTTTAAAGATGAAGTTATAGGAGTTATAAGTTTCGGATTTTCTCTATATTCAATACAAAATTTTTTAAACAGAGCAAGTGATTACAGTTTTTTCATTACTATATGTGGAAGCAACAATAATAAAGAACAGATATATTTTAGAAGATTAGTTGAGAATTTTAACTGTTTTTATGAAGATGAATCATTCTTATCAGAATATAACAAAAATAATATAGCAAAGAATATATTTATTGAAAACATAAAAAAACTAGCAAAAGATGATAATTATTTATCAACAAAGCATCAAGGTAAAGAGTACATTGTATTACTGAATAGAATTATAAGTGTAAACGACTATGATATCTTCATAATTGGCACTAAGGAAACAGATATATTAAAGAACGCCATGAAAAGATATACATTGCATTTCATATTAGGAAATTTATTCAATTTACTTCTCACTTCAATTTTATGGCTTCTTTATGTCAATCGCACCAAACTTATGGAATCAGAAAAATTCCTATCACTTTTATTAAACTTCCTTAAAAATGGAATAATTGTTTACGATAGTAACTTTAATATAAAATTTATTAATGATACAGCTAAAGATCTTGTTAATAATAATATACCATCTTTTAATTCTATTCCAGGAGAAAAAGGAGAAATTGGGTACAATTTCATAAAACTACTTTATTATAAAAATTCTTTTTCTGTATTTAATGAATTATATTATATTTTATCAATTATAGATATTACAGAATTGGCTACACTTAGAGATGGCTTTAGACTTTCTTATGAGGTAGTAAGAAATTCTTTGAATGGAATAATAATTACAGATTTATATGGAAACATAATAGATGTAAATGAAGCTTTTACCAAGATCACGTTATATGAAAAGAATGAGGTATTAGGTAAAAAAACTTCTATATTAAAATCTGATATGCATGAACAACAATTCTATGAAAATATCTGGAGAAGTTTGAAAGAAACAGGTAAATGGGAAGGTGAAATATGGAACAAAAGAAAAGATAACACAATTTTTCCATCCTATTTAAGCTTGTTTACAATATATTATGAAAAAGATTTGCCTAAATATTACGCAGGTAATTTTACTGATATCACAAAGATAAAAGATTATGAAAAAAAACTTGAAATACTTGCCTATTACAATGAAGTTACCCTACTACCAAATAAAAAATATTTTATAAATAAGCTTACAGATTATTTATATGCAAATAATCAAAATAGATTAGCAATATTATATTTAGATATTGATAACTTTAAGACAGTAGTCGATAAATACGGATTAGAAGTATCTAATAATGTTATTATAGATATTTCAAAAAGGATAATACATCTATTAAAAACTACAGATATAATTTCACACTTCGACGAAGATATTTTTGTAATAGCCACTGATGAAGTTGAAAATATTGATGAATATCTTAAAAATATACAAAGAGATATTTTTAAACCGATTAAAATACAAAATGAATTTTACAATTTTACATCATCTATAGGAGTTACTATATATCCATACGATAATGATTCTCCCGGAGAATTGGTTAGACATGCCCAAAGAGCTTTATTTGATGCGAAATTAAAAGGGAAAAACATCATAAATTTTTATGATGTATCTTTAAATAAAGATATAATCTTTTACAGAGAAAAAATATACAGCATAAAAGATGGAATGAGAAATAAGGAGTTCGTGCTATATGTTCAGCCTAAAGTAGATATAGTTGAAAAATCTATAGTTGGTGCTGAACTTCTTGTAAGATGGCATAAAGAAAATGAAGGAGCTATTCTACCACCATCAGAGTTTATTAATTATATACAAAATACTTCTTTAGAAACAGAATTTGATAAGTATATAATAAATGAGGCTATATCTCTAATAAAAAAACTATTTGAGGAGTCTATAGATATAAAAATCAGTATAAACATATCCCCAAGAACATTATTGGAAGAAAGTTTTATAGATTATCTTAAAAATATTATAAATAAAAACAGCATAAATCCACACACATTAGAACTTGAAATTGTTGAATCAACAACAATAAGCGACATTGATAAAGCAAGCCTGATATTAAATGAACTGAATAGTTTAGGTTTAGATATATCGGTGGATGATTTTGGAACAGGTTATGCGTCATTAGATTATATAAAATCTCTACCTATTACAACTGTTAAAATGGACAAAACCTTTGTTAAAGATATATTAAAAGACCCAACTAACCTCAAAATAACCGAAATATTGATCTTACTATCCAGGGCATTCAACAAGAAGCTTGTGGCAGAAGGTGTAGAAGATTTAATGACTGCTAATGTACTTTTTAGTATTGGTTGTAAAGTTATTCAAGGTTATCTAATCTCAAAACCTGTCTCACTCTCTGAATTTATAGAAAAATATTACGAAATGAATACTTTTATAAGGTCGCTTCCTATAAATGGAAATACTTTTCCAGATAAAGACTACATAGAGATTTACTCTGCTATTAATGGTTTTAAAGAAGTTATAAATTCTATTAAAAATAATTCTACATATAGTGGATTAATTTTTAATTTAAACCTGTGGCTTAGAAATAGAGGTGAACTATATTTTACTAAAAAAAATAAATATAACTTAATTATAAGGTATATGAACAGTATTGTTGGTTTAATGGATAAAATAAACAAAAAAGATTATCCAGCTGAGCAATATAAGAACTTTATAATAGAAATGGATAATTTTCAAAAAATAATGGAAAATTCTTTAACAGGCTACAACTAAGTAAAATATATCTTTTTAAAGTAATATAAATATAAAATTTTTATTTACAAAAATCAAAATTGAGATTATTATAAATTAAAGCGCATAAAACCTTTTAAAGTAGGGGGTATTAGATGACCAAGAGCATATTAAAGAATAGTCTAATTGGTTTTTTATTAAATATATTCTATGTGCCTGTTTTGATATCTGCTGATTATAACCTCCCATATGGTCCACTGCCCCCTAACTGCTCTGAGTCTGGTTTAACAGTTAATTGTAACAATATTACTTTAAATAATGATAATATATATACGACTGCAGATAACGTAATTTTGATAGTTTCTGGAGATTTAATTATAAAAGGAGAATCAAAAATAGTTGACAGAAATGCAGGCTTCAAAATAGAAACTAATGGAGATATAGAATTAAAAGATAATTCTGCAATAAAAGCAGATACTGTTTTGGCAAAGAATATTATAATAGGTTCATCTGCTAATATTTCAGCAAATTACTTAGGTCACAGAAGGAGCTACTCCTGTACAAATGGACCAATTTCAACAGGTAACAATAACGCATTATGGATAAATCCTGGAAACACTCAATTTAACGATAATCTAAGAACATCAGCAACTCTACTAAAAAATCCGAATGATGCAGGAGATACTGTATTCTTAAACTGTCTTGGAAATGGTTATAACTTACCATCTAATGCCATACCAAAGGGTATAGAGGTTAGAATAAAGAATTATAGAGAAAGTCAGACAGGTAATGCACGCTTCTATTATCTTTCTCCAACAATAAATAATAATATAGCTCCAGATCATGTTTCTAATCAACCTTTGTCAAATTCAGAGAACTATCTAAACCTTGGAAGCTTTTCAAATAGATGGGGATTCGACAGCAATATATTTAACGTTCAAAACTTTAATAGTCCAAATACCGGGGTACGTTTTGCAGTTACATCTACATCAAATCAGTTAGAATCAGGTGTAAATGTGTATATAAATCATGTAGAAACAATCGCCTGGTATGACCTATCTCTTCAACTCTTAGCCGATTTTACCTTTGATAATGATAAATGGATAGAAAATAATTCGGATATATTTGTAGAAGATGTAACCTTTGGTTTAAGAGGTAAAGCACAAAGGTCAGGTATTGGGTATGCTTTTAAAACAGAATCTGGTAAGATCTGCGATGCTGTTGGTATGTCTGGTACCGGCGATAATAATGGAGGCTATATACAATTGTCCAATCTTAATGTTGATACGTCGCCTGGCTCAAAAACAACGGTTGCCTTCTGGATGTATTGGGATGGAACAAATAGTGTTATGCCCTTCGGATGGTATTCACATGATTTATGGTTATTTGATGGATATTTTGGTTTTAATACTGCACAGGGAGATATTTATGGGATATCATCTTCAGGATTAGAAAACAGATGGGTTCATGTGGTAGCAATATTTACCAATAATTATATATATGACAATGAGCTCTACATTAATGGTGTAAAACAGACATTAACTCAGCTTAGAGGATATCCATACAATGAATATGCAGTAGTTTCACAAAACCCAAGAATCGGAATTTGGGGAGTGAATTATTATTACATGTTTAAAGGGAGGATAGATGAGTTAAAGATATGGAAAGGTTATCTTACGCAGCAAAAGATACAAAAGATATATTTGAGAGAAAAAGATGGATTAAACTGGAAAAATGGTCAGAAAGTTTTATGTAAATGTATAAAACCACAACTGATGGTAGAGTATACTATGGATAATTGGTCAGGAAATACAGTATACGATTCTTCAGGTAATAATAAAAATGGTACAGCCATAAATATAAACAATGGGAATGTTTCTCAAAATATCCATGGGAAAATAGAAAAATCAGCTGATTTTAAAGGGATCATCGGACAAACTTCTGGAGGTTATATTCAAGCACCATACCTTGGATTAAATATTTCGCCTGGCTCAAAAACAACGGTTGCCTTCTGGATGTATTGGGATGGAACAAATAGTGTTATGCCCTTCGGATGGTATTCACATGATTTATGGTTATTTGATGGATATTTTGGTTTTAATACTGCACAGGGAGATATTTATGGGATATCATCTTCAGGATTAGAAAACAGATGGGTTCATGTGGTAGCAATATTTACCAATAATTATATATATGACAATGAGCTCTACATTAATGGTGTAAAACAGACATTAACTCAGCTTAGAGGATATCCATACAATGAATATGCAGTAGTTTCACAAAACCCAAGAATCGGAATTTGGGGAGTGAATTATTATTACATGTTTAAAGGGAGGATAGATGAGTTAAAAATTTTTAAAGGTAGATTATCTGCCGATGATATTTTAGATATGTACAATCAGGAAAATGAAGGGATAAGATGGAATGTATCGAGAATGACAACATGCAAAGAAGAAGATTTTGGTTATTTACTGCTGGAATATTCAGGCACCCCATTAACATGCCAACCTTTGCAGATAAATATAAGGGCATGTGGAAATAATACACAGAGTTGTACACCATACAACTATGGTGTAAGCAATATAATACTATCTTCCACAAATGGTGGAGTTTTTAATCCAGTTTCAATAAGCATACCTACCTCTAATAATCAGACAACAACTTCACTAATTAAAACAACTCCGGGGGAAACAGTAATAAGTCTAATCTCTTCTACACCTGTACCGACTAATGGCATAAAATGCTCGTGGAATACAGATTGTAAACTAACGTTCAGTGATACAGGCTTTATATTCTTACCCGCTAATCAATTAACATCTCAGACAGAACCGATAAAAAATCAGCTTTCTTATAAAGTATTTCACCAATATCCATCAAATGTCCCCAATCCAGATGATGATAATAAAACTGCTTATGTACTTAAAGCGGTTAAAAAAGATGATACGTCTTTGGTTTGTGTAAATGCTCCTATTAACGGTCAAAACAATGTAAGATTCAGTTACAACTATAAATGTAATAATACAAGTGGCTTGTATTGTGCAAATCCAACACCAGATAATAGATTGAAACTATACGTTAATAATTTAAATAGTTCTCCATATACTGTTTCTAAAACTGGCACCGATATACCTCTTATTTTTACAAATGGGGTATCGCAGCCTTTTTATCTGAAATTTGATGACGCCGGCAGAGTAACTATCTCTTCAATCGCCACTGTTTCAATTCCACCATTAACTTTAAGCCTGAATGGAACAACGAATGATTTCACAGTTAGACCACTTGGATACGTTGTTAACCCTCTAAATGCCAACGACTGTTCAAACAATCCAACTGCCACCTGTCCAAAAAGCCTTAAAGCAGGAGAAGAATTGACATTAAATATCTATCCTGTAGGTTGGCAAACCATAAATGATAAAAACTATTTCGATAATCCAGCACAGTTACCAAATTTTAGAACTGCTCCTCAAAATTGTACATCCTATGTAGATGGTGTCACTTTGCTTGCAATATGGGCTGGGATCGACAATAGGACCCTTAACGATATGTCACTGATACCTGACATTACGGACATATGCTATGGTAGTTCAGCAACAGTTAATACAAAAATAACAGATGTAGGGGTTTACAGATTTATTGCAACAACTTCAAACTGGCAAGGAGCAGGTGATATTTCATCTTTCCCCCCTAATGAAGATATTTTTGGTACAAATCATTATGGATCGAAGCCATTTGGAAGATTTATACCCGATCACTTTTCACTCGATAATTCTTCAATAGGCAGATATTGTAACAATTTTATTTATGAAGGCTATCCATTCAGATTAAGTTATAAACTGGGAGCTAAATCACTCTTGGGTAATATAACAAGTAACTACACATCATTTTATGCTAAAGGTAACGTAGAAATAAATGCAGATAACACAACAGGTAATAGTCTTATATCAAATATAGTAGGTTATACTCAGAAATTATGGAACAATGGAGTATATATTTTTAATGATAACCTTACCTTTACAAGAGTAAATCCTCCAAACTCCTATGAGAATTTTAGATTAGGTTTAAGAGTTAATGACACAGATAATGTAGAGATAATAGGCAAAGACATGAAAATAGGTCAAAGTCAATGTGCATCTGATTGCGAATACAAAAAACTTGAAGATAACAGCACATTGATGATGCTATATGGTATACTTAATATAAACAATGCATATGGACCATACAATTTACCTTTAATTGTAGATTCATACTTACAATATATAAAAAATGATAAATTTGTGATTAATAACTATGATAATTGTACAAATTTTGTAAATAATGACTTTAATCTTTTCGATTTTAAAGGAGATATTGTTTCAAATGATATTAATATAACGTCAGTAACTAAAAATGACATAAACAACTACAAAATAAAGCTTTCAGCGCCTAACAAAAAAGGGAGTGTAAAACTTAATTTAAATAATAACTATGATTTCTTAAAATTTAAAGACTCTGAAGCAACCTTTGGCATATATAGCAATCGTAGACAACAGCTTTATTGGAAGGAGGTACCAGCTAAATAAAGATATATAGAATTCACATTAAATTAAATTTTTAGATTTTTTATTTATTGTTAGTTAGACAATAGGAACAGTTTTATTGAGGTTGGTCATCTATTTTTTATACTCTTGATCTAGGAGAATTAAATAGAGTATTTTTCAAAAAGTTAACTTTTTGAAATAAAAAAGATTCAAAATTTGCTTAAAAAACTTTATCTGTAAGAAAAGTGTCTTTGAGATTGAAAAATATTCGATTAATATCTACTAATACCTTGACTTAAATTTATAATAAAATTTGGGGCAGGTTTCCCCTACCCCAACAACCTGTTATTTGCCTAAATTATAAAATGCCTTTAATCCTGGATAGTACCCCTGATCAAC
>CAYXOL010000112.1:0-9002 GCA_964467165.1 uncultured Clostridium sp.
TGATGTGTTCTCAGAGGAACTTATTAATTCTAACTTCTGGCTATATTGGAGAACCATGTTTGCGTTTAGAGATTGGCACAGTGCATTAGAAATGAAGCTTTACCTTCAGAGATTTATTCATCATATCGGGGGCCTTCCAGATTTATCAGCGCTAAAGTTTACCAAGTACAATCAATACGAGTCATTAATTCTACCAATGGTAAAATACCTTGAATCCCATGGCGTTAAATTGCAATATGATACCGAGGTAACAAATGTTATTTTTGATATTAAAAATGGCAAAAAGCTTGCCAGAAAAATTGTTTGCATGCATGGTGGCAAGGAAGAAACTATAGCTCTTACTAAAAATGATTTAGTGTTTGTTACTAATGGAAGCTGCACAGAAAATTCTACCTTAGGTGACCAAGACCACGCACCAAAGTTTGATGGCTCTATAAGAGGGTGTTGGCAGCTTTGGAAAAATATTGCCAGGCAAGATCCAGCGTTCGGTCGCCCTGATAAATTCTGTACAAGTACAGAAGAAACATTCTGGGAATCCTCTTCAATTACCACACTTGATAACAGAATCCCTAAATATATTGAGAAAATTTGCAAACGTGACCCATTTAGCGGAAAGGTTGTTACCGGTGGTATAATTACGGTAAAAGACTCAAATTGGCTTATGAGCTATACTGTGAATAGACAACCTCACTTTAAAGAGCAACCAAAAGATCAGCTAGTAGTTTGGGTATATGGTCTATTCTCTGAAATTCCAGGAAATTATATAAAGAAACCAATGAGAGAATGTACAGGAGTGGAAATTACACAAGAATGGCTTTACCATATGGGGGTGCCAGAATCCGAGATTCACGATATGGCCACAAAATCCGCAAGCTCCATCCCTTGCATGATGCCATATATTACTGCATTCTTTATGCCAAGAACTGCAGGGGACAGACCTAAGGTTGTACCAGAGGGCTGTGAGAACTTTGCTTTCCTTGGGCAGTTTGCAGACACTCCTCGTGACACAGTGTTTACAACTGAGTATTCAGTTAGAACAGCTATGGAGGCCGTTTACACATTGCTGGATATAGATCGTGGTGTTCCAGAGGTATTTAATTCATGCTATGATGTCCGAGTGCTTTTGGACTCTACAGTAAAAATGATGGATGGAAATAAGCCTGGTGATAAAAAACTACCATTTATCTTTAATTTTGTTAAAAAGAAAGGCTTAAAGAAGATTTCAGGAACAGTCATTGAGGAAGTATTGAAGAAATATAATATAATCTAGATTAAGATAAGGCTTAGATAAACGTAAGGTGGGGGTATCGACTTTAAAGCGAGTACCCTGACTTTATATTTAAGGTTAAGATAACAAAATTTATGAACAAATGAAAGGGGTACTAATATGGATGAATATAAAGTTCTTGAGATAAAGAAAAGTGTTTTCGAAGATAATGACAGGCAAGCAGATTTACTTAGGGCAGAACTTAAAAAAGACAAGATCTTTTTACTCAATTTGATGTCATCACCAGGTTCAGGTAAAACAACAACAGTTTTAAGAACCATTGAAGAATTGAAAGATGAAATGCGCATTGGAGTGCTAGAAGCCGATATTGATTCAGATGTTGATGCTAATACTGTTTCTAAGACCGGTACAAAAGTAATTCAATTGCACACAGGTGGTATGTGTCATCTAGATGCAGATATGACTAAACAAGGTTTAATAGGCCTTGGAACAGAAGATGTTGATTTCGTCATCTTAGAAAATGTAGGAAATTTGGTGTGTCCAGCAGAATTTGATACTGGTGCATCAAAAAATGCCATGATTTTAAGTATACCAGAAGGCGATGACAAACCTCTAAAATATCCTTTAATGTTTTCCATTGTGGACGTTTTATTAATTAACAAGATGGATGCAATAGGTTATTTTGATTTTGATTTAGAGGCAGTGAAGGCGCGAGTGAAAAAATTGAATCCGAATATCAAGGTCATTCCGATTTCTGCTAAAAAAGGCGAGGGAATGGATGAATGGGTGGAGTGGATACGCAGCGAAGTTAATAATTGGAATGAAAAATAGTATCTAGATTTTGGTTGAAAGGAGAAAAAAATATGGTAAAGAAAAAAGTACTTGAACTAGCCAATAAGATCGCAGCTGGCATTACTGGCGGTATAGTAAAAGTAAAATCAACAGACCCAGAATATAGAATTCTAGAACCGGTTGTTACAGATGAAATGGCAGAAATAGCACTTTGTTTGGAAATAAGAAAACTCAAAACGGTAAAAGAAACTGCGGCTAAGTGTGGTAAACCAGCTGCGCAAGTAGAAAAAATGCTGTATCAAATGGCTGTAGATGGAGTTATTAAAGTGGAAAAAGAAGATGGTGTTGATAAATACTGTCTTGAGCTTTATGTTCCTGGTATTATGGAATACATGGTTGATAACAAAGTAAACTTGCAAAAGTATCCAGTAATTGGTGAGTGCTTTGAAGAGTATACAAGAAAATTAGGCGCATTAATGGCAGGAAATATCCCAATTGGGTTAGGCGTAATGAGAGTTATTCCAGTTCAAAGTGCTATTGATGGAGATACAAGAAAGGCTTCTTATGAGGAAATAGATTACCTTCTTAAAAAACATGATGTTTTTGCAGTTACAGATTGTGCATGTCGAGCATCCATGAGAATAATTGGACAAGGCTGTGGACATAGAGTTGAAGATATATGTCTTAGACTTGGATCGGCGGCTGAATATTATATTCGTGTAGGAAATGGCAGACAAGTTACTAGGGAAGAAGCGGCTGAGATTTGCCTGCAAGCTGAAAAAGAAGGATTGATGCATCAGATCCCCAATTTATCAGGACCAGGAAATGCCCTTGCTATTTGTAATTGCTGTGGATGCTCTTGTTTTGGACTAAGAAATGCAAATCTTTATCGAAACCCTGATTGGTCTAGATCTAACTATGTTTCACAAGTGGATAAAGATAAATGTGTTGCTTGTGGAGAATGTGTGGTAAGTTGCCCATCAAATGCATTAACGCTGGGACAAAAATTATGCTCAAATAAACCTATTGAAGTTTCTAAGGAAAAAGATACTCCATACGATACGAAGTGGCGAGAAGACAAATGGAATCCAGATTATCGTAATCGCAAGGTTGTTGATGAGAGCGGAACAAGCCCATGTAAATCTGAATGTCCAGCTCACATAGCAGTTCAAGGATATATTAAGATGGCAGCCCAAGGAAGATATAGAGATGCTCTAGAACTTATAAAGAAAGAAAATCCATTTCCAGCAATTTGCGGACGTATTTGTCCAAGAAAGTGTGAAGATGCTTGTACAAGAGCAGGTGTAGACGAAGCACTTGCAGTTGATGAAGTAAAAAGATTTATTGCTGAGCAGGATTTAAAAGCAGAACACCGCTTTGTACCTGAAAAAATGGTAGCAAGAGCAGGGAAAATTGCTGTAATTGGTGCAGGCCCTGCAGGACTTTCTTGTGCTTATTTCTTAGCTGTTGAGGGATATAAAGTAACAGTATTTGAAAAGCAAAAGGCATTAGGTGGTATGTTAACTCTTGGAATTCCTTCCTTTAGATTAGGAAAAGAAGTAGTAAATGCAGAAATTGATATTTTGAAGGAATTAGGAGTGGAATTTAAAGAGGGAGTTGAGGTTGGCACAGATGTTACTCTTGCTGAACTTAGAAAGAAAGGTTACAAAGCGTTTTATGTAGCTATTGGTGCTCAAGCAGGTAGAAACTTGGGGCTTGAGGGTGAAGATGCGGTGGGGTCAATGACAGGTGTAGATTTCCTGCGTAGAGTAAGTTTAGGTGAAAACTTGAAAATGGAAGGACCGGCTATTGTCATTGGTGGAGGAAATGTTGCAATCGATGTTGCCCGAACTGTTGAAAGAATTGGTGCCACGCAAATAGATATGTACTGTTTAGAGAGTAGACAAGAAATGCCTGCTCTTGAGGAAGAAATTGAAGAAGCATTGTCAGAAGGGATTATGATTAACAATTCTTGGGGTCCAAAACGAATTCTTCATGAGAATGGACGCGTTGTCGGTGTTGAATTCAAAAAATGTATTTCTGTCTTTGATGAAAATAGAAGATTTAGCCCTAAATTTGATGAAAATGAAACTAAGATTGTTAAGACAGACCATGTGCTAATTTCAGTTGGTCAAGCAATAGACTTAGGCGGATTATTAAAAGATTCTAAGATGGAATTAAATCCAAATAAGACAATAAAAGCTGACCCTATCACTTACCAAACAGGTGAACCTGATGTATTTGTGGGCGGAGATGCATTAACAGGTCCTAAGTTTGCTATAGATGCTATCGCACTTGGAAAGCAAGGTTCAATTTCAATTCATCGTTATATTCATGGGGACAGTTTGACTTTAGCCAGAGAGAGTGAATACCATGCTCTTGATAAAGAAAACTTAAACCTAGATGGCTATGATCGTATGCCAAGACAAAGAGCACTACATGTGGAGGGCAGCAAATCAAAAGAAACATTTACTGATTTGCGTGTTACCTTTACTGAGGAACAAATAAAGAAAGAAACAGAACGCTGCCTTGGCTGCGGTGCTACATTTGTAGATGAATTTCAATGTGTAGGCTGTGGAGTTTGTACTACCAAGTGTAAATTTGATGCAATTTCACTAGTAAGAAAATATGATGCACCTGGTGTGGACTTTAAAGATATGAAGTCAGCTGTTATAAAGCATGTCATTAAGCGTCAAGGCAGAATTGCCATGAAAAATGTGAAAAAAATGTTCTCAAAATAAAAATATAGGATATAATAATTAATATATTATAAGTAATAGGAAACGGGGGAGCACTTGTTCTCCCATTATTTATACTTAGAAAAGAGAGGTGAGTTCATTTGCATGAAATTGGAGTTTTGATGGAAGTGGTTAAAACTGTTGAAAATTTTGCGAAAAAAAATGGAGTAACAAAAATCCAGACATTGGTTCTTCAAATTGGTGAACTCTCATCAATGATTCCAAAATATATTGAAGCCTGTTATCCAGCTGCAGTAGATGGTACAATATTGCAAGAGACGAAACTGAAAATTGAGATATTCCCAGGCAATGGCATTTGCAAAAAGTGCAATAAGGTTTTTAATCTAATTGAGAATAATAACACATGTCCAAAGTGTGGTAGTAAACATTGGGAGATATTATCTGGAAATGGGTTTATTATTAAGGAAATCGTTGCTTGCTAAAATGCCACTGATAAATTAATTTGGTATGAATATCCAATAGATGAAAATGGGGCCGAGTTCATTAGAACTCGGTCTTTTTACAATGTGCTTAAATAAAATTTTATCAATGGAAATCGTACTAAGTTCATATAGTCACCGGTTACATCATAACTGCTAACAATTCTTTTAGACAATAATAGCAACTTATATATATCCTTAATTTAACTTCATAATTACATAAAATAATGATAATAATATAAACCAAGTACAAAAAATGTGTATAAAGAAATAAAAGTTACTCACATATAGATTAAGGAGGGAAATATTATGGAGAAAGAACATAAAGGATTGTCTGCATGGCGGCTTACAATGATGGCGTTAGGAACTGTAATTGGAGGTTCATTTTTCCTTGGTTCATCGGTAGCTATTCATGCAGCTGGACCTTCTGTTTTAATTTCTTACATACTAGGAGGGGTACTAGTTTATTTTATACTTTTTGCTTTATCTGAGATGACTGTAGCAAATCCTGATGCTGGCTCCTTTCGAACCTTTGTAGCACAAGCCTTTGGTCCAGGAGCTGGATTTGTTGTTGGGTGGGTGTATTGGACTGGCATGATCCTAGCTATGTCAAGTGAAGCTACAGCTGTATCAATCTTGGTTCGTAAGTGGATTCCCAATTTATCTATATCTTTGTTAGGGAGCATAATCATAATTGCTGTTACGCTATTTAATTTATTAGGAGTTGATAAGCTAAGTAAGCTAGAGAGTAGTCTTGTTTCAGTAAAGCTATTTGCCATAGTTTCCTTTATAATTATAGCAATATTATTGATTGTAGGAGTAATTCCAGGAACCACAGTAATTGGTGCTGGAGAATTAGTTAGGGAACCTTTGATTCCAGGAGGTATAAAGGGTATTGCAGGGAGCATGCTAATAGTTATATTTTCCTATGCAGGTTTTGAAATAATTAGTTTAGCTGCTTCAGAAACGGATAATCCTAGGGAAACTATTCCTAAAGCAATCAATTATACAGTTTTATGTCTAATAGGATTTTATATTCTTACTATTATTGCACTTCTTCCATTAGTTCCTACAGCTGACCTTAATGAAAGCATAAGCCCCATGGTAGCAGCTCTTAATATGCGGGGATTTAGATGGGCTAGTACCGTTATTAATATTGTGCTTATTACTGCTATAATTTCTACAATGTTGGCAGCTATGTTTGGGCTTGGAAGAATGATACGTTCGCTTGAAGATGAGGGTCATGCTCCTAAGTGGCTAAAAGATGAAAGGAATGTCCCTTATCGTGGAATATTGTTTTCAGGGTTTGCTATGCTTTTAGGATTAGGTCTAGGGCTTCTGCTTCCTAGAGTTTACTTGTTTTTGATAAGTGCTGGTGGCTTTGCACTCTTATTTACTTATGCTGCAATTATGGCCACCCATATACGCTTCCGTAAAAGAAATGGATGTCCACCAGAAGGAAAGTGCCAGATGCCTGGATATCCATATACTTCTTGGATTGGTTTGATAAGTATGATTATTGCTATTTTAAGTATGCCGTTTATTTCTGGTCAAACATCAGGGCTTATAGCAGGGGTTATAATAATAGCTTTATATTCATTAATTTACATGGTAATGAAATTTATTAGAAGTTCTCAAAAAAAACATGTCACTAGCAGAAGCTTAAATATGAAAAGATACAAACAGAGATTATCAACAGAATACTCTAAGGAACTGGCTGAAGGGATTAGTGAGAAATATAAAGATAAAACATGAAGTGGAATGGTGCCTGCCACCTTTTGAAAATTGGAATTACAGAAGAACAAAAAAAGAAGTTTATTTTATGCTTACCTATCATAAATACTTCTTAAGTGGTGAAAATATGAACGAACTGTTAATAATAAATGAATTTAATGCAATATAATGGGTGAAAATGAGTTAATATGTACAATGGTAGGTAGTAAAATCACAAATATACAAGCTATATCACTTTTAGATAGATATTAGTTATACATTTATGGGTATAAACATTCAAGAAACAGTTTATTGAATGTTTATACCTTGTTTTTTTCATTATACACAGTAAATTAAAAGATTGTGAATATATATGCAAACAATCTAAAATTATTAATTGTCAAATGGAAACATGCATAGTATTATTGCGTAAAATAGAGCTTAAGGTAGGAATTTCTATGTTAAATTAATATCAATATTAATGAATGTGATATATATGTAATTATAGTGAAATATTCGATTTTCATTATGAAACCGTATACTCTATAATGATGGCATCAACAAGAAATAACAGAGGGGGCAAATTAAATGAAGTCATTTATAAATGTAACTTCTGAAATAGGAAAACTTAATAAAGTAATGCTACATAGACCTGGCAGAGAAATAGAAAATTTAGTGCCAGAACTTCTTGAAAGATTACTTTTTGATGATATTCCTTATTTAGAGGTTGCTAGAAAAGAGCATGATATATTTGCAAAAATATTAAAGGAAAATGATGTGGAGGTTCTTTATTTAGAAGAGCTTGCTACAGAGGCTTTGAATGATGATAAAATAAAAAAAATATTCTTACAACAATTTTTAAAGGAAAGCCATATTAGTAATAAAGAGATATATGAATCCCTTTATACTTATTTAATGTCAAAGTCTACAGGAGAAATGATTGATATCCTTATGGCTGGAGTTAGAAAAAATGAGATAGAGGTTAAGGAAATGCAATCTCTAAGGGGATTAATAGGAAACCAGTATCCTTTCTACTTAGATCCTATGCCTAATCTTTACTTTACTCGCGATCCAGGTGCTTCAATTGGAAATGGTATTACTATAAATACTATGCAAACTGAAGCTAGAAGGCGTGAGACTATGTTCTTGAAATTCATTCATGAATATCATAGCTCTTTTAAAAAATATGAAGTGCCACTTTGGTATGATAGAAATCTTCCTAATAATATTGAAGGTGGGGACGAGCTTATATTATCTGCCACAACTCTTGCAATAGGATGTAGTCAAAGGACTTCACCTGAGGCTATAGAAGTTGTAGCAAGGAATTTGTTCCAAAAACATACTTCTTTTACAAAAGTATTAGTGTTGGAGATCCCAGCCTGTAGAGCATTTATGCATCTTGATACTGTATTTACTATGGTCGATTATGATAAATTCACAATACACCCTGCCATAGAAGGACCTCTTAATGTTTTTGAAATTACAAAAGGTATGGACGGAGAATTAATTATTAAACATGAAAAAGATATATTGCAAAATATATTAAAATCCGCATTAGGGCTGCCTTCAGTTGAGTTAATAAGATGTGGCGGTGGAGACTCTATTGTAGCGGCAAGAGAGCAATGGAATGATGGATCAAATACTCTTGCTATTGCACCAGGAAAGGTTATAACTTATGAAAGAAATTATGTTACAAATGATATTTTATCAAAACGAGGTATAACAGTTTTAACAATGCCAAGTGCTGAACTTTCAAGGGGCAGAGGCGGTCCAAGATGTATGAGTATGCCACTAAATAGAGATAACTTATAAAAATAAAATAAAATTAACTATATTAGGAGGAATTTATTATGTTTAACTTAAGAAACAGAAACTTTTTAACTTTGATGGACTTTACTCCAAAGGAAATAAACTACTTTTTGGATTTAGCTAGGGATTTAAAAAGAGCTAAGTATGCAGGTACAGAACAGCAAACATTAAAAGGTAAAAACATTGCATTAATATTCGAAAAAAGTTCCACAAGAACAAGATGTGCTTTTGAAGTAGGAGCACTAGACCAAGGAGCACATGTAACTTATCTTGGACCTACAG
>CAYXOL010000113.1:0-8969 GCA_964467165.1 uncultured Clostridium sp.
ATTTTTTCAGAAGAATTAAGAATGGTGAAAAGGAAGCTGGCTTCCCTAAATTCAAGAACAAACATAATCCAGTAAAAACTTATACTACAAACAATGTAAATAACAATATTAAAATAGAGGAAAATAAAATCAAATTGCCTAAGATAGGTTATGTGAAGTGTAAATTTTATAGGCAGTTTGAAGGACAGATTAGGTCGGCTACAATTTCTAAAGTTGCAAGTGGTAAATATTATATATCTATTTTAGTTGATACAAAAATCATTCCTTTGCTAGCTATAGAAAAAGCTGTAGGGGTGGATTTAGGAATAAAGGATTTTGCAATAACCTCAGATGAAGAAATATTTGAGAATCCTAAATTTTTGAGGAAATTAGAATATAAGTTAGTTAGAGCGCAACGGTCTCTATCAAGAAAAAAAATAGGTTCTAAAAGATGGTACAAACAAAAACTTAAGATTGCCAAAGTTCATGAAGAAATATCAAGTGCTAGAAAAGACTATTTGCACAAAGTATCAACTAAACTTATATACGAAAACCAAGTGATATGTTTAGAGGATTTACAAGTGTCAAATATGCTTAAAAACCATAAGCTAGCAAAATCAATATCGGAAGTATCATGGTCTGAATTTAGAACAATGCTAGAATATAAAGCTAATTGGTACGGTAGAACAATATCGGTTGTAGGCAAATCTTTTGCAAGTAGCCAATTATGTTCTAACTGTGGGTATAAAAATAAAGAAGTGAAAAATCTAGCGCTAAGGGAATGGGTATGCCCTGAATGTGGAGTGAACCATAATAGAGATATAAATGCTAGCATTAATATTCTAAAAGAAGGACTTAGGCTACTTGCCTAAGAAGATATTATTGAGGTTGGAATGACCTTAGTAGCTCGGGTAAAGCTCTGTAAGAGATTAGTAATCTTGCTACAGTAGTAGTATTGACCGAGAAGCTCCCACCTTTTAGGTGGTGAGTAGTTCACTACATTGTGATATAATTATAGGTATGTTTGATTTATTAGATTGTGATTTCAGTGAAATATAAGTAATGCTAGATATAAATAGTATTAATATAACATATAAGGAGTGTTTTTATGGATTTAAAAAGTTTGTTAAACAAAGAGCAGTGCCAGGCTGCAATAACTGTGGATGGGCCATTACTAATACTAGCGGGGGCAGGTTCTGGAAAAACTAGAGTTTTAACCTACAGAATTGCTCATATGATTCAGGATTTAAACATATACCCATCACAAATTTTAGCTATAACCTTTACTAATAAAGCAGCTGGTGAAATGAAGGATAGAGTGCGGGCCCTTGTAGGTAATATGGCAGATAATATGTGGATTTCTACCTTCCATTCTAGTTGTGTAAGGATACTTCGTAGAGAAATAGATAAACTAGGATATAACAAGAATTTTACTATCTATGATAGTTATGATCAAAAAAGTTTGATAAAGCAATGTATGAAAGAACTTCAAATAAATGAAAAAGATTTAACAGATTCAGAAATTTTAAATAAGATTTCAAACGCTAAAAACGAATTGATTACTCCAGAAGTATATAAAAAAGAAAATGAACATGATTTTAGGAAAAATAAAATTGCTGATATATATGTTCTTTATCAGAAAAAATTAAAAGGTAATAATGCTTTAGATTTCGATGATTTAATTTTTAAAGCTGTAGAATTACTTAAAAATAATAAGGATGTTTTAGATTTTTATCATAATAAGTTTAGATATATTATGGTAGATGAATATCAAGATACAAATAAGGCACAATATATGCTTATAAAGCTCTTGGTAAATGAAAAGGAAAATATATGCGTAGTTGGAGATGATGACCAATGTATCTATGCATGGCGGGGAGCTGATGTTACCAATATTTTAGATTTTGAAAAAGATTATCCAAGGGCAAAGGTGGTTAAGCTTGAGCAAAATTATAGATCAGTGGGAAATATACTTACAGCAGCTAATGACGTGATAAAAAACAATTCTCAAAGAAAAGATAAGGCACTAAGGACTGAAAAAGAAAGTGGAGAAAAAATCAATTTATACAGAGCATTTTCTGATAGAGATGAGTCAAATTTCGTTGCAAGCCAGATTAAGAAAATTATGCAGGAAGAAAATAAGAGTTATAAGGATTTTGCAATTTTATATAGGATGAATTCCCAATCTCGTATTTTTGAGGAAAGCTTTAGGAAAACTTTAATTCCTTATAGAATAGTAGGAGGATTAAAGTTTTATGATAGAAAAGAAATAAAGGATATAATGGCATATTTAAAGCTTATGAATAATCCTCTTGATGATATTGCATTAAAAAGAATTATAAATGTACCTAAAAGAAATATAGGTGATGCAACTATTCAAAAGATACAGGATTTTGCTAGCGGCATAGATCAATGTTTGTACAGTGCTATTTTAGATGTAGAGTACATACCTTCGCTTACTACTAGAAACACATCATCTATAAATAAGTTTGTTAGCCTTATGAATAGTTTTATGGCTAAAAAGGATGAGATTCCTGTATCACAATTAATTAAGTCTATTTTAAGTGATACAGGTTATTTAAAGCAATTAGAAATATCAAAGGAACCCGAGGATGAAAGTAGGGTAGAGAATATAAAAGAATTAGTTTCAGATGCTGTAGAATTTGAAAGAACTTCAGAAGATAAGTCTCTTTTAGCCTTCTTAGAAGGGGTTAGTTTAGGGTCAAGTGCAGAGAATGATGAGAATCCAGAGGAAATTGTAGATACAATAGCAATGATGACAGTACATAGTGCAAAGGGGTTAGAATTTCCAGTGGTATTTATGGTTGGTATGGAGAATGGTATATTCCCAGGCATGTCCTCATTTAACAATTTCACTGAAATGGAAGAATCAAGACGTTTATGCTATGTGGCTATAACAAGAGCAGAAGAGAAGCTTTATATAACCTCTGCAGAGAGCAGAATGGTATTTGGAAGAACCGTAGGTTATGCGCCTTCTGATTTTATTAGTGAAATATCAGAAGATTTAAAAGAAATTGTTGGTGGAAATAAAAATAGGACGGTGCAAGTATTAAGGAGAAATAATACTAAGGCCCCACAGAAATTTAACCCCCATGGCCTCATGAGCTCAAATACTGAAGACACGGACACTACGTCGCAAGATCACCTATCAGTTATCTCTAAGGCTATGGATGAGAAACAGCAAAGTATGAAAAGTGAGGCTACAGTAGGTAGAAAAGTTAAACATGATAAATTTGGGATAGGTACCATAGTGTCAATATCAAATTCAAGTGGTGACATCTTGATTTCAATAGCATTTGATAATATGGGAATAAAAAAATTGGTTTTAGATAAAGCACCTATAGAAATGTTGTAAAATATGTCCCATAAAATAACTAGTGAATATGCTAGTTGTTTTATTTGGTATACTTGGAAGTAATGTTTATATTTTGTTGGAAAGGGTGTATTTTATGGATATTCAAGATAAGGATATAATGAGTGTAGAGGATAAAATTAAAGCATTGAAGGATACAATTAAATACCATAATGATAGGTATTACGATGAAGATAATGCAGAAATATCAGATTATGAATACGACCAGTTAATGCTTAACCTTAAAGCAATAGAGAAAGAGCATCCAGAACTTATCACATTAGATTCCCCAACTCAAACAGTAGGAGGAAAGGCTAAAAGAAAAGCTGGGGTACTAGTAAAACATAATGTGCCAATGCTGAGTTTGCAAGATGTGTTTACAAAAGAGGATGTGTATGCTTATGTAAATAAAATCATTGAAGAGTTAGAGGGGCCAACATTTGTAGTTGAACTTAAAATAGATGGTTTGTCAATGTCGCTACGTTATGTAGATGGCATTTTAACAGTGGCTGTGACTCGTGGTGATGGAATCATTCAAGGGGAAGATGTTACTGAAAATGCTAAAGTAATTAAGGATGTTGTAGTCAAACTGAAAGATAAAATTCCGTACCTAGAGCTTCGTGGTGAAGTATATATGTCAAGTGTTGCCTTTGACAAGGTTAATGAGAATCAAGAACTACAAGGGAAAAAGATATTTGCAAATCCTCGAAATTGTGCTGCAGGAACCCTTAGACAGTTAGACAGTAAGATAACAAAAGAAAGAGAATTATCACTATTTATTTTTAATGTTCAAGATTCCAAAGGAATTGAATTTGAAACACATTCTGAAAGTTATGAATGGTTAAAAAAACAAGGTGTAAAAGTTATTGAGAATTATATAAAATGTAAAACAGCTGATGAAGTATGGGATGCTATCCAGGCTATAGGAGATGCAAGAGGAAACTTAGCATACGACATTGATGGAGTTGTTATTAAAATTAATAATTTAGAAGATAGAAAAAAACTTGGAAATACTTCAAAAGTACCCAAATGGGCTATAGCTTATAAGTTTCCTCCAGAAGAAAAACAAACAAGATTAATAGATATTGAAGTATCAGTAGGAAGAACCGGTAGAATTACTCCCACAGCAATATTTGAGCCCGTTCGTTTATGTGGAACATCTGTATCTAGAGCAATCCTTCACAACCAAGATTTTATCGATGATTTAGATATAAGAATTGGGGACATAATTGTTGTATATAAATCAGGAGAAATTATTCCAAAGATTAAGTCTGTAGTGAAAGAGAAACGTCATGGGGAATTAAATAAATTTAAGATTCCGGGCATTTGCCCAGTATGTGGCACACCTACTGTCCGTGAAAAAGATACAGCTGATATCAAATGTATAAATCCCAGTTGTTTGGCGCAACTAGAAAGACATATAATTAACTTTGTTGGTCGAAGTGCTATGGATATAAAAGGTTTTGGCAGCGCATATGTTAAAGAGCTTATCCGCATGGAGTATATAAAAGATATTGCGGACATATACTCGCTATTTAATTATAGGGAGGAATTAATTCAGCAAGGCATAATAGGAAAAGAAAAGAATACTGATAAGTTACTAGAAGCTATAGATAAATCAAAGAGTAATGAAGCGCAAAAGCTACTTACTGGTCTTGGAATTCAAAACATTGGAAAGGTTGCAGCAAAAGGTATAATGAAGCATTACAAATCCATTGAAGATTTAAAAAATACATCTTTGGAAGAACTGCAAAATGTTTCAGATATAGGTGAAATAAGTGCCTTGTGTGTACTGAAATTTTTTGAAGACAACAAAAATCGAGAAACAATTAATAGGTTAAAAGAATATGGTGTTAATATGTCTGTAGAGGACGTTAGTAAGGGCGATAATGTGTTTGATGGATTAACTTTCGTTGTAACTGGAACATTGACATCTATGAGCCGAGATGAAGCTACAGTTATGATAGAGAAGCACGGAGGAAGAGTATCGGGGTCTGTTTCTAGTAAGACCAGTTATCTACTTGCAGGGGAGAATGCTGGGAGTAAGCGTGATAAAGCGGAGAAGCTAGGAATTGCAGTTATATCTGAAGAGGAATTAGTAAATATGTTAAAATAGATATTTGTCTGTATAAATTAAAGACAAGGGAAAAGACGCCATAGGGCGTCTTTTTTTATGTTAAGATTCTAATATTTCTTTTCATATGGGTTTAATAGGATCATAATTTTTATTATGCTTTTGATTAATTCATACATGAAAGGTTAATACTTTTAATATGGACTTAATGGAGGTAAAGTATGAAGAAATTATTGTGTGTAATATTAATTTTTATGATTATGTTAACTAGTGGTTGCATTGAGCGGAAAGTAAATCCAACAACTTCTAAAGAATATCTGGTTTATAACTTAGGTGGAATGCCGTCAGATTTGTTAATGCTAAATAGTAGTAATGCTCGGGAAAAAGATTTGTTATTAGCTTTATTTGAAGGTTTGGTACGTGAAGATAAATATGGACAAATAGTACCTGCGCTAGCAGAAAGATTTGAAATTTCACAAGATAAAATCGGGTATACTTTTAAATTAAGAGAAAATATTCATTTCAGCCTTGGAGGAGATATAAAAGCTACAGATTTTGTAAGGCTTTTTAATAATATTTTATTGGAAAAAAACAATGTTTTTGCTCAGCAATTGGATTGCATATATGGAGCTAAGGATTTTAGAATGGGAAAAGTGACTTTTGATAAAGTAGCAATTGTAGCAAAAGATGATTTAACCTTAGAGATAAGGCTAAATAATCCTAATGAATATTTTATTAATATTCTTAGTAATCCAGTTTTCACTTTAAGAGAAACTAGTAAGAATAATAGAGACTGGAAAGATAGATACAGTGATTTGCAATATAGCGGACCATTTATTATAAAAGATATAAATGAAGATGGCGAAATATTATTATCAAAAAATGAAAAGTATTGGAGAGCAAATGAAGTTGTTAGTAGTGAGATTCTATTTACTACTATAGATGACGAAGAAAAAACATTGGCAAATTTTGAAACTACTGAATCTAGTGATAGCTCAAAAATTGATATATTTGTTAGTCCACCAATAAGTGAAGGAAGTTCTCTTAGCAGGTCAAAGAAAACTGTGACTGTGCCTACTAAAAGTATGTACTATCTAACTTTTAATTTAAATTCTGTGGGGGGGGTACGAGACAATAGTTTTAGAAAGGCAATTAGTGCAATATTATCTAAGGAGTTTATCATACAAACTATATCAAAAGATTTGGCAGTGCCGGCAATAAATTATACAACTTCTAGCACGGTTAATGATGATAGTAGCAAACTTATTTTTGAAACTTATGCTAGTAAGGATAAAGGTGGGAAATATTTAAAGGAATACCTAAAGACTGAAAGCTATAAAGAGAAACCAGAATTAACTATAATATATGAAAATACAAATATTGATGATAGGATAGCCAAAGAAATAGCAAAGAACATTAAAGAAAACTTAGATGAAATAGCTAAAAATATTAAGGGTTACTTAGATGTAGAGGATTATTTTAATATAAAGGTGCTTTGCAAAGGCTATGAAAAAGATGAGCTAAATAAAGTCACAAAGCAGGGAGATTATAATATATTATTGTCAAAAATTGATGAAGGATATGGAGATGTGTATAATTTTTTTTCAAGATGGACCTCCAGTTCAAGTTATAATATTTATGGGTATAAGAATTTAGAATATGACAAAATCATTAGAAGTGGACTACTTACCACGGATAAAAACAGCAAAATAAAACTTTACAATGAGGCTCAAGAAATATTAGCAAAAGATTTACCCTGTATACCTATATATATAGTTAATACAGTTATTTGTAAAAAAGAAAATGTTAAAGATATTTATACTACTAAGGGTGGAAATTTAATATTTGATAATGCTTATAAAGAAGAGAGTAATGCTACAAAGTAATGTTTAGCGGTTTTTCTTATATTATGCTATAACAAAAAGTATAGGTTGTTTGAATGCTTTCACGTGCCTAAGTAATTCTAAAATTTATTTTAATTGCAGCTGCTAAAAAATGTAAACTCGCTTCGCTCAAACATACATTTTTCTTAACGCATCTACAATTAAAATAAATTAAGAATTACTAAGGCACGTTCAAATGCATTCTACACAACCTATACTTTTGTTAGCATAATATAAGAAAAACTACTATAGCTATTTAATAGTTTGAGCATGAAAGAAGACGAGGAGATGAAATATGCTTATCACGCGATTTAATAAGGTGGACCTTATTAAAAAATAATTATAAAAAAAGACACAGCCGAAAAGTTGCATTTAACTTAGGCTGTGTTTTCATTTTAAGCATAATGTAAGAAAAACTAGTATATCTGGATGTTATTGATTACGGAAAAATATGCTTAAGAAGAATATAAACATATTTTTGCTGCTATCAAAAGACGATTTGCTTTGCTTAAAGGTGTCTTTTCGTTTATTATATGCAACATGTTTAATGAAGATGGAAGCTAGCTCATTAGTTTCAGGTGTTCCTATAGTTGACATTCTAAAATCTTCTTCTAAGAGCAGATCTTCTGATTTTAACGAAAAATTTCTGTAATGCTCTGTACTATCTAGAGAAGGTGAATCAGGCCAACTTAAAACCAGGCCAGAGTCTATTATTTGATGTTTGAAAATATCCTGAAGCATAAAAGAGTCTTCTTCCAAATTATTAAAGTCAGAATATGTGATTAGGCTATACATATATAGTAAGAGCTCATCGCAATTGTAGGTTATCTCTTTATCATTACTCTCCTTTAGTAAAAGTCCTTTGTCACTTTCATATAATTTTGTAAGTTTTTCATATAAATCATCACTAGAAACTTTAAATTTGTGCAAGGATGTTTTATTATATAAAAGAGTACAATTTATAAAAAGCATACAAGAATAGTCCAGTTTAGCATTGATAATTATAGAGGGTTTAGTATTATATTGTTCTATGAGCAAGTCTGAAAAGTCCAGTAATAAGTTTTCGCATTTTTCAAGGCCAGAGTATTTGTAAAATATATTTAGGGCAAAGCATATTTTATTTAACTCCTCAAAAGAAACATTGTAAATTTCTTCTTTATATTGAACAAACATATCTAAGATGTCTAGAGCAAATTTTTCATATTCATGCTCATGGTTGTCTTTATCGTAAGAAGAATATTTGTAGTAAGCAGCCATCATAAGGGCTTGATCAGAGAATTTGAATTTATTGTTCTTATTTTCAAAATCAAATTCTTGGTTCATAGGATCAGTTAAATCTATTTTATCAACAAAGAGCCCATCCTTATTTCTAAAATAGGAGGCATAGAATTCTAACTGTTCTTTGCATAGCTTAAGGTAAAGAGAGCTTAAGGCATAATTAGAATCATCAATACTCTTAAAGCTAGTATAATAGTCTGAAAGTTCTAATAGAGATAAAGTCATGAAGGCATTGCTATTAATGGTTATTTCTTTTTTTACCTTGTTTTCATTCCAGATTAGGATTCCATCTTCCGATTTTAATTTAGCATCTGCTTTTTTGTATACACATAAAAGTGGAGAATTTAAATTAATTGTGTTAATATCAATCTTAGAAAAAGAT
>CAYXOL010000114.1:0-8962 GCA_964467165.1 uncultured Clostridium sp.
ATTATCATTACACTTGTTAACATTAAACTCAATCCTGCTTTTTTCAATTTCATTTCTTTCCACCATCCTTTTTATTAGAATACTTTCTATTTTACCATACATGCCCAGAGGTACCACCACTTATTTTAAAATTACTTGATCTCCTTCAGTTAATCCGGACTTAATTTCCACGTATTTAACATTACCATCGCCTAGCTCCACAGTCTTTCGCACACCGATAGCTTGTTTCCCTTTTACTAATACGTAACTTTCACCGTCAGCCTTTGTTATTGCTTCTATGGGAATGTACAACACATTTTGTTTATTAGTTACTTGTATTTCAGCATTTGAATTCATTCCGCCCTTAAGTGTATTAAACCCACCCAAAACCTTAATTGTTACTGGATATGATGTTACCCCACTTATAGATACCCCTCTAACCGCAACAGATTCAACAACACCTTGAACTGGTGTGTTTAAAGTATCTGGTAGGGAATTTACTCTTATATTTACCTTCTGACCTAGAACTATCTTACCTATGTCAATCTCGTCTACAGGCACATCGAATTTCATTTGAGTTGTATCTAGGACTTCTGAAACTTGTACCCCAGCACTTAGGATATCTCCAACTTGAAAATTTATATTTGATAGTACTCCAGCAATAGGAGCGATTATTTTAAAATTTTCAAGTTGTGACCCTGATAAATTTATTTGATTTTCAGAAGTTACAATTCCTATATTTGCAGCCTTTTGAGATCTTGTAACTGTATTGTTTTCCATTTCAACAAGTAAAACCCCTGAACCAACCTCTTGATTTTCTTTAACAGCTATTCGTTTAACTGTTCCCCCAGTTTTACTAATAACTTCTTGTTTTTTTAAATAGTTTAAAGCAGCAGTATTTGTGCTAGATACCACCCCCTTTGAAGTTTTAACTTCTGCACTTGCGCTCATACCACCAAGAAGTGCACCTGGATTATTAATCTGAATTTCAGCAGTATATAACTGGCCACCAGAAATTGTTGCTGACGGTTGATTGCTTATATATGTAACAGTTCCATTAACATGTTGCATTAATGAAATCACATTTACACTAGCTTCTTGACCAACTGCTATTTGTCCTACATCTGTAGCATTAAAGTTAAGTAATATTTTTAGCTTTGATGTATCTGTAATGGTAAGTGCTGTGCCACCCACTTGCAGCGTATCCCCTACATTTACAGCAATATTGGTTACTTGTCCTGTAAAAGGGGCACTAATTGATAGGTTACCTACTGCTTCATTGGTTGCTTCTGCAGACACCTTATTTTGCTGGAGCCCTTGCCTTGCGATATTTAAAGCAGTTTGAGCATCTTTATCATCAAGCTCATATATTACGTCTCCTGCCTTTACCTTATCGCCAGTCTTAAAGTTTACCTTTTTAATTGTAGCGTTTACTTTTGAATAAAGTTTATTGCTTTTAGTGAAATATATGGAACCTGATCCTTGAACCACAATGTCTATATTGCCTCTTTTAACAGTTGCAATTTTCTCATCTGTCCCAGTTATTGAACCTGTTACTTTGTTACTCATCACTGTATTATTCAATATTACCACTGCAACAATAATTACTATTACCACTAAACCCACTATTTTCTTAATGTTGCCCTTAGAAGCCTTTTTAATCACTTTGTTAGTTTTATCATTTAACTCTGGTTTCAATATTAGTCACCTTCCATTCATATTTATTAAACCATCTCCTGGCTCGCTGTAATTAACGACTAAACTATTGCTTTATTCGTATTCTTACACTGGCATTTGTGCCGGGCAATAATTTAGCATCAATGCTACTAAACTCAATTTTTACTTGTACTCTTTTTTCTACCTTTGTAAAAGTACCACTAGTTTGAGCTGGAAGAAAAGAAAAAGCATCGGCTACGGCCTGTCCGATTGATTTTACTTTACCACTAAAGTTTTTACCCTTAAATTGATCTATAGTTATATTAACTGATTGACCTATCTTTATTCTATTCAGATCTATTTCATCAATATTTGCAGTTACATAAATCTGCTTAGGATCCATTATTAGAGCAAGTGTTGGTACCTGAAGGCTTGATACATATTCTCCAATGTGTGTATTGTTTTGAACAATTGTACCAGCAATTGGTGCCCTTATATTTGACGCCGCACCACTGGCTGCACCAGCATCTATTATCCCAATAAGCTGGTCCTTAACTACAGAATCTCCTTCTTTTACATTGAATTCCAAAAGCTTTCCAGAAGCCATTGGTGTCACTTTTATAAAATCTGCGGATACTACTGCGTTGTCCGTTGATACATAATGGGTTTGACCATACCAATAATATATTCCTGTGGCTCCCCCCCCTAATAAAATTAAGACTAAAACAAATATTAACAACAATTTAAATTTACCCTTCATTTTGTACACCTACCTTTATTTTTTACAGGACATTTTCTTATTTTAATTATCCAAATTTGCACCAGTAAATTGGCTGTTATAAAGATTTTCATAAAAACCCTTTTGAGAAATAAGCTCATTATGACTACCCATTTCAATAATGCTTCCCTTATCCATAACTAGTATCAATTCTGCATCTCTAATTGTAGAAAGTCTGTGTGCAATAACAAAACTTGTTCGATTGTGCATAAGTTCTGCCATAGCCTTTTGTATATAGACTTCCGTTCTTGAGTCAACACTACTAGTAGCCTCATCAAGTATCATTATTGATGGGTTTGCAATTATAGCACGAGCAATAGTTAACAACTGTTTCTGCCCCTGTGATATGTTAGAGGCTTCTTCATTAAGCAAGGTGTTGTAACCATCTGGAAGTGTCTTAATAAAGTGATGGGCATGAGCAGCTTTTGCTGCCTTTATAACATCTTCCGAGCTTGACCCATCCTTACCGTAGGCTATATTTTCCATTATCGTACCGTTAAATAACCAAGTATCTTGAAGCACCATACCAAACATATTTCTAAGCTCTCCACGTTTTATATCTTTAATGTCTACTCCATCGATAGAGATTGTTCCAGCATCTATTTCATAAAAACGCATCAATAAGTTTACTAGGGTAGATTTACCTGCACCTGTTGGTCCCACAATGGCTATAGTATGGCCTTGTTTAACATCAATGTTCATATTCTTTATAAGTGGTTCTCCTTCTTTGTAGCTAAAATCCACATTTTTAAACATTACTTCACCTTTAGGTGATTGTAAAACCTTAGCATTAGCTTCATCAGGTAGTTCTTCTACCTCATCTAAAAGTTCAAAAACACGTTCAGCCGATGCCACTGTTGATTGAATTACATTTGCAATATTTGCAGTTTGTACTATTGGTTGAGTAAACTGACTGGAATATTGGATAAATGCCTGAATATCACCAATATTAATTTTTCCTTTAGTGGCAAGAAATCCCCCTACCACGCATACTATAACATAGCCTAAATTACTTATAAATCTCATTAATGGCATTATCATACCTGATATAAACTGTGCCTTCCAACCTGAATTATATAATCTTTTATTAATTGCATTAAACTGTTCTATAGAATCCCTTTCATGTCCAAAGGCTTTAACAATTTTATGTCCTGTGTACATTTCTTCCACATGTCCATTAAGTGCTCCAATCTCTTTTTGTTGAGCCACAAAAAACTTTTGAGATTTTTTTGCTATAAAAGTCGTTACCATAACATACATTGGCAGTGTTAAAATAACTACCAAGGTTAATAATGGACTTATGGATAACATCATAACAACAACCCCAATAATAGTAGCTATTGATGTAATAAGTTGTGTAAGACTCTGCTGCAGAGTAGTTGCAATATTATCTACGTCATTTGTAACACGACTTAATATTTCACCATGAGTTCTTGAATCAAAAAATTTAAGTGGTAATCTAGATAACTTATCTTCAACGTCTGTACGTAACCCATAAACTGTTTTCTGAGCAACTCCAGCCATAATGAACTGTTGCATATAACTGAATATTGCACTAATTAAATATAATGCAATTAATAGTATAATTATTCTTTTTATATATGGATAATCTATATTACCACCGTTAAAATTTATTATCTGTAAAATAGCCGCTTTAACTTTGGCTAAACTTCCTACAACTGTTGGAGTAGCAGTATAGGGATTGTTTGCCAAAGGGGTAAGCATAGCTTGTTGTGGTATCAGAGCTCTAAGTTGCGTCTTGGCCATTATGCCTTCAAACAACTTAGTTGTAGCTTTTCCTAAAATTTTAGGACCCACTATACTAAAAACTGTACTAAGAATTGCAAATATAAATACTAAAATAAACTTAACCATCTCTGGCTTTAAATAGCCTAGTAGTCTTATTAAGGTACCCTTAAAATCCTTTGCTTTCGCTACGGGTCTTCCTAAATTTCCTCCAAAGCCTCCACCAGGACCGCCACTGGGCTTATCTTTTTTGGTAGTTTCACTCATTTTAATTCCTCCTCTGAGAGCTGTGAGGATACAATCTCATGATATACTCTGCAACTATCTAAAAGTTCCTTATGAGTACCCATCCCTGCAATTACACCATCATCTAAAACAATTATTCTATCTGCATCCATAACCGTTGCAACTCTTTGAGCTATAATAATTACTGTTGCAGTTGCTGTTTCTTTTTTCAGTGCTGCGCGTAGTCTTGCATCTGTCTTAAAGTCAAGGGCTGAAAAACTATCATCGAATATATATATTTCAGGTTTTCTAATTAATGCCCGGGCAATAGAAAGCCGTTGTTTTTGTCCACCTGAAACATTAGTTCCACCTTGTGCAATGAAATGATCAAAACCCGCCTCCATTCCAACTATGAAATCTGTAGCTTGGGCTACATTCGCTGCATGCTTAATTTCATCTATTGTGGCAGTATCATTACCATATTTAATATTTTCAGAAATAGTTCCAGAAAATAGAACATTTTTTTGAGGAACATATCCTATTTTTGACCTTAAAGTTTCCTGACTGATTTCCCGTACATCCACACCATTCACGAAAACACAGCCACTACCTACATCATAAAAACGAGGTATTAAATTTACTAGCGTTGATTTACCTGACCCGGTACCTCCTATAATAGCTGTTGTTTCACCAGGACTAGCCTTAAAACTTATATTGCTAATTGCAGGCTGATCTGCACCAGAATAACTAAATGATACTTCCCTAAACTCAACATAGCCCCTTTTCTCGCTAGCCAAATTAGTTTTTTCTAAATCTATGATTTCAGGTTCCATATCTAGTACCTCATTTATCCTTACTGCAGAAGCTTGGGCTCTGGGAATCATTATAAACATCATTGCAACCATTAAGAAAGAAAACAAAATTTGCATTCCATATTGAATAAATGCCATAAGTGATCCAACTTCCATACTACCAGCATCTATTCGCATGCTTCCAAACCAAAAAATTGCAACGGTAGTAAGATTCATTATTAACATCATAATGGGCATGAGCACCGCCATGATTTTATTTACCTTTACAGCATTATTCATAAGATCACTGTTAGCCACATCAAACCTTTCTTTTTCATTTCGTATACGGTTAAATGCACGTATTACCCGTATACCCGTAAGGCCTTCACGCAAAACAAGATTCAGCTTATCTATTTTTACCTGCATTAACTTAAACAGTGGTAGCCCCTTTTGAAGAACTAATCCGATAATAATAGTAAGTAGTGGAATTACAACTACAAAAATCCAGGTTAATGGTTTGTCCTCTCCTAATGCCATAATAATACCACCTATGCCCGTAAGTGGCGCAAATAACATTATAGAAAACATCATTACTGTTACTTGCTGAATCTGGGTAACGTCATTTGTTGTTCTTGTTATTAATGTGGCTGTACCTATTTTATCAAATTCATGGAGTGAAAACCCTTCCACCTTAGCAAAAATTTTACTACGGATAATTGTTCCAAGTGCTACTGCAGTTCTTGAAGATAAAAAACTAGCTGACACTGAACATAAAACTCCACCTGCTGAAATAAGAAGCATAAGTCCACCGACTTTAAAAATGTAATTAAAATCATTATTGACAATTCCCTTGTCAATAATATGTGAACTTAGAGTTGGCAGATAAAGGTTTGCAATCACTTGAAAGAAAATAAGCACAACTATTGCTGCGATTTGCGCTGTAAATTTATCTAAATATCTATACAATTTAATCACAATTAATCATCTCCGATCAATACTATCCTGAACTAGAGCTATTCATTTTTATTTTTCTATTAAAAACTTTTTTAGAATAGTAAGCCCTTCAACTATTTTATCAATTTCTTCGGTGGTACCCTTTTTAATTATGTTTTCAGTATTTTCTCGAATTAATTTATGGTATTCCCCATGTATATCATTGAATTTTGGACAGATACTTACATATACAACTCTTCTGTCCTCTTTACTTCTATCTCTTTCTACCATGCCTTGCTTTTCAAGCCTATCCACAATACCAGATACCGTACTATTAGATAAACTAAGCTTTTTGCTAAGGTCAGTCATTTTAATTCTTTTTTCCTTGCTAAGTATACCCATAGTCATAGCTTGAGGCGCAGTAATACCTGTAGCTTCAAATATTTTAATCATACTATGTTTAAATAATCCCATAACCTGCAGAAAAAGTCTTGCAACTTCAACGTTGTCATTTTCGTTATTTTTTTTATCTAACTCTTCCATTTTTTCACCACCCCAAAAGTATTTGCATTAAATATATTGCACATAATCATATTACGGACGGAAATATTTCGTGCTCGTAATATATTATATATTCATATAATTGCCAGGTCAAGAGTTATGGAAATATTTACGTAAATATTTTTCAAACCCCAATTTTTTACAAGCTTTACTGTAAAATTATGCATTCACCTTCATGCTAATTCTAATCTATAATTACCCAGAAGTATGACAATACATTTTAATAAAAAATAAAATAGGCATTTAGGCATATATCAATATGCCTAAATGCCTCTAATCAACAAATAATCCTATTATTTATTACAATTTCCATTAATATCAAAATTAAATACAATGATTTCCGTATTTCTAACAGCAACCTTATATTTTAAATTTTTCTACACTTTTAGATAAATTTTCTGCCATACCCGCAAGACTTTCTGCTGTTGCTGTCATCTCTTCTGATGAAGCTGCCTGTTCCTGGGTGGCAGCTGAAATTTCCTCAGCGGAAGCTGCTACTTCTTCTGAAACACTTGCTACTGATTCCACTTTTTCTACTACATAATTTTTAGACTTAACTGCAGATTCTAATACAATATTTACATTTTCAATTTGAGGAACTATACGCCCGACTTCATCCAATATGTCCTTAAATGAAGCGACCGTACTATCCACTGTAACAACCTGATCTTCAATTTTATTAGTTACCAGGTCAGCTGTACTCGACACTTCCTTTGTATCTTTAGTAACTGTGCTTACAAGCTCCATAATTCCATTTGAAGAAGATGAAACTTGCTCTGCAAGCTTTCTTATTTCATCTGCAACTACTGCAAATCCTTTTCCTGATTCTCCAGCCCTAGCTGCTTCTATAGAAGCATTAAGTGCTAATAAATTAGTTTGTCCAGCAACATTATTTATAACTTCTGTAATAGCTGTAATCTTTTCTACACTAACATTTAATAATAGAAGTTTTTCTGTAACAAATTTAAACTCTCGCCTGATACCTTCCACAGAGGTTACAAGATCTTTTATTCTTAATGATCCAACATCTGCAGCCCCTTTAATTTTACTACTTCCCACTGAAACCATTTTGACATTTTCATTTATAATATCAAATGTTTTTGCAAAATCTTCAAGTAACGTAACTGATTCAATAAGATTTTGACTCTGCTTTGTAGCACCATCAGCAACTTCTCCTACAGCTCTAGTAATTTCCATGCTAGATGAAGCAACCTCTTCACTAGAAGCAGAAAGAGTCTGAGAAACACCATTTAAACTGTTTGTAGTATTTTTTATGCTACCAATCATCTCTCTAAGTATTTCTAAAGTTTTATTCATAGCTATAGCTAGTGTACCAACTTCATCCTTAGAACTTACTTTCAAAGTAGCTGTAAAATCACCCTCTGAAATTGTTTCTAATGCAGAAACTACACTTTGAATTGGTTTAGTAATTTTCGAGGAAAAAAAGTACGCAAATATTAATATTAAAATTAAACTTATTATGAATAACACTCCTATTTTCTTTATGATATTAAAGGCAATATATTTAAAATCTTGAGTATTAATTGTTATTGATGAAACCCCAACAGTTTTACCATCCTTTAATTGTGGAACAACCGTAGTAGCTCCTTTATATTCTATATTTATATAATCCTTAGCATTCCCATCCTTAAGTGCTTCTAATGCTTTGGAATTCGCTGCTTTCCCTATTTGACTTTTGTCGCTATTTTCCGTTATTATCCCATCTAAATTTATAAACTGAAAATTTGTAATGCTAGGTTGTGCCTTACATATTTCCTCCATATAGGATTGAATATAAGTGCTCTCATAATTGGCCTTTTGTAAACTCATATTTGCTTGTCCTATAATTATTTCACTATCTGACCTAATCTGTTCATTAATCATGGTGCCCATATTTACCGCTATTAAAGCAAACATAGTTATCATACTTATTATTGCTACTGACATAAAACCTGCTGAAACCTTTTTTCTAAGGGAATTAAACAACTCCACCATCTCCTCCATTTAACTATGTTTTTTTGTTATAAAAGAATCCTTGTTTCAGAATTTACCTTTCTTACTGGCATAAATATAACAGTTTTTATTACAAATATACGATACATAATACACTATATCATATTTATATACAAGTTATGTGAATTTTAGCTATGAAAAGGGAGAATCGCCACATCTTATGGCGATTCTCTTTTCTGCTTATTTTCTTTTTTTCATACTATATATTTACCCTAGGTTCAGACTCCTCTAATAAATATCCACTATCTTCCCATCCACACCCAAGATTAATGTTTTAAAA
>CAYXOL010000115.1:0-8004 GCA_964467165.1 uncultured Clostridium sp.
CAGACCAGTGGCAGGTTTCGGCCGGAATCACTGGCAGGTTTCATCGGAATACACAATCAGGGCTATCAGCGGAGAAACCACCACCGTAAGACCCTCCACCGTGATAGCCGGCAATTGATAGCAGAGACTTTTCCCTCCACCCGTCGGAAGTACCGCCAGCACATCCCGCCCCTCCAGGACCGCCTGGATAATTTCTCGTTGACCGGGTCTGTAGTCTTCAAACCCAAAAACCGTACGAAGCAGATGGTCGGCCTTTTGCTGGAGGGAACAAAAATTATCGTTAATATGTATACTATTATTCATTATCATTATAAGGGATTGAAACGATAAAGGTACTCCCCTTATCTTTATTATTATAGGCTGTAATTGATCCTTTGTATTTTTCAATAATCGAATAACTAATTGAAAGACCTAGTCCTAAATTTTTTAAATTTTTATCTTTAGTAGAATAAAATGGCATAAATATATTATTTATTTCTATAGGATCTAAACCTTTGCCATCGTCTTTAATTGATATTTCTACATAATTATTGTTATTTGTAATATTTATTAAAGTTGAAATGATAATATTACCGGTTCCATTTATTGCTTCAATGCTATTCTTTATGATATTTAATAAAACTTGCCTTAGCTCATTTCTATTAATCATTATTTTAGGAATATTATCAGTATCATAAAAAGAAATATTTATTGATCTATAATTTGCGTTAAATTTTATTAGTTTCAAAATATCTTTTATCAATTCGTTTATATCTACTGGTTCAATATTTAAAGATGAATTATTAGAAAAGCTTACTAAATTACTTATTATACCAGATATTATCATTATTTCTTCGGAGATATTATTTATTATTGATAATAAATTTTCTTCCGCATAATTATAACGTAAATACGTTAAATAATTATATATTATTTCCAAAGGGTTATTAATTTCATGGGCTACACCTGCAGCTAAAAGCCCTACGGAAGCTAATTTTTCTGACATGACTAATTGTTTTTGCATTTTTTCATATTCTGTAACATCTTCTAAAATTATAATATATCCAATAATTGAACCATTATCTTTTATAGGAAGCGTTTGGACATTTGTTATGATATAATTATTTTCTAATTCAATTCGAACATGAAAATAATTAGCCTCTTCTTTTTTTTGAAAACTTTGATTTAATAAGGAAAATAGTTCTATATTTTCTTTATTAAATTTTTTTTCAAAAAAAACATTAATATCTGTATCATTCCAATTCAACAGAGATTTACATGCATTATTTAAAAATTTTATTTTTTTTTCGGAATCTAAAACAATTAATGATAAGGGTAAATTCTTAAGAATTGCCTCGTTATATTTAATAAACGAATAAAATTCATTTTCTGTATTTATATTTATATCACCTTTTGAAACTTGAGTATAAGTTAATCTAACTAGATTCAACTTGTCTATATTATTTATATCATGAGTCCCTAGAATAGTGCCATCGCGAATTATGGTAACTCTATCCGCTAATGAGAATACATCGTCAATTTTATGGGTAATAAAAAGAATTGTTAGCCCATTCCTTTTAAAATTATGAAGCATCTTTATAATTTTTAGATAATAATCTGTAGAAAGATTGTCGAGTCCCTCATCTATGACTAGTAATTTCGTATCGTTAACTAGGCAACGTAATATGTCTACAACTGTTCTGTCTGATAAATTTAAATTTATTATTTTATTTTTTGGATTAATTTGAAAACCGTTTTCTGATAATATTTGTGAAGCTTTTTGAAGCATCTTTTTTTTGCTAATCCAAATATGCTTATTAGCGACTTTATTCGAATAAAACAAACTTTCAGCTACAGAGAAATAATCGTTTAAAAGTATATCTTGATATACAGCCTTTATACCTAAAGTTAAGGCTCTATGTATATTATAATTATATATATTTTTATTATTAACTATAATAGAACCTTCACTCCTTTGGATTTCACCGCTTATTATGCCTGCTAAACTGGATTTTCCCGCACCGTGTTCTCCCACAAGAGCATGTATTTCTCCTTTATAAATATTAAAATTGATGTTATGTAACGCTCTTACAGATCCATAATATAAACTGACATTTTTGAACTCCAGGAGATAATCATTTTTTTTCATAATTATATATTCCATAATCATGTAATTTACGGTATAAGGTATTTCTACTTAAACCCAATCGTTCAGCGGCCTTTTTTTTATTTCCATTCTCAAGATTTAAAGCATCAATAATAGTTTTCTTTTCCATTTCGTAAATGTTTAAGTTGTTGGTTAAATTAATGTTACTATTTTCATATTGATTATTAATTCTTACTCCGTCTCTTGTGCTAAAAAATATTGGGGGTAAGCTACTTTTTTCTATTACAGCGCTTTGTGTAATAGCTGCAATATACATAATTGTATTTTTTAGTTCTCTGACATTACCTGGCCATCTATAATTTTTAAATATTTCTATAATTTCATTAGATAAAACCTTCCTCTCATTGTTGTTTTCTTTTGCATACTGGTCAAGGAAAAAATCACAAAACATTAAAATATCTTCTTTTCTTTCTCTTAAAGGAGGTATTGAAATTGTAGCCACATTAAGACGATAGTATAAATCTTCTCTAAACAAATTATTATTAATCATTAAATTTAAGTCCTTATTAGTGGCCGCAATAAATCGTACATTTACATTAATAGTCTCTTTACCCCCAATTCGACGTATTTCATTATTCTGTAACACTCGCAATATTTTAGCTTGTATCGATAATGGCATATCTCCAATTTCATCTAAGAATAAAGTACTTCCATTGGCCCTTTCAAAAATTCCTTGAAAGTCAGAAATCGCTCCTGTAAAGGAACCTTTAGTATGGCCAAAAAGTTCATTATCAAGTAAACTTTCTGGGAATGCCGCACAATTAATCTTTTGTATCTCTTTTTTATAACGTTTAGAATAGCTATGAATTAAATCGGCGATTATTTCCTTTCCCGTACCGCTTTCTCCTAATATTAATATAGGTAGATCGGTAGTCGCTAAAAGAATTGCTCTATCAATAATTTCACGCATTTTTAAATTATTAAAACGTATTATATTAGACTCACGAGCTAAATGACTTTTTAATTTTTCGTTCTCTTTAATTAAATTATTAAAACTAGTGGCATTTTCAATTATTTTTATTAACCGCTCAAAATCTAATGGCTTTTTAAAATAATCAAAAGCCCCGAGTTTCATTGCTTCAATGGCATTATCGATCGTAGCATAACCTGTTATTATTATTATGGGTAGAGAATTATTAATTTTTTTTATCTCCTTAAAACAATCTATTCCATTTTCATTTCCCAATTTTACATCTAAAAGAACAACATCAATATTAGTGTTACTAACATGGTTTTTAGCTTCTAAAATATTAATCGCAGAAATAGTTTTATAACCAAGAGGAATAAATAATTTAGATAGGCTTTCATATATTTTATAATTGTCATCGACAATTAAAAGGGTTTTATTCATTTAAAATGTCCTATATTGATACATGTAATATGTCATTGTCCTTTATTATAACACAATTCGGCTCGTATTTGTCAATTAAAAATTATAAATATATTATTTCTATATATAATATAATGATAATAATTTTATTTACTTAGCTCATTTGGCATGATAGTTGCTATATAAAAAGGGGAGTATTATATGTCTGAAATAATATTAGAATTAAGAAATGTTTCTAAAAGTTTTGCGGGTGTTAAAGCTCTAGATAAAGTTTCTTTTAGTTTAATGAAAGGAACTGTTCACGCTTTGTGCGGTGAAAATGGAGCCGGAAAATCTACATTAATGAATGTTTTGATGGGTATACGGCAAAAAGATGAAGGAGAAATAATTCTTAATGGTAAAATAGTAAATTTTTTGTATCCTCGCCAAGCTCTAGAAGCCGGTATTAGTATAATTGAACAAGAATTATCTCCCATTGGGGATATGACAGTAGCAGAAAATATTTTTTTAGGTAGAGAGCCATTAGGTAAAAATCTTTTTATTGATTATACAAAAATGAATGAGGATGCAAAGAAGTATCTAGAGGTGTTAGAGACGGATGTAAATCCAAGAGCTAAAATGAAACATTTAAAGTTAGCTCATATTCAATTAGTGGAAATTGCCAAAGCTTTATCTTATAACTCTAAAGTTATAATAATGGATGAGCCTACTTCCGCTATTGGAGAAAAAGAAACCGAACGATTATTTAATGTTATTAGAAAATTAAAAGAAAACGGTACTTCTTTTATTTACATCACTCATCGAATGAATGAAATATTTGAAATAGCAGACGAGATAACAGTATTAAGAGATGGTACCTATGTGCAACATGGCTTAAAAAATGAATTTGATAGAAATAAACTAATAAGTTTAATGATAGGTAGGAAATTAGAGGGAGAATATTATAAAGAAAATAATCCAAAGGATAATGTACTTTTAGAAATTAAAGATTTTTCTAGAAAAGGAGAGTTTGAAAATATATCATTCGATGTGAAAGAGGGAGAAATATTAGGTATTTTTGGTCTTATGGGGTCAGGGCGAAGTGAATTTTTTAATTCTTTTTTTGGGGTAACTAAGCCAGATAGCGGCAATGTATTTTTTAATGGAAAAAAAATTGTAACGTTTTCACCTAAAGCTATGATGAAAGAAGGAATTGCTTATGTAACTGAAGATAGAAAAGTTAGTGGGCTAGTTCTTACAAGTTCTGTTGCTCATAATATATCAATAGCTTCATTACAATCTTTAAAAAAATTAATATTTATTAATGAAGCGCTTGAAAATCAAAAAGTAAATTCAGCGATTGATATGTTTGAAATAAAGACTCCTTCATCAAAGCAATTAGTCAAGCATTTATCTGGCGGAAATCAACAAAAAGTGGTACTAGCGCGATGGACTTTAACTGATCCAAAAATATTACTGTTAGACGAACCTACAAGAGGTATAGATGTTGGCGCAAAAAGAGAAATATATAAATTTATGTCGAATTTTGCCAAAGAAGGTCGTTCAGTTATTATGGTATCTTCAGAGTTGCCAGAAATTATTGGTATGAGTGATAGAATTGTTGTATTTAAAGAAGGTCATATTTCGGGTGTTGTACCTCGTTCTGAAGCTACTCAAGAACGTTTAATGCATTTAGCAACTTAATATTAAGGAGCAACAAAAAGATGATGAAAAGAATAGGAAAAGAATTAACCAGAGATAGTGTAATAAATAAATTTTCTCTAAGAGTGCTTCTAAGTCAATACGGGATTGTAGTTGTATTTTTTATATTTTGCATATTTCTAGCGTTTGCAAACCCTTATTTTTTAAAAGAGAAAAATTTAGTAAATGTCTTAAAACAAACCTCAATAAATGGTTTGTTATCTATTGGAATGACGTTTGTTATTTTAACGGGAGGTATTGACCTGTCAGTAGGTTCCATATTGGCCTTCTGTGGAGTTGTAGGTGCAAGCTTTGTAAGTTCTGCTGTCGGTGGTGTTGTTCAATCTACGGGTATTGCAATAGTTGTCAGTATTCTTGCTGGCATAGTTCTGGGCTCTTTTAATGGATTATTGATTGCAAAATGGAAAGTTCCTCCATTCGTAGTAACTCTCGGTATGCTTAGTATGGCTAGAGGTTTTACGTTTATTTACACAAATGGAATGCCTATTCCTAATATAGCAAAAAGTTTTTTAATAATAGGACAGGGGGATATTGCAGGAATACCAGTACCGGTAATCATATTTGCTTTTATATTTATAATCGCATGGATTGTACTGTATAAAACGCGATTTGGCAGGTACGTTTATGCGGTAGGGGGTAATGAAAAAAGCGCTAAAGTTTCCGGTGTTAATACGAGATTGATAATATTTTTTACGTATCTGATAAGTGGTATGTTAGCTGCTGTGGGTGGACTCATCTTAACAGCCCGAACTACCGCTGGATTGCCTCAAGCTGGTACCAGTTATGAACTGGATGCGATCGCCGCTGTTGTAATCGGAGGCACAAGCTTAACTGGAGGCCAAGGAGAGCTAGTTGGAACTATTTTTGGAGCTCTAATTATTGGTGTCATTAATAATGGTTTGGATTTAATGGGAGTATCTTCATATTATCAACAGGTAATTAAAGGAGCTATTATTATTGGAGCTGTTTTACTTGATTCCTTAAGGAAGGAAAAAGATTAAGGAGTAAGAAATATTTTTGTTGTACTTTCAAGAATTGTGTATTAAGGATCATCCTAGATGATCCTGAAGAATAGACAGGAGGCAGAAGATGAAGAAATTGATGGCCGTTTTAGCGGCAATCACTGTAGTCGCGATGTCGTCATTCGCGTCTGGCCAAAATCAAAGTGGTTCAGGTTCCCAAGCTGGTTCCACATCCACAACAGCAAAAAAACAATATAAAATTGGAGCAGCTGTATATGGCCTCAAAGCCGAATATATGCGTCTATGGACAACTGCTCTAGAGCGGCATCCAGATGTTCAAAGTGGTCTAGTAAAAATTACTGTTTTTGATGGTAATTATGACGCTTCAGTACAACAGGGTCAATTTGAAAATATGGTTACGCAAGGCTTTGATGCGATTCTTTTTGTTCCCATTGACATTGAAGCTGGTGCCGCTGCTGTAGAAACCGCCGCCAAAGCGGGTATTCCTGTTATTGGTTCAAATACTCGTGTTAATAGCGATAAGCTTACAAGCTATATCGGAAGTGATGACGTTAAATCTGGTGGTATGGAAGCGGAAGCGGTAATTAAGGGAATGGGAGGAAAAGGGAACTTAGTTATAATTGAAGGCCCCATTGGACAATCTGCCCAGATTGAACGACGAAAAGGAAATCTTGAAACTTTAAAAAAATATCCTGATGTAAAGGTTCTAGAAATGAAGACCGCCAACTGGTCCCGAGCTGAAGCCCTTAGTTTAATGGAAAATTGGCTAAATGCTTACCCTGGTCAGATTAAGGGTGTTATTGGACAAAATGATGAAATGGCGTTAGGGGCTATTCAGGCTATTAAACAAGCTGGATTAAATGTAAAAGATTTCTCCATTGCAGGTATTGACGGTGTAACTGATGCAATGCTTGCGGTAAAAGCCGGAGAAATGGTTTCTATCCTTCAAGATGCTACGGGGCAAGCTCAAGGTGCATTGGATTTAGCTCTACGTGCAGTCATAGGTGAATCTTATAAACCTAAAGCTGAATGTTGGAAAACCATGGATTGGGGAACTACAATGCAAAAAAATTATAATGTACCGTGGGTTCCAATTACTTTAGACAACGTCGACAAATTACTTACAGAACGGAAAGCTTTAACTACTAGGTAGGTGTGTTATTCCCCGACAGGTTTTCTGTCGGGGAATATCTTTAAGGAGGATTGTATGGATTTTCAAGGATTTGATAAAAATTTTTCACTTTTAAATAAAGTCGCACTAATTACTGGCGGTGCGAAAGGAATCGGAAAAGCTATCGCTTTGTTGTTTGCCGATAAAGGAGCAAATATAAGTCTATTCGATATTAGCGATGAATTAAACAATACGGCCAAAGAAATAGAGGCTAAAGGACGTCAAGCTCTTGCTATAAAAGTTGATCTTACAAAAAAAATTGAGTTAGAAAAGGCTGTTTTGGAAACGATAAAAAAATTTGGTAAGATTGATATTCTTATAAATAATGCAGGGGTAGTTTTTCTTGATGATGCAGAAAATCTTAGCGAAGAATATTGGGACTTAACGTTACTAATAAATTTAAAGGTACCATTTTTACTATCTCAAATGGTAGCTAAACATATGATAGAAAATAAATCTGGAAAAATTATAAATATTGCGAGTCAAGCTGGATTTATCGCTTTAGACAAACATATTGCTTACACCGCGAGCAAAGCTGGAATAATTGGAATAACAAAAGTTATGGCCGCAGAGTGGGCGGAATATGGAATACGAGTTAATTCAATTTCTCCGACGGTTATCCTAACAGAATTGGGAAAGAAAGCATGGGCTGGAGAAGTTGGAGAAGCAATGA
>CAYXOL010000116.1:0-7833 GCA_964467165.1 uncultured Clostridium sp.
ATTTGTGTACAAGTCTCTGTATTTCCTGCCGCATCTTCTGCCGTCCAGGTTACCGTCGTATCTCCGATTGGGAAAACTAATGGTGCATTGTTTGTTACTGTTACTGTTCCATTGCAATTATCTGATGTAGTTGGAGTTCCTAAAGCTACTCCTGATGCGGTGCATAAATTTGCATCTGCTGAAACTACTACAGTTGCCAGACAAGTAATTGTTGGTTTTTGAGTATCTTTTACCGTTACAATTTGTGTACAAGTCTCTGTATTTCCTGCCGCATCTTTTGCTGTCCAGGTCACTGTAGTATCTCCGATTGGGAAAACTAACGGTGCGTCGTTGGTTACTGTTACTGATCCACAATTATCTGATGTTGTTGGAGTTCCTAAAAGTACTCCTGATGCACTACATAAGTTAGCATCTGCTAAAACTATTACAATTGCAGGACAAGTAATTGTAGGTTTCTCGGTATCATTTACCCTTACAGTTTGTGTACAAGTCTGCGTATTTCCTGCAGCATCTTCTGCCGTCCAGGTTACCGTCGTATCTCCAATTGGAAAAACTAAAGGTGCATTGTTGGTTACCTTTACGGTTCCATTGCAATTATCAGATGTTGTCGGAGTTCCTAAAAGTACTCCTGATGCACTACATAAGTTAGCATCTGCAAAAACTATTACAATTGCAGGGCAAGTAATTGTAGGTTTCTCGGTATCATTTACCCTTACAGTTTGTGTACAAGTCTGCGTATTTCCTGCAGCATCTTCTGCCGTCCAGGTTACCGTCGTATCTCCAATTGGAAAAACTAAAGGTGCATTGTTGGTTACCTTTACGGTTCCATTGCAATTATCAGATGTTGTTGGAGTTCCTAAAAGTACTCCTGATGCGGTACATAAATTTGCATCTGCAGAAACTACTACAGTTGCCGGACAAGTAATTGTTGGTTTTTGAGTATCTTTTACCGTTACAATTTGTGTACAAGTCTCTGTATTTCCTGCCGCATCTTCTGCCGTCCAGGTTACCGGCGTATCTCCGATTGGGAAAACTAACGGTGCATTGTTTATTACTGTTACTGTTCCGTTGCAATTATCTGATGCAGTTGGAGTTCCTAAAAGTACTCCCGATGCGGTACATAAGTTAGCATCTGCAGAAACTACTACAGTTGCCGGACAAGTAATTGTTGGTTTTTGAGTATCTTTTACCGTTACAATTTGTGTACAAGTCTCTGTATTTCCTGCCGCATCTTTTGCTGTCCAGGTCACTGTAGTATCTCCGATTGGGAAAACTAACGGTGCATTGTTTGTTACTGTTACTGTTCCACTGCAATTATCCGATGTTGTTGGAGTTCCTAAAAGTACTCCCGATGCTGTACATAAATTTGCATCTGCTGAAACTACTACAGTTGCAGGACAAGTGATTATTGGTTTTTGGGTATCTTTTACAATTACTTTTTGGGTTGCTGTTTCTGTATTTCCGTTACCGTCATTAAAATCCCATGTGATTGTATAAGTTCCTTGAGTATTATAAGTCAACGGATTTGCCGTTTTCCCTGTTATAGTTCCTGCACAATTATCTGTAGTGGTTGGTGGTGTTACTGTTACAGAACACTCACCTGTAACGTCTGCCAAAACAGGTTTTAACGGTTTATCTGTATCACTAACTTTCACTGTAGAAGCAGCAGAAGTTGTCTCGCATCCTGTTAAGGAATTAGTGACTTTTACTTTATAATCTCCATCAGAATTTACAACTAACGTAGAAGATGTTTGACCAGAAATTACAACATTATTTTTATACCAAACATATGCTGGTGATGTGGCATTCGTTACCGCAGTTAAAGTAGTCGTAAAACAAGCAGTTAACGTTCCTGTTATCGAAGCAGTTGGCAACGGATTTGGTGTAGTTAAAACACTAGCTTCATTATTATGCAAATTACTATCGGCTGTTGTAGTTGGTAACCACGCTTTATTTGTATAAATTCCGGATGCATTAACTTTTGCTGTAATTTTTAATGTATGTTTAACTCCTCCATTTACATCTCCTATACTCCAGACACCTGTTCCAGAGTCATAACTACCAACTGTTTGAATTGAACTAACAAAAGAATAACCTGTAGGAAGTAAATCATTTACCGAAACTCCTGTAGCATTATTAACACCTAAATTACTTAATTCAACTGTAAATACTACATTAGATCCCACACATGGCGTAGCAAAATCAACAGTATTTTTTACTCCTAAATCAGTACATAAAGTAACACTCACAGGTTTAGATTGTGCCTGAATTCCACAAGCTAAAGTTGAAGCAACTGAATATGAACCGGTTTTAGTTGCTATATAAGAATCTGAATTTGCATCTGTGATTGCAACACCATTAAAATACCATTGATATGGCGCAAAATTTGAAGGTGTCGTTAATGTAGCAGTATTATTATTACATCCGCCTCCAGAAACATAAGCCATTGTAGGATCTTCAGGCTGTGCAGCAAAACTCGAGAAAAAACCTGCCATAGAGAACCCGCCTTCTTGCTGAACTATCGAAACTGTTAATTTAGCCTTACTTGCGATAGAAAGAACATCCGGTCCTCCAATTTGTTTGCTATTGAAGTTAATTAAGTACCAACCCGTTGAACCTATTTGATAACGGGCTCCGACACCAGCTATCGTTGTAATATCTTTTCCATTTACCGTTACTGGCTCTGTAGCACTTCTTAAAAGAATATATCCAAAATAATCTAAGGTCGCTCCACGATAATTTCTAAACTTTGCTGTTTCGATAAAGTTAGATCCTCCACATTCAGACACCGGAGCTATTGTTGAAATATCAACTTCACAGTTTTGTGCAGTCCCTGAATATACAGCAACTTTCTTATCTGCTGAAATATGAGATGCCGTAAAACTTACACCCGGAACACCATTTACAAAAGTGTAAAATTTTCCTGCTTGCGTTAAAGTCACAGTCTTACTTGATGCTAAAGTTCCATTAGCATTATAACCTTCTACTGTCAAAGTTGTATTATCTTTTGTCGCTACAACAGTAGTCTGTTCCGCTGTATCATTTCCTGTTCCACGCTCAAGAAAATATTCTGTTCCTAAAACTGATTCGGGCGGAATTTGATTGGAAGCCCCGTCACCACACCCACCAGGCATATCTATAGCAGCCGATGTATTCATAACCGTTGGATTTGACGATTCAACTAAAGTCCCCATATCCGCTTTAAACAAATAGCTTTGTCCTGCATTTAATGTAGTTACAACTTTATCATTAATCTTTATAGAAGTATTATTAACAGTAGCCATAATACTATAAATTGGGCGTTGCTCACCAAAACTTCCAAAATTTCCTAAAGAGCCATCTCTGTAATATCCTACTCTAAATCGTATACCAACTCCTGCATTACCAAAGCTTGTTAGGGCTGCATTTCCTTTTATGTTAGCATCTGCATTTTCATTGTCCTTATAATCATCAGATGCGATATTTCGTACATTGACAGACGTAGGTAAAGTACTTTCTATAATTAATCCAGCTCCATTTAAAACCTTGTTTAATGGATTCAGAGGTAGCGTTGCTGCAAACGCTTTAAATCTATAGATAGCCGGCTCTCCTTTTTTAGTCGTTAAATTGGCCTCTACAGTACCATCGCTTCTTTTTAAAGTAATATTTACTGTTGAAGGGGAATCTGTTGCGATTACAACCTCATTGGCCTTACTAAAGTATTGCCAAGGTGCAGGAGCTATAAAGTGTTGTGTGTAAAACTGAGCCCTTGTTTGACTGGTAATAAATAATAATAAAACAAGAGAAATTAGTCTAAAAAATTTAGACTGACTAAGAGTAAAGTTACGCATAGACAACTGTGAATTTAAGAATAGAAATATTGGATACTAGAGAACCTATTGTGGTTTCCAGAATTTGAAGCAGATACGATAAAATAAGTGAAATGGATTTTGAAAATCTTAAAAAAGTAGTTTTAGGATTTTTACAAAAATAAAGTAGTTTTTGCGCCATAAATGTATGTAGTCAAGGCACAATAAATTGTCCTTAGGTTAAATTAGTAGTTTTGGAGGCGCGAAAGTATGCAAACACCTAATTACTAACTACTTTAGTCGACAAACTACACAGATAAACGTTGAATTACACTTTTTATCGACAAAAATTAACCTGAAGACGCAAAAAACTTAACTATTTCATAACAAAACAGCAGAAAATTCTTAATTTTTTATCATATTGTCTGTTTTTAAATAAATACAAGATAAAAATGCAAAAAATCTTACAAATGATATTCAAAATAAAGATTCTTAAAATAAGAAAAATGTAATTTAATTTTTAAATACTATTCTAAAAATCTTACATTTCGTTTTAAGCCTTCATACTTGGTTCTTTTAATAGGGGAGTTTTTGAAAACAGCACGAAAAGTTTCTTCCGTAATCTCAATCCAATCTTTTTTAGAAAAAGAAAGCAGTTCCGGATTTGGATTAAATAAAGGTTCTGAATGAGGTTTTGAGAAGCGATTCCACGGGCAAACGTCCTGACAGGTATCACAACCAAACATCCATTCGTCAAATTTTCCTTTCATTTCGTAAGGAATATTTTCTTTGAGTTCAATGGTGTAATAAGAGATGCATTTGCTTCCATCAACAATATTAGGAGCAACAATTGCCTGAGTAGGACAAGCATCAATACAAGCAGTACAAGATCCACAATGATCCGTTGTAGCATGATCGTACTCTAAATCTAAATCAAGAATAAGTTCAGCAATAAAGTAAAAAGAACCTACTTTTTGAGTTAGAAGGTTGCCACTTTTACCTATCCATCCCAAGCCGCTTTTGGCCGCCCAGGCACGATCTAAAACAGGTGCTGAATCAACAAAAGCACGACCGGAAACATCGCCTATATTTTCCTGAATAGAATGTAAAAATTCTTTTAGTTTCTCTTTGATTACAAAATGATAATCCTGACCATAAGCATATTTTGAAATCTTAAAACTATCCTCAGTTTGAGTTTCTTCGGGATAATAATTTAATAAAAGCGAAACAACACTTTTGGCATCATCAACTAACAAAGTTGGATCTAAGCGTTTGTCAAAATAATTTTCCATGTAGGCCATCTGACCATGATGATTATTGCTGAGCCATTTTTCAAGACGTGGAGCTTCTTCTTCCAGAAATCCTGCTTTAGAAATTCCACAAGAAAGAAAACCGAGGCGTTTTGCTTCTGATTTTATAAAATTCGAATATGTCTCTTTTGCATTAATGCTCATCTTTTCGAAAATGAAACTTCTACACCAACAGGTTTTAATGTAATTAAAGGATTGAACAGAACTGTATCTGTACTGGATATAATCTTGTATTTTTTTACAATTTGAGCGATGGTCAAACACATTTCATAAATAGCAAATCCCGCTCCGATGCACATTCTGGGTCCGGCACCGAAGGGATAAAAATATTGCATGGAAAGTTTTTTCTGCTCTCCAAGAAATCGTTCGGGATTAAACTCATCCGGGTTTTCCCAATATTTTGGATTTCGATGCAATTCGTAGAAAGAAACACCAATAAGAGTTTCTTTTTTTATATGATAACCGGCAAGTGTATCATCAGTAACATTTTGCCTATCGGTAATCCACGCAGGCGGGTACAAGCGCATTGATTCATTTAAAACGGCATTAGTATATGTCATTTTCTGTAGCTGCTCGACAAGATCATTTGTTTGAGATGCTATTGCTAAAATCTCATCAAAAACCTTTTGTTGTACTTCAGGATTTCTTCCTAAAAGATGCAGTGTAAAAGTCAAAGCATTTGCTGTGGTTTCATGTCCGGCAATAAACAAAACTTTAATTTCATCTACCAACTGACTCACAGACATCCCCTCTCCTGTATCTTCATATCGGGTTTCCAAAAGCATATTGAGCAAATCATTAATTTCTTCTTTCGAAGTCATTCTTTCTTCAATAATTTCCTGAATAATACTATTATTTTCTTCAGCCAGTTCCAGATGTTTTTTTACTTGACCGCTTAATGAAAACCACCATGCTTTATGCGGAAGTCTAATTTCTTTGATCAAGAAATTCTGGACTTCTTCAATAATGAATTTTATTCTGTTTAATTTTTCGTCTGAAATCGAAAGCTGAAATAATGACTTCGCTACCACATTAAAAGCTAACTGACTCATTACAGGAAAAAGATCAATGGGTTTTTCTTCTACTAAATCTTCTAATTCTGAAGCAATAGTCTGATTCATATTTTCAACCAATTGATTCATTTTTTGTTTATGAAATGCAGGCTGAATTAATCTTCTTTGTTTCAACCAAAAATCTCCATCAACAGTTAAAAGTCCCTTTCCCAAATATTTTGAAAGGTACACCGATTGAAATTTTGATTTATGATAATTCTTTTGATTTTTCTGTAAAATATACTGTGCAACTTCATTATCTCTGGATAAAATTATATGTTTTGAAACACCAATTTTAAGAGAAAAAGAATCGCCGAACTGATCAAAATATCTTTTATGAAAAGGAATCGGATTTTTACGTACTCCTTCTGCATCCAAAAAGAATCTCAATATTGAAAGTCTGGTTGGATAATTATATTTTTTATTTTCAGACATTTTGATCAGAATTAAAACAATCCACCCTGAATGTTAGTGTTTAATTTACCTAAATGTTTATAGGCTTTATCCGTTACTTCACGACCACGCGGTGTACGCATGATAAAACCTTCCTGAATCAAAAACGGTTCATAAACTTCTTCAATCGTCTCGCTGCTTTCAGAAACTGCAGTTGCTAGAGTCGAAAGTCCAACAGGTCCGCCTTTGAATTTATTGATTATGGTCAACAGGATTTTATTATCCATTTCATCCAATCCATGCGCATCAACATTCAGTGCTTTTAGGGCATAACGAGCAATTTCAAGATCAATAGTTCCGTTTCCTTTTATCTGTGCAAAATCACGTACTCTGCGTAATAAAGCATTTGCAATACGAGGTGTACCACGACTTCTTCCTGCTATTTCTATAGCGGCATCTAAGGAGATGGGCATTCTAAGTATAGAAGAACTTCTTTCAACAATACTAGTCAAAAGTTCTGTAGTATAATATTGTAATCGTGATGAAATCCCAAATCGGGCACGCATTGGAGCGGTCAGCAATCCTGAACGGGTTGTAGCACCAATTAATGTAAATGGATTCAGATTGATTTGTACCGTTCTGGCATTTGGTCCGGATTCAATCATAATATCAATCTTGAAATCTTCCATTGCCGAATATAAATACTCTTCTACAATTGGACTCAAACGGTGAATCTCATCAATGAATAAAACATCTCTTTCATCAAGATTCGTTAACAAACCAGCTAAATCACCAGGCTTGTCTAAAACAGGACCAGAGGTAATTTTAATCCCTACTTCAAGTTCATTTGCCAGAATATTGGCTAAAGTTGTTTTTCCTAATCCGGGAGGTCCATGAAAAAGTGTATGATCAAGTGCCTCACCACGCTGATTGGCTGCAGCAACAAAAACTTTTAAATTCTCTAAAACTTGATCTTGCCCGGCAAAATCATCAAATGACAGCGGACGTAATCTTTTTTCAAGATCTAATTCTTCTGGATTGTACCCATTTGTAGTGGGATCGAGGTTCTCATTCATTTTACAAAGATAGACAAAGTAATCAGTTTGTAAAATAGATAAATTTCAAATAAAAAAAGGAAATTCCAAAAGCTCTAAATAGAAAATTCCAAATTCCAACAATGTTAGTATTGTTGGAATTTGGAATTTTAAAATATTGGGATTTATTAATCATTTAGATATTGACTAGTCCTAAATAATCGATACAGATTATTAGACAAATATATTTAATTAG
>CAYXOL010000117.1:0-7802 GCA_964467165.1 uncultured Clostridium sp.
GCTTTCTTAAATAGATGGAAAACCGGGAGGTGTAGATTGTGAGAGTAAAAGTAACCTTAGCATGTACTGATTGCAAACAGAGAAATTACAATACAATGAAAAACAAAAAAAATAACCCAGACAGGATAGAAATGCAGAAATACTGTAAGTTCTGCCACAAACATACACTTCATAAAGAAACAAAATAATACAGCATAAAGCACAAAACGTTGGGGGATGTGAATGAAATGGCTGTTGATGGTAACATAAAAACAAACCAAAAAGGGATAGTTAAGTTTTTCAAGGACCTTAAGGCAGAAGCGAAAAGAATAACTTGGCCTTCTAAAAAAGATATCCAAAAGGCAACTATTGCAGTATTAAGTTTCTCTTTTCTTTTTGTAGTCTTTGTAGGTTTGTTGGATTATGGTTTTAATAACCTCTATAAACTAATCTTTAAATAAGGTAAAAGAAGGAGGTAGGGGACGGAGCACTCCACCCTTTAAGCTATGGCAGATAAAGCTAAATGGTACGTTGTTCATACATATTCTGGTTATGAAAATAAAGTTAAAGCCAATCTAGAAAAAGCAATTGAAAATAGAAATCTTGAAGAATCGGTACATGATATTCAAGTTCCTATGGAAGAAGTAGTTGAAGTAAAGGATGGTAAGAAAAAAATAACTTTCAAAAAAGTATTTCCAGGTTATGTAATGGTTAAGATGCTTATGACAGATGAATCATGGTATATAGTTAGAAACACTAGAGGGGTAACTGGATTCGTTGGACCAGGCTCTAAGCCGGTGGCTCTTACTGAAGATGAAGTTAGAACTATGGGAATTGCAGAAAAAGTAATAGTTGTCGACTACGAAATAGGTGAGAACATTCAGGTAACATTTGGACCTCTAGAAGGGTTTGTTGCGTTAATACAAGAAATTCATTTGGAAAAGCACAAAGTTAAGGCATTAATTAATATGTTTGGCAGGGAAACACCTGTTGAATTAGAATTCAATCAAATACAAAAATTAGACTAGGTACTAAGTGGGAGGATTTTTAATCCGTATCACCACAATATAGGAGGTATAAACTCATGGCTAAGAAAATAACAGGAATGATAAAACTTCAACTTCCTGCAGGAAAAGCAACACCAGCACCACCAGTTGGACCAGCACTTGGACAACACGGTGTTAATATTATGGGATTCTGTAAAGAATTTAACGCAAAAACTGCTGATCAACCAGGAATGATAATACCAGTAGTAATAACAGTATATCAAGATAGATCTTTCAGTTTTATACTGAAAACTCCACCAGCAGCTATATTATTAAAGAAAGCAGTTGGACTTGAAAGTGGTTCAGGAGTTCCAAACAAGACTAAAATTGCAACAATTTCAAAAGCTAAAGTAAAAGAAATAGCAGAAATAAAGATGCCAGACTTAAATGCTGCGTCAATTGAAGCTGCTATGAGTATGATAGCTGGAACGGCAAGAAGTATGGGAATAGTTGTAGAAGAATAAATTTCGATTAATTACGTGGGAGGTAAAAACCGTTATAACCACGAAGGAGGATACTAATATGGGAAAAAATTACATAGAGAGTGCTAAACTTGTAGATAAAACTGCTCTATATACACCAACAGAAGCTATGGAACTTGCGGTGAAAACAGCTAAGGCTAAATTTGACGAAACAATAGAACTTGCTATAAGTCTTGGTGTTGATCCAAGGCATGCAGACCAACAAGTTAGAGGGGCAGTAGTGCTTCCTCATGGAACGGGTAAAACAGTTAGAGTTTTAGTTTTTGCTAAAGGCGAAAAAGCTAAAGAAGCAGAACTTGCAGGCGCTGACTTTGTTGGTAATGATGAATTAGTTGATAAAATACAAAAAGAAAATTGGTTTGAGTTTGATGTAGTTGTTGCTACACCAGATATGATGGGTGTTGTTGGTAAATTAGGTAGAGTGCTTGGACCTAAAGGATTAATGCCAAATCCAAAATCAGGAACAGTAACATTTGATGTTACAAGAGCAATAAATGAAATAAAAGCTGGTAAAGTTGAGTATAGAGTTGATAAAACTTCTATAATTCATGTACCACTTGGAAAAGCATCTTTTGGCGCTGAAAAATTAGTTCAAAACTTTCATGCTTTAATGGAAGCGGTAGTTAAAGCTAAACCAGCAGCAGCTAAAGGACAATACTTAAAGTCAGTTTCAGTTTCTAGTACAATGGGACCTGGAGTAAAAGTCAATCAATCTAAAGTGTTAGACTAGTATTGACAATTAGACTTAAGCATGATATAATTCACAAAGTAAAATAGATAATATTCCGTAGATAGTAGGTGCGAAAGCGTAAAAGACAACATACCTACCGAGGATTCCTATAAATGTACTTTTGTACGGATAATAGGTCTCTTCGCGTCTGCGGAGAGATTTTATTTTTTATAAAGCAGTTAAAAACTGTGAGGAGGTGGATACATAGTGTTAAGCAATAATAGACAATTAAAAGAAGCAAAAGTAGCAGAAATAAAAGAAAAATTACAAAAAGCTCAAGGTGTAGTACTTAGTCAGTATCAAGGTCTAAATGTAGAAGATGATACGTTACTTAGAAAAAACCTTAGAGAAGCTGGAGTGGAATATAAAGTTTATAAAAACACACTAGTTATTCTAGCAGCTAGAGAATTAGGAATTGAAGGTATAGTAGCACACCTAAAAGGATCTATTTCAATGGCTTTTGGATATGAAGAACCAACGGTTGCAGCTAGAGTTTTAAATGAATTTGCAAAAACTCATAAAAAATTAGAGCTTAAAGCAGCTATAATCCAAGGACAAATATTTGATGGTATTCAAGTTAATCAATTGGCATCAATACCACCAAGAAACGTACTTATTGCAAAATTACTTGGAAGCTTCAAAGCTCCAATATCAAATCTTGCATACGTATTGAATTCAATTAAAGAACAAAAAGAATTAGCTGAGTAATTTCTTAATTACTGGGTTAAGTTACATAACTAACTTTAATTGATTCAAATATTAAGAACAAAAAAATTGTATATGAAAAAAATTCGGAGGTGCATTTATAATGACAAGAGAAGAAATTATTCAAGCTGTAAAAGATATGAGTGTTTTAGAATTAAATGAATTAGTAAAAGCTTGCGAAGAGGAATTTGGCGTAAGTGCTGCAGCACCAGTTGCAGCTGTAGGAGCTACTTCAGCTGCTGCTGAAGAAAAAACTGAATTTGATGTAGTTTTAACTAGCGCTGGCGCTAGCAAAATTAAAGTTATTAAAGTTGTTAGAGAATTAACTGGATTAGGACTTAAAGAAGCTAAAGATATAGTTGATGGAGCTCCTAAAACAATTAAAGAGGGAGTAACTAAAGAAGATGCTGAATCTATAAAAGCTAAACTTGAAGAAGTTGGAGCTGGAGTAGAAATAAAATAATTTTATTATAAAATTTGGGTGCTTTTATATAAGAGTGCCCTTTTTTTGAAATGTTATGTTGACATAAGAATATAATTGTGATAATATAGCATAATGCACTGAAAATTAGTAGTTTATCATTAAAACAAATGTAATTACTGATAGATGTGAATTAAATTAACAAAAATGGTTATAATAACATGATGAAAATGTGTGAATCCAGAAACACAAGGTCCTAGGGGAAAGTGTGTTTTTGGTTATTTTAGTTTATACAAGGGGTGAAAGCTGATGGTACATCCTGTCCAATTAGGTAAAAGAACAAGAATGAGTTTTTCAAAAATAGGAGAAGTAACTGATATGCCAAACTTAATTGAAATACAGTTAGACTCTTATAATTGGTTCTTAAAAGAAGGACTTCAAGAGGTTTTTGACGACATAAATCCTATTCAGGATTATACAGGAAATCTTGTTTTAGAGTTTGTAGGATACAAACTAGATACAGACAATATTAAATATTCTGAAGAACAATGTAAAGAAAGAGATACAACATACGCAGCTCCTCTAAAAGTTAAAGTTAGATTGCGTAATAACGAGACTGGTGAAATCAAAGAACAAGAAGTCTTTATGGGAGATTTCCCGCTGATGACACCTCAAGGAACATTTGTTATTAATGGAGCAGAAAGAGTTATAGTAAGTCAATTAGTTAGATCTCCAGGGGTTTACTACAATTATTCGGTTGATAAAACAGGGAAAAAACTATATTCTTCAACAGTTATTCCAAACAGAGGTGCATGGCTTGAGTATGAAACGGATTCTAATGATATTGTTTATATTAGAATTGACAAGACAAGAAAACTGCCTATAAGTATTTTAGCTAGAGCTATGATGGATAATGGTAGTGACTTAGATTTACATGAATTACTAGGGGAAGAAGAAAGACTAACCGCCACCATAGAAAAAGACAATACAAAAACAAGAGAAGAAGCATTGATAGAAATATATAAGAGACTAAGACCAGGCGAGCCACCTACAGTGGATAGTGCGGTATCTCTTATTGATTCATTATTTTTTGATGCAAAAAGGTATGATTTATCAAGAGTTGGTAGATATAAGTTTAATAAGAAGTTATCAATTAATCACAGAATTGCAAACAAAATTGCTGCAGGCAATATTGTTAACCCTATAACTGGTGAAGTTATAGTTGAAAAAGATGAAAAAATAGACAGAGAAACTGCTCTAGATATTCAAAACTTGGGAATCAATGTAGTAGATCTTCAAGTAGAGGATAAAGTGATAAGGGTAATAGGAAATAATTTTGTAAGCCTTAATAAGGTTGTTAAATTTGATATATCTGATCTTAATATTAGGGAAATGGTTCATTACCCAACCTTAAAAGGAATATTAGATAATTTCAGTGATGAAGAAGAAATTAAAGAACAAATTAAAATTAACAAAAGTAGATTAATACCAAAACATATAATTAAAGATGATATGTATGCTACAGTGAGCTACGAGTTAGGACTAACTTATGATATCGGTTATATTGATGATATTGATCATTTAGGAAACAGAAGAATTAGATCTGTAGGAGAACTTTTACAGAATCAATTTAGAATAGGCTTATCTAGAATGGAAAGAGTTGTAAAAGAAAGAATGACAATTCAAGACCAAGAAGGAATAACGCCTCAAGCTCTTATTAACATAAGGCCAGTAGCTGCAGCTATAAAAGAATTCTTTGGTAGTTCACAACTTTCACAGTTCATGGATCAAACAAATCCGTTATCAGAACTTACTAATAAAAGAAGATTATCTGCATTAGGACCCGGTGGACTTTCAAGGGAGAGAGCTGGATTTGAAGTTAGAGACGTACATTACTCACATTATGGTAGAATGTGCCCTATAGAAACTCCAGAAGGACCAAACATTGGGCTTATTAACTCTCTTGCTAGTTATGCTAAAGTTAATGAATATGGTTTTATTGAAACACCATATAGGATTGTAGATAAGAAAACATCGGTAGTTACAAATAAAATTGTGTATATGACTGCAGATGAAGAAGATGCATATTTAGTAGCACAGGCAAGTGAGCCAATTAGCGAAAATGGTACTTTTGTAGACAAAAAAATAACTGTAAGAGCTAAGCACGAAGTAATGGTTGTTCCAAAAGAAGAAGTAGACCTTATGGACATATCGCCAAGGCAAATAGTTTCAGTTGCGACAGCAATGATTCCTTTCCTTGAAAATGATGATGCCAGTCGTGCACTAATGGGTTCTAATATGCAACGTCAAGCGGTGCCACTACTAAAATCACAAGCACCAATTGTTGCTACAGGGATTGAGTATAGAGCAGCAGTAGATTCAGGTGTTCTTCCAAAAGCTAAAAATGCAGGAACAGTTGAGTATGTAAGTGCAAATGAAATTAGAGTAAGAAGAGACTCAGATAATGAACTAGATACTTATAAAATTCTTAAGTTCAAAAGATCAAATCAAGGTACGTGTATAAATCAAAGACCTATAGTTAGCAAAGGTGAAAAAGTTGGAGTAAATACAGTTCTAGCAGATGGACCTTCAACGGATCTTGGAGAAATAGCTTTAGGTAAGAATATTCGTATTGGATTTGTAACTTGGGAAGGCTATAACTATGAGGATGCAATGCTCATATCTGAAGAACTTGTTCGTGATGATATATTCACTTCTGTTCATATTGAAGAATACGAATCAGAAGCAAGAGACACAAAGCTTGGACCAGAAGAAATAACTAGAGACATCCCAAATGTTGGAGAAGATGCACTTAAAGACATAGATGAGGGTGGAATAATAAGAATAGGTGCTGAAATAAGATCTGGAGACATCCTAGTTGGAAAAGTAACTCCAAAGGGTGAAACAGAACTTACTGCAGAGGAAAGATTATTAAGAGCAATATTTGGTGAAAAAGCAAGAGAAGTAAGAGATACATCACTTAGAGTGCCACATGGCGAAGCTGGAATAATAGTTGACGTTAAAGTGTTCACTAGAGAAAATGGTGATGAACTTCCACCGGGTGTAAATGAACTAGTTAGATGTTATATAGCTCAAAAGAGAAAAATATCTGTTGGGGATAAGATGGCAGGAAGACATGGTAACAAAGGGGTTATCTCTAGAGTATTACCAGTAGAAGATATGCCATTTTTACCAGATGGAAGACCACTTCAAATATGCCTAAATCCACTTGGAGTACCTTCTCGTATGAATATAGGTCAAGTATTAGAAGTCCACCTAGGGTGGGCGGCTAGTGAACTTGGTTGGCATATAGCAACACCAGTATTTGATGGTGCTCTTGAGGAAGAAATTGAAGCATGTCTGGAAAAAGCAGGATATAAGGCAGATGGAAAAACTGATTTATATGATGGAAGAACGGGAGATGCATTTGATAACAGAGTTACTGTAGGATATATGTATATCTTAAAGCTACATCATCTAGTTGATGATAAAATACATGCAAGGTCTACAGGACCATATTCTCTAGTAACACAGCAACCATTAGGTGGTAAAGCACAGTTTGGTGGCCAAAGATTTGGAGAAATGGAAGTTTGGGCACTAGAAGCTTATGGTTCAGCTCATACATTACAAGAAATTTTAACAGTTAAATCTGATGATGTTGTAGGTAGAGTTAAAACTTATGAAGCTATAGTTAAAGGTGAGAATATTCCTGAACCTGGTGTTCCTGAATCCTTTAAAGTTCTTATAAAAGAGCTACAAGCGTTATGTTTGAACGTTAAAGTTCTTACAGATGAATTAGAGGAAATTAAAATTAAAGAATCAGTTGATGATGAAATAGAAGAATTAAATTTAAATGTTAACATAGAAGGATCAGAAGATATAATTCCTGAGGCACCAACGGAAGAGTACATTGAACTTATCGATGAAGACGAAGAAGTAGATATTGATATAAATTATGACGAAATACCCTTAGAAGAATTTGGTGAGGACTTAGAATTGAATGATTTTAATGATGAACATTAATATGAAGGGAGGATGTACCCTTGTTTGAATTTAATAATTTCGATGCTATTCAAATAGGCTTAGCATCACCAGAGCAAATCAGAGAATGGTCGAAAGGTGAAGTTAAAAAACCTGAGACTATAAACTATAGAACTTTAAAACCCGAAAGAGATGGACTTTTTTGTGAAAGAATATTTGGACCAATTAAAGATTGGGAATGTCATTGTGGAAAATATAAGAGAGTAAGATATAAGGGAATAGTTTGTGATAGATGTGGCGTTGAAGTTACAAAATCTAAAGTAAGACGTGAAAGAATGGGGCACATAGAACTTGCTGCCCCAGTTTCTCACATTTGGTATTTCAAAGGAATACCATCTCGTATGGGACTTATTTTAGATATGTCACCTAGATCTCTAGAAAAGATTCTTTATTTTGCT
>CAYXOL010000118.1:0-7677 GCA_964467165.1 uncultured Clostridium sp.
TAGAGAGGAACTTACCGTAGAAATTATCATTACACTTGTTAACATTAAACTCAATCCTGCTTTTTTCAATTTCATTTTTATCACACCATCCTTTTTTGCTATTTTTCCATACCTGCCCAGGGGTCTTCCCCCCATCTATTGTGGTAAAACTACTATATCACCTTCTTTTAGTCCACTTTTAATTTCTGTAACACTTTCATTACTTATCCCAATTTCTATCCCTCTTTGTATTCCTTCTGTTTTATCGCCTTTAATTGTTACAAATTGTTTTTTTCCTGATTTTGTAATTGCCTCCATGGGAATATATAATGCATTTGTTATACTTTTGGATTCTATCTTTGCAGTAACATTCATTCCACCCTTAAGCATACTCTGTCTTTCATTAACTTTAATAGTTACAGCAAAATTTGTTACTCCATTTTTAGGTGTGCCGTTAAGTGCTATTTTTATAACTTCACCTTCTATAGGGTTTGTTAGTGTGTCTGTTAGTGCATCTAAAGTAAGTTGTGCCTTTTGCCCTAAAGCAACTTTGGATATTTCAATCTCATCTATATCTATATCAACTAATACTATATCCGTTTTTTCAATAGAAGTTACTGCTTGTCCTGGTGTTACACTATCTCCAATCTTTATGTTCTGCTTAGCTATAGTACCATCTATAGGTGCATATATTTTATAGTCGGAAAGCATATTTTCTGATGATGCTATTTTTATTTGTGAAGAAGCAATCTTAGCACCACCTATTGATTGATTTATTGCAACATCATCATTCTTCATTCTAATAACTTCTTGACTTGCAGCCACTTGCTGATTTTTCTTAATAGATATGCTCCTTACTGTTCCACCAGTTTCACTTATAACTGTTGTCTTGTTTATGTATTCTAATGCTGTTGAATTTGTACTTGTTACAGTACCTTTCGCGGTTTCAAATGATGCCTCACCAATCATACCTTCTGAAATAGCACCAGGGTTATTTATCTGTATTTCCACTGTATATAATTGCCCTCCTGCATTTGTAGATATAACTTTATTGCTAATATACGTAACAGTACCCTTAACCGATTGCATTATAGAAGATATGCTTACATTAATTGGCTGATTCATTGATATCTTTTTTATATCCACAGCATTAAAGTCAACTGAAAGCTTAAGTTTTGAAGTATCTGCAATAGTAAATAATGCTGCACCTTTTGTAATTACATCATCCTTCTTTACAAGAATATTACTAATTTGTCCTAAAAAAGGTGTCTTAATAGAAAGTTTTCCAGCTTGGATTTCATTTGCATCATTTGATAATTCACTTTGAACTAACTCATTCCTCGATTCACTTAAAGCCAGCTGAGTAGCAGAATCATTAAATTCACAAATTAAATCTCCAGCTTTAACTTTATCTCCTTCTTTAAAATATACGTTTCTTACATTGCTGCTAACCTTTGAAGATATATTTGAAGTTTTGTCGTAATAAATATCTCCTGTGCCTGAAGCCCATAGCTTAATATCACCTTTTTTTACTACAACGGTTTTTTGTACATCAGCGCTGGCAGCTAGTCTATTTTGAACTATTGGTGACTTATAAAAAGCTACCCCTACCACTAATATTATACAAATGGTTGCTGCATATTTTACCGGTTTCTTTGAAAAGAAACCCTTTATTTTATCTAAATACTTCATTTTATTTAATTCCTCCATTCATTATAATGAAAACAATATTTTGATATTGATTTTAACTATTCCACACTCTTAAGTGACCCAAGCATATCAATCTTATTTAATTTTTTGCCAAGAATCCTATTAACAACTAATGAAAACATCATGGTAAGTCCCGCAGAATATATGAAACTAGCTAATTTAATATACGGTATCATGGTCATGTCTTTCTGTGGACTTGAAGTTGTCAAAAATGTGAGTAAAGCTATTCCAAGTGGTATTCCAACAATGATTCCCACAATAGTGAAAATTGTGTTTTCAGTTAAAACTAATACTTTTATTTCCTTTGGTATAAAACCTAAAACCTTTAGGGTTGCAAGTTCTCTCATTCGTTCATAATAATTTAAAATACCCAAATTGTACAAAACTACCAGAGCAAGAACTCCTCCGAAGAAAATAAATACCACAGTAATTGCGCTTATTGAACTTATTTGAGAATTTATAGCTCCTACTAATTCACTTTTTAACATTACAGTACCAATAAAATCATATTTTTTCATTGCTACTGTAACACTCTTCATATCCTCTGTTTTTACATAAACACTAGATGGATTATATTCTTGCCCAAGTTTTCTCCACACAGATTTCCCTAAATAACAACCAGTTATATTGTCTTTAACATCCGATACCTTTACTTTTAAAATTTCCGTATTTCCAGCAACAATAATATCAAGCATATCCCCATTTCTAATGTCTAAATCTTTTACCAATGAAGATGATACTATAACCCCCTCTTCTGGCATAGTCATACTTTCCTGTACCTCAACGGAAGGCAACATTAAAAATACTTTATCCTCCATTATGCTAACTGTTGTATCTTCACTTTTACCATCTTTCAATATTTTAATAGATGTCATCATTACATTTTCTGCTTTATCCACACCAGAAATTTTTGATATTCTTGTAGCTTCCTCACGTGTTACGCCATTTTTCAGTATTACATTAGCGTCATATTTATACATATTGGTAAACATACTATTAATTGCTACATTAATAGTATCCCGAAATCCAAAGCCTGTAATAGTAATTGCCATACACCCTGCCACACCAATCACGCACATAAGCATTCTGGCCTTATTTCTAAAAATATTTCTTGTAACAGTTTTCTGAGCAAAATTCATTTTTGACCATAAGAACTTAATTTTCTCAAAAATGTTTACCTTACCAGCTTTTGGAGACTTTGGCCTCATACATTCTGTAGGAGAATGACTTATCTCACTAGTGCACACCACAGCAGCCGTGCCCACGCATATGACAGTTGTAAGAGCAATGGACTTAAGGATTGATAAATAATCAGTATTTAATGGAAATACCGGCAAAGTCATCATACTGCTTGTAAGTCCCATCATTTGTTTTGCCAAAAAACCAGATATTGAAATCCCAATAAGATTACCCAAAACAACCACTGTAAATGCATAGGATAAAAAGTATGTATATATTTTTAGTTTACTATAACCAAATGCTTTTAAGGTTCCAATCATCATCCTACCAGTCTCTACAACTCTTGACATAGTTGTAAACATAATAAAGGCTGCTATAACAAAAAATATCATTGGCATCAAAACGGTCATTGATTTTGAACTATTAATCTGCGTTATTATGACATGAGCTTTTTCATTATCACTAAATTTTAATAACCGTATTAATTTTGTTCCTAGAATTTTTTCAACATCAATTTTAAGTTGACTTTCATCTGCGTTATCCTTAATCTTTAAGGTAACTACATTATATCCAATTAGCGCTTTCATCTCTTCTAACGCATCCTCTTTTACATATGCAAAACCATGTTTGTTGCTATCCGGTAAAAGATCTGTGGCCCCGATATTACTTATATACTCTGGGCTATCTATAAGTGCACACACAATAAAACTCAGTTTATTTTCCGTATTCTTGATTCTTAGATCAATTTTATCATTAATACGGATATTGTGGGTTTTAGCATAAGAAGCATCCAACATACATTCCCGATTACTGTCAAACATTCTTCCTGAAATAATATAAGGTTTATCAATTATAAAATCCCCTGATATACCTTGCAAATCGATATTAATATTTTTATCTGTATAAATCTCTGTTTGTATATTAATTTCTGCCTGAGTGCTCTCTACGGAATCAAGTTTTGAAATTTCTCTCTCATCTGCCTTATTAAGCATACTTCCCTGAATCCAATAATCAGCAACATTTTGACTAGCATAATAACTTTCGCCTATTTTAGTAAGGTTATAGTTATATTCGCCCATACCAACAAATAACAATACTCCAAGCGCTGTAACAATAATCACAGACATTAACCTTGGAAGTGTGGAAATAATATCTCTAAAAAAATTACGGATTAACATTTATATCACCACTCAATCTGCGCAACAGGTGTAGGAGAAAGGTTTTCCTTCATACTTTCCACCTGTCCACTTTTCATATGGATAACTACATCTGCTATAGGTGCAAGTGCAGCATTATGTGTTACTATAATGACGGTTTTATTGCTTTCGCGGCCTATCTTTTGAAGAAGTGCAAGTACACTTTTACCTGTTACATAATCTAATGCTCCAGTGGGTTCATCGCATAATAGGATATCCGGATTTTTGGCAAGGGCCCTTGCGATGGCAACTCTTTGTTGTTCTCCACCTGAAATTTGAGAAGGAAAATTAGACTCTCTGTCTGTTAGTCCTACCAATCTTAAGCTTTCACTTGCATCCATGGGATCCTTGCATATTTGTCTTGCGAGTTCCACATTTTCAAGCACATTTAAATTAGGCATAAGGTTATAGAACTGAAAAACAAAACCAATACTGTCTCTTCTATATAAGGTTAACTTTGAATCATTGTAATTTGATATCTCCTTACCATTTACAGTAACACTACCACTTGTAGGTGAATCCATTCCCCCTAAAATATTTAAAACTGTAGATTTACCAGCACCACTTGCCCCAAGCAAAATAACAAATGCTCCTTCTTTAATGGAAAAGCTCACATTATCAACTGCTATAATTTTTGTTTCCCCCATCTGATATGACTTAACTAAATTTTTTATAATAATTGACTCATTCAATTAATTTCCTCCTCAACTTAATATTTAATCACTTACTAACCGGTTGGTTAATTTTTATCATAAAAAAAATACTACCTAACCAAATTACGTTTATTACTATGGTAGTAATTCCTGATTTTTTTTAAGAAACTCACTTTAAACTCCTATTCTGTAGTGCTGTTATAGACTATCAAGTATCCTAATATATATAAGTTAATTAAATTTAACATTTATTAACCAATTCGTTAATTTCATCTTTAAAAAATATTATTTAATGCCATTATGTTTACTCATATCACGGCAATTCTTCATTGCATTGATGAAATTTGTTTTAAACTCCTCTTCTGTAGTATTGGTATAAGTTATCCAATCTTCATAATAGATGGCAAAGTTAATAACTGGAATGAAACCCATAAAAAATGCTTCCACATCCATACTATTTTTATTAAAATCAAATTCAATATCAAATTCCTTGGTACTAATTATTAAGTTTTTAATTTCATTGTAATCGATAGACTCCATAAATCTAAATAATAATGAAGCATTGGTTCCTTTTTTTAATGATTCAGTAACTAATACTCTAAGAATCTTTCTTCTCTTTAAGATGAAATCAATGAAATTATTAAACCCGCTGTCATCCGCAAATTGTCCTTGTCTAACGAAATTCAACTCTTCCTTTATAACATGTGCCACAAGTTGGGATATATCATCCATAAACATTTTAAAAAGACAATCCAGAATATCATGTTTGCTTTTAAAATAATAATAAATTAATGCTTTATTGCAGCCAGCCTTCTCTGAAATCTTACTGACACTTACACCATCAAATCCTTGATTGGAAAAAAGCTCTTCAGCAGCTTTTAATATCTTATCTCTACTTTCTCTTGCTTGTTCTGATAAATTGGTCAAAAAACACACCGCCCATTACTAATTCATTAGTTTCATTTTTTATCACTATAATATACGTTTAACTAACCGTTCAGTTAAATGTTAGCCTATTTTCATTTTAATGTCAATACATTATTATTAAATTTTATAAAAATTCTGTTTACAATAAATTGATAAACTATCATAATATAAATATAAAAGGGGGTTTTCAAATGTTCCACATCTTAGTTGTAGATGATGACATAAATACAAGAAAATTAACGAAAGAAGTATTACTTCAAAACGGTTATGATGTTATTCTTGCCAAAGATGGCATTGAGGCACTTGATAAAATGGATAATCATCATGTGGATTTGATTGTTCTGGACATTATGATGCCCCGGATGAATGGATATGAATTAACGGACACCATGCGTAAATGTAAAAACAATCTACCAATATTAATGGTAACGGCAAAAGAAACACCTGCTGACAAAAAGGAAGGTTTTATTGTAGGAACAGATGACTATATGGTTAAGCCCATTGACGAGGAGGAAATGATTTTGCGAATTACAGCTCTTCTTCGTCGTTCTAAAATCGTAAATGAGCATCAATTGACAGTTAAGAAAACTATTTTGAATTATGATGCACTTACCGTTTCTCAAAATGGTAATGCTCAGGAATTACCCAATAAAGAATTCATGCTGTTATACAAATTGTTGGCCTATCAGAATAAAATTTTTACCAGGCGTAGTTTGATGGATGAAATATGGGATATGAACTCAGATACTGATGAACGCACGGTAGATGTTCACATAAATCGTTTGCGTGACCGCTTTAAAGATAATTTCGATTTTGAAATTATTACAGTTCGTGGACTTGGATACAAGGCTGTGACAAGCGCATGAACAGAGTAAAATCTCTAAAAATCGCAATGGTATTTATTGTATTTTTCATTATGATATCTGCCGGATTATTAACAGGTGCATGTTTTCTATTTTTGTACGCAACTGGTATTTTTCAAATCCCTGTACTTGCACCAATTATTTCTCAATTAATTGCATTGTTTGTTAGCATCGTTATCGGAACTTCAATTTCGGCCGTAGTAGGTAAAACAGTATTGAAACCACTTAATCAACTAATTAAGGCAACAAAAATAGTAGCTACCGGAGATTTTAGCGTTCGCGTTGAAGAAATCAACAATAAATCAGAACTAGGAGATTTACTTAGAAATTTCAATCATATGACAGAAGACCTGGGCAGTATAGAAATGTTTCGCAATGATTTTATAGATAACTTTTCTCACGAATTTAAGACACCAATTGTTTCAATTCGAGGATTTGCAAAGCAACTACAAAATAATAATCTTTCAGCAGTCAAACGAAAAGAATACACTGACATTATTATCAGTGAATCGGAACGACTAACTAATATGTCGGCAAATATTCTGGTCCTTACTAAATTTGAAAATCAACGAATTATTATCAATCAAACAGAATATGAAGTAGATGAACAAATTCGAAATTGCATCATACTTCTTGAACCTCAGTGGAGCGCAAAGAATATTCAACTCAACCTTAATTTGGAGCCTACTAAAATTTATGGTAATACAGAGATGCTCTCACATCTTTGGATAAATCTCATTGAAAATGCAATTAAAAACTCCGACCCTAACGGTAATATCACAATAGAGTGTCATGAAATCCTTGAGGATATTCAGTTTAAAATAAGCAACAATGGTAATGGCATGGACGATAAAACATTGAAGCATATTTTTGATAAATTTTATCAAGGCGATAGATCGCACACATCACCAGGTAATGGGCTTGGCCTTTCAATCGTTAAACGAATTGTAGAACTTAGCCGCGGAGAAATTGCAGTGGAAAGTAAAATCAATCAAATCACAAGATTTACCGTAAAGCTACCCAAAATTCAATAAAAAAGGAAACCACTATTTATAATGGTTTCCTTTTTTATTAGTTAAAAATATAATTCTTAACTTTTTTACAAATGAATATAATCTAATAAATATCCACTATCTTCCCATCCACACCCAAGATTAATGTTTTAAAATC
>CAYXOL010000119.1:0-7290 GCA_964467165.1 uncultured Clostridium sp.
TATTCCTAAGTCTTTTAGTTCCATAATTTTATTTTTTAATCTTTAAATAATTTTACAAATATAATACAAAAATATAAAATTAAAAAAAAAAAATATATTTTATTACATAACTACATTTTGTTTTTCTTTATTTATTTCTTTATCTTCTTTATTTTCTTGTGCATTTTTATTCATTTGTTCTTTTTGTTGTTCTTGTATCATTTGTTGTTGAGCAATCATTTCTTGTTGTCTTTGCATTTCTTGTTGTTGTTGATATTCTTGTAGTTCTGCGAGTGATGTTTCCACTTCTGTTTTGCCGTATTGCATTAATTCTTCATATAATCTATTAGCGAGGTCTGGGTTATTAAGTATTGACTGTATTATTATTTCATCTCTTTTAGCATTGCTTTTTCCTTCTATTTCTGCTTGTTTAAGTTGAGTTCTCATCTGTAAGTCTTGTGCTGCCATTTGTTGTTGTATCATCATTTGTTGTTGTTGTGCTTCTTGTTGTCTCAGTCTATTTTCTTCCATTTTGCTTACTAATATAAATTCCAAATATTTAAGGTTTGCTGTGTTTATATTATTAAATATCATCATATACGTTGCGAAGTCTAACATTTGTGATTTTATTGCTTCTGTTGCTGTCTGTAACAGTTGTGCTCTTTGTTGTTCTGTTGGGCGTATATTTATTATTACATTATAATAGTCTGTGACGTATTCTGTTTTTTCTTTAAATATTTTACAATACACTTCTCCTATTATATTTTTATAATAATTATATGCTTCCTTATAATATTTTATTGATATAGGTATCAATACTGACAAATACTTAGATGTTTTTGTTTTAAGTCTAATATAGTTATACAATATTGATTTTAGGGATGCTGTTGTTGTCTGCATTGCTGTTTGTGGTGCTGCTGACAGTGTATATTTTTCTACTATTCCGGATGCTGTTACTTGATTAAGTCCCATAAGGTCTTGAATCTGTTGTCTATTAAATTCGAATATATTTATAAATTCATTAAGAACATTTCCCACTCCTCCTTCTATTCTTTCTCCTGTATTAAGAGAATAATTTATTGCTCCTTGCAATGTTGTTGCTCTATATATAAGGTCACCTGTTTCTCTTCGTATCTTAAGCAGTTCTAACTCTTTTATTTTTTTCCCTCCTAAAGTCATATTTTGCAAGCTGCTCCATTCAATTCTTATTCCTGATGGTGCTGACAGGGCGAGTGCATTTTGAAATTTTAGCCAAGCGAGTTGCATATTATCAATAAATGGTTCTATCCTTGCTATTAATGATTTATCTTTCATACGTACTACTCTATAGCCGAGCAACACTTCCTTATCGTTCTTACGTATTATATTATTTTTAAGTCCATAGTCAAATATATAATCTGTTCCTATTATCCATTTACACTGATATACTTGTTGTATGTTATATATCTTTGTTGTTTTCTTTTCTGTATTTACGTTATTCCCATATTTTGTTTTATACATTAGTTTGTTTCCTTGTGCATTTATTCTTTCTATATAATATTCATTATCGATAGATATATATTCACATTCTAACACTTTTACTATCATATTGTCGTATGCGTATGCTCCGTTATATTGTTTATTATAGTCTGATATACTATATTGATTTATATTTTCGTATGTTCTCACTATTTTACGTAATTCTTCTTCTGTAAGTCCTGTTCTTACTCTCAGTTCGGCTATTGTATAGTCTACTATTTCTCCTTGGAATGTAGATGTTTCGTTATCATCTTTTTCTGTATATTGTCCAACGAAATTTTGTGGGTCGCAATAACGTATTTTTACTTCTCCTGTAGTAAAGTCGTAATATGGTTTTATTATTGCTATTCCTATATCTACTAAGTCTTCTATTACTTTTCTATTTATATATGTACTATTAGAATTATATAATGTTTGTTTTATTAATGTTTCTATTTTTATTTCTTCTTTAAGTTTAAATCCTCCTAATTTTTCGTATATTTCTATTTCATTTATTGTTGTAGGGTTATATTCTGTTTCGTTATCATCTGGGAACTCTACATTAGCGTTTTTGCTTATTTCTTTCAGGTGTGGTGCTATGATTGACTTTGCTATCATCTTATATTTTTCTTCTTCTTTCTTATTATTGCTTTCTGGGTCGATAGCTTCTATGATAGTGTCGAACTCCATATCTGCGAACATCTCTACTATTATATTTCTGTATTTTGGTGCTATTGCGATGATATCAAAATTTATGTTTGTATATCCTTTTCTCAATCCTTCTTCTGAAGTTCCGAACATTTGGTCTTTATACTTGTTAGTATCTTGTTTGCCGAGAGCATATTTTCTATGTATAGCGAATTCTTTTATATCATTTTCATTTATTAATGTTCTGTTATTTATATATAGTGCATATATTGCTTTTGCGTATGCTAAGTTCCATTCCTTTTGTTGTTTTAGCATAGGGTCTATATCGTGTGCTGGGAACGGATACAATCCTAATCTATAATCATTTTTAAATATCATTACACATACGATTAAAAAACTTTACAAATATAGTAAAAAAAATACAAATATAATAAAAAAAATATTTTTTAACATTAATAATATTTTATTGTTAATATATCTGACAGGTCGTAATTAGTATCTTCATCATCTTTCATTATTTCTTGTTGTATTCCTAACAGGCAGAAGCCGAATGCTGTGAAGAGGTCATAGTTTGTCATATCGTCAATACTTTTTATATTTTTAAATTCTATAATAAGTTCGCTATGTTTTTCGTGGCATATATGGTTTTCTATATATGCCATTATCTTTGAGAACATTTCTTGTTTAGTTTTTTCGTCGCTAAATCTTCCTGCTCTTTGTTTCATTTTTCCTGTCAGCTTATCTATATCATATTTAAGATATCCTGTATATCCTCTATTTATAAAGTGTGTTTCAATTATATCCAAGTTATTTTCTGGGTATATTAGTGCGTTATAGTATTGGCATAACATAAGCATATCTTCTGCGTATATTGTTGGGTCGTCAACACGGCAGTTATATGTACACACTGTAGTATTTGTTTGCCATTCTGTTACGTCTTTATTTACGTTATCTATTTCTGGGTCGAACAGTCTGAAGACGGCTCCTCCTCCGTTAGATTTTCTTCTTGACATTGTCTTAGCGAATTTGAATGGGTCTGCTCCGACGATAAACTTATTATATATTTCTGGTGCATAGCCGTTAGATGTTCTTATTCTTTTATTAGCCATTGCTGGTGGTAGGAGGTATGAGACGGTGAACTTGCCATTTATCTCATCTTCTACGAACATGACATCGCTGTCTGGGTCTTGAGTTTGTCGCATAAAGTTACCTTTTATTGTTATATCTTTTTGAAATCTTAGTTCATTAAGTCGTTTATCTATTTTTTGTATATTAAATCCTACTGCTTCGGAGTTATAGTTAAAGCATTCTCTAAAGGTAAAAGGGAATTTGCGTATATATTCTGCGAGTCCTTCGTAGTCATTTTGTTTTTCGAATTGTTCTCTTACTGATATGAGGTATTGTTTTGCTCCTATTGTAAATCCTTCTTTACGTTGTTCTTCTGTTGGTTCGTCTATCACTGAGTTGCCGTACTTATCGATATATCCTTCTAAGCCGTCGTATGCTGGTATAAAGACGTTCCAAAAGCCGCTTGCTGTTTGTCCTTTTATGTTAAGGTCTTTATGGTAGAATGACTGTTCGCATATTCTTAAGAAGTTCATTCCTCCTCCGTAGTTTATTTCTCCTACGGTAGTAGTGTTTATTCCGAATCCGTTTATTATATCTCCTTGCATTAGTGTTTCTTTGATGACGTAATGGCGTTTAAACACGTTTACGTTTGTTGTTTTGCCTAATTCGTCGCCGTGGTAGACTAACAGTTTAGCTCCATCATAGGCTCCTATGTTAGATGCAGAATAGTCGATGACGCTTTCTAATCCTGTTTCTATTTCTGCTGAGTTTTCTTTTGTTATTATTTGTCGTGGGGAGAACACTATTTCTGATTTAGGGTCTGGGTTTCCGTCGTATTTAGGCATAAAGAAGAATGGTATTTTCTTAAATGGTTGTACGAGTTTTTCTCTAAAGTTGGCGTATGCTTTATCATCGTTCATATCTTGTGAGCCTGCTCTTGCGTAGAAGTGGCGTGTTATCATTTCAAATTGTATACATTTAGCCATGTATGTTGCTCCTGCTCGTCTATGTTTTATATAGTTTATTCCTGCACATGTCCTATGTGGGTATTCATTGCCGAAGTAGTCTTTCTTTGTCTTCATTGCATAGTCAATAAACATAAACAGGCGTCTATCTCTATCTCTGTATTTAGGTAATCCAACATCCATATTCCAATAGTTAAGATAGAAAAAATGTTGTCCTGTTATATATGTTGGTTTGCCGTTACAAAAGAACCAATAGCCATTAAGTCTGTAGTACCATTGACGTTTTATGAATAGAATTTCATCTTCATAATACGTTACATCAGAATATATGCTATCCCATATATCGTCTATTGTCTTAGAGCGTTTTATAAGGTGTAATAGTTTATGTGGCATTTTTTGGTGTTGGAACACTTGTTCTTCTTTTGGTAAGTCATAGCCATCAATCTCGTCGTATGGTGGTGGGTCTGGTATAGGTATCTTTATAGGTTTAAGGTCTAAGTCGTCATCATTAATGATTACATATTTATCTGGTGGTATGATATCTTCTTTGTTTATACCTTTTTTTTTTTACTTTTTATTTCTTCGTAACTTATAGGTACTTCTCCTTCATTTATCATCTTTGCTATGTTTTCTGGTCTCAGGTTTATTATTTCTTCTTCTATGAAGTTAGACAGTTGTGTATGTAGTTGTTTATTATATTCTCCGTTAAAATATTCTGTTATTGAGCCTTCTATATCTTTTATTGCTTCTTTCAGATATTTTAATGTTTCAGACAGTTTGGTATCGGTGTCGTTTCCTGCTATTACCTTTTCGCATTCTTTATAAAATCGTTCTTGTACGGTATATATATACATAAACAGGTTGTCCTTATGTAATCTAAGGTATCGCATTACCATATTAGTAAATATGTTATCTGAGAAGTTTATCAGTCGTATTATCTTATCATTAAGCAATTTAGAATTTATCTCTTCGCTTTTAAATCCTGCGAGTTTTAGTGCTTCTATCTTTCTTGTTTTAAGGTCTATTATTTTATTAAGTGGTGAGTTACGGTCATACATAAACATCATATATCGTATGACTTTATTTTTATAGTTTATATCTTTATAAGAGTTTTTAAATTCGTCATATATGTTAAGTCCGAAGTATTCTGCTATATCGATGTTTTCCCCTAATGGATAGGGATTATACATCATCTTAGAGAAGTCTTCTTTATTAAATGTTATCATATTTTTTTATTTTTACAAGTTTAATATAGATATGATATTATATCTTTGTACTCTATATAGTTCTTCTGACAATGATTTATGTATTTCGTATTCTAATGGTAAATTACAAAACTCTTCTGTCATTATTATATCATTTTCTTTTATTTCTTCATCTGTATCGTAGAAGTCTTTAGACAGATATTCTTCATTACGTTTCCCTACGTATTTTACTCTAAATATATTTAGATAATATTTATTTTTTTTATATATCATTATATTAGGCTTCTTTGATATACTGTTTATATTATCTAATTCTATGATACTATCTATTGTTCCGTGTGGTATAGGTTGGCACAGTATATATCCGTTTACTGGGATTAATTGTTCATTACGTTTTACTGCTATTATATATTGATAATTTATTATTATATACAGTTGATTATCTATTCTGAATGCTGTATCATCTTGATATATGCTATTATATGATGCCATAAAGTCGAAGTAGGCAATATCGCCATTTTGTATTTCCAATTCTGTTTTCCACAACATCCCTCGTCTATCATTAATATCTCTTGAGAAGTGTAGGCTATCGCATACTGCTACTACTTCACCATATCTTACCAAGTGTCTTCCGTCTCTATCTTTGATGACAAGTCCTTGCTCATTAAAGTTAGTTGCTAATTGTAATTCAGTATTATCAGAAAGGCGTATAGTATCGTTCTCATTAGTTATCTTTATAAGTACGTTATTAGGTAAAAGATTAATATTTTTTAACAATTCTTTTTTTTCTTCTCTTGCTACTATCATATTTTAAAATTTTTTAATTAATATATTTATATAATCATTTTTAAGTTTTGCGTATATAAAACAAAAAAGTTCTATTGTATTACTAAATTTAAATGTGTTGCATATATAATTAATATTTTCTAATGTTATAACATTATCTTTTTCCTCCGCAGTAAACATAAGGTCTTCGATGACATATATGTTTACATTATGTTCTTTCAATCCTAATTTATCAATATTATATTTAGTAAGTTGTTCATTTAATATTAATATATCTTTTTCTTTTGTGCTTATGTTTAATGATAACATCATAATAAAAGTTTTTACAAAATTAAAAACTTTTTTTAAATACTAACAAAAAATTTTATTTATTTGTTATACTTTTTTTAATTAACATATTTTTTTTATTACTATATTTGTAGATTTATTTTACAAAAGTAATAATTAAATTATTAACAGTTTAAAAAAAAGTATTATGGTAATAACTTTAAATGGTACATTAATAGAGAAAAGTAATATAATTACTTATGGTAACGAAAAAAAATACAAAAGAAGTACTTTCGTTATTAGGACAAAAGAGTTTGACAACAATAACAATATGAAGGTTGACTACTATACTATTACTGCGTCTAATGACAAATGTGATATCGTTGACAAGATAAGTGAAGGGTCAGATATGACAATACTTGTTACTATAAGAGGAATAAAATATTTTAAGAATGACAAAGACAATTTTTTTAATGTAATAGAATTAATATCTGTAAAAAGTGTTACTGAAGACATACAAAAAGAACAAGAAACTGTTAAAGAGACAGACACTAAAGATAATAGTAACAACAATAGCGATACTATATCTGATAGTGAAATTAATAATACAAATGACGACGGATTACCTTTTTAGTAAATGAAGGTTAACATGTAAATAAAATTATATGTGTTTTTACATAAAAAGATTAATTCTAAGGCATTTTCTCCTAAAAGTAATTAAATCGTATTTACAAAATAAAAAAACGTCTTAAATCGCTTTATTTTTTTGTTTGACAAAATAAATATTTTCAAAACTAAAAATCAAAATCGGATTTTCAAAACTAAAAATCAAAATCGAAAATCTTTTTTTTCTTTTTTTCTTTTTTATTAATTTT
>CAYXOL010000120.1:0-7175 GCA_964467165.1 uncultured Clostridium sp.
CACTCATTCCTAAAAATGTTTCTATATCTGATAATTTATATCTTCTATGATTTCCGAGTGTTCTATACACTTTTAATTTGCCCTCAATATCTCATCTTTTTAATGTACGAGGAGTTACCCCTAAAAGCCTACCGGCTTCTGATATATTTATCATTTTATCCATATTGATTCACCTCTTCAGATAAGTATATCATTCCTTATCACCATTATTCATATTTTGTCATAGTTTTAAGCAGCTGTTGCTACCTCCTATTGCATAATTTTATTATATCAAATTATTGACCCTAAGTTGTGAATTTTTTGTGTTTTTATTTTTTGTGTTTTTGTGTTGTGGGGACGATTAACAACTTTTCATACTTTTAAGACTTAGATATAAATTAGTTGTTAGCCGTCCCCATTGTTTTAGACATTGTTTTCTATTGTTTTGTCATATTTTTAGCTAAAACAAACACCTCCATAAACTTTTATTTATGGAGGTGTTTGTTTTTACTTTTTATATGATTAAACCAGCACCTTTGATGCTGCAATATTACAACTATTTTGTTAGCATTTCGTTTATAGCTTTTGCAGCTTTTTTGCCTGCTTCCATAGCCAATATAACTGTAGCAGCTCCTGAAACAGCGTCTCCGCCAGCATATACATTCTTTTTAGAAGTTAATCCGGTTTCATCCTCTGCAACTATACATTTCCATTTATTAATTTCTAAACCTTCTGTAGTTGATGCAATTAATGGATTTGGTGATGTTCCTAGAGACATTATAACTGTATCTACATCAATTACAAATTCTGAACCTTTGAGAGCTATAGGTCTTCTTCTACCTGAAGCATCCGGCTCTCCAAGTTCCATTCTTATGCATTTCATGCCTATAACATTTCCTTTTTCATCCCCTAGGATTTCAATTGGATTCACAAGTAAATCCATTATAACTCCTTCTTCTTTTGCATGATGAACTTCCTCAACTCTTGCTGGAAGCTCCGATTCCGATCTTCTGTATACTATATGACCTTCTGCACCGAGTCTTACTGCTGTACGTACAGAGTCCATTGCAACGTTACCTCCGCCTACTACAGCTACCTTGTTTCCTGTTCTTATAGGGGTGCTATAACCCTCTTTATATGCCTTCATTAAATTGTTTCTAGTTAAATATTCATTAGCAGAAAATACTCCATTTAAGTTTTCTCCTGGTATTCCCATGAACATTGGAAGCCCTGCGCCTGAACCAATAAATACAGCAACAAAATCTTCCTCTTCAATTAATTGATCTATTGTTACAGTTCTTCCAACAATAACATTTGTTTCTATTTTAACACCTAATTTTTTCACATTTTCAACTTCATGTTTAACAACTGTTTCCTTTGGCAATCTAAATTCTGGAATTCCGTATACTAAAACTCCACCAGCTTCATGAAGTGCTTCAAAAATAGTTACATCATACCCCTCTTTAGCAAGTTCTCCTGCACAAGTTAGTCCTGCAGGGCCACTTCCTATTACAGCAATTTTCTTACCATTTTTAGGTTTTGTTTCGGAAACATCAACATTATGTACTCTTGAATAGTCACCTACAAATCTTTCAAGTTTACCGATAGCTACAGCTTCTCCCTTTATCCCAAGTATACATTTGCTTTCGCATTGAGTTTCTTGTGGGCAAACTCTTCCACAAACAGCTGGCAGCGCACTATATTTTGCTATTACTTTAACAGCCTCTTCAAACTCTCTATTCTTAACATGTTGAATAAACCCAGGAATATCTATTGCTACAGGACACATAGATACACACTTTGGGTTTTTACAGTTTAAGCATCTTGTAGCCTCTTCAACTGCCTCATCTTCTGTATAACCTAAACATACTTCTTCGAAATTAGTTGCTCTTATTTTCGGATCTTGTTCTGATATTATAACTCTCTTCATTTTATCCATTATTTAGCACCTCCAAGTCCGCATCCTGCTTTAATGCCTTCATCTTTAGAAAACTCTTGAGTTTTATACATTGTTTGTCTTCTCATTGCCTCTTCAAAATTCACCTTATGGCCATCAAATTCTGGACCATCCACACAAGCAAACTTAGTTTCACCATCTACAGTAAGTCTGCAAGCTCCACACATCCCTGTACCATCTACCATAATAGGGTTCATGCTTACAATAGTTGTTATTCCAAGTTCTTCTGTTAATTTGCAAACAAATTTCATCATTATCATTGGTCCAATAGCAATAACTAAATCATATTTCTTTCCTTCATTTTGGACTAATTCTTTTAATTTATTAGTAACAAGTCCGTGAAATCCATAAGAACCATCATCTGTACATGGGTAAACGTTGCCTGCTACACTTTTCATTTCTTCTTCCATAATCACATATTCTTTTGCTTTTGCACCTATTATTACATCTGCCTTTACACCTTGCTCATTTAACCATTTAACTTGAGGGTAAACTGGAGCAGTACCAAGTCCACCAGCTACAAAAACGATTTTCTTACTTTTTAGCTCTTCGATACTTTCAATCATTAACTCTGATGCTTGTCCGAGTGGTCCTACAAAATCTAAAAATGAATCCCCTACTTCATAGTTTTCCATTTCTTTTGTTGAACATCCTATTGTTTGGACTACAATGGTAACAGTACCTCTTTTGGCATCAAAGTCAGATATTGTCAGTGGTATTCTTTCACCTTTTTCATCCATTTTTATAATTACAAATTGACCTGGTTTTGCAGATTTCGCTACTCTTGGTGCCTCAATATCCATTAAAAATATTTGAGGCGCTAATGCTCTTTTCTCAACGATTTTATACATTCTTCTTCCTCCATGTTCTTCTATGATTTTTTAGATTTATAATAAGTACATAAAAAGCAATATTATTATAATATATAATGCTCAATATAACTCCATTTTACCACAAAGGGTTAAATCCCATATCTTAATGTAAATCTTACATAATATCTTTATTAATATAACGATTTCAGCGCATCTTTAATTCGTTAATTTTTCACATCAAAATTAAATAGACAGGCCATAAAGAGCATAGAAATACTAATGCTATTTACTACCTGTCCTTTTATCTGAAAGTTTCCTCAAAATATTAACCTATTTGAGTTTCTTCTTCGATGCCCATATTAAATGAATCTCTCCAGGAACATGTCCAATTACTGTACCCTACCTGAAAGCTTCCGAGTAATTTTTAGCAAAATTTACTCATTTCTTCTTCGGTTACCCCAAATTGCATGGGATATCTCCAACAATTATCATCCATCAATATTAATTTACATTTATATTTTAATTCTTTCTACATGTATAGTCAACATAAACTACATTATCTCTTATTTGTTTTTTCTATCACTAGCATAGAAACAGCACAGACCTGCAATTTAAAATCATCTTTTAAAACTGCAAGCCTATTTTACATTAGTATGCTCTAGTCATATAAAATAACTTATCTCCTGAGGTGATGCTAAGATGAACTGTGGTTAAAAGCTAACTTTTTCTCCTGTAAATGTGCAAGCAAACACTTTTTTCATTTCGCTGACATTTATTGCTCTTGGGTTAGATCCTGTACATGCATCCTTTATAGCATTTTCAGCCATAAAATCCACATTTGCCTCAAATTCTTCTTTAGTTATTCCATATTCAGCTAAAGAACATGGTATATCCATAACCTTATTTAACCCTCTTATCATATTAGTTAATGAATCTATTAATTCATCTTGTGAATTTCCAGTTAAATTTAAGCATCTTGCTATTGTTGCATATCTATCTCCACAAACCCTTTTATTGAAATCTATAACATATGGAAGGAATATTGCATTTGCGCATCCATGAGGAATATGCAATACAGCTCCTGTTTTGTGTGCCATACTATGAGCAATTCCTAGTAATGCATTGGAAAATGCCATTCCAGCTAAACACTGCGCAATGTGCATTTCATTTCTTGCCTCATCATTTCCTTCAAAGGATTTCAATAAATTTTCTTTAATCATAGTTATAGCTTGCATTGCTAGTGGATCTGAAAAACTTGAATGAAGTCCTGCTACATAAGCTTCAATCGCATGAGTTAATGCATCCATGCCTGTATGTGCTACTAATTGAGGAGGCATAGTTTGAGCAAGTATTGGATCAACTATTGCTATATCTGGTGTTAAATTAAAATCTGCTAGAGGATATTTTATTTTTGCTTTATAATCAGTAATTACTGAAAATGCTGTAACTTCAGTTGCTGTTCCGCTAGTGGAAGGTATAGCTACAAATTTAGCCTTTTGCCTTAGATCTGGAAGCCCAAAGGGTATAACCGCTTGTTCAAAAGTAAATTCTGGATATTCATAGAAAATCCACATAGCCTTTGCTGCATCTATTGGTGAACCTCCGCCAATGGATATTATTAAGTCAGGCTGAAATTCTCTCATTACTTTCGCACCCTCCATAACTGTTTCTACTGATGGATCTGGTTCTACTCCAGTAATATGCTTAACCTCAATACCAGCTTCTTTTAAATATTCTTCAACTTTATCTAAAAAACCAAATTTTTTCATAGAGCTTCCACCAGTAACAATTACTGCTTTTTTGCCCTTTATAGTTTTTAATACCTCTAATGAATTCTCTCCAAAATAAATATCTCTTGGCAACGTAAATCTGTTCATTTTATTTCCCTCCATATTGAAATTATTATTGCTATATATTCTTACAGTTATATACTTAGCAATATTTATGCCAACTTTGTTATTTTTATAACCATATCGTTAATATAATATCAATCGCCTTTAAATGCAACATTTAAATAATAACATTTAACCTGAGGTGGTACTTAATTTATTTAATTTAAAAATAAGTGTCACGAAAACGAACATTCTTTCAAATTTAATTGTTCATTTTCATGACACTGTTAGTTTTTTTAACACTTCTTCACTTTGCTAATTTGTTCTTTTTTCTACTTACCCCAATGATTCATTGTATGATATTAAATTCACATAAAAATATATGAAAATTCAAATCTATAAATTTATAAACGAATATAATATTTCTTAATTTTTACATACAATGTATTTCTACTTATTCCTAGCATCTTAGCCACTTGAGTTATATTGCCATTAAATTTATTTATGGTGGCTATTATTGCCTTCTTTTCTAATTCTTCCAAAGAACAGACGTACTGATCATCATCAGATATTTTATTCACACACCTTGTATTGAAATACACATCATCTTGCTTATTTTCAATATCAAAGGTAGTATCTCCATCCAAATTAACAATATTTTCTACAAAGTTTTCTATTTCCCTAATATTACCCGGCCAATTGTAAGTTAAAATATTACTATATATTTCATCAGATATACTGGGAATTTCTTTCTTAAGTTTTTCTGCTTTCAAGCTTAAAAAGTGTTTAAATAAAATCATTATATCGCCTTCCCTATCTCTTAAGGACGGTAACCAAATTGGAATAACACTAAGTCTATAATATAAATCACGTCTAAATGTGCTTTTTTCTATCTCCTTTCTAAGGTCTCTATTGGTAGCTGCTATTATTCTAACATCTATAGGTATCTCTTTACTGCTTCCTATTCTAGTAACAGTCCAGCCTTGCAAAACTCTAAGTAAATTTACTTGCATATCAAGAGGCATTTCTCCAATCTCATCTAAGAATAAGGTTCCCCCATTAGCAAGTTCAAATTTACCTGGCATACCGCCTCTTTTAGCTCCAGTAAACGCACCATCTTCATACCCAAATAATTCACTTTCTATTAAATTTTTAGGGATAGCCCCACAATTTATTGCCACGAAACTATTGTTTTTTCTGTCACTTGCATTATGGATAGCCTGTGCCAACAATTCCTTCCCAGTCCCACTTTCACCTTCAATTAATATAGTTGAAGGACTAGATGCGATACTTCTAGCATTGTCTATTACCTTTTTTATTGAAGGACTTTCTCCTATTATATCCCCAAATACATATCTCGCTCCCCCACCTTTATACTTGTTAACTAAATTCAAAACTCTTTGAATCCCTTTAATTGTGAGCACCATGCCTAAAACATCATTTTTTTCTCCCTTAATAGCGTAAGCACTTAAAGTATATCTTTCTCGCACTCCTTGCCGAACTAGCACAATTTCTTCATCATGGTAGTCTATTTGCTCTTTAATTTGATTTAATATATCTTTCCAATTATTTATTATTTTTTCTATGGACCTATTCATTATCTCTTCTTTAACTATTTTTAGCATAACACAAGCGTCCATATTTATATTTCTAACCATTCCATTAATATCTATTGCTATAATCCCATAATCCATAGAATTCATTATTGTATTCATATATGAATAGGATTTAGCAAGCTCATTTTGAATTTTTTCACTATTAATCTGACTTTCTATAGATTTCACAGCCGCCACCACAAGCCCCAATGTATGAGGGTGTACTAACTTGCTATTTCCAGTTAAATTTAGTGTGCCAATTATATTGCCATTTTCATCATGAATAATAGCTGCGGAGCAGGTCCATTTATGGTATGCAGTAATAAAATGTTCTGTAGCCGATACTTGAATAGGCATATCTTCACTTATAGCTATTCCCATGGCATTAGTACCTATACTTTTCTCATCCATGTAAGCCCCAATTACCATATCCATCTCTTTTGCCGCATCTAATATTCCTTTATCACCAATTATATTAAGAATACAGCCATCTTTATCTGTTAATATAATAAAAAAACCTGATCCAACTAAAAAGTCGTAAATAATATTCATAAAAGCCTCTGCCGTTCTGATTAGTTCATTATTATTTTTTATATTATCAACCACTTGTTGCCCTTTTAAAATTTTCCTTGATATTACTTGTTCTTTTTTTATACCATATTTTTGAGAACGTTCATGGGATTTTTTAATAATCTCTTCTCTACTTCCTTTGCTGTACAATATTCCCTTCAACTCCTAGTTTATAACTATTAATAACCTTATTTCAATTATTTACTTATATTATAACATTTGAATGCTGAATATTTCCAAAAAAAAAGCATTACAACCCTTTATAAGTTATAATGCTCCGTAAATTAATACTTGAAAATATGATGTTATCTTGAATAATTGAAGAATCCCTTTTTAGTTTTTCTTCCTAATAATCCACCTCTAACATATTTTCTTAAAAGGCTATGAGCTCTGTATTTAGAGTCTCCTGTTTCTTTATATAAAACATCCA
>CAYXOL010000121.1:0-6960 GCA_964467165.1 uncultured Clostridium sp.
GAGCAGCTGACTTGTAATCAGCAGGTTGTAGGTTCGATTCCTATTGCTAGCTCCATATATGGAGGAGTTCCCGAGTGGCCAAAGGGGGCAGACTGTAAATCTGTTACGTAATGTTTCGATGGTTCGAATCCATCTTCCTCCACCAAAAGACATCTGTAGATGTCTTTTTTATTGTGATTTTAGCAGGGTTTGTTGACAGTGAAAAATTTATATGTTATTATGATTAAAACTTAATATTGATAACTCTTATCAAGAGAGGTGGAGGGAATAAGGCCCTATGAAACCCGGCAACCGGTGCGATGCGCTATGGTGCCAATTCCTGCAGTTTTATTCTGCGAGATAAGAAGAATGGTAAAAACACCTCTTCTTATATTTTAGAAGGGGTTTTATTTATTTTAAAAATACTTTTAAACATTAGAAAGGAGAATTATAATGAAAAGATTATTTACATCAGAATCAGTTACAGAAGGACATCCAGATAAAATTTGTGACCAAATTTCAGATGCTATACTTGATGCTATTTTAGAACAAGATCCTTATGCTAGGGTTGCTTGTGAAACAGCGGTTACTACAGGAATGGTTTTAGTTATGGGTGAGATAACAACTAATTGTTATGTAGATGTTCCTAAAGTTGTTAGGAGTACTATTGAGGGCATAGGATATACCAGAGCGAAATATGGGTTTGATGCCAGTACTTGCGCTGTAATAACCTCTATTGATGAACAATCAACAGATATAGCTATGGGAGTTAATGAGGGATTAGAGTCTAAGAAAGGCGCACAGGATAAGACAGATTCAACAGGTGCTGGAGACCAAGGTATGATGTTTGGGTTTGCAACTAATGAATCCCCAGAGTATATGCCACTTCCAATTGCTATGGCTCATAGACTGGCAAGAAGATTAAGTGAAGTAAGAAAAGATGGCACTCTAAATTATTTAAGACCAGATGGAAAGACTCAGGTTACTGTAGAGTATGAAGACAATAAGCCGGTAAGAATAGATACTATTGTTATTTCAACTCAACATGGAGAAGAGGCAACCCATGACCAAATTGAAAGCGATTTAATAGAACATGTTATAAAACCTATAGTTCCAAGCGAGCTATTAGATGAAAATACTAAATATTATATAAATCCTACAGGTAGATTTGTAATTGGAGGACCCCAAGGGGACTCAGGGTTAACAGGAAGAAAGATAATAGTAGATACCTATGGTGGATACGGAAGACATGGCGGTGGAGCATTTTCTGGTAAAGATCCAACAAAAGTTGATAGATCTGCAGCATATGCTGCAAGATGGGTTGCAAAAAACCTAGTAGCTGCAGGAGTTGCAGATAAATTAGAAATTGAGCTTGCTTATGCTATAGGTGTAGCTAAACCGGTATCAATAGAGGTTGAAACTTTTGGAACTGGAAAAGTTGCAGATGATAAAATTGTTGAAATTATAGGAAAAGTATTTGATTTAAGACCAGCGGTTATTATAAGAGAATTAGATCTTAGAAGACCTATTTACAAACAGACAGCAGCTTATGGTCATTTTGGAAGAACTGATTTAGATTTATCTTGGGAAAAGCTAAATAAGGTTGAAGAAATAAAAAAATATTTGTAAAAAAGATATTTATAATCAAAAGAGGGATAACAGGTGATAATTGTTATCCCTCTTTTTGTAATTAAAAAGGTTTATAAAAGTAAAAAAACTAGAAATATTAGATTTTAATTTATTATATGGATTATTAATTAAGATTTTGATAAAACTTAAAATAGGGGGTATACTAAAGGTAAAAAATAAAGTGCATATGATATAATAGTAGAAATATTAATAGGATTAGTGCTACTATATAAATTTATAAATAGGAGAGATTTTATGCCGGAAATACAGGGAACTATTGAAGATATAGTATTTCATAATGAAGAAAATGGCTATATAATTGCTCATTTGAATGCTAGTAAGCAGCAAATAACTGTTGTAGGTATTGTACCCTACATAAGCGAAGGTCAGAACTTAAAATTAACAGGAGAATGGGTTAATCATGCTCAATTTGGAAAGCAATTTAAAATAACGCATTGCCAGGAAGTAGTGCCTAGTTCTATTGCTGGTATAGAAAAATATTTAGCTTCAGGAGTTATTCAAGGAATTGGTCCAATAACGGCTAAAAAAATTGTGCAGCATTTTGGTGAAAAGACCATGGATATATTAGACAATGAAATACAAAGACTAAATGAGATTGATGGGGTTGGGGAAAAGAAGATTAAATTAATTCTACAGTCGTACTCTAAGCAACGAGAAGTTAAAAATATAATGATATTTCTTCAAACTTACGGAGTAACGCCTAATCAATGTGTTAAAATTTATAAAAAGTATGCGGGAGAATCTATAAAGGTAGTACAGGACAACCCTTATGTGTTAACAGAAACTATTTCTGGAGTAGGCTTTAGAATCGCCGATAAAATAGCTCGAAGTTTAGGTATTGATAAAGAGTCACCTTTTAGGATACAAAGTGGAATTAATTATGTAGTTAATGAATTTTGTGCTATGGGAAATACTTATATGCCACTAGAAAAATTGTATAAGGAAGCCGAAGATATTCTTGGGGTTTCTGAGGAAGAAATCGAAAAAAATATTTTTGACAATGTAGTGCAGGGAAAATTAAAAGTTGAAAATATCAATGAAGAAAAATGTGTGTTTACTATGCCTTTCTACTATTGTGAACTAAGTATTACGAAAAAAATTATAAATTTATCTATAGCAAAGTATGATAAATTAAATTTAAATATAGAAGAGGAAATTGCGAAATTTGAAAGTGAAAATAACATTGAATTTGCAAAGTCTCAAAAGGTTGCAATTTGTGGTGCGGCTGAAAATGGCATGGAAGTTATAACTGGAGGCCCTGGTACAGGTAAAACCACTATAATTAATTGTATAATAGAGGTATTTGAAAAAGCGGGAATGAAAGTATTTATGGCTGCACCTACTGGAAGGGCAGCTAAAAGAATGACGGAAGCTACTGGTCGAGAAGCAAAAACTATACATAGGCTACTGGAGCTTGGAATGGGCGGAGATGATGGTTCGCAGTTTTTTAGAGGAGAGGAAGAGCCGCTAGATTGTGATGTGGTTATTATTGATGAAGCGTCTATGATAGATATAATGCTTATGAACAGTTTGTTAAAAGCCATTGGTATTGGGACTAGACTTATTATTGTTGGAGATGTTGATCAATTACCATCTGTGGGTCCAGGTAATGTACTAAGAGATATTATTGATAGCAACTCAGTTAAGGTAGTTAAGCTTAAGGAGATTTTTAGGCAAGCTAGGGAGAGCATGATTATTGTCAATGCTCATAAAATTAACAATGGTGAAATGCCTATTCTAAATAAAAAAGATAAGGATTTTTATTTTATTGAAAATAACGAGCCTGAAAAAATTTTGGACAGTATAATTACTTTGATTAATACTAGACTTCCTAAATTTAACAAAGAGTGGGATAAAATGAAGCATATTCAAATACTCTCACCTATGAGAAAAGGAATACTAGGAATAGAAAATTTAAATGAAAAACTTCAGCAAATATTGAATCCTAAGTCTAAATATAAAAAAGAAAAGGAATATAGGAATACTATATTTAGAGTAGGTGACAAAGTTATGCAAATTAAAAATAATTACTCTATGAAATGGAACAAAATGGGAGAAAAGCATGATGAGGACGGTGTTGGGATTTTCAATGGAGATGTAGGATATGTAGATGATATTGATGAAGATAATGAAAATGTTATTGTGGTTTTTGATGATGATAAACGAGTAGAATATGAGGGAGTATTTTTAGATGAACTTACCTTAGCTTATGCCATTACTATACATAAAAGTCAGGGTAGTGAGTTTGAAGTTGTAATTATGCCGATGTTTATGGGGCCACCACTTTTAATGAATAGAAATTTGCTTTATACAGGAATAACTAGAGCAAAGCATATGGTTGTTTTAGTGGGCAAGGCAAAAGCTATCAATTTTATGAAGGATAATAATAGAAGTTTTGAAAGGTATTCTGCACTGGGATATCGCATAAGAGAAATAGTGGATGCAAGTTTCAGCCATGATGAAGATCAGTAGAATTAATTTTAAATAAGTATTTAACAGTAAAGGAGATTTTACATGCATTTTTACGCAAATTTAAGCCTTAGCAAGGAAAAAGATGAAATTAGCAAAGAAATTTTAAAAAATTCATTAAATGGCAAAAAAAGAATTGATGTTGTATCTATGTTTTATAATTCCTCTGATATATTGCTGGAAACTATAATTGCATATGCTAATGAAAACAAAAATATATTATATATAACTAATGAAGGACCAGGTGAGATTAATATTATCCATTTTATAGAAAACTTTAGTAATTTGGGTAAATATATATATAGCCGTGAAACAAAGTATAGCAGTGATAACCGGCGCTTATACATATGCAATCATGAAAGTGCATTAGACCTTCATGGAAAATTTGATTTGGTTATTTATAATGAGATTAGAAGTTTTCCCATATATAGCAAACAACAAATTGAAAAAATACTACTAAAGATGTGTAGCGAAGAAGGTACAGCTATAGCGTATTCGGTAGAGAACGTTTTAGATGAGGGTACTACTATTATGTCCCTGTTAACAAATAACAAAATTCCAATTATAGAGCCTAGGATTATAACCACAAGAATTAATCTTAATGTGGAGATTCCGTTGGTTGTTTATGAATATTTGAATTGGTCAATTATATCTAATAGAAAGGTAATAATTTTCACGCCAGATGCACAAAAAGCTGAGGCTGTATTCAAATATCTAAGTAATTTAAAAGATAAATTGAGCGAGAATTTATTTATATATATTAGCAAAAAAAGTGATGCTGAAATCCCACTAGTGTTTATGAACAAAAATAAGGGGATAATAGTAACTAATGACTTTGAAGAAAGTTACCTAAAATTTCGTGCGGTAGATATTATAGTCTGCTTTGCTGATGATAATAAATTTAATTATAAACAGTTATTATATTTATCGAGTAAGGTAGGAAGATATGAAAAAATACAAAGGGGTGAGGCAATATTTTTAGCTAATATTGAAACTGCGCAAATGGATATGGCTAAAAGTATAGCTAGAAAATTTAATGAGAAAGCGTGGGAAAAAGGATTAATAAATATATAAAAAAAATAATTTATTGTTTAGCTTCGCTTATATATTCGGGTGACGAGCATTGTGTAATATGTAATGAATATATAGGTGATTGTGAAGCTCTCTGTACTCGGTGTAGGGAAAAAATGAGACCCTGCACAGAAAGCTTTTATATACGCCATAATGATGAGGAATATCTTGTTTGGTCGGTGTTTTATTATTCAAGTATAGTAAAAGAGCTAATTATTAGGCTTAAATATAAAAGCGATTTTATATGTGGAGAAATTTTAGGGGAGTGCATGCTAGGACTGGTAAAAAAGAAGGAATTAAAGTTTGATCTAATAGCATATGTACCTATGAGTAAAAAGGCGCAAAAAAAGAGAGGCTATAACCAAAGTGAGTTTTTGGCAAATTACTTATCCAGGTTTTTAAATATTCCCGTAATTTGTAATTTGATAAAAACTATGGATACTAAGGACCAAATAGGTCTAAGTGGCGAGGAACGTTGGGACAATATGGAAAAATGTTTTGCTACTAAAGAAAATAAGTTTTTGAAAAATAAAAAAATTTTAATTGTGGACGATGTTATAACTACGGGGGCTACAGCCTTTTATTGCGCAAGTATATTAAAAAAAAGTGAAGTAAATAATGTTTGTATCTTGACTATAGCGAAAAGTAAGGTATAATATTTATTGTAGTAAGTTAGGTTTGTGGTTGAAAGTCGATGCCAGTCGCAGGCGAAACGATCCACGTAAGTTAAACAAAGTTTTAGCGAGCATGGTGCGGCTTAGAGGTTAGTCCTGCCGCCTTAGTTGGCGAGAGTGTTAGTAGTGAGAAGGTAATTCTGGGTAGCAAAAGCTCCAGCAGGCGAGTGTGGGGTCAAAGACCAGGTCAACTAACTTAATATATGAAAACTCCTAATATTATATTAGGAGTTTTTATTTTGTATTATAAAAAACATGGTGCATACAATTTAACTATAACATAAGGTGGACTTGCAAACAACGTGCAATGTATGTAAATAATCAGGGGAATAATAAGCGATATTAAGATAATATGGTTTAAATTGAATTAATATTATGTGAATTCTGATTTTAATGGTTGCTATTTAGTATAAAAAGTAATAGTATAGAAATACAACTATAACATGTTTGTTAATCAAACAGTATATAGATATTAGAAAGGGGCTGGATGGCATGAAAGTTAGAATAATCGGAAAAAACATAGAGATAACAGAGGCCTTAAAAAACATTATGGAAAAGAAAATATCTAGATTTGATAAATATTTTAATCCAGATGTAGAAGCACAGATAACCTTGGGTGTTCATAAGAATAGACATACTATAGAAGTTACAATTCCTTTTAATGAAGTTGTTTTAAGAGCGGAAGAGCAAAATGAGGATATGTATACTTCATTAGATCTTGTTGTGGATAAATTAGAAGGTCAAATTAGAAAACACAAAACAAAATTAGAAAAGAGAAATCGTGGAACTTCTCTTAAATTTAAGGGAATACCATTATATAGTAAGAGCGAAGAAGAAGAAGGTATGGAACCTAAAATAGTAAGGACAAAGAAATTTGCATTTAAACCGATGTCAGATGAAGAAGCAGTTCTTCAAATGGAACTGGTTGGTCATAGTTTTTTTGTATATATGAGTGACGAAACATCAGAAGTGCATGTAGTATATAAAAGAAAAGATGGTAATTATGGATTAATAGAGCCAGAATTTTTAGATTAATAAAAAGGACTAAAGTAAGGTAATCTTGGTTCTTTCTGAACTTTGGGTGTTTCATAATATAAAAATGAGCAGGCAGTTTATA
>CAYXOL010000122.1:0-6183 GCA_964467165.1 uncultured Clostridium sp.
AACCCATTTGTCCAAGTAGTAAATTCAGAACAATAGTCTTTAGGGTAACACTTTTTCCACCCATATTAGCACCAGTTATAATAGTTGTACCTCTATTTAGTTCTATACTAACTGGGGTAAATCGTTTATTACCTTTTTCTAATATTTCTTTAATTTCAGGATTAAAGGCCTTATCAAGGTTAATTTTCATTTCATCACAAATTTCTGGCCGAATTCCATTATAATCTATAGATAAATTTGCTTTGGCTATTAAAAAGTCTAATCTACCTATGGCTTTTATATTCTGGTTTATAATCTCAATTTCTTTAGAAATTTGTAAAGTTAATTCTTCTCTAATCCTTAATTCTTCCTCTTCTTCCTGTATAACTAAATCTAATCTTTGCTCTTTTAATTCACTTACTTTTTCCTCAGTTTTTGCAGTAAAAATTTCTTTTTCCTTTTGCTTTTTCTTTTCCCTTATGTATTTCAATCTTTCAGAATATTCATCATAAATATAAAAAGTAGATATTCCATTCTCTTGTGGGTCTAGGAGAGAAGTAATTTCATCTAAAGAGTTTAGACGAACTTCTTCTATATCAAGATGTAATTTATCCAAGACATCTTTTAACAGCATTACTAATATTGAAAAATATTTAATTTCATATAATTCAACTTCATCTAATGTTTCATCTTCACTACATCTTTTAATAGAATTTCTAATATCTTTGAGTTTACAAAATATTCTTCCTATTTGGTTAAACTCGCAGGTATTAACTCTCATGGATTTAATTATATTTTCTAGGCTATTTAATTCATGGGTTAATTTATTTATTTCTGAAGCCTTAAAGGGCTTAATATTTTTTCTTTCTTCTAGTCCATAAGAAGTAGTTATTCCCAATTTATCCATAACAAAAGAAAATCCAATTTGTTCTCTCTGCTGCTTATCTAAAAATTTCATTTTACTCTCCTCCAATTACATCAAATACAGGTACATTTAAATTTTTTCTAAGTCCATCTAAGAACTTATGCTTATCAAATTCATACCCATAAGGTGATTTTGGATTGGATGTAACACATACTATATTAATTTTATTTATTGTTTTTATGATTCCACCTTGCTTTTTAAATTTATAAAGGGTATCCCTAGTTAAAAACAGCTTTGTTCCGTCTTCAACTAGGAACGTTACGCCTTTATACTTATTTGTGGATGTCATAATATCTTCTAAAAGTTTATCCGAAAATACCCCCTTAATAACTACATAGGCTGTATTCTCATCTAAAACCTGAACAATTTCCTTAGAAGATTCTAATGCCGTAAGCACGTCTAGCATTTTTATAGTATTACCTCTGCGAATAATTCCTATTCTGCCCCTGTGCAAAACTTCATTAGCAAGCTTTAATACTTCACTATCCTCTTCATTTTCTAAGGCTAGTAATTTAACAGTATGACTGGTTTCTTGTATAACCTTAACCATACTTCTTGACAGCGCCGCTCCAGTTGATAAAATTGTAGCCTTGGTAATTGATGGTGAAGCGAAAGTTTTTCTACTAAGGGCACCATCTACAATTACGAGTTCGCTTCCAAACCTTTTAAGGTCATCACATATTTGAACCATATAAGAATTTACTGACGGACCACCTAAATCTACATATCCATCACTTAAAGCTCTACATATAATTATTTCACCCATAGGAGTATTAAACCCAGTAGTTTTTAAAATCTCCCGGGTTATATCACTATTTAGTAAGCATTGTTTTGCAGTAGCAATTATAGTTCCTTGTTCTATATAAATTCTAGGTTTTTCTGTTGCAGTTACTCGGTCCAGTTCTTCTCCGTCTCTTCCTATAGAGGTAAGACCCAGGGATATTTTCCCTCGGGCCTCCTTCAATATATGGTTTAAAGTGGTGGTTTTCCCTACATTTTTATTCATTCCTATTATAGAAATGCTATCATATTTTTGAACCATTTGAAAAATACTTAGCATGTCTTGATTCAGCATCATTTTATTCGTGGTGCGCTCTTAAATTTCTTTCAAGTCCAACTGGTTCCATTGCCATTCCCTCATGATTTAATAGTCCTGCAACTCCTACTTTATGGACTTTTTTAGCTCCAGCACAAACGTCACAATGACAGTCTGATGTATAGCTAGTTGGTTGTTCATAAGAAGTTATAACACCTTCAAAGTTTCTAAGTACTACTTTTTCTGGGCTTTGAGATATAAGATAACTTGGCATTACTGGAATTTTTCCACCACCGCCCGGTGCATCAACAACGAAGGTTGGTATACAGAATCCAGAAGTATGCCCTCTTAATGCTTCAATAATTTCTATTCCTTTAGCTACTGGTGTTCTAAAGTGTTCAAGTCCCATGGAAAGATCGCATTGATAAATATAATATGGTCTAACTCTAATTTTAACAAGATCATGAACTAAATCCATCATTACATGTACACAATCATTAACCCCTTTTAAAAGTACAGATTGGTTGCCTAGAGGTATTCCTGCATCTGCCATTCTAGCACAAGCAAGTTTTGACTCTTCTGTAATTTCATTTGGATGATTAAAATGAGTGTTAAGCCAAATTGGATGATATTTCTTCAACATATTTACCAGTTCAGGTGTAATTCTTTGTGGAAGAACTACTGGTACTCTTGAGCCTATTCTTACTATTTCAACGTGAGGGATTTCTCTTAATTTTTTGATTATATATTCTAATTTATCATCTGAAATAAGTAATGCATCTCCACCTGATAATAATACATCTCTGATTTGAGGAGTTTTTGCGATGTACTCGATAGCCTTATCTATTTTTTCCATTGGCATAGCATTGTCACTTTGACCTGCGAATCTTCTTCTTGTACAATGCCTACAGTACATTGAGCACATATCAGTTACTAATATTAACGCTCTGTCTGGATATCTATGAGTAAGTCCTGGCACTGGAGAATCTGCATCTTCATGTAATGGGTCCAATAAATCAGCATCTGCCTGATGAAGTTCTAATGCAGTTGGTATAGCTTGCTTTCTTATTGGGTCATGTGGATCACTTGGGTCTATTAATGCTAGGTAATAAGGAGTTATAGCCATTCTTAATGTTTTAACACATTGTTTAACCCCTTCTTCTTCATCTGCTGTTAGAGGTATATACTTTTTAAGCTGCTCTACAGTTTCAATTCTATTCTTTACCTGCCATTTCCAATCGTTCCACTGCTCATCTGTTACATCTTTAAATAATTCAAATCTCCTATTAACTTTCATGTTAATCCCTCCAAATATAATATTTTTGATTTTATTATTCATAGGTCATATATTAATGTGTTTTAAGAAATATAATATAGCTTTATAGCACATTTCTAAATCACAATTAAATCATCTCCTGCGGATTTGTAATGGGTTTAAACGTATAATTCTTCGAATACACTTCTTAATATTTCATTTTCTCTTAACTCTTCAAGCGTTATTTCCGCATGTCCTTTGGTATAACCATTTCCTACTATCATAGTAATGTCCTTACCTACTCCTTCAGCTCCAAGTGCTGCTTTTGTAAAGCTTGTAGCCATTGAGAAAAAGTAAGCTATTCCGTCATCTTTAACTGGTAGTATTGTTGACATTTCAGTATTTTGAACGTTAACTATATTTATTGCTACGTCTACTTCCTGTCCATTGTTGTTTTCTAAGGTAGCATTCATTACATCAATAGCGTTTCTAGCATCTCCAATAACTATATGCATTCTTAAGTTTAATCTGGCAAGTCTTGCTGCCTCTTCTTCATTTCTTACAAGGCCTATAACATTTCCTGTTGGTCCTACTCTCTTAACTGCTTCATATGAGCAAAGCATTCCTGATTTTCCTGCAGCGCCTAGCAGTAGTACTGATTGACCTGGTTTAACAAGTTTAGCAACTTGAGCTGGAGCCCCTGCAACATCTAAGGCTGCCAATGCTAAATTTTCATCCATATCTTTTGGAAGTTTTGCATATAAACCACTTTCGAACAAAATAGCTTTTCCTTTTATTACAACCCTATCGATATCTGGTTTAATATCTATAATTTCATCTATTCTTAGTGGTGTTAATGACAAGGAAACTAATGTAGAAATTTTGTCTCCAACTTTAAGATCAGTTTTTCCAATCATTTCCTTACCAATTTTTTCAACTGTTCCAATAAGCATTCCACCTGAACCAGTTACAGGATTTTGCATTTTTCCACTTGCAGCGACAATTTCAAGAATTTTAGCTTTTATTTTTTCAACATCATGTCCTGCTTCTTCTTCTATTTGGGTAAAGCTAGCCGAGTCTATATTTAATGCTTGAACATCTATTAATATTTCATTATCAAATATATTCATATCATTTGAAATTTTAATTGCAGGTTGTGGCAATACACCTTTTGGTTCCAGTACCCTGTGAGTTCCGTATTTACATCCTTTATTCATTAATATTTCCTCCTCTTATACATCCATTATTTTTAGATTTTCTGATATTATAAGTTCTGCACCTGTAAGTGATTTAACCTCTTCAACAGTTGTATCCTTATGAATTTCAATAAGTACAAGTCCCCTGTCCGTAACTTCCATTACTCCAAGTTCCGTAACTATAAGGTTAATCTGTGCTTTTGCTGTTAGTGGTAATGTACATTTCTTTAGTATTTTAGGAGTTCCTTTAGCAGTATGTTGCATTGCAATAATAACCTTTTTGGCACCAACTACTAAATCCATTGCTCCACCCATACCAGGCACCATTTTCCCTGGTACAATCCAATTAGCCAAGTTTCCTTCTTGATCTACCTCCAATGCTCCAAGAACAGTCATATCAACATGTCCTCCTCTTATTAGCATAAAGGACATTGCGCTATCAAAATATGCTCCGCCAGGAAGTATTGTGCTACATTGACCACCCGCATTAGTTACATCCTTATTTTCCTCTCCTTGTGCTGGGGCTGCTCCCATACCAACCATACCATTTTCTGATTGGAAAGTAACATGCACACCTTCCGGAATATAATTTGTTACTAATGTTGGTAGGCCTATGCCTAAATTAACAAGTTGCCCATCTTTTAATTCACTAGCGATTCTTTTTGCAATAATTTGTTTTGCAAGCTTACTATCTGTAATCATCCTAGCTCTCCTCCCCTATAATATAATCAACCAATACACTTGGAGTAACAATATTACTTGGATCAAGTTGTCCAGTTTTAACAATGCTTTCAGCTTCTACTATTACAATTTTTGCAGCTGTAGCTATAATTGGATTAAAGTTTCTTGTTGTCCCAAAATAAACTGCATTTCCAATTTCATCTACCACACTTGCATAAACAAGAGCTAAATCCGCTTTGATGGGAAGTTCTAATAAATATTCTTTTCCCTCTATGGTAAGTTTTTGTTTTCCATCTTCCACCATAGTTCCCACTCCTGTAGGCGTGAGCACTCCACCAAGACCAGCTCCACCTGCTCTTATTCTTTCAATCAGTGTACCTTGTGGCACAAGTTCTACTTCCATTTTCCCTTCTGTCATAAGTCTACCTGTTTCTGCATTTGTGCCTATATGAGAAGCTACAACCCTTTTAACTTGGCCATTCACTATAAGTTTCCCTATGCCTCTGTCTACAAAACTAGTGTCATTTGCTATTATAGTTAAATCTTTAACATTTGTTTCTATTAGTAAATCAATGATTTTATTAGGCGATCCACAGGCTAAAAATCCACCTATCATTATTGACATTCCATCGCAAAGTAGTGGTCTTATCTGTTCTAAGGATACAACTTTATTCATAAACTTTACCTCCTTGTATTCTATAGGTAATACCACTGACTATAAACCCAATATTATTCTTGCCTCCATAGGCGTTGCAATTTCTCTGCCTAGTTCCTTTGCAAGTCTAACTACTCTTTCTACTAACTCTGCATTTGACTTAGCTGGAATTCCTTTTTCAATATAAACATTATCTTCAAATCCAACTCTTACATGTCCACCCATAATAATTGCCATAGCAGCCATTTGGAACTCATTTCTACCAATACCTGATACAGTGAAGGTGCTTCCGGCAGGTATGCTCCCTTCCATAAATACTAAATCTCTTGGAGTTGCTGAAATTCCGCCATTTACGCCCATAACAAAATTAAAATGCATTGGTGTTTTTATAAACCCTTTCTTTTGAAGTCTTATGGCCATATCTATCATACCTTTGTCAAAAACTTCAATTTCTGG
>CAYXOL010000123.1:0-6060 GCA_964467165.1 uncultured Clostridium sp.
TATCCTCTCCTTTTGCCTACGGAGTTAGCTGACGGGTTCGGAAAAGGTTTAACCTACACAAATAGTGATTCACCCCAAATGCTTGGTTCCTCCGCGTTTTTTACTTAGGCAATAATAGTGTACCCAATAGTGTAAAGATAATACATTGATTTTATTTGTTTTTTAGTTCAGCAAAGATTTTATTAAAGATAGTATAGTAATTTTCTAGTTCGCTAAATTTTGAATTAGAAGAAGTATATAAAGAGTCAGAGGTTGCTGAATCTAAAGCGGCGCTTAAGGCTTGAACCTTTTCACTTGCAAGAGCAAGTTTGAAATCCCTTAAATAACTATCATACATAACTAACAGGGGCTTGAAAGATTCATAAGTAGCAATAGCAGAAGCGGGTATAGATAAACTTTTAAAATTGCTTTGAACATCATTTAATTTGGAAAAATTGTCAGTTATCAACAACAAAAGCTGGTCATAGGACATATCTTTTTTTCTTGCTTTTATAACATAAGAGTAATAATTAATTTTGATGTCTGAGAAACTTTTGGAGATGACTTCAATTTTATCAATGAACTCAAGGGTTTGTTTAGATTTAATATCCTCTTCTTTTTTTATTCTCATTGCCGCGTAGCTATCATTAAGTACATTATCAATGAAATTTAATGAAGTTTTTGGGAGCTCTATTTTAATATTATTAATATTCACAGTGTAGTAAAAATTCATGCAGTCATTTCTATATGTTTTAAGTGCAGAATTAAATTCCTCTACAGAAGGACCAGAAGGATCTTTTAAGATTGCTAATGATTGCCTATACATTAACAAGTTATTGTCTAAGCCAGAGCTTAAATTTCCATGGCTTTTTTTATATTTAGCGGTGGGTTTAGAGTTTGTTAAATTAGTTCTTAGTGTAGTAAGTTCGCTAATGGCTATGGGCAATTGTTTTATTGCATATTCAACATCTATGGTTTCACTACTATTAAAAAATTCATCTATATTCTTATTAACTTCGTTAATACCATTAATAGTATCAACTATGGTGGTTTCATATGAGTCGTATACTTTATTTATAGATGAATAGTAGCTGGCTAAGAAAATTCCAATAGAGGTCATTATAATAGATAGAAAAAGTATAATTTTAAATGTTATTCTTTTTTTATTAGCATCTGAATTATCTTTATTTTCGCTCAAATAAATTCACTCCCTAATTTTAGTATTATATTATTATATTATCATAATATAGTAAAATTATTCTAGATATATTATAGAATTATATTCTTTATAATTTGAATATATATAGATTAATATACTATCCTATGAATATTTGTCTACTTATTATAATAAAATTAACCTATAATTTATATTAATAAGGCATAGCATGGTGTATAATTATATATAGTAGTTTTATCAAGGAGGTCTAATATTTATGGAAGTACTAAAATTAATGCTAAGCACAATTAAAAATATAAGTTTCTTTTCGGCCTTGGATATATTAGTGGTGGCCTACATATTCTATAAACTTTATATGTTAATTAAAGAAACAAGAGCAGAGCAGTTATTAAAAGGAATAGTGCTTATTTTTGTACTTATTCCAATAAGCCAATTGCTAAATTTGACTATGTTAAATTGGATTTTAAATAAGACAATAACAATAGGTGTTTTGACTATAGTCATAATTTTTCAACCAGAAATAAGAAGCGCTTTAGAGCACCTTGGAAGAACAGCTTTTGCAGATAAACATATATTTGAAAATGAAGAGACCGTGGAGAGTGTCATAACCGAAGTGGTTAATGCTGTTGAAAACTTAGCCAAAAGTAGAACAGGAGCACTAATAGTAATAGAACAAAAGACAGGTATTGGGGAAGTAATAAAAACTGGAACTACCATGGATGCGGTAATATCTTCTGCACTTCTAGAAAATATATTTGTGGTTAATACTCCTCTTCATGATGGGGCTACAATAATTAGAAATGATAGAATAATATCGGCAGGCTGTTTTTTGCCTTTAACAAATAATGATAAAATAAGTAAAAAATTAGGTACACGGCATAGAGCAGCTATAGGAATAACGGAAACTTCAGATGCACTAACAATAATAGTATCAGAAGAAACGGGAAATATATCACTGGCTGTGAATGGTAGATTGGTAAGGAACTACGATAGGGATAAGCTTAAGAAAATACTTGTCCAAATAATAAAGAATAGGCAAAGCAAAAAAATAACTTTAAAGGAGCGAGTAAGGGCATGGATAAAGAGGGAAAACAACAACTAATAATTAGAATTTGCTGTGTAATAGCTGCCTTTATACTATGGCTTTTTATTGCAAGTACAGAAACACCATTGAGTGCTTTTAAACTGAAAAATGTACCTGTGCAGCTTCTAAATACGGATATATTAACTAAGTCAAATCTTATTTTGGTGTCAGGACAAGATTTAACCACATCCCTAAATATTAAAGGAACTAATACTAGCATGCTTTTAAATACGAAAGCAGAAGAGTTCACAGTAGTGGCAGATTTAAGTGAATATGCTCTTAAAAAGGGAGAGCAAAAGATTCCTATTGAAATAAGAAAAAGCCCTGATAATATAAATGTTGTAAATGGTGATGGTCTTTTTATAACCATAAACTTAGATGAACTTGCTGAAGCGAAACTACCTATAAATGTAAATATAAGTGGGAAGCCAAAAGAAGGGTTTTATGCCTCTGCAGCAAAATTATCACAAAACTCCGCTACAGTAGTAGGAGGGTCAAAGTTTGTAAATATTGTAAAAGAGTTATTAGTAAAAATAGATATACAGGGAGAGGAAGAGGATGTTGCAAAGTCCTATAAGCTTACACCAGTAGATGCATCAGGAAAAGAAGTAAAAGAAGTAGAGGTAAAACCATCTAGTGTGGATATTAAAATTCCTATAAGAAAGACAAAATCTCTAGGCATAAAAGTGAAAACCATAGGAAAATTAGACCCTGAATTTGAATTAGCGAGTATAAAAGTACTGCCGGAAAATTTTGATGTAACTGGAAGCGCAACTGATATTAATAAGGTGGAAACTTTAAACACGGAAGTTATTGATTTAAGTAAGATAAATAAGACCACTAAAATGGAGATAAAGGTATTAATTCCAGAGGGATTAAGTTTAGTTAATACTAGTGGAGCAGGTACTGTTAGTGTTGAAATTAATATAAACAAAATAGTGCAAAAGAATTTAAGTTTGGATATCAAATATAACAATTTAGATGAAAAGTATGATGCTAAATTATCAAAAATCAAAACCGCAATAGTTATTTCAGGTACCGAAGAAGTAATAAATGCACTAGATCCTGAAAAGATTACAGCCGAAATAGACCTTGCCAGCTTAGTGGAAGGTGAGCACACTGTAAAGGTAGTGATAACAATACCTGAGGGATTAAAATTAGTATCTCAAGATATATCAGAAGACCTAGTAACTATTACAAAAAAACAGACGGGGGTAACTACTGCAAATGGCAATTAAAGTAAATAACATAGTTCTTGATATAGATGAAAATATAGAGGATGTAAAAACAAAGGCAGCAAGAAAGATGAAAATTTCTGAAAGTGAAATAAAGGTTTTTAGAATAGCCAAAGAATCCATAGACGCAAGGAAGAAAAATAATATTAAGTTTAATTATGCAGCTCTTATCGAAATAGACAATGAAATGAAAGTCGTGGCAAGCGCAAATGATAAAGATGTTAAAATTGAAGAAGTTAAGTATGACTCTGAATTTGAGTTTGGAACTATTGATATGAAACATAGACCGATAATTGTGGGAATGGGACCAGCAGGAATGTTTGCTGGTCTTCTTATGGCACAAAAGGGCTATAAACCACTAATTATTGAAAGAGGAGAAAATGTTGACCGTAGGACAAATAGCATAGTTAAGTTTTGGACAAGAGCAGTTCTAAACACAGAATCCAATGTGCAATTTGGTGAAGGTGGAGCGGGAACTTTTTCAGATGGAAAGTTAACTACAAGAACAAAAGACACTAGATGTGATTACATACTCGAGGAATTTGTGAAAGCGGGTGCACCTGGTGAAATATTATATATGGGTAAGCCTCATATAGGTACGGATATATTAAAATCCGTGGTTAAAAATATTCGCGAAACTATTATAAGTCTTGGCGGAGAAGTAAGATTTAATAGTAAACTTGAAGATATAAAAATTCAAGATAAAAAGATAAAAAGCATAATAGTTAATGGGGAAGAGTTGCCCTGTGATAGCTTAATTTTAGCTCCAGGACATAGTGCCCGTGATACCTATGAAATGTTATTTAACAAAGGGATATTTATGTCTAGTAAACCCTTTGCTATTGGAGTTAGAATAGAACACCCACAAGGTATGATTGATGAAAATCAATATGGTAAATTTGCTGGACATGAAAGATTAAAAGCTGCTGATTACAAGCTTACATATACAAGTTCGAAATTAGACAGGTCCGTATATAGTTTTTGTATGTGCCCAGGTGGGGAAGTAGTAGCGGCAGCTTCGGAGCAAGGGTGCCTTGCAATAAACGGGATGAGTAAGTATAAGAGAGATAAGGCCAATGCAAACTCAGCCATAGTAGTATCCGTAGGTCCTAAGGACTTTGGAGGGGATAGTCCACTAGCGGGTATAGAGTTCCAAAGGCACTATGAAGCACTAGCTTATAATATTGGAGGAGCAAATTATAATGCGCCGGTACAATTAGTTGGAGATTTCTTAAAGGGAAGAGTTAGTACTGAAATAGGAAGTGTAAAACCAAGCTATACTCCAGGATATAAATTTGCTGATCTTACTGAATGTTTGCCGGGCTTTGTAACTGATGCCATAAAAGAGGCGTTGCCTAAATTTGACTATAAAATAAATGGATTTGCGCGGGAAGATGCAGTCCTTACTGGGATTGAAACAAGAACTTCCGCGCCGGTTAGAATTGACAGGAATGATAAACTCCAAAGCATATCCCTAGAAGGACTATATCCAGCAGGAGAAGGGGCCGGATATGCAGGTGGAATAATTTCTGCGGCTGTGGACGGATTAAAAGTTGCAGAAAATATAATGAAAGAATGGAAGCATCTATAATAAATCTTTTTAGCCCTTGAATTTTATCTATGATATTTGTTAGAATGATAGTGGCAACAAATCACATATGGAAATAGATTGCAACAAATCTTGCTATTATACAGGCAAATAAGGAGAGGTGTTTAAATGAGTACCAAAGGATATATCTTAGCAATAAATCCTGGTTCAACATCAACTAAATTATCAATATTCAAAGATGAACATTGTGTAATTACATCTAATTTGACCCATAGCTCTGAGGAAATTAAGAAGTTTGAAAAAATTTATGATCAAAAGGACATGAGAACTGAACTAATTCTACAATGGTTAGAGGGAGAAGGTATAGCACTTGAAGATTTAATTGCAGTAGTTGGCAGAGGGGGATTATTAAGACCTATGCCAGGTGGTACATATAATATTACACCGAAAATGCTGGCGGATTTAAAAATAGGGTATCAGGCAGAACACGCTTCTAACCTAGGTGGAGTGATAGCTTTTGAAATTGCAAAAAAAGTTAACATACCATCATTTATAGTTGACCCAGTAGCAGTAGATGAGATATTAGACGTGGCAAGAATCTCCGGACTTCCAGAGATTCCAAGACGTTCATTGGTTCATGCCTTAAATATAAAAGCAGTAACAAGAAGAGTTTGTACTAAATTAAACAAAGATTTTGAAGGTAGCACTTACGTAGTTGCACACATAGGTGGAGGAATTTCTGTGTCTCCAGTTAAAAATGGAAGAATTTTAGATGCGAACAATGCCAATGAAGAAGGTCCTTTTTCACCTGAACGAACAGGAGGACTACCTGTAGGAGATTTAGCAAAGCTTGCTTTTAGCGGAGAATATACCCTTCGCCAGTTAAAGAAAAAATTAACTGGTGAAGGGGGTCTTGTGGCTTATCTAAATACCAACGACGGAAGAATTATTGATAAGATGATAGATGGTGGCGATAAGAATGCAGAACTTATTTTTAAAGCTATGGCATATCAAATTGCTAAAGAAATAGGAGCCA
>CAYXOL010000124.1:0-5796 GCA_964467165.1 uncultured Clostridium sp.
TTGCTATAAGAGAAGGCGGAAGAACTGTAGGTTCAGGTGTTGTTACTTCAATAGTAAAATAATAAATTTAAAGTATTTACAACATCAATTGATGGAAATTCATAATAATAAAAGCTTTTATTATTAAGGAGAAGAGGACGCTCTTCTCCTTTTAAATACAACAAAATTAGAGTGAAAATACAGGTATAGACAACCATCATAAAAATTATAAGATAATAGTGAAAAAATACTTGTCAAAGCAAATAAAGTGTTGTATACTTGAGTAGTTGTATTGTGGTAACAGCGATGAGGTAAGAGGTTGCCGGACTTCCGGGTTATTCTTCACCGAGCATGTCCTGATCTTGAATCGGGCGACGGGGTTCCTGCGATTGTTCCATGCATTTATTGCATGCAACACCCGGAACAGTTTACAGAACATCCGCTGTTGCACGTAAGAAGTAAAGCGTGCGATGAAAAGGAGGGAATATTAATGATTAAACAAAAAATTAGAATCAGATTAAAAGCTTTTGATCACAATATCTTAGATCAATCAGCTGAGAAAATTGTTCAGACAGCTAAAAGTACAGGAGCTAAAGTAGCTGGTCCAGTACCACTACCTACAGAAAGAGATGTCATTACAGTGTTAAGAGCTACACACAAATACAAAGATTCAAGAGAACAATTTGAAATAAGAACTCATAAAAGACTAATAGACATAATTAGTCCATCACCTAAGACTGTTGATGCTCTAATGAGACTTGACTTGCCAGCCGGTGTTGATATCGAAATTAAACTATAAGCGTACATATAAGTGCGATAAGCGTATAAGTGTAATCCACTATACGTAAGTAATAGATAACTATTACTAACTATTATGATCACTTTTGTGGTCCGCTAATAAGTAGGAGGTGTATTTTCATGAAAAAAGCAATAATGGGTAAAAAACTTGGTATGACTCAAATATTTGATGAGAATAGAAGAGTTGTTCCAGTAACAGTTGTTGAAGCAGGTCCATGTGTTGTTGTACAAATTAAAACTGTTGAAAATGATGGTTATAATGCAATTAAAGTTGGTTTTGGAGACATAAGAGAAAAATTAGTTAACAAACCAATGCAAGGACAATTTGCTAAAGCAGGAACATCTTTAAAAAGATTCACAAGAGAATTTAGAATGGAAGATACTAGTGCTTATGAAGTAGGTCAAGAATTCAAAGCTGATATATTTGAAGCTGGAGATAAAATTGACGTATCAGGAATTTCTAAAGGAAAAGGATTCCAAGGTGTAATCAAAAGATGGAATGCATCTAGAGGACCAATGAGTCACGGTTCAAAATTCCATAGAGCAGTTGGATCAATGGGAGCATCTTCTGATCCATCAAAAACATTTAAAAACAAACATATGCCAGGTCACATGGGTAATGTGAAGACAACGGTAATAAACCTTGAAATAGTTAAAGTAATGGCTGATAAGAACATTATATTAATTAAAGGTGGAATACCAGGTCCTAACAAGGGTACAGTTGTAATAAGAAATGCTGTAAAAGCGTAACTTTAAAAGAAAGGAGGATGCAGAATGCTTACATTAGATTTATTTAATAAAGAAGCACAAAAAATCGGAGATATAGAACTAAATGAAAATATATTTGGAGTTGAGATCAACGTAAATGCTATGCACCAAGTTGTAGTAGCACAACTTGCAAATAAAAGACAAGGAACACAATCAGCTAAAACAAGAGCTGAAGTACGAGGCGGCGGAATTAAGCCTTGGAGACAAAAGGGAACTGGTAGAGCAAGACAAGGTTCTATTAGAGCACCACAATGGATACATGGTGGTATAGTATTTGCTCCAAAGCCAAGAGATTACCGTATGTCAGTACCAAAGTCTATGAGAAGAGTTGCTTTCAAATCAGCTTTATCAGCTAAAGTGGCTGAAAATGAAATGATAGTTATAGATAGTTTAGAATTTGATTCACCAAAAACTAAAGCGATGTTAGCGATTTTAAGCGCTTTCGGAACTAAAAAAACATTAATAGTTGTTGAGAAATCAAATGAAAATGTCTATAAATCAGCAAGAAATATACCTGGAGTGCAAGTATCCCCAGTAAACAACTTAAATGTTTATGACATATTAAAGTATGAGAATTTCATAGTTACAAAGGATGCTGTATCTAAAATTGAGGAGGTGTATATATAATGAAGCTAACTAGCCATGATATTATAAGAAAACCGGTAATTACTGAAAAAAGTATGGCTGTAATGGCTGAAAAAAAATACACCTTTATAGTTGACATTCATGCCAATAAAACTCAAGTTAAAAAAGCGGTAGAAGAAGTATTTGGAGTCAAAGTTGAAAACGTAAGAACTCTTAGAAACATGGGTAAAACTAAGAGAGTTGGAGTTCACGTTGGAAAAAGAGCTGACTTTAAAAAAGCTATTGTTACTTTAACAACAGAAAGTAAAACAATTGAGTTTTTTGACGGAATGTAATTATTAAGCAGGTATTGGCAGAGGCCAGATAAGCGAAGAAAAAGGAGGGAAATCAAATGGCGATTAAGAAATTTAGACCAACCACACCTTCAAGAAGAAATATGACTATGTCTGATTTTGTAGAAATAACAACAGATAAGCCACTAAAATCACTTCTTGTAAGTCAAAAAAGATCAGGTGGTAGAAATAACCAAGGAAAAATAACTGTTCGTCACCGTGGTGGTGGTGCAAAACAAGCATACAGACTAATAGATTTCAAAAGAACAAAAGATGGTATTCCAGCAAAAGTTTCTACAATTGAGTATGATCCAAACAGATCTGCTTACATAGCTCTTGTTTGTTATGCTGACGGTGAAAAAAGATATATAATTGCTCCAGTAGGATTAAAAGTTGGAGATGTAATTGTATCAGGTGCTGATTCTGACATAAAAGTTGGAAACACTCTTCCAATAATCAATATACCAACAGGTTCTACAATTCATAATATAGAACTACAAGTTGGAAAAGGTGCTCAACTTGTAAGATCTGCTGGTTCTTCAGCGCAACTTATGGCTAAAGAAGGAGAATACGCTCAGGTAAGACTTCCAAGTGGAGAAGTAAGATATATTAGAGTAAACTGTAGAGCTACTATAGGAACAGTTTCTAATGTAACTCACGATATTGTTAACATAGGTAAAGCAGGAAGAACAAGACATTTAGGTTTCAGACCTACAGTCAGAGGTTCTGTAATGAATCCTAATGATCATCCACATGGTGGTGGAGAAGGTAAGTCACCAGTAGGTCATGCTAGTCCGATGACTCCTTGGGGTAAACCGGCACTGGGATATAAAACTAGAAAAACTAAAAAATACTCTGACAAGTTTATTGTTAAGGGAAAAAATAAGAAATAGTCTGGAGAGAATTTTTTCTCTTCGAGTCTATGGTTAAGTTTTATGAAGGGAGGCCACAAAAGTGAGTAGATCAGTTAAAAAAGGACCATTTATACAAGAAATTCTGCTTAGCAGAATAAACGAAATGAACAAGACTGGCGAAAAAAAGGTAATAAAGACTTGGTCAAGAGCTTCTACTATTTTTCCGCAAATGATAGGTCATACTATTGCAGTACATGATGGAAGAAAGCACGTACCAGTTTATGTTTTAGAAGATATGGTAGGACATAAATTAGGAGAATTCGCTCTAACTAGAACGTTCAAAGGACACATTGATAAGGAAAAAACAAGTAGAGTAAGATAGTGTCGGAAGGAGGAAACAATCAATGGAGGCTAAAGCTATAGCTAAATATGTGAGAACGTCCTCAATGAAAATCGGGATTGTTCTTGATTTAATAAGAGGTAAAAATGTAAATGAAGCTTTTGCTATATTACAATACACTTCCAAAAATGCAGCTGAGGTAGTAACTAAAGTGCTAAAATCAGCTGTAGCAAATGCAGAAAACAATTTGAATTTAGACGTTAGTAGATTGTATGTTAATAATGCTTATGCATGTCAAGGTCCAACACTTAAAAGATTTAGACCACGTGCACAAGGAAGAGCTTATAGAATAAGAAAAAGATCTAGCCATATAACAATTACAGTTACAGAAAGATTATAAGAAGGAGGGATATAACTTGGGACAAAAAGTAAATCCACACGGCTTTAGAGTTGGTGTTATAAAAGATTGGAATTCTAAATGGTATGCAGACAAAAAGAGTTTTTCAGATAATCTTGTTGAAGATTTTAAGATTAGAGAATTCTTGAAAAGCAAACTCTATACAGCTGGAATTTCTAAAATCGAAATCGAAAGAGCAGCTAAAAGAGTTAAAATAAATATATTTACTGCTAAACCAGGAATGGTTATTGGTAGAGGCGGTTCTGGAATAGAAACTATAAAACAAGACATGAAAAAAATTGTTGCAGATAAAAATGTTTTAATTAATATAGTAGAAGTAAAACAAGCAGAAAATAATGCTCAATTGATGGCAGAAAGTGTTGCTTCTCAACTAGAAAAAAGAATTTCTTTTAGAAGGGCAATGAAACAAACTATTCAAAGAGCTATGAGAACTGGCGTAAAGGGAGTTAAAACTGCATGTGCAGGAAGACTTGGCGGAGCGGAAATAGCTAGAACAGAACACTATCACGAAGGTACAATTCCATGCCAAACATTGAGAGCTGATATAGATTACGGGTTTGCGGAAGCAAATACAGTTTATGGAAAAATCGGCGTTAAAGTTTGGGTGTATAGAGGTGAAATTCTTCCTACAAAGAAAATCGTTAAGGAAGAAGTAAACGCATAGAAGTGTAAGGAAGGAGGAATAAAACATGTTAATGCCTAAGAGAACTAAACATCGTAAAGTTCATCGCGGTAAAATGCGAGGAAAGGCTACAAGAGGAAACTTTATTGCATACGGTGATTATGCATTGCAAGCTACAGAATGTGGTTGGGTTAAAAGTAACCAAATTGAATCTGCCAGAGTTGCTATCAATAGATATGTTAAAAGAGGAGGTCAGGTTTGGATAAAAATCTTCCCTGACAAGCCAGTAACTGAAAAACCAGCTGAAACTCGTATGGGTTCAGGTAAAGGATCTGTTGAGTATTGGGTAGCAGTTGTTAAGCCAGGCAGAGTTTTATTTGAAATTGCAGGAGTAACAGAAGAAGCAGCTAGAGAAGCGATGAGACTTGCTTCACACAAACTTCCAATTAAAACTAAGTTTGTATCTAGAAAAGATTTTGAGGAAATGGGTGGTGAACTCAATGAAGGCTAATGAATTAAATGAATTAAGACAAAGTAATCCTCAAGATTTGCAAGTTAAGATGTCTGATTTAAAGGCAGAATTGTTTAACCTTAGATTTCAGTTAGCTACAGGACAATTAGAGAACCCTATGAGAATTAAACAGGTTAAAAAATCTATAGCCCAAATTAAGACCATCCTTAGACAAGAAGAAATAAGGTCTTTAGAACAGTAAAACTGAAAGGAGGTTGCTCTTGTGGAAAGAAATAACAGAAAGACAAGAATAGGTAGAGTAGTTTCTGATAAAATGGATAAAACAATAGTTGTAGCAATAGAAACTAAAGTTCGTCATCCATTATACGGAAAAATAATTAATAAAACTGTAAAATTTAAAGCTCATGATGAAAATAATGAAGCTCAAATTAATGATAAAGTATCAATTATGGAAACTAGACCATTATCCAAGGATAAAAGATGGAGAATTACTGGAATAGTTGAAAAAGCTAAATAAATATTTCAATGTAAGAACTGGAAGGAGGTATTTGATATGATACAACAGCAAACTAGATTAAAGGTTGCAGATAATTCTGGTGCAAAAGAAATTATGTGTATTAGAGTATTA
>CAYXOL010000125.1:0-5418 GCA_964467165.1 uncultured Clostridium sp.
CAGTAGGTGCTCTTTTTTTCAAACCTCATTTTAATTCATAACAGGAATGCTCCTTTTGGTTTTTAACTTATATATATGGAGGAGGGGAGAGGTTTTGGGAATTTTGAGGGGATTATTTTATTTTTTAGGAAAGTATACTTATTGTGCTGGTTATAGGTTTGTAAAAATAGTATCTAGTGGTATAATCTTCTTAAAAGTTGTGTCGGATTGGCATATTATTGTTTGACTATCGTAAAATTACGATTGATTAGGATAAATTAAGGAGGATTAATTAATGAAATATATAATAACATTTATACTTTTGTTAATAGGTCTTATATTTGGAAAGTTAGTGCTGAAACAGTCAACTAAGAATTATGATTTAAAGCTACTCATACTTGCTGTTGTTTTCTTTGTTCTAGGTTCAAAAACAGAAGTGTTTAGAAGCAGTGATTTTAGTTATAATATTATGCTTTCAAATATAGTACCACCTTTTATTTTAGGTGTTTTAATAAGAAGGTATATAAACAACCATTTACATAAAAAATATAAAGTTTAGGTTGCTTCGGAATATTCTTATTTAACGACTCAACTATAAAAAACGAATAATTTATTAAGATACCGTATGATTCATTTCTGAATTTTACGGTATTTTTACGCCGCACTTCAATAATAATTTAAATTAAATCATCATCTGTGATGCTGTAATATTAACAACTTTGGAAGTGGATTTAGGCTGCAACCGGTGTAACATTACTAGGCTAAGCAATTAGCAGCAAGAAATCTTCACTATATTCCAAGTTCTTGCTACTTCACTAGCTTTTTTAGCTTTTGGAATAGCTCACACTTTCTCTAGGTTCTTCCAGTAGGGTGTTCTTGACTATCCCCATTTTGGAGGGGATGGGCAAAAAAAACCAACTTCCAACAAGATGAAGAGCTGCGCAGGTGATGATTTATGAGAGTAAGCTTTGCCAGGTACCTTTACCTACAATTCCATCCGCCACTAATTTATTATTTTGCTGATAGGCCGTAACAAGGCGTGCAGTTTCATTTCCGTAAATACCATCTATGGCGCTTCCAGTTCTCCACTGGATATATCTTATAGCTGTTTTGTATCCCGTAGATCTGAGGCTACATAGGGGCCTTTCCATAATACTTTTTACTTCAGATAATATTTCAGGTCCACATATGCCGTACATAGAAAGGCTTAGTATAGCCTGAAGCTTTTTAATTGCGCTTATGGTTAGTGGTCCGCTGGCACCATCGATAGCTAAAGTATTATTGTTTGTATCTCTTATTTTCATAAGGTTTAAGCATTGCTGCAAATACTTAATATCTTCGGCAGTTGTGTTTTTAGAGATTTCAGATCTAGGAGCAGTATCATAAATATAAAGCTTATTTTCTTCAATTATGGCCATGAGTTTTTCAGGGTACTCACTATCGGTGCAATAACCTGAATTATAAACGTTCTGGCAGGCCTCCTTGTAGTCCTTAGATGTTATTACAGATTTGTACCTACTGAAGCTTAAAAGCTTTCCGTGGTCCACTAAGCTATCATCTAGAGAGTCATACTTTCTAAACTTACACACCATGGGGGTTTTGACTCCATTTATAAATTCATGGGTGTTAAGCTCTTGAACTTCATAGCCGCAACCATTTGTCCATTTGATACCGAAGATGTTATTACCTTTAACATGCTGCAGCCAGCCTGTTTCTAGGATGGCTTGGGCTATGGTGAGTGAGGGGAGGATGTTGTATTTTTCATAGGATAGTAAGGAGCCTGGGATTAGGGATTTTATTATTTGGGTTTTGTTCATGGGTGATTCCTCCTTTGGGGGTTTTAACTTATATATATGGAGGAAGGGGGAGGGTTTTAAGATTTGGAGAAGATTATTTTCAAATCGTATATTCTATATAGGATCCCTAGTAATACAAAACATCATGTTTAATAAAAGGAAAAAGTCATCTGGGCTCCAGATGACTTTTTTCTTTTGGTTCCATATAACATCTTATTATATGGTATGTACTGGAAAATTAATACAATAATGGAGAAATAAGAGGATATAGGATAGTTACCAATAAATAAATATGGTTATAAGATTGTCTCAAGATTATTTTGATCTTGAGACAAAAAGCAATCACCTTACCTCAAATAATATTAAGATATAGAGATTGCTTTTTACATAGTTTATCTTTTTCTATTTTGGATATTTCCTCTGGTGTTAATTTTTTATTTGGCATTAATAATCCTCTCCCTTTTTAATATTATTTAAATTATTATAAACAACTATAGCTCTAATTTTATAGTATATCAATGATTAGCAAACAGAATTTTTTCTTATCTATTTAACTACCTAAAAATCTAACGCTATTTTAATATGTTTTACAAATAAATAAAAGACATTCAGTTACAATTTAGAATGATATAATATAAAAATGAGGTGATATTTATGTATGTCATAAAAAAAGGTAAAAATCAATTTTACATCGGTGAAAACATTGAAAATATTTTAGCCCAAATTACATTTATTCCAACAGGTGAGAGTAAAATTATTATTGATCATACGTATGTTTCTGATTCATTAAGCGGCCGAGGGATAGCATTACAATTAGTAAAAAAAGTAGTAGAGTATGCTCGCAAAGAGGATAAAAAAATCATTCCTCATTGCCCTTATGCAAAAAAGGTTATGATGGAAAGTGACGAATATAAAGATATTTTAATAAGATAATGGCCTATAAATAACTTTGTGTAAACAGAATAAAATGTACTCTTTCTTGGCAATAATTGAGATAAGTGATTATCAAAGATTGTAAGAAGGAGTATTTTTATATCGAATATTGCAAAAGAAATTTTAAGAGATTATATCAATGAGCTGAATGTAATATAATATTTTAAAATAAAGTTGCTTATTATCTTGTATCTTTATACAATGATAGGGTAAGATAATGTTACTATAATATGAAAATTTAGGAGGGTTACATATGCAAGGAGAAATGTTTTGTTTTCAATGTGAACAAACTTTCGGTGGAACAGGTTGTACTAAGATGGGAGTCTGTGGTAAAACCCCAGAGATCGCAGCACTGCAGGATTTACTTATTTACCAACTAAAAGGAATAAGTTGTTATGCTACTAAACTTTTAGCTAAAGGTGAAAAAATTGATAAGTCATGGGTTTCATTTGTTGAAAATTCATTGTTTATGACACTAACTAATGTAAATTTTGATCCAAAGTCTCATATGGACATGCTTAAAAAATCTCAAGTAATAAAAGAAGATGCGCGAAAAAAAGCAATGAACGAAAATGTAACTAGCGAGGAAGCATTATATAATTTAAGCGATACTAAAGAACAAATTCTTGAAGATGCTAAAAAAGCAGGCGTTATGTATGATGAAAATTTAGATGCAGATATCCGCTCAGTTCGTGAAACTATAAAATACGGATTAAAAGGAATTGCAGCATATGCGCACCAAGCTAGATTTATTAAATACATTAGCGATGATGTTGATGATTTTTATTTTATAGCTTTAGCAGTACTTACCGATGATAGTTTAAATCTTCAGGACCTTATTGCGTATTTAATTAAAACTGGAGAGACTAGCGTTAAGGTTATGGAAGTATTAGATAAAGGTAATAACGAGATGTACAACTCTCCCACACCTACAAAGGTTAATGTAAATATTAAAAAGGGACCATTTATCGTAATTTCAGGTCATGAGTTAAGAGATCTTGAAATGTTACTTGAGCAAACTGAAGGTAAAGGAATAAATATATACACTCATGGTGAAATGTTACCTTCTCATGGTTATCCTAAACTTAATAAATTCAAACATTTAGTGGGTAACTTTGGTGGAGCTTGGCAGAATCAACAAAAGGAATTTGATGGCATACCAGGTTGTATTTTAATGACAACAAACTGCTTAATGAAACCAAAAGATTCTTATAAAGATAGAATTTTCTCAACAAGTGTTGTCGGCTGGGATGGTATAAAACATATTGAGGCTGATGAGACTGGTCACAAAGATTTTTCTGAAATAATAAGTAAAGCACTAGAACTCGGTGGCTTTGAAAAAGATGAAGAAGTTAAAGAAATCCTTGTTGGATTCGGACATAAAGCAACTTTGAGTCATGCTGAAACAATAGTTAATGCAGTTAAAGAAGGTAAAATTAGACACTTCTTCTTAATCGGAGGATGTGACGGTGCAAGATCAGGAAGAAATTATTACACAGAATTTGCACAGAAAGTTCCAGAAGATTGTATTATTCTTACTTTAGCCTGTGGTAAGTACCGTTTTAATAAATTAGAATTTGGTGAAGTTGCAGGACTACCAAGATTGCTTGATATAGGTCAATGTAATGATGCATATTCTGCGGTTAAAATAGCTTCAGCACTTGCTGATGCATTTAAATGTGGTATTAATGATCTACCACTTGCAATAGTTTTAACTTGGTACGAACAAAAGGCTGTTGCAGATTTATTAGCATTACTTTCACTTGGTGTAAAAGGAATTTACCTCGGACCAACTTTGCCAGCTTTCTTAAGTCCAAATGTATTACAATTTTTGGTTGATACTTTTGATATTAAACCAATAAGCACACCCGAAGATGATTTAAAACAAATATTAGGATAATATAAATAATTTAAGAGGAGATGTTGTTATGGATAAGTATGTTTGTATAGTCTGTGCATATGAATATGATCCAGAGTTAGGTGATCCAGATGGTGGGATAAAACCAGGTACTAAGTTTGAGGATATCCCTGAAGATTGGGTTTGTCCATTATGTGGAGTTACAAAATCTGATTTTGAAAAAATGTAATATAACTCAAGTGTTAATAGCTATTAAAATTAACTAATAAAAAAGTATATTAAAAGTCAGGAAAATCTAATCATTACATGGTTGATTTTCCTGATTTTTTTATTTAAAGCATAGTTCATTGAAGTAAATATTTGTATTATGTATAATTGAGAGAAGAAGTATAAATAAGTATTTAATGGTGAAGGGGTCGATGTAAGTAAATGTTTAAACGTTATAGCTGCAATGGTGATTGTGAAACGTATTTTAATAATTTATTTAATTCTTTAGAAGAGGGTTTTATGTTAAATGAGGTCATTTATGGAAGCGATGGAGATCTTATTAATTTTAAAATATTAGAATTAAATAATTCCTTTGAAAGCATGGTTGGCATGAGTAAAAAAACATTATAGGCAAAACAATAAGGGAAGTATACCCAGAGATAAATTCAAATTGGATTGATGCATGTGCTCGAGTTGCACTAAGCGGCAAAGGCACACATCATAATATATATTTTAAAACCTTAGACAAGCATTTTAAAGTTAATATTATTAGTCCAACTAAAGGTCAGTTTATTATTTTTTTTAATGACATTACAGATATTATCAAAGCTAATGAAGTGTTAAAAAAGCAATCTATATTGTTTG
>CAYXOL010000126.1:0-5334 GCA_964467165.1 uncultured Clostridium sp.
TTAAATCATCTCCTGCGGAGCTGCAGATTAACAACTTTGGAAGCAGATTTAGACTGCCACCAAAGTAACTTTTCTGGGCTGAGCAACTGCCACTTATAGAAGATGGCAGACTTGAAGCTTCCAAAATGTTGTTAAAAATTATGAATTATAAAATTTACTTATATATGTATCATATATAAATAAGGTATCTATGAGTTACTAATCATAGATACCTTATTTTTGCATTAATCTGTAAAATTTATATTTTTCCTAGGATAAACTAAAAATTCTTTATAAAATCAATTAAAAGTAAAAGTATATTAGTTCATAAGCGTAGTAAAGTAAGAATATGGCTAGAATACCCACTATTATCCAAAGTGCCATAAGTCTGTAATCTTTTTTTTGTATTTTTGGAGTAATAATATCTTCCTTATTGTTAATATGTCCATGAATTTCTGAATGCATTATTTTTTTTGAAGCATTATCCATTTAATACACCTCATAAATTACTTATTTATATATATTATATACAGGCAAATTAATATTCCTAATATAAACAAATATTTAGACAATAAAGGTAAAACCACCAATCATTAAAGAGAGGTGGCTTTTTATGGGGGGGATAGAAACAAACAAATAAATAAGTGATTTATAATGTGAAAAATTTTATAGGTAAAGTTACTGTAATATATATTATGATATTTGATTAAAAAGGTTACTGCTATTTATAAAAATTACAAAAAAAAGTTGTTTCTCATGAACTTATATAAAATAAATTATAAGTAAAGTTGATATGTATAAGAATGCTTACAAATAGAGAAAATAAAAAAGAATACAATTTAATTTGAAAGGAGTTTTGAATATGCCTGACCATCAACATGTTGGAACCAGTAAAAATAGTAATATTAATGTTAAACGTGACAACATTAGTAAACCTAAGAAAAGTAAAGGAGATAAAAAATCACCACCACTTTATGAGAACTTCAATGGAGAAACTCTTGAGTAGAGTATGTGGTTAATGCTCTAGGTTTAAACTAATGCATTAAAAGGAAGTGAAATGATATGCAAAAGGGCAAAAAAAATGAATTAAATAATCAAGAAGTTAATATTGGAACTAAAAGAACAGCTTCTAGCGATAAGCAAAAAGAGCAGAAGAAGGAAAGAAGAAGTTAAAATGAATTTTTAGAAATGGTTATTTTTTATTTTATAAATTAAAGTATATATCTGTAATTAGAAAAGGAGTGTGATTTCATGGCGAATCAAATAGAATACTTCATAAATCAGGGCTATAAGATAATGAAGTTTGAACGTGAAATTAATAGTGTTAATGGGGATGAAATAGGGAGGATTGAAGTTAAGGCATTAGATGGACATAGGGAATATATAACCACAGATGATAATGCTTGCGATGAAATAGAAAGGGACTTGTTTGAATATTTAAAAAATAAATAGTTTTAATAACTAAACTGTCATATTCATTAGTAATTATGCTACAGTAAATAGGATATATAAGTGTTAATTAATCATTATAATGAGAATTATGTAAATAAGATGTGCTTATAACAATGAGTATATCTTATTTTTTTTCATAACTATGTACAAAATTAAAAAAATTGAGATGTAATTGTTATAAATATATTGTAAAATAGAATTTGTTTGCTAAAGAAAAATTAATTTATTATATAATAAACAAATAGAATATATTATTTAATTTTAGGACTAAATATTAGGAGGAATTTTAAATGAAAAAGGTTGCGGTTATATTTAATGGCGGCACAATAGCAATGACGGTAGATCCAAGAATGAAGGCAGCAATTCCAACTCTAAGTGGAGAAGAAATAATGTCTATGGTTACGGGAATTGAAAATTATGCACAAATAGAATCATATACATTTTCAAGTTTGCCGGGACCACATGTTACACCAGATCTCATGATGGAATTATCTAAATACATAAAAAGTTTCTTGCTCCGAGAGGATATATGTGGAGTTGTAGTGACACATGGCACAGATTCGCTTGAGGAGACAGCATACCTGTTACACCTAACTATAGATAATCCAAAACCTGTAATTGTTACTGGTTCAATGAGGAATAGCTCGGAGCTTGGGTATGATGGACCAGCAAATTTATCAGCGTCTATTTGTACTGCTATTTCAGAAGAGGCACGAAATAGGGGGGTGTTGGTGTGTTTAAATGACGAACTTAATTGTGCGGGTGAAGTTACTAAATCACATTCAATGCATCTAAATACTTTTCAGAGCCCTGAATTTGGACCTATAGGAATTATCGACAACAATGAAGTAATATTCTACAGGGATAGTTTGAAAAAAGAACATATATTAACAGAAAAAATAGAAACCAGAGTAGATTTAATAAAAGCTTGTGCTGGAATGGACTCAAAATTGATTGATTTTTGCGTGGAGCAGGGTGCAAAAGGGCTTGTTATTGAGGCTATGGGGAGAGGCAATATTCCGCCGGAAATGGCAGAAGGAGTAAAAAAAGCTATAAAAAATGGTGTGGCAGTAGTTATGGTATCTAGATGTTTCAAGGGAAGAGTATTAGACTCTTATGGATATCCTGGTGGTGGGAAAGAGCTTAGAAACGCTGGCGTGATTTTTGGAGATAGCCTTCCAGGTCAAAAGGCGAGAATTAAACTTATGCTTGCACTTGCTAGCACTTCAAACTTAGAAGAAATTGAAGGCATGTTTGAAAGAGGAAGATACAAAAGCCGAATATAATAAAAGATATAAACTAGTATATAAAATTAGTTTTAGAATTATTTAGCAAAGAGAAGCGTGTTTGTATTAATATGTGCTTCTCTTTTTTCTGTTATCAACATACTAATGTAACAAAGTTAGAACTACCCGAATAACATAATACAAAATTGTGTAAAGGGTGATATTATGAAAATAAATAATAGACTATTGAATGTTAATGAATATCATTTTAAAAAAATTGAAGATATGAAAAATCAAGCTATTCTTACTGGCAAAAAAATTATTGACCTCAGCATCGGGGATCCAGATTTAGAAGTTCATTCAAAAATTACTAAGGCTCTAATAGATGGATTAAAAGATTATAGGTATAACAATTACCCGCCTTATGATGGCACAATTGAACTTAAAAAAGCTGTTATGAAATATTATAAAGATGTTTATTCTGTAAATCTAAACCTAGATGAAGTAATAATTCTTATTGGATCAAAAGAGGGCATAAGTAATATTATTCCAGCAGTGTGCGATGTTTTAGATGTAGTAATAGTGCCAGAGCCTGCATATCCTGTTTATAGTATTTGTTCGAAACTATGGGGCTGTATACCTTATACCGTAGATTTAAAGCAAAGCGATGGATATATGCTAGATTATAATAATATACCAGAAGAAATAATTGACAAATGTAAACTTATTTTTGTAAATTATCCAAATAATCCAACTGGTGCAGTAGCCAATAGTGAGTTCTATAAGCGTATTATAAAGTTTTCTTATGATAATAATATTGTTTTATGCAATGATTCGGCATATAATGAGATAATTAAGGCAGAAAAGAAACCCATTAGTATTATGCAGTATGATATAAAAAGGCAATGTGTGGAGTTTGGAACATTATCTAAAACATACAATATGACAGGATATAGAATAGGATATGCTGTAGGTAATTCTAAAGTAATAAATGCACTTTTAAAAGTGAAAAGTAATTGCGATTCTGGGCAATTTATCCCAGTTCAAAAGGCTGCCATTGCTGCGCTTAAATTAGAAAGGGATTATATATACCGTATAAGAAAGATATATGATGAAAGGCGAGAAGTTGCTAAGAAGATTCTACTTCAAAAAAACATTGATTTTTTTGATGCGGAGGGGACTTTTTATTTGTGGTGCAAAACACCTGAAAATTATACAACCAATGAGTTTTGTGAAAAATTATTGATTAATAATGGGATTGTGGTTACGCCTGGGGATGCTTTTGGAAAACTTGGTTATGATTATTTCCGTATAGCACTTACCAAAGATGTGTTTATTATTGAAGAAGCTTTAAAATCTCTAAATAAATGTGGTGATTAATATTATTATTGGTATATAATAAGGTATATAGGAAATATTTTATTATAAGTGAAAACTATTTTTAAAATACATTAAATTACATCATTTTTTAATGAAAATCCTGATAAAAGTGATAACTTATAATTTTAACTTGAAATTATAGTGTTAGTTTATGTATAATTGTAAGGGTTCACAATGAACATTGGAAGGATGCGTTGTTATGATTAGGAGTATGACTGGGTTTGGAAGAGGGAACTACGAAAAAGATGGTAGAAATTTTACCATAGAAATTAAAAGTGTTAATCATAGATACTTCGAAACTAATATAAGAATGCCTAGAGTACTAATTGCATTTGAAGATAAAATTCGAAAAATAATTGGTGAAAAAGTAAAAAGAGGGAAACTTGATGTATTTGTAACTCAAGGAAATTATGAAAATGGCGAGGCTTTTGCTAGTTTGAATGAGAAATTAGTTGAAAGTTATATGGAATGCTTTCAAGTTTTAAAGGATAAATATAAACTAGAAGGAGACGTATCAGTTTCTCAAATAGCTAGATTACCTGAGGTAATAACCCTTAAACAAAAGGAAGAAGATATTTTGGAAAGCTTTGATGGTATTGAGCAAGCATTAAATGAATCTCTTGAAGCTCTTCTTTTTATGAGAGAAAGGGAAGGAGAAAAATTACTAGAGGATGTTTTCATTAAATGTGATCTAATCAATGGACTAGTTCAAAAGGTTAAAGAAAGATCACCCTTTGTTTTTGAAGAGTATAAAGTTAAATTAACTCAAAGGCTAAATACACTACACAAGGAAGTTGAATTTGATGAAAATAGAGTTGCTATGGAAGTCGCAGTTTTTGCTGACAAAGCTGGGATTGATGAGGAAATTGTAAGACTTAATAGTCATATAGAGCAAATGAGGGAAACTCTAATTTTAGACGAGCCAATTGGAAGAAAGCTTGATTTTATTATTCAAGAAATGAACAGAGAAACAAATACTATAGCATCAAAAGCTAATGATTTAGAAATTTTAAATACAGTAATTAATATGAAAAGCGAAATAGAGAAAATTAGAGAGCAAATACAAAACATAGAATAAACAGGAGGCGCGAGATGAGTATAAAATTGATAAACATAGGATTTGGAAACATTGTTTCAGCTAATAGATTGGTAGCTATTGTCAGCCCAGAATCAGCTCCAATTAAAAGAATAATTCAAGAAGCAAGAGATAGAGGAATGCTAATTGATGCTACTTATGGAAGAAGAACTAGAGCAGTTATTATCACTGATAGTGATCATGTTATTTTATCAGCCGTTC
>CAYXOL010000127.1:0-5203 GCA_964467165.1 uncultured Clostridium sp.
CAATCAAAACCAAAATAAAAGCACCAGAAAACTGGTGCTAATGTTTTAAATATTGGGGGACATTTTCAAAAATGCTTGACATACTTTTATTTCTACTTGTATAAACAAAGATATGAAACTTCTTCTTTGGCTATGACGCTAAATTTTTTATTAGCCTCAATTATGAAGGTTTCATTTTGTTTATATTCTTTCCATTCAGGGCTTCCAGGAAGTTTTACTTGTAGGTTTCCGCTTGTAATTGTCATAATTTCTTTTGATGAGGTTCCAAATTCAAATTCTCCTACAGCCATGAGTCCAATTGTTGCTGGGCCTTTAGCTGTGTTAAAACTCATTGATTTTACATTTCCCTCAAAATATTCATTAGTTTTAAACATAATATTACCTCCCAATATTAGAAAATATCCTATTTAGATAATTCAATAGATTTTTGAGTTGTTTTTCTAAGGGCAGAAATAACTGCATTTCTAAAGCCTTTTTCTTCAAGAGCAGCTACACCTTCTATAGTAGTTCCGCCTGGAGAGCATACCATGTCTTTTAAAGCGCCAGGGTTTTTTCCTGTTTCTAATACCATTTTTGCAGAACCAAGAACGGCTTGCGCTGCAAACGTGTAGGCTTTATCTCTAGGCATTCCATCAAGGACTGCGGCATCTGCCATTGCTTCAATGAACATGAATACAAAAGCTGGAGATGAACCACTCACCGCAGTTACTGCATCCATCAATTTCTCATCAACTATTTCTGCTTTTCCAAAGCTTTCAAATAGGGTAACTATTTCAGAAAGTTCTTCTTTTGTCACCACTGCGCTTGGAGAAATTCCAGCCATTCCTTCCCCAACAAGTGCTGGAGTGTTAGGCATTACTCTAACTATCTTAAGTTTTTTGCCAAACAGCTCTTCTGTGTCTTTAATAGCTTTTCCAGCTGCAATAGTAACAATTATTACCTCTTCTTTAATTTGGTCTTTTATTTGTTTTATTATTACCGGATATAAGTTTGGTTTTACTGATAATACAAGAATGTCAGATATTCTAGCTACTTCATTATTATCTGTAGTAGTTTTAACACCATATGTTTCAGCCGTTTGTGCTAAATTTTTTTCATTTAAGTCACTTACAATAATACTTGAAGGTGCCACTAAATTTGCATTCAATATTCCGCCAATCATTGCATTACCCATATTACCGCAGCCAATAAATCCTATTATTTTATTCATATTATATCCCTCCGTTATTTTTTAACAGCCACATCCTTCAAAGGATTGATCTGTACGTCCAATTATCTCATCTTGAAGTACCTTGTCAAGGTTGTTAAAGTAATCACTGTATCCTGCAACTCTTACTATTAAATCATTATAGTCGTCAGGATTTTTTTGTGCAGCAAGTAGAGTATCGCGGCTGACAATATTAAATTGAATATGGTGACCATCTAATCTAAAATATGACCTTACCAAATTTGATAAATTATTTAAGCCTTCTTCACCTTCTACAACAGAGGGGGTAAACTTTTGATTAAGTAATGTACCTCCAGTTTTTAAGTGATCCATTTTTGCTGCAGATTTAAGAACTGCAGTTGGGCCATTTACATCAGCACCTTTGTCCGGCGAAATACCTTCAGATACAGGCATATAGGCTTTTCTTCCATTAGAAGTAGCTCCAATAACTGAACCAAAGTATACATGACAAGTGGTAGGAAGCATATCTATTCTATATTCTCCACCTTTACCATTTTTTCTTCCAGTTACTTCGTTATAATAGGAATTAAATATTTCTCTCATAACGTCATCAGCATAATCATCATCATTGCCGTATTTTGGAGTTTTGCTCTTTAACAGTTTTAATATGTCCTCATGCCCCACAAAATTAGTCTTCATTGCATCCATTAATTCATTCATAGTAATGTTTTTATCTTCAAATACATGTTTTTTTATAGCTGTAAAGGCATCAGTAATTGTACCAATACCAACACCTTGAATATAGCTGGTATTGTATCTTGCACCACCTGCATTATAATCCTTGCCTTTTGAAATACAATCACTGGTTAATACTGAAAGAAACGGTTCAGGCATAAGAGTTGCATATAATCTTTCAATTACTCTATTTCCTCTCATTTTTATATCTATAAAGTGCTTTAATTGTTTTTTATAGGCTTCAAAGAGCTGGTCATAGGTTTCAAATTTTGATGGATCTCCAGTTTCAAGACCTAATTTTTTTCCACTCATTAGATCAATTCCATTATTAAGGGTAATTTCCATTACTTTTGGTAAGTTGAAGTAGCCCGTTAAAATATAAGCTTCCTTTCCAAAAGCACCTGCTTCAACACATCCACTAGTACCTCCGCATCTTGCATCCTCTAGCGATTTACCTGCATTAATAAGCTCCTGAGTAACTGCATCAGCATTGAACATTGAAGGCTGTCCAAGGCCTTTTCTAGATATGGCGCAAGCTGTTTTTACAAATTTTTGTGGGCTTTTTTTACTAATTTGTACATTTGAACTTGGCTGCAAAAGCTGCATTTCATCTATTACTTCAAGAAGAAGGTAACTTACATCATTTACTCCATCTAGGCCGTCAGCTTTAACTCCGCCAATGTTTATATTTGCAAAGTCAGTATAGGTTCCACTTTCCTTTAAGGTTATACCAACTTTAGGAGGGGCAGGCTGGTTGTTAAACTTTACCCAGAAGCATTCTAAGAATTCTATAGCATCTTCGCGAGTTAATTCTCCATTTTCAATTTCTCTTTCATAAAAAGGGTTTAAATGTTGATCAAGTCTTCCTGGATTGTATGCATCCCAAGGGTTTAATTCAGATATAACGCATATGTGAGCAAACCAATACATTTGAAGAGCTTCCCTAAAGTTTCTTGGTGCATGTGCAGGAACATGGCTACAAATTTCAGCTATGTCCAAAAGTTCTTTTTTTCGAATTGGATCTGCTTCATTTTGTGAAAGCTCCCTTGCATAAGTGCTGTAACGCTGTCCTAAAATTATTACGGAGTCGCAAGCTATATTCATTGCATCTAATTGGTTTTTCTTATCAAGAGCTTCATCATCATTATAAAAATCAAGTTTTGAAATAGCTTTAGCTATGTCCGCTTTGAAATCTAAAAAACCATTTTTAAATATTTTATCATCACCACTTGTATGACCTGGTCCTCTTTGCTCCATGAATTCTGTAAACATTGCAGCGGCATAGCATTCCTTCCACTGCTCAGTCATGTTTGCAAGTATTCTGTATCTCATGGATTTCTTTTCCCAGGCAGGTATTATTAATTGTTCTTGAATTTTTCTGCTTTCATTGTCAACCTTAAAGGATATTCGCTCCCGAGCATCCATAACATCAAAATCCTGCAAGGTATGGCAACATAATTCTGGATAGGTGCAAGTTGATGCAGGTGCTTCTCCTCTTTCACCAACAATTAATTCACCATCATTAATGCAAAGTTGTTTTTTTTGCATAATTTCTTTTAAAACCAAAGCGCGAAGAACAGGAATTGAAACGCTACCCTCATATTTCTTGTAAACTTCATCAACTATTATTGCTCTTTCCATAGAGATGTGTGGGATAGCTTTTAAACTTTGCTGCCTTAATTTTTTTACTCTTTCAGTCATCATAATACACTAACCCCCAATTTTAATTTTTATTCCAGCACTTTTAAATTTTTCTGCAATTTTGTCTATATCTTCATCTTTTGGTTTTTCTAGTCCTGATAATTTATATGACCTATTAAGTCTTTTGTATTTGTCCATTCCCATCTTATGAAAGGGTAATAAATTTACCTGTATTATATTTAGATTAGATAGAAAATCAACTACAGCATCAATATTTTCATCCTCATCATTTATGCCAGCAATTAATGGTAGTCGTATATAAATATTACTACCCCTTTGTGAAAGTTTTTTTAGATTTTCTAAAATTACAACATTTCCTACACCCATGTATTTAATATGTTTTTCATTATTCATATGTTTAATATCAAATAGAAAAAGGTCGACTTTATCAACTATTTTTTCGAATTGGTTCCAATCGATATATCCACTAGTGTCAACTGTTGTGTGGATACCTTTATCTTTGCAGATTTTAAGCACGTCGCTTAAATAATCTGCATGCATTAATGGTTCCCCTCCAGAAAATGTTACTCCACCATCTGATTCTTCATAAAATACTTCATCTTTAATTATTTCTTTCATAAGGTTCTTAACTGTTATATTTTTTCCTACAAGCTCACGGGCATTGCTGGGGCAAAAATCACTGCACTTTCCGCAAAGAGTACAGTTTACTTCATTAACTACAGGATATCCGTCTACCAGGTCTATTGCTTTTGAGGGGCATCTTTTTAAGCATGATCCGCAGCCAATGCATCTTTCCTTAAAGAACATAATTTCGTTGCCTTTATTTTGACTTTCTGGGTTATGGCACCACCAGCAATTTAGGGGACATCCTTTTAAAAAAACTGTAGTACGAATTCCAGGACCATCATGAATTGAATATTTTTGAATATTGATAATAGTAGTTGACGCCAAATAATTCGCCTCCTGTCTATTTTTTGAAAAGATTTGGAGTATGAACTGTTAATATTTTTACAGTTCTATTGGTATTGTTTGCCCAGTTATGTTGAAGCTTGGAGCTGTAATGGGCACTGTCTCCAGGAAATAGTTCATGTCTTTCATTGCCAATTAATAGTGTTAAAATTCCTTCTAGAACATATACAAATTCTTCACCAATATGTGGATATAGTGTTACTTCCTCAGTACTGCTGGTTGGAAGTATTTCAAAAATTCTTGGCAGCAAATCCTTGTTTTCGATGTCATTTGTTAATTGAATCTGTATAATTTGGTTGTTTTCAACTTGAAACACTTCTCTTTCATAGCTACGAATGATAAAATCTTTTTTATGTTTTGGTTCAGCTAGAAAATAGGATAATGTAACTTCCAAGGCTTTAGCAATATTCATTAAGGAATCAATGGCTACAGTTGTTAGCCCTCTTTCTAGTTGTGATAAATAGCCAATGGATAAACTAGTTTTTGCACTTAAATCTTTTAAGGTTAAATGTTCTTTTGTCCTCAATTCTTTTATTTTTTTGCCAACGTCCAAATTCATAACTATTCCTCTCACTTTTCAATTAATATATGATAAATATATTTCATTTATGTAAAATTATAATTAAATAGTTTGATAAAAAATAAATCATATTATTTAATTATAAAGTT
>CAYXOL010000128.1:0-5149 GCA_964467165.1 uncultured Clostridium sp.
GTCATTTCAAGAACTTTTTCTTTCTTATCTTCTTCTTTTTCAACCATTATTTCAACATTATCAGCATGATCTGTTAATGTCATGAATAACTTAAAGTGCTCGATAAGTATTTTAGCTGATAAACCAATAGCTTCATCTGGTCTAATTGTTCCATTAGTCCAAATTTCAATAGTTAATTTATCATAATCAGTAATCTGACCTACTCTAGTGTTCTCTACAGCAAAATTTACTCTTTTAACTGGAGTATAGATTGAGTCTACTGGTATAGTAGCTATCGGTAATTCATCTGTCTTATTTTTTGCTTGAGACACATATCCTCTACCTTTGTTAACAGTGAGTTCCATATATAGCTTAGCACCATCATCTAATGTTGCTATATGTAAATCGTTATTAACGACTTCAATATCTCCATCAGTTTTAATGTCTGCTCCAGTAACTATTCCTGGTCCTTTAGCATCAATATAAACAGTTCTAGGGCCTTCTCCATCCATTTTTAATGCTAAGCTTTTGATGTTTAGAATTAATTCTGTAACATCTTCTTTAACACCTTTAACTGTGGAAAATTCATGAAGTACTGTATCAATCTTAACTGCACTTGTAGCAACTCCAGGTAATGAAGAAAGAAGAATCCTTCTTAATGCATTACCTAGTGTTATACCATAACCTCTTTCTAATGGTTCAATTATAAATTTACCATATGAATCATCTTCAGCAGTTTCTATACATTCTATTTTTGGCTTTTCAATTTCTAACATAATAAACCCTCCTTTTTTTTAATTGGCAACTTATTATGAGGGCAACTGATTCTATACTAATGACTATTTGCTGTATAACTCGACGATTAGCGTCTCATTAACAGGAACATCTATCTCTTCCCTAGTTGGTATTGATACAACTTTTCCTTCGAAATTTTCTAGGTTAGCTGATAACCAATTTGGCAACGTTTTAGGATTTTCCGCGAAAACCTTAAACTTCTCAGTAGCTCTGCTCTTTGGACATGCAGATACCACTTGATTTGCTGTTAAACTGTAAGAAGGAATATCTACCTTTTTACCGTCAACTAAGAAATGTCCGTGAGTTACTAGCTGCCTAGCTTCTTGTCTTGAATTTCCGTATCCTAATCTGTAAACTACATTATCAAGTCTAACTTCTAAAAGTCTTAATAGGTTTTCACCAGTTATTCCTCTTAATTTGTCAGCCTTATCGTAGTATCTTCTAAATTGACTTTCAAGTATTCCATAAATTCTCTTAGCCTTTTGTTTTTCTCTTAATTGTAATCCATAGTTAGACATTTTCTTCTTACTCTGTCCGTGTTGTCCCGGTGCATAGCCTCTTCTTGAAAATGCACATTTATCCGTGAAGCATCTATCACCCTTAAGGTTTAGCTTCATACCTTCTCTTCTGCAAAGCCTACAAGTAGCTCCAGTATATCTTGCCATTCAAATTACACCTCCTGTTTACTATACGTATGTTTACTATACTTTTAATAACTAGACTCTTCTTCTTTTTGGTGGTCTACATCCGTTATGTGGAATTGGAGTAACGTCTTTGATTAGTGTAATCTCTAATCCAGCCGCTTGAAGTGATCTAATTGCCGCTTCTCTACCTGCTCCTGGTCCTTTAACGAATACGTCAACACTCTTCAAACCGTGCTCCATAGCTGCTTTTGTAGCAGCTTCTGCTGCCATTTGAGCTGCAAAAGGAGTACTCTTTCTTGATCCTCTAAAGCCTAATCCACCAGCGCTAGACCAAGATAAAGCATTTCCAGCTACATCTGTAAGTGTAACGATGGAATTATTAAAAGTAGACTTTATGTGCGCACAACCGTGCTCAATGTTCTTTTTTTCTTTTTTTCTTCTACTTCTTTTAACTTTTTGAGCCATTGTATTCCCTCCTTACTATTTCTTTTTGCCCGCCATTGTTTTCTTAGGGCCTTTTCTTGTTCTTGCATTAGTTTTAGTTTTTTGTCCTCTTACTGGAAGACCTCTTCTATGTCTTATGCCCCTATAACATCCAATTTCCATCAATCTTTTTATATCTAATGCAACTTTTCTTCTTAAGTCACCTTCAATTATAAAGTTTTTGTTAATGTATGTTCTAAGTTCGTTAACTTCTTCTTCAGTTAGGTCTTTAACTCTTGTGTCAGCATTTACACCTGTTGCTTTAAGAATGCCTTGTGCCTTTGGTAATCCAATACCAAATATATATGTTAGGCCTATTTCAACCCTTTTTTCTCTTGGTAGGTCAATACCTGCTATTCTTGCCATTTACTGTTTACACCTCCTAGATACTTGTTGTTAACATTTTATCACATTTATAACCTATAAAACGACTTAATGTGATTTATTAGCAATATATTAATTTTTACATTTAATAATTAACTAAACCCATTTGAAAATAAAACTTATTAACCTTGTTTTTGTTTATGTTTAGGATTTTCACAGATAACCATTACTCTTCCTTTTCGTTTAATAATCTTACATTTTTCACACATAGGTTTAACTGATGGCCGTACTTTCATAGCTAACCCTCCTTATTACTTATCTCTCCAAGTTATTCTCCCACGAGTGAGATCATAGGGAGAAAGTTCTACTGTAACTTTATCGCCTGGTAATATTCTTATAAAATTCATTCTTAACTTACCTGAAATATGAGCTAATATTTTATGCCCACTCTCAAGTTCTACTTGAAATATTGCATTTGGCAAAGTTTCTACTACTACACCTTGCATTTCAATTATATCATCTTTTGACATAAGGTAATCAAACCTCCTTACGAATATCTGCAGACTGCAAAAATATTTTAATTTTAGAATTAGTAACCTCTTTTTTAGATAAAATTAAATCTTTAACTTCCTCAGCAACAATGTCCGTAAAATCAAGATGTCTAACCTTCTTTTTTTTAGGTTTTTCAATCTTTCTTAAATCTCCATCAGAAATATACACATACTCGCTACCAAGTATTCCTACCACAATAAATTTTCTGTGCATATCTCTTCCCGCTTTAGAATTTACAACTTTACCTAAAAGGGTATTTTCGTCCAAACCATTCACCTCTATTAGTTCAAAGTTAATATTTCAGGACCACTTTTTAGGATAGCAACAGTGTTTTCATAATGTGCAGATAAACTGCCATCTTTTGTTACTACCGTCCATCTATTAGATTCTACCTTAACATAATGCTTTCCTATATTTATCATAGGTTCAATTGCAAGTACCATACCATGAACTAATTTGGGACCTCTACCTGCAGGACCATAATTAGGAACCTCAGGATCTTCATGCATTGACGTACCAATTCCATGACCTACAAAATCCCTAACTACAGAGTATCCATGCTCCTGTGCATAACACTGAATTGCAGCAGATACATCTGATAATCTATTTCCTATTATAGCTTTTTCAACACCCTTGAAAAAACTATTCTTAGTAATTTCTATGAGCATTGCAGCTTCATCAGATACTTTTCCTACTGGAAAAGTTCTAGCAGCATCTCCATGATAGCCATTTAGTATGGCACCACAATCTATACTAATTATGTCACCTTCCAGTAAAATTCTATTAGTTGGAATTCCATGAACCACTTCATCATTAACAGATGTACATATGGAAGCCGGAAATCCACAATAACCTTTAAAAGATGGTTTAGCACCTTGTTTTATTATGAAATCTTCAGCTAATTTATCTATTTCTGCAGTGGTTATTCCTGGTTTTATTACTTTTTCAATTAATGCAAGAACCCGAGCAACCACTTTACCTGCACTTCTCATATATTCAATTTCCATATCACTTTTTATGTTTATCACTTTTCTATCTCTCCTAAGATACCACAGATACTTTCAAATACACTATTAATTGCTTGTGTTCCATCAACTACTGATAATAAGTTTTTGTCACTATAGTACTTTATAAGTGGCTGCGTTTGAGCATCATATATGTCTAACCGTTCACTAACGGTTTCTTCACTGTCATCAGCTCTTTGTACAAGAACAGATCCACACATGTTACACTTCCCAGACGTTTCCGGTGGATTAAATGTAATATGATAGCTAGCACCACAGTTAAGACAAACTCTTCTACCAGTCATTCGATTTAGAATAAATTCTCTAGGAACCTTTATTAATAATGCAGTATCAAGACGATTACCTTTTTCTTCTAATATAGATTCTAAGATTTCAGCTTGATATACAGTTCTAGGATATCCATCTAATAAAAATCCATTTTTGCAATCTTCATTATCTAACCTATCTTTGATTATATCTATAGTCAATCCATCAGGAACTAAGTGTCCCCTATCGATATGTTTCTTAGCTTCGATTCCAAGAGGAGTTTTTTCTGAAATATTCTTTCTGAATATATCCCCCGTTGACACATGTGGTATGGAGAATTTATTGCTAATGGATTTTGCTTGCGTTCCTTTTCCGGCTCCCGGAGGACCTAACAAGATTATTCTCATAGTATCATCTCCTGGTAATAATTTATCTAAGGAATCCTTGGTAATGACGCATTACCAATTGTGACTCAAGTTGCCTTAACGTCTCAAGAGCTACATTTACCATAATTAGCAACATTGTCCCTCCAAAGTATATTCCCTTAAAGTGTGTATATCCCTCTATAATAATAGGGAATATTGCTATAACAGCCGCAAAAGTTCCTCCAAGTATTGAAACCTTAGTCAATACCATATCGATATATGTTGCAGTATTTCCACCCGGTCTAATACCTGGTATAAAGCCTGATGATTTATGCATATTTTCAGCCATTTCATCTGGTTTAAATGTTACCTGAGTATAAAACCATGTAAAAAATACTATTAACACAAAATATACCGTGGCATATTTCCAACTGTTCCGCTCAAATATGCTCCAAGGACTTGATGTAATGAATTTTGCAATTGAAGATGTCGGTTTAAGTTGTGCTATTGTTTCCGGGAATGTCATTACTGACATTGCAAAAATTATACCGATAACTCCAGATCCATTTACATTAATAGGAATATGTGTTGATTGCCCTTTGAAAGTCTTGTTTCCAACTGATTTTCCAGCATATTGAACAGGAATTCTTCTTTCACCTAAACTTGCTATTACTACTGCTACTAATAATGCTATAGCTATTACAATAAACATTATAACCTCTACAAAATTTACAGT
>CAYXOL010000129.1:0-5094 GCA_964467165.1 uncultured Clostridium sp.
TCGATGCAATTGTAAAAGATCCAAACGGAGATATTTTTGCTTACGTTGGAACAGACAAAACAGTAGCGGGACGTGACGCCGAATGGGTAGCAAAATCTCCAAGCTGGGTTAAAATTAATAATGATGCAACTGGTAAAGGAAGCTTAACTTCTCAAGACGGTCTTATTACTATTGGTGGCACAGCTGCTGGCACGGATATATTATTTGCAGACGCTGCGTTAAAGATTAATGGAGGTGCTAAAGGACAAGTTCTAACAACTACAGATGATGATGGTAAAGTAGAATGGAAAAATCCTGTAAGCAACAAATTGAGTGTATTAAGGATTTCATCAAGTACTACTTTAAATATTGATACTGATAATGTAGTAATTATTGATGCAAGTGCTGTCACTGGAAATTTAACATTAACATTACCAACTGTAACCGACCCTCTTTTAGTTGGTAAAGTGTTCTCTATTAAGAGAGTAGATACTAATGATGATGCTTTTGTAAAAGTATCAGTTTCGAGTGGAACAATTGATGAGGCTGATGTAAAAATGACAATTGGTCAATCTAACTCATATCAGCTTATTTTAGAATCTGTAGCCCCATTAAAATGGCAAACACTTTCTAAATTATAGAATATTTTTAAATAAATAAAAGGGAGAGGGATGCTTCTCCCTTTTTTCAAAACTAAAAATTAATTTGTTCTTCTAAAATTTCTACAGGCAACTTTGAAACAATACTTTAAAATTCATAACCTTAAAAATTTTCAATTTTGAAGCTACATGTATCAAATTTACTTGTAAATGGCTGGATAAACAAAAAGACCTTCTCTTCAAATTAGAAGAGCTTGATAATATAGAATTACATAAGAGTTTTAATAAAATTCAATAGCAATGGAATTTAAAAATAAAATAGTATTAATACTTGCCATGATTGGTTTTGGCACCTTATCCCATGCTCAAACAGGAATAGGAACACTCAATCCTGATAATTCTGCACAGTTAGATATAACTTCCAATAAACGAGGTCTTCTCATGCCTAGAGTAGCTCTGGTAAATACAACAGATAATAGTCCTGTTACTGATCCTGCAACAAGTTTAATGATTTATAACACGGCGACTATTAATGACGTGACGCCGGGGTACTATTATTGGAATAACAAGTGGATAAGAGTTGGTACTTTTGATACAGGTTCACTTTATAATCTTACATCTGCAAATTCAGCGCTAAGTGTAACAGGCGGGGGGCAATTATTAACGGCGGCAACTGCTTTGGATATTAACGGCGGTAGCAGTGGGCAGGTTTTAACTTCAAATGGCACTAATTCTGCCACGTGGAAAACTTTCGACGTGCCAGCTCAAATCGAATCAAATGCAGCAACGATCGTCGGTGGTACCAACTTTAATGAAGAACTTGAGAAAGTAATAAAATCAAAGGAAACAGTAACTTCATTATCTTATAATGGAGCTGATAATTCTTTAATATTTACAGACGAAAATAATGAAAAAACTGAGTTCAAAATGATAGACTTAGTAGGTGATGCACAAACACTTACAACTTTAACTGTAAACTCAACATCTGGTACTCTTGATTATTTTGACGAAGACGCAAGACTACACGTATTAGATATCGGCGCTGCTGTCAAAGAACCATGGTTTGGTTCTGAAAGTAATAAGGGAGCAACAACAAATACTGAAAACATTTACACACAGGGATGGGTCGGAATTGGCTATACTACACCATCCGCAGCCCCTAATGAAAAACTAAGAGTTAACGGGGCTATTAGTACAGTGAATTCATACTATGCAGATTATGTTTTCGAAGATTACTTCAAAGGATTTTCAGATATAAAAGCAGATTATAAATTTAAGGATTTAAAGAGTGTGGATACCTTTATTAGAACCAACAAGCATTTACCAGGGATAACACCCATCAATGAACTGGAAAAAACCAAAGAAGGATACTCTTTTAATGTTTCTGAACTGTCAATACAATTATTAGAAAAAACGGAAGAACTCTACCTGCATGTAATTGAGCAGAACAAACAACTTGAAGCCAAAGAGTTAGAAATTAAAATACTAAAAGAAGCTTCAGAAGCTATGGAATTGCGTTTAAGCAAATTAGAAACATTATTAAATAGTTCATTAAAATAAATGTTTCGACGGCATAAAATGATAACATGCGGTCAAGGCTTAATGAATTATAAACTTAATATGAAATAGACCATGAAAAATATATTAAAGTTGAGACAAATTGCTTTAGCAATATTCTTAATTATCAGTGGCTTGTCTCCAGTCTTTTCTCAGGTACAAAACTCCAAATTAAAAGATGGCACAATAAGCAGCGGATCAGAAAAAGCAAGACCGGGAGCAATCTTCGAGCTGGAAAGCAACAGTAAAGGAATGCTAGTTTCGCGCTTAACCACTTCTCAAAGAGATGCAATTATTCCTGCTAATCTAAGCAACGGATTATTGATTTTCAACACTACAACAAACTGTTTCGATTATTGGAATGCGGGACAGAACTTGTGGATGAGTATCTGTGGTACACAGCCGCCTGCAACACTTAGTATTGCTGTTGCGGATTGTAATCAGGGAATTGTGAATGGTGCCTATAAACAAGGTGTTGCTTTAACACCCTCAAACTTTATGACTATTCCTGTGACAGTAACACAACCGGGAACCTACACAATATCAGCAACAACAAATAATGGATATTATTTTAATGCCAGCGGGGCTTTTCCTGCAGCGGGTTCTTATATATTGAACCTGCCTGGCGTAGGTACTCCAAATATGGGTTATGATGCCGGAAGTGCCGGAGATGCTGTTAAAGTTTCCATAAACGGATCTACAAATGATTGTTCACCCAATATTTTTGTAGAAAGGGCTGAAATTGATTACGCACTAAATTGTTCAAGTGTAACAAAGGAAGGGGTATATAATATCGGTTTACCTCTTACCACTAGTAACAAAATAACCTTGAGCGTAAACGTAACTAATATCGGATTTTGGAGCATAAGCACTAATACTATAAATGGTTACTCTTTTACAGGTGCGGGTAAATTTACAACGACAGGCCCTCAAAGTGTCGAATTATTAGGAACGGGAACTCCCTTAGCATCTCAAACAGATTCATTTGTCATTACATCAAATGCGAAAACCGTTTCTGGCGCATCATGTAGTGGCATACTTGTCACGGTATCTCCTGTCTCCTACACCATTAATTGTGCGGAAGCTACACCAACAGGAACCTATATGCAGGCATCACCGCTTAATACAGCAAATACGATTGTACTGCCGGTAAATGTAACAGCAACAGGTAAAACTACCATTACAACTACTACTACTAACGGAATGACCTTTAGTTCTGGCATTATAGATCTTTCGGCTTTAGGAACGCAACAGGTTATATTAAATGGAACAGGTACACCTCTTACACCTGGAAATACTGCATTTACAGTTACAGGAAGCCCAGGAACGTCAAGTTCTTGTACAGTAAATGTTACAGTGGCACAACAGCCAATAGCATATACTATAAACTGCGGCAGTATCACTACCACAGGTTCTTATTTACCCGGACTAGCAATGACATCAGCAAATACGATGGTAGTTCCTGTTAACGTAACGGCAGTTGGGGACTATAATCTAAGTACCAATACTGTAAATGGTATTAGCTTCTCTAAAACGGGTACGTTTACAAGTACGGGTGAGCAAAGTGTGACTATGTTTGCAGCTGGAACAGCGGGAGTTGGTGGTACTTTTAGTTACAATATTACATCGAACAGTATCAGCCCTGCCTGTACAGCAAATGTTACTGTCGGAATCCGTAAGATGAATGTACTGCATTTTGGGGATTTGACCGTGCATTACGGACCAGAGGTGCCTGGTTCTAACACGCCTTCCAGAGCTATGTTAGAATCAAGAAACAATTTTGGACCCAATAGTGGTGCTACTGTTGCAATGGAAGGTGTAAACATATTTACTTTAGGCCCCACTACAGATCCATCAGTGATAAAAAACTTTATCAACGCCAATAAAATCGATGTTATAATACAAACATGGTCATATGCGTGGGACTCCCAGTACTATACTCAACAAAATGGGGCGCTGTCCGTTCTTAATGATTTTGTTAAGAATAAAAAAGGAGTTTTAATTACCCTCCATGCTGGGGTAAGCGACAATGCAGACAGCTCGTTAAACACGGTTATGAATACTATTTTCAACACATCCGGTTTATCAAGTACTTCAGATAGCTCCAATTTAGCAAGCTGGCAATTTGCCAGCATAGCAGACCCTATTATTACAGGACCATTCGGTGATTTAAAAGGTCGTACTATCAATCAAACAAATGGTACTAGGTGTGCTCCTTTTACATCAGTACCTCCAAATGCAGTAAGTTTACTTCCTTTAAACGGCAAACATTATGCTTTTAGACATACAACATTAGGATATGCATTTTTTGGTCTAGATACTCCATTTATGGACACTGTTTGTGGTGTGTCGGGTACAGGAACTCCCATTGTGAAAAATGGTGCTTATAATAGCGCATTTTTTGGTAACCTGATGGCGTGGGCATTTAAATATGCTATGGAAAATGAAAATGTAAACTACCAAATTTAATAAAATCTAATTCATTATTGAATTATCCAAAATAAAAAGGGCTATCTTAAAAAAGACAGCCCTTTTTTTATAAAAATATTCTTAATTACATCATCATGTTTCTTAACAAAAGAGTTTTCATCATTGCAGACCGAATCTACCAAATCATCAACATTTTTGCTTTTGATCTCTGAGTTTTCACTTGATATTTATTTTTTAAAAATAAAAGACCGTGTATAATATGTTTTTTTTATTCTCCTAAACTACTCTGCACTGAAGGTGCAAAGCTTTTGGTTTTATTAGAGACCGAAAGTCTTTCTGTTCTAAACTTAAATACAAATTTTAAAAACTGGTATCTGCTCAAAAATAATATTTTATATTTTTTCGCATTACTAAAGTACTGCAATAAATTGCAGGGCTTTAAACCCCGATCTGAGACCTATAAAAAAAGCCCTGATTATAGACTGCACCCAAAAGTTTGGACAAATTTATAATTAAGTTTGATAATAAT
>CAYXOL010000130.1:0-4533 GCA_964467165.1 uncultured Clostridium sp.
TTGATGTAATAGAGCAGACACTTAGAAATTTTGCCAAATACATATACAAACTGCCGGTTGAGTTACAAATAAGAACTATTCAGCTGATAATAAAACAGGTTCTTGTGTTTAAAGACAGAATAAGGTTAGAGTTATATGAGCTTCCAATAGACAAAATAAATGAAATTATGAATGGAAAATACATTGAAAAGGGCATAAAGGACTTAACGAGTTCAAATCACGGGGAGAGTAGAGGACGCAAACCAAATACCAACTATATTGAATTAAAAAGTTCAAATCCCGTCCACCTACCCCTAAATCCAATGGGATTTGAACTCAATGGGGGGTATTATGGCTAAAATAGGTAAGAATTACATAACCATAACAGGCCTGCCGGTAAAGGTAATCGCTATAAATTCAGATAATATGGTTATTCAAAGTTTAGCCACAGATAACCGATTGTGTGTACCTTTAAATTATCCGCTTTCACCTTTTAATCGTAAAAAGCCAATAAGTAAACCTAAAAGATAAGATAGTTCGCAATGTAAAAAAGGATGTGGCTGCTAATATTCGTGCGAGAATATATTGGATGAAAAGAAACGATAATTGACATACATCTTTTTTTTTTTTTTACAATTTAATAAGATATAGGGAGGTAAGATGAAAATCTTTTTGATGATAATGTTATTTTGTAACAATGTTGCTTTTTCTCAAGCAACTAATTTTGACTTTGATGGTAAATTATATGATAAGCCAATTATTTTTGATAAGATGAATTTGCCAGGAGTTAGCCAACTAAAAGATAATTCTATTGAAATGAAATTATTTAGAGTTTTGGAAAATGGATTAACAGAAGAGGTTTTACCATTAAAAGATGAAAAAGGAAAAACATATTACAAGTTTAAACCTAATGATAAATTTTATTCAAGGTATAAATGTAATTCTTCGGATGCTTCGCTAACTTATAAAGTGTGTGAAAAATATGTTTTCTATCCCAAATATGGAGGCCATAATCATGATGGGAATATACCTCCTTATACTGATTGGAATAATCAACAATTAACAAATCCTGCATGCTCTTCTGTAACTCAAGTAAATAATTATTCCTATATTTATTTTAAAGCACCCGAATTTGCTACCAGAGTAGAACATACTATACAATTTTATGGTGCTTGTTCGGGAACATATTATGATATAATTGATATAAAGATTGATGGTCTTGTTTTATTACAACCTGCATGGCAGGATAGTTTACATGGTGGAGTAACATATTATCAACTTGTTGGTGAAACCCCTTCACATCCTGTTAATCATTTTGCAAGACCTCAAACGATTGATTTGTTAAAACAGATTGCATGGGAATATTACATAGAATTCCCAACTGCTCCAGTTTTATGTATAAATGATATGAGTTTAATATGGGGTGGCAAATTCGATATCTATGCTAATTGGACAGGAGAACACACCTTTCATAGATATGGAAGACAAGTCGACTTGCGAATATGGACCATTCCTCCAGAAAATAGGGAACGTTTAAAAGAAATCGTATGTAAATATGGAGTTGAAATAGAATTGCACAGGAATGGACTACCACAAACTTTAGAAAATGCAGATTTTTCATGGGTACCATGCCAATCAAAAGATGCAGATGAGTTAGATCTTAAATATAAAGTACCACACTATCACTTAAAGTTTCCTAAATTTGACACTGAGATTGAAAATCCACCTGACGAGGTTCCCAACTGTGCCAAAAATAAAAATTAAATCTAATGTATTTTTTCAAATATACCTTGCTATTGGTCTTTTTTTTACATTTGATTTATCATCCGAGGAAATAAAAGATTTCTCAATTGAAGTTGATTATTCAATTTATTTATCTACTCATATCCAGAATCTTATTTACAATCTAATTCCTAAATTTGAGATCTATAAAGCAAAGGATTTGGATCCTATAATTATCAAATTATATGAATTCAAAACCTTTATGCCGTGGAGACCTTTCATGGCTTATCAAACTCCAACAGCAGTAATAGGAGATTTTAATGGAGATAATAAACCTGATTTAGTAGTAAGTGGAAGAAACCAAAAAGAAAAGATTGTTGTAGCTTTAATTAGTGAAAAAGAGAATTATCGAATATTAGAAGTTTGGAAATCTCCTCTATTTGAAAATGAAAATAGGATTTTTCACTATCTTACACTTATTACACCAACTAAAATCTCTGAAAACAAAAAATTTAATCGCCCTGAAATTAATCTAAAAACCGATACATTTGTAATTAATTTTTTTGAGAAATCATCAAGTATTTACATCTATAATGGAAACAAATTTATTTCATACCAACTGTCAGATTAAGATTAATCTTTATCTTTAATTTTAAAACAATAATAATCAATATATATAAGAGCAAGGATTTGTTGTTAGCACTATTTCTTTGTAGTTTTAGCAAAAAAGAATAAAGGCAAAAATGTGGCCGCTAATATTCGTGCAAGGATGTATTGGATGAAAAGAAACGATAATTGACATATATCTTTTTTTTTTACAATTTAATAAGATATAGGGAGGTAAGATGAAAAGCAGGATTTTAATGGGGATGTTATTTATGTTCTTTGTTGATTTTCTTTTTGCTGGTGAGATATTCGACTTTGATAGTGGGAAATCTAATTTAGATTTAAGCAATTATTTAGATGTTAAAACACCATCAATCACTAAAGAAGAACCAGTCTGTCAGAAACAATTGTATAAGATAAATGAAAATAGAGAAATCATTGAGGTAAAACCCTCAAAAAGTTACTTAGATGAAAAAGGGAATAGAGTTAATGAGCATTATTTTTTCCCTCAAGAGAAGGTAATGTGGGCGATAAGATGTAAAAATACATCAGGGCAATTATGGACGGCCAAGGAAACTTACGGACATGCTTATGGCAGCGGTGGACATTATCATTTTGATCCTCCAGCCCCTCCATTATTAATAACTAATCCAAGAACAGATTCTACAATTCCTTCAGATAGTTCCTTTTTATCAAAACCTTCTCCGGTAAATTTTCCACAAATGATGCCAAATACCACATATTATTATTGGGAAAAAATGCCTGAATTTTCTACTTTAATTACAGAATATTTTGAATGGCTAGGAGGATGTTCAGGAAGTCAAACTGATTATTTGTATGTTGCTGTTCCCGGGCTTATTCAATTATCAACAGGAACAAATTATACTTTATGGGGAGAGACTGAAAATCATCCGTATAATCATTTTGGAACAAAAAAATTAATTAATACTATTATTGAGATTGCAAACGAGTATAAATCATATTTCCCAAACTCAAAAGCCATCTATATAAATGATATGAGTCTTCCATGGGGTGGATTATTTGATATAAACAGTGATTGGAAAACACCACATACATTACATAGGTGCGGTAATCAGGTTGATGTAAGAAAAATTATGATACCTGAAGAGAACAGAAGAAAATTTATAGAGATAATATGTAAAAAAACAGGATTTTTGCTTTATGAATTTAATCCACCTCACTATCATATAGATATAAATCAAAATGAACCTTCTTATTGCAAACCAGTAAAGATTGAAGATAAAGATAATTACATACAATGCTGTAAAGGTAATAATATAGATGAAAATGTTATAGAACAATGCATAAGATAAGCATTTATTTCTTTTTTATCTTTCTAAATGTTGTTTCAATATCTCCTCAAGAAAAAATGGTGAGAGAAGTTGTTTCAGTAGAAAATAGGCAAGCGTCTAATTTGGATTATAGGAAAATTACAGTCGATATTCCCAAAAAAATAAATGATTTAATATTAAAATGGAATCCTGAATTTATAGTTTACCATCCCAATGAGTATCCCGAAGAAATAAATGATATATGTAAAAATATCCAAGGATGCTTTACAAGGACCAAAAGTAATATCTCATTAAGTGTAGCCATTGCAGATTTTAATACAGATGGTATAGAGGATGCTATGGTAGTAGGACATGATAAAGTTGATAAATTTTTAGTGGTAGTTCTCTCAACTACAAATAATAGTCACCGTGTTTTTCCTTTGATTTCATCAGATAGAAAAAAATGTAAGGGTTATTCAAACGCGCATTATACTATAACACCTTTATATTATTATGAAAATCATGAACCTTCTGTTGCAATCGTTGATGTATTTAAGAAAGGAGATGTATGGAAAAATATGGATATATATAATAATTATGAAGACTTGCGTTTTAGAAGTGATGCAATATTAATATATGGTCTTGAGATATCTTCTAAAGGGAGACACTTGTTAAGATGGGATTTTAGATTTGATAAAAAACTAATGAAAAATTTAAAAAAATTTAAGTTTTATAAAGATTTTTATAAAGGTATAGAATTTTTAGAGTATCTTATCGATGGCGGCTAATATTAAATTTCTTTGTAGCTTTTGCGAAAAAGAATCAGGGCAAGGATATATTAGTTAAAAAGAATAAATTAATGTAAAAATATTTACTAATTAGGTCATGTCAATAGATGTGTGTAAATTTGATTAAAAGAACCTGAGTATTTTTT
>CAYXOL010000131.1:0-4461 GCA_964467165.1 uncultured Clostridium sp.
TTACAATCCATCATTCCAGCCCCAGTTCTTTCTCTTAACTCTTTAACCATGCTTGCAGTAATCATTATTTTTTCCTCCTATTCCTATCTAACTTAAAAGGTAAATGAAAGAATTAACTTCCACCTACCCCTCAAATGTTATTCCATAATTATTTTTAAAGTATAGTTACTATTATTCAGCTAGTTGCTCGCCTTGTCTTCCTTCTATAATTGCATCAGCTAATCTTTCAGTTATCAATTTAACTGCTCTTATAGCATCATCATTACCTGGAATTACGTAATCAACTTCATCTGGATCACAGTTAGTGTCAACTATTGCAACAACAGGAATTCCAAGAATTTTAGCTTCAGAAATTGCATTTTTCTCTTTTCTTGGGTCTACAATAAATAGAGCTCCAATTTTATTGGCATCCATACTTCTAATTCCGCCTAAATTCTTTTCTAGTTTTTCTCTCTCATTTAAAAGTTTACTAACTTCTTTTTTAGGAAGAACTTCAAAAACTCCATCTTCTTCCATTTTATATAATTCTTCTAATCTTTGTATTCTTGTTTTAATTGTTTTGAAGTTTGTTAGCATTCCACCGAGCCATCTGTTGTTTACAAAGTGCATTCCTGATCTTATAGCTTCAAATTTAATAGCTTCTTGAGCTTGTTTTTTTGTTCCTACAAATAAAATGTCTTTGCCTTCTTCAGATACAGATTTAATGAAATCATATGCCTCATCGATTTTTCTAACCGTTTTTTGTAAATCGATAATGTATATTCCGTTTCTTTCTGTAAATATAAACGGAGCCATCTTAGGGTTCCATCTTCTAGTTTGATGTCCAAAATGAACACCTGCCTCTAATAATTGTTTCATTGATATAACTGCCATTAATAGTAACCTCCTTGGTTTTTACCTCCATTACCATCATCTTATTGAAGACCAATATTGGCACCCTTCCATAATTAAGCAATGTGTGTATTTTCTCACGAATTTATTATAACACATGGTAAACTTGTATTCAATAAAAATTTTAATAAAGCTAAAATTTTTCAATGGCGCTACATGATTTTAGTGACACTAACATCATTATTTAGTTTAAATATTGCTATTTATTACATGCCTATTTTTTTAGAGCAAAAAAAAAGGAGTCAGAGCTAATTGCGGTTCTTTCTTGGTATTGGGTATTTGCATTAAATCAGGTATTATAAAATACTAAAAAGAATGGCTATTCACATCCGAATAGCCATTCTTTTTAAGCGATTGATATATCCAAAGTTCAGAAAGAACCCTAATTGCCCTGATCCAATTTATTTTATTTTTTTAAGTTCATCCATTAGTTTCTCATTTAAAATTTTAATATGAGTTCCCTTCATTCCAAGGGATCTAGACTCTATTACTCCTGCACTTTCAAATTTTCTAAGCGCATTAACTATAACAGATCTTGTTATTCCAACTTTGTCTGCTATTCTAGATGCTACCAGTAGTCCTTCAACACCGTCTAACTCATTGAAAATATGTTGAACAGCTTCCAGTTCTGAATAAGATAAGGTTCCAATAGCAAGTTGTACTACAGCTTTCTTTCTTGCTTCTTCTTCTATTAGATCATTTTTTGATCTCAAAATTTCAAGCCCAACAATAGTTGCACTATATTCAACTAAAACTAAATCATCATCCGTAAAATCTTTATCAAATCTTGCAAGTAAAAGAGTACCTAGTCTTTCTCTATTTCCGTTTATTGGCACTATAGTAGTTATTTTATTTTCTATTGTGCATGGTTTAGTATCCTCGAATACGCAAGTGGGTTTATTAATAAGATTAGCCTTTGTATCGTTGATATTAAGCAAATTGTTATTATAATCTTCTGGAAACCTCATATTTTTTATAATGTCATCTTTCATAATATCACATTCATATCCACTTGATAAATCATACCCCAATATTTTCCCTCTTCTGCTAATAATATACACACTGCACTGTAATACATCGCTTAGCAAATTACAAATATCATCAAAAACTACAGGCTCTGTACCTGATTTTTGCAATATCTTATTCAACATTCTTGTTTTAGCTAATAGTGACACAATATTCCTCCTCGTTTATGTTATAAACACAATCTATTTTTTTAACCTAACTCATGAAGCAACTTTTTACAAGAATTACTTCAGAATAGATAAAATTCAAAATATTGAAAATATTTAGAATCGTTCGTTCTCCATTTAATAATATCATAATATCCATGCTATATCAACAGTGTTTTCATAGATTTCGACATAATATTTATGAAGTTTTAGTTAATTGATGTAATAATTATAATAGTTTTACCTTGGTTTTATTTTTGCTCATTGTTTGTTACAATATTTTCCTCAACATTTTCTTCTACTTTGTACTCCTTATGCTTACATTCTTTATTTGAGCACTCCATAAACTCACCTTTAGTTTTACTATATCTTTTTAACATATATTCACCACATTCTGGACATTTTATATCAGTTGGTTCAAACCAACTTACGAAATCACACTCTGGATAATTACTACATCCGTAAAACTTTGTGCCCTTCTTACTTCTTCTCTCTAAAATTTTCCCTCCACATTTAGGGCAAGGGACTTCTAATTCTTTAGTTATTGCTTTTGTGTTTTTACATTCTGGATATCCAGGACATGCCAAGAAATCACCAAATCTCCCATGTTTTATTACCATGAATTTGCCACATTTATCACACTCTACTTCTGTAACTTCATCTTCAATAGTAATTTTAGCTATTTCTTTCTCCGCAATTTCAATATCTTTTTTTAGTGGTGTGAAAAAGTCATTAACTACATTTTCCCATTTTTCTTGTCCCTCTTCTATAATATCCAAATTATTTTCCATTTGCGCTGTAAATTCAATATCTACAATCTGTTTAAAGTATTCACTAACAATGTTATTTACTATATTTCCCAGTTCTGTTACTTCTAATGTTTTTTTATCTTTTTCTATATATTTCCTGCCTAGAAGGGTTGAAATAATCGGTGCATATGTACTAGGTCTTCCTATCCCATTTTCTTCTAATGTTTTTACAAGAGATGCCTCAGAATATCTTGCAGGAGGCTGCGTAAAATGTTGTTTTCCTTGAGTTTTTTCACTGATTAAAACGTCTTCTTTATTTAATTCCGGAAGTTTTAAAGTATTTTCTTCTTCGTCTAATTCTTCATCATATATTTTTCTAAATCCATCGAAAGCCACTTTAGACCCAGAGGCCTTAAGTAAATACTCTCCATTTACAATATCTATAGAAACAGTATCCAGCACGCAAGATTCCATTTGACTTGCCACATACCTATTCCAAATCAAGGTGTATAGTTTGTATTGTGGATCCTTAAGGTTTTTCTTTGCTATTTCTGGTGTTATTTCAACATAAGAGGGCCTAACAGCTTCATGGGCATCTTGTATATTCTTTTTACTTTTAAATACTCTAGGAGTACTTGGATAATATTGCTGCCCATATTTATCATTAATAAACTCTTTTGTATTTTTTTGAGCTTCTTCCGATATTCTTGTAGAATCAGTTCTCATATATGTAATTAAACCCACTGTTCCATATCCCTCTACCTCAATACCTTCGTATAATTGTTGAGCAATAGACATAGTTTTTTTAGTCGGAAAATTAAGTTTTCTGTATGCATCTTGCTGAAGCGTACTTGTTGTAAAAGGTGGAAGCGGATTTTTACTTTTAGATAATCTTTTTATCTTGCTTACAACAAACTCTTTTTCATTAAGTAATTTAATAATGATTTCACTCTCTTCTTTAGAATTTATTTCAATTTTTTCTCCAGCCTTAGAAGTTAATTTAACATTTAATTTCTGTTTATCTCCTTCTTTGCAAAGCAGGCATTCTATGCTCCAATACTCTTTTGTGATGAATTTTTCTATTTCCTTTTGTCTGTCGCAGATTATTTTAAGCGTAACCGATTGAACTCTCCCCGCGCTAAGACCCCATTTAACTTTTCTCCAAAGTATAGGGCTAATTTCATATCCAACAAGTCTATCCAATATACGCCTTGCTTGCTGTGCGTCTACAAGGGTTGCATTTATTACTCTTGGGGTTTTTATAGCATTTTTAACTGCTGTTTTAGTTATCTCATTAAATTCTATCCTGCATTTCTCTTTGTCGTCTATTTTCAAGGCTTTTGCTAAATGCCAGGCTATAGCCTCACCTTCTCTATCAGGGTCAGTGGCCAAGTAAATTTTATCGCTTTTTTTTGCTTCTTTTCTTAATTTATCAAGTAGTTCACCTTTACCACGAATAGTTATATATTTAGGTTGATAATTATTTTCTATATCAACCCCCAATTGGCTCTTTGGCAAATCTCTAACATGTCCCATGGACGCTTCAACTACATAATTACTACCTAAATATTTTTTTATAGTTTTAGCTTTTGCTGGTGACTCAACTATAACAAGTTTTTGTCCCATCTTATCCCCTCCATCAATGTATT
>CAYXOL010000132.1:0-3994 GCA_964467165.1 uncultured Clostridium sp.
GCATTTTCTAAAAAGCTCCAAACATTGGGATCAGCTTCTCTATTGAATGAAGGAAAAATATTATTGCTAAACAAATATAATAATTTCATGAGACATAACCACGTTAATATAATTAAACACTGACACTCCTACAAATAGATCTTAGTTAAGATATTTTATTTAAACACTCAATAATTTCTACAAAAACATATAGCATATGCAAACAGTATACATAAATTTAATACTCGAGTTTAAAAATTTTTACAAGTAATTTCATCATGTATGAAAAAACTATATAACTTCACTTTAAAAGATAAAACTTCTAAGTCAAATAGTTGAATATATACTTGTTTTAATAACAAAAAATACTATTATCTCTTATAAAATTTTACTATTGAACAGCACCTGCAGAAGTCCCTGAAAATTATTACCAGAGATTGTACCCGTTGCATACCCTTCTATATTTTGGATATTATAACCACCTATCTGGCCAGAACCATTTGAAATAGAGGATATCCAGTAATTTGACTCCCACTTTTCTGGTTTAAACTGAACAGATATACTATTACCAGATAACGATACTGGAGTATTTGACACCACACCATTAAAGGTTCCATTTACCTGATTTGTTGCCCATATTGTTGGGGCAGTGCCTGCTAAACTTGAAAAAAATCTCACATCAGTCATTACCACAGAATTGATACAATTTGTACAGTTAATATTTTCATATACTAAGGTATCTCTTCCTATCTCAACAGATGGGACCCCTATGCTGCTCAATTTCTGCCTACCTGAATCAGTATCAACGAGATTTAGAAAATTATTTGTCCCCATTAGAATAAATGGTGTCATAGTTTGCCATTGTGCTTGATTTGGATTGAAAGTACCGATGGTTTCCCCAACAAATATCCCAGAGGAGTTGGTAGAAATACCATCGTAATCTATATAGTATCCATAAGCTTTCCCTTTAATTATATTTTGCAAACCACTTTGATTTCCCAAAACGGTTCCATGCAAAATAAAACCGGAGAATTGATCATTACTTGAACTTTTTCAAGAGATATACCAATCTCCTATGGGTAAAGATGTATAACTTCCCCCCATAGCATATATCCCAGCTCCAAAATTAAAATTGTAATCACTTATATCATTTACAAACTCTCCACTGGAGTTGCTAATTGAAATACTACCTTGCTGTAAGCTGGTATCAACAATATCTAATATTTCATTTACTAAATGCCTATCAACATCATTTGGTTCAGGTATGAACCCTGCCCCAAGACTTACTACAGAATTTATAACCCCTTTTAGCACAAAACTTTTATCATTCATAGAAACATTTGAAAAACCATCCTCCCCTAAATGACCAACAAAAATCCCTTTATTGTTAAATTCATCACTGTATATGCCAGTAATGTAAGCGTTCATATTATAAGTCGAATCATATCTTGGAGACAACGTACCACCAAGATAACCATAATATTTACACTCAGCTTTATCATTTTTTAATCTGGCGTTCCATATATATCCTTCCCCAGAGGAAAAATTAATCTGATTTGAGCTATCTGCAATATATCCATTAAGAAATGTGTCACTGGGGGTATTAACCCAGAAGCGATCCCCACTAAAAGTCGCATTTATTCCAGAATTTGCCCCTAAGTTCAAAGAATCACCCACAAAAAGGTTACTACTATCTACACTGATACCACTACTATGAATAGAATCTTTTGAAATATCTAAGGTATATTTTTCAGTTAATGGTGGACTAATAGTATCCTTTGAATCAGAGTCATCTTTTTTATTAGATCCAGAAGATGTTTCAAACACTGCAACATCTTCAGGGGTAGAATTAATGGGAGTAGATGGAGGACTTTTTTCTCTGATAATTGAAATCTCACCATCTTGCAATTCGACCACCTTATCAGGAAAATTTAAATTGTAAGCATATACTTTACCAGAAATAACAAGAATTGTTGTAGATTGATTTGAACCATAAGATACTATAAAGTTTGTTCCTTTTACACCAGCTACATCTATCGGTGTTCTTATTTCAAACCTATTCTCTTTAGAAGAAGCAACAATTTTGTCTGCAATCTGTTTTGAAACAGATGCCCCTACTTTGCCCCTTTTTAAATCTATTTTCACCTTTAAATTTTCTCTATCTATAAAACATTCATTTATATCTACTCTACTTTTCTGGTAGATCTTGATTATTGTGCCATCATTAAACGTTACCTCTGCATTTGAGTTTGTCTTTGTTCTAACGATATCATTTAGATATAATACCTGATTGAGTCTGGCTTCCTCTGCATGTACACTTTTTCCATGCAATATATCTACCTTACCATTAATTGATGTAATTTTTCCAACTTCCATTGCAAATGAAAATGACACAAACAAATTACCAGAATTGAAAAATATAATTTGCTCATCTGATACCCCCTTAGAATCTATATAATATATCAATACTATAAACATCCCTTTTATAATAATATATTGGGAAAATAGAGTCATTTACAGTATGCATATATCTGAAATTCATATTCACTGATTTTGATAATTCATAGGTAACCCCTCCAGAGATATTATATATTCGATCCTTTCTCTTCTCTTTATCTGAAGAGAATCCACTTATACCTTTACCTGAAAGGGTATGAATGTTTTTGTAATTTTGCCAGGCATAGTCACCTGTGAAACTAAAAGTTAACCTATTTAATAATGGATAATTAATCCCTGACGAAATTCTATGGAGATCAGATTCCCAATTTTTCCCTTCTGTATTATCATAATAAATACTCATATCTCGTATAAAAAAGAGCTTTTCCACCTTTAAAGGGGTATAAATAGCCAATTAGAATTGCAAGCTGATCACTATCTCTATTTTCATCTGGATCAGAATCTTTAATATATTTTAATAGATTACGATGAATATAGCCTAAAGAAAATTGAATTATATTATCAGGAATAAATTGTATATTGATAGTTGGTCTGAAATAAAAAATTTTCATATAAGATTTATCATCAAGTAATATATAGTTATAAGTTAAAGGAAAAATCACCATACTATTTCTAAAATTATATACTGGGGTAAGTTCAAAAGAGTTAATTACCATATCGTAATCGTCTTTATCAAAATAATTCCTAAAATATAATCCGTAGTTTCCTGAAAGATAGAAATTATCTGACAATGAATGTTTGTATGATATCTTAAAATCGGCAACAATTGCACTATCACTTTTCACCGATATATTATCAACAGCTCCCACCCCAATGGTTTCTACCGGTTTTGATACCATATTATCATCATAGAGGTATCCAACACTAAGATTCATATTTAACCTATTTTGTGAATTTATTACCCTGTTAATTGCAGAAAGGTAATTTTTTGCAAAATCGATAACATCTGTGTTATTGGAAGTTTCAATTAAAGCTTCAAGGGATTTTTTTGCTTTATTAACTTTTCTCTCGGCAATATAAGACAGAGATATTTGAAAATCTGCTGCACTTGTAAGGTTGTCATCAAGTAGCTTTGCTTTTGCAAAAGATTCCCTTGACTCTTTTGTTTTACCTTCTTTAAGAAGTATTAATCCATTTATAAAGGCTACTTTTGCTGGCATAATATTTAGCTCTTCTGCTTCCTTTAGCCATCTCTTTGAATCATCAATCTCATCCAGATCATAGAGCAAAGAAGCAAGTTCTATATAGGCATCATTTATCCTTGGTTTACCTTTAATAGATTTAATAAAAAACTCTTTAGCTTTCTTTAACTCACCACTTTGTTTATAGGAAAGTCCAAGATAAAAACTTATAGTAGTTGAAGGTAACGTTTTATAGGTATCTTCCAATATTTCAATAGCTTCCTCATAATTTTCAGCTCTATAATAATTTATACCTTCTCTTAAAATATCATCGTTAGCTTCTGCAAAATCTAATAAAAAAAGAGTAAAATAAGGGGAAAAAAGATTATCCTGTTATATTTGTTCATATTTATCACCGATAACTATATTTATTTAAT
>CAYXOL010000133.1:0-3851 GCA_964467165.1 uncultured Clostridium sp.
GAACCTACAACCTGCTGATTACAAGTCAGCTGCTCTACCGTTGAGCCATGCCAGCTCGAAAGAAAATGGCGACTCAGAAGGGACTCGAACCCTCGACCTCTGCCGTGACAGGGCAGCACTCTAACCAACTGAGCTACTGAGCCATATATGGTGGGAACAACAGGGTTCGAACCTGTGACCCTCTGCTTGTAAGGCAGATGCTCTCCCAGCTGAGCTATGCTCCCATATATGTTTTATTGGTGACTCCTAGGGGAATTGAACCCCTGTTACCACCGTGAAAGGGTGGTGTCTTAACCGCTTGACCAAGGAGCCATACTAAATTAATGTTTTATTTATCATGTGCTTCCGTCTCGCAACCCAACATAAACTATAATACATAATTTTTCGTGAAGTGTCAACATATTTTCTTATTTTTTTTATTTTTTTTTTTTATATTAAGCACAAATCCACTAACCCCAGTAATTTATCCTATAAATTAAAATTAGCCTATCAATTATGATACCTCCCAAATACTAGATAATTAAACTTATATATTATAATTTTTGTAACATAAAATAAAATTTAATATTAAAGGGAGCTGTTTTAGGTTAAAATCATAAGTAACACACTTATTCAAAAAATATATTTTTTTCTCGAAGGGAGAGATTTTCTTGAAACATTCTCTTATAATAATTGGCGGAGGCGCCGCTGGCTTAACCTCTGCACTAATAGCGAAAGATCTTGGGGTAGATGTAGCCATAATTGAAGGTACTGACCGAATAGGTAAAAAAATATTAACCACTGGTAACGGAAGATGTAATATTAGTAATTCAAACATAAATACCAATAGATACCATAGCGAAAACCCATGCTTTTTTCAGCATACACTAGATTCTTTTGATAATAATAAAACTATAGATTTTTTTGCCGCTTTAGGTATCCCACTGATTACTTTAGATGGTGGCAAAATGTTTCCTATGTCATTGCAAGCCTCTTCAGTTATTGATATACTTCGCTTTTCTTTAGAAGAAAAAAATATTCCAGTGTACACAAACACGAAAGCTAAGGAAATCACTAAAAATAATAATGGCTTTAAAATCTTCACCACAGACAATGTTAACTATGAATGTGAAAAGCTAATTATTGCTACCGGTGGTAAAACAGCCCCTAAGACTGGTTCTGACGGCTCTGGCTACACTTTGGCTAAACAACTAGGCCACAGCCTAATATCTCCACTACCAGCCCTTGTACAGCTTAAATTAAACTATAATAGACTAAAAGCTTTGTCTGGGGTAAAATTCGACGGTTATGCAGAAATTTTTATAAATGGTGAAAGTGTCCAAAAGGAATTTGGAGAAATACTTTTCACAGACTACGGTATATCTGGACCTCCAATTCTTCAACTTAGCAGAATTGTGTCTTATAGCTTATCTTCAAATATGAAAATATCATTAAAAATTGACATGTTACCAACTATTTCAGCTGAAAACCTAAAGGGATTTTTAGAAAATCATTGGACCACATTTGCAAATCGTAGCGTTCTTGATTCCTTAATTGGAATTATTAACAAGAAAGTCATTCCAATAATTTTAAAAGAGGCAAAAATAGAAGATTTTCATAAACCTTGCTCTGATCTTAAAGGTAAAGAAAAAAACTCTGTTTACTCGATACTAAAACAATGGCAATTTCAAGTTTCAGGCACCAATTCTTTTTCCAATGCTCAAGTCACTGCAGGTGGCATTAATACAAAAGAAGTTAACCCACAAACTCTAGAATCAAATTTTGTACCCAACCTATTTTTTGCTGGAGAAGTATTAGATGTAGACGGAGATTGTGGTGGTTTTAACCTCCAATGGGCCTGGAGCTCAGGTGCCATTGCAGCTATAAATGCCTCCAAATAGCTCGGTATTCTACTGACTATTAAGATTTTTTTATATGTTATGCTAACAAAAGTATATGTTGCTGAAATATTTGAACAAGTTCTAGTAATTCTAAAATTACTAGGACTTGTTCAAACCATTTTACGCAACATATACTTTTCTTTATAGCGTGTATTAGAAAAAACATCTTAAATCCAAGTACTTTCTAATAGCGTGAGCTCGGTGCCCTCTTCATTTATAATTTTATGCCTACATATTATTTTGTTTTCTTCTCTTATAACTTCTGTACTTACCTTTATAGTTTCTCCATAGGTTGTTTCCTTTTCGTAGGTTACCTTAATATTTTTTAGTTGGCAATCTAATACTATATCCTTAGGAACTGTTTCTAGTGCCCAGGCGGCGTATTTAACATTATTTACGTGCATATTTGTATCAATGTCACTATACCTCACTTGGAAGCTTTTCTCGCAATCCACTTTAGCTACAGATTTTATATCCTCAATCTCTATAGCTCTATCATTACTTTCATCAATACCATAAACCGCATACATATCTTTAGAAATTCTTATTGGACGACGCCTATCTGTATTTATTAAAATCCACACAGAGCTGGCATCTCCTATTTTATTTCCATTTGAATCAATAATCTCATATTTCCTATATGCATAAAATTTTCTAAAGGAATATGCAAAAGTTTTTACCTTTATAACTTCATTTAGTAGTGGATGTGATTCCATTGTTATATCCCATTTATATAAAACCCATGCCATTTTATTTTCCTTAAGGTGATCTATGCCCACACCTAAACTTTCACTCTGATACATTGCCATATCACCTAGATAGTCAATAATACTTGTAATTAAAGCTCTTTTATGAATATCTACTTCATAATAATGAACGGTGTAATCTCTATATGTAACCACTGGAACTCTACTCATAATTTACCTCCTTCGTATTAAATTTTTACGAAATTATTTTTATTTTTATGTATTTTAAATCCGATTGTGTTAAAATAATGTCAAGCTAACGTAATTAACATTATTTTCATTACATCATCTCATTCTACTACAAAATCAAAGAATTTTAAAATTATAGTGATAGATACCAATATATTTTTTTTATCTATGTAATATTTATAAAAAAAGTGCTAAAATACTATTGTCGGTATTCATTTCGAAACTGAACAAGAAATAAGTATTATAAAAATAATCGACTTATATCCTTATGGAATAAGAGCGGAGGCGAACTATGATTAACAATTCTATTCAAAAAAGAAAGACAAAAACACAACAACTTACAACTATCGGAATGCTATCAGCTATCTGTGTAGTGCTTGGATTAACTGGATACGGTTTTATTCCACTGCCTGGTGCAAAAGCTACCATCATGCACATTCCTGTTATTATAGGCTCAATAATAGGTGGTCCTATGGTTGGAATGACCATTGGATTAATATTTGGAATCTTTAGCATCATGCAAAATATTATGGCTCCCAATATATTATCTTTTGCTTTTATAAATCCTCTAGTATCAGTGCTTCCAAGAGTTCTTATTGGTTTTACCTCTTACTATGTTTATAAACTAAATTTCACTAAAAATGATAGCCTAAAAATTGGACTAGCTACCGTTGTTGGTTCTTTAACTAACACCTTTGGTGTTCTTACCATGATATATATTTTATACGCAGCCAAATTTGCAGCTTCTAAAGGCATAGACCCATCTATTGCTGCAAAAACTATATATAGCATAGCCATTATAAATGGCGTGCCAGAAGCCATAATAGCCACTATAATCACTATACCTGTAATACTGTCAATTAAAAAGATGAAAAAATAGAACAAAAGAAAAAACACCTAGCATTTGCTAGGTGTTTTACTTTTTTTATGCGTTTAATTTAGCCATTAATGCTTCTAAATCAAGACCATGAACCATTGCTGCTTCTTCTAATGTTTCAGCTTGTGCTGAAGGACATCCTACGCAACCCATTCCAAA
>CAYXOL010000134.1:0-3795 GCA_964467165.1 uncultured Clostridium sp.
GGGACTTATTTTAGATATGTCACCTAGATCTCTAGAAAAGATTCTTTATTTTGCTGCGTATGTAGTGTTAGATCCAAAAGAAACATCACTACTTACAAAACAAATACTTAGTGAAAAAGAGTATAGAGAAGCTATAGATAAGTTTGGAGCTGAGAGTTTTGTGGCTGGTATGGGCGCAGAGTCTGTAAAAGTACTACTGCAAAATATAAACTTAGAAGAGTTATCTAAGGAACTTAAGGAAGACTTAAAAACTAGCACAGGGCAAAAGAGAATTAGAAGTATAAGAAGACTGGATGTGTCAGAATCATTCAGAAAGTCTAAAAACAAACCTGAATGGATTATAATAGATGTAATTCCAGTAATACCTCCCGATTTAAGACCAATGGTACAATTAGATGGAGGAAGATTTGCTACTTCTGATTTAAATGATTTGTATAGAAGAGTAATAAACAGAAATAATAGATTGAAAAAACTTCTAGATTTAGGAGCTCCGGATATAATTGTTAGAAATGAAAAAAGAATGCTTCAAGAAGCTGTAGATGCATTAATTGATAATGGAAGAAGAGGAAGGCCTGTTACAGGACCAGGGAATAGACCTTTAAAATCTCTATCTGACATGTTAAAAGGAAAGCAAGGAAGATTCAGACAAAACTTACTTGGAAAGCGTGTTGATTACTCAGGCCGTTCAGTTATAGTTGTTGGTCCAGAACTACAAATGTATCAATGTGGTCTTCCAAAAGAAATGGCTTTAGAATTATTTAAGCCTTTTGTTATGAAAAAATTAGTTGGAAGTGGAGTAGCACATAATATTAAGAGCGCGAAAAGGATGGTAGAGAGGGTTATGCCTCAAGTATGGGATGTTCTTGAAGAAGTAATATCTGATCATCCAGTGCTACTAAATCGTGCACCTACACTTCATAGACTAGGAATTCAAGCTTTCCAACCTGTACTTGTAGAAGGTAGAGCAATTAAACTACATCCACTTGTATGTACTGCATACAATGCTGATTTTGACGGAGATCAAATGGCGGTACACGTACCTCTATCTGTTGAAGCTCAAGCTGAAGCAAGGTTCTTGATGCTTGCTGCACATAATATCATGAAACCTTCAGATGGTAAACCAGTTTGTGTACCTACTCAGGATATGGTTTTAGGAGCTTATTACCTAACTATTGATAAAGATGGTGCTAAAGGTGAGGGAAGAGCTTTCTCATCACCAGATGAAGTGATAATGGCTTATTCGGTAAAAGAAATTGACATTCATGCTAAAATTAAAGTTAAGATGACTGGAATAGTTAATGGAGTTTCTATGACTTCTGTTATAGAAACTACACCAGGAAAATTAATTTTTAATGAAACTATACCTCAAGATTTAGGATTCATTGATAGGAGTATACCAGGAAATGAATTGAAATTTGAGATAGATTTCTTGGTAAGCAAGAAAAATCTTGGTAGTATTATTGATAAATGTTACTTGAAATATGGTCCTTCAGAGACTTCTAAAATGCTAGATAAAATAAAGGCTACGGGATATCATTATTCAACAATTGGAGCAATTACAGTTGCTACATCTGATATGGTGGTTCCAGAGGCTAAAAAGGCATTGCTTGCAGATGCAGATGCAACTGTTGATAAAATAGAGAAAATGTATAGAAGAGGATTTATTTCTGAGGAAGAAAGATATGAAAGAGTAATAGAGAAATGGACTAAGACCACAGAAGATGTAGCAAATGCACTAATGGATAGTTTGGATAAATTTAATCCAATATTCATGATGGCAGATTCAGGTGCCAGAGGGTCTAAGAGCCAGATAAAGCAATTAGCAGGTATGAGAGGTCTTATGGCTAATCCATCCGGTAAGATAATCGAGTTACCTATTAGAGCATCCTTTAGAGATGGCCTAGACGTATTAGAATACTTTATCTCAACACATGGAGCTAGAAAAGGTAATGCAGATACAGCGCTTAAGACAGCGGATTCGGGATATTTAACAAGAAGACTCGTTGATGTATGTCAAGATGTTATAGTAAGACACGAAGATTGTGGAACAACTGAAGGCTTTGAAGTTTCAGAAATTCGTGATGGTAGTGAAGTAATTGAGCAGTTGGTTGAGAGACTAACTGGCAGATATACTGCAGAGGATATTATTCATCCAAAAACAGGTGAGATATTAGTTAAACAAAATGAATACATGAACATTACTTTAGCAGAAGCAATTCAAAAGGCTGGCGTTAAAAAAGTTATGATTAGATCAGTATTTACATGTAAAGCTAAAATCGGCGTTTGTGCACACTGTTATGGAATGAATATGGCAACTTCACAAAAGATAAATATTGGTGAAGCAGTAGGTATAATTGCAGCTCAATCCATAGGCGAGCCGGGAACACAACTTACGATGAGAACATTCCATACAGGTGGAGTAGCGGGGTCGGATATAACTCAGGGTCTTCCAAGAGTTGAGGAATTATTTGAAGCTAGAAAACCAAAGGGTTTGGCAATAGTAAGTGATGTAAATGGTTCAGTTAAAATGGAAGATACTAAGAAAAAGAGAGTTGTCATCGTAATTGCTGATTCAGGAGAAGAGTTTAGTTATGATATACCATTTGGTTCACGATTAAAAGTTGCAAATGGAGACGCCATTGAAGCTGGAGATGAAATAATTGAGGGATCAGTTAACCCACATGATATTTTAAGAATTAAAGGCGTTAATGGAGTTAAAAATTATCTTTCATCGGAAGTTCAAAAAGTTTATAGACTTCAAGGTGTTGACATTAATGATAAGCATTTAGAGGTTGTTGTAAGACAGATGACAAGAAAAGTAAAAGTTGAGGAATCTGGCGATACTGAACTGCTTCCAGGAAACTTAGTAGATATCTTTGCATTTGAAGATGCTAACGCTAAGATTGAAGCAGAAGGTGGAGTACCGGCTGAAGGGAAAATTTCTTTACTAGGAATAACTAAAGCAGCTCTTGCAACAGAATCATTCTTATCAGCAGCTTCATTCCAAGAAACTACAAGAGTACTTACTGATGCAGCAATAAAAGGTAAAATTGATCCATTGCTAGGATTAAAAGAAAATGTAATAATTGGTAAGTTAATACCTGCTGGTACTGGAATGACTAGATATAGAACCATAAAAATCAATACTGAAGATGATGAGAAGGAAGAAATTGAAAATGATTTAGAAGTATAAGATATAACTAGTTGACAGGGTGGTGCTAAAATGATAAAATACACCTTGTGTGTGACTTTAATCGAGTAGATATATCACAATAAGATAAATCTTGCGATTCTAATTATGAGGAGGGATAGGCATGGTAGGTAAACTTGTAGGTCAGAGGGTTGTTGGAATTAAACAAACCCTAAAAGCGTTAAAGAATAATCAAGGCAAGGTCTTGTATATAGCCAAGGATGCTGATGTTAGTATTACTGATCCTATTTTAAATCTAGCCAAAGTTAATTCCTTACAAATAATATTTGTAGACACAATGAAAGAACTAGGGAATCTTTGTGACATTGATGTTGCATCAGCAGCAGCATTGGTTTTAGAAGATTAAATTAATGCCAGTAACTAAATAATATAGATATATCCATGCGGTAACATAACATTTAGTTATGTTACAGTGCATTGATATAAATGATCATGAACTTATAAAAATAAGGAGGTGAAAACATGCCAACTATTAACCAATTAGTAAGAAAAGGCAGAAAGACATTAGTAACAAAGTCAGCTTCACCAGCATTAAAAGAGTGTCCACAAAAAAGAGGTGTTTGTACAGTAGTTAAAACAACAAC
>CAYXOL010000135.1:0-444 GCA_964467165.1 uncultured Clostridium sp.
ATATGTTCAGCACGCTCTTTCTCGTTATTAATTAATTCAGAAACAAGCGCCAAATCCTCCTCTTTATTTTTGCCACGGGGGCGTGTTCCAGCAATTGGACGAGTAAATGCCCAACCTTTCTCGATTTGTAATAATAATTCTGGCGAGTTACTTACAATCTCTAATTCAGGATAACAGATATATCCCATATAAGGGGAAGGATTTAACTCCCTAATAGTTTTGTAAACCTCCCAACCACTAACTTCTAATTTTTTGGCTTGCCTAATGGACAAATTAACTTGATACACATCACCCATGGTAATATATCGTTTAATCCGTTCAACTGCTCGGATAAAATCTTTCTTAGAAAAAGATGAGGATATTTCTTGTTGATTAGTCTGAAAGTAATTATCACGTCTTGTTTCTAATTTATATTTCAATTCATTCTTATTTATCTTATGATAA
>CAYXOL010000135.1:470-863 GCA_964467165.1 uncultured Clostridium sp.
TATGATAATATAGCTCTAATACTTCTTCCCACACAATACGTAAATTATTAATAGTTTCATTATATATTGCTGGTAAATCTTTTTCTGGACTATCAGTAATATCTATATGTTTCACAAAATATAGTTCTTTTGTAAGGTGATCATATATCCATAATTCATCTACAAACATCAGATAAATTTCTGGTAACTGTAAATCATCCCGGGCAAATTGCGGTATTTTTTCCCAGTTACGCACCAAGTCATAACTTAAAAATCCTACTGCACCGCCAAAAAATTTTGGCCAACCTGTATGTTTAGGGGTTTGGAATTTTTGTAAATACTCCCGTAAAATATCGAATGAATTACCTTCAAGTGATTCCCGTTTAATAATTTTTTCCTCATCTAGATATATAA
>CAYXOL010000135.1:873-3614 GCA_964467165.1 uncultured Clostridium sp.
CTCAGAATGTTTCCATCCTTTTGCGGCAGCAACCCAGATCCTTGTAGTAACCTCTCCTACCGAGGACTATTTAATTTTTTATTCCCATGTAATATTAATCCCGGAATCCTTTTTTGTCAAATTAATTTTTCGCAGTGATCGTGTCAATTTACTTTCGGAAAATAAAACATAAAATACTCCAACATAACCATTTAAGCACCACGAATTGAATTCAGCCATTGGTTTGCCCATGTTCGTTTACCAATCTTTAATATGGTGAGATTATCTAATGTTTCGTTATATCTAGTATTTAATCTTTTATTCACCAATCGTTTTTCTAACTTCACTATTTTCTTTTCCTTTTTCTCCTTCGCAGCTGTTTCTTTCATCAGTTCATATATGTTGCCACCATTTAATTTGTAAACTCGTAATCTTGCCATTTGATCTGCTCCTACATTACTCCAGCTTAATGGACGAGAACTAAGCCTAGCAGATAATATATGACTTACATGTCCCTCTGCGCTACACCCTATATAATCCTTTTCATATTGGTTTAGAATCCCTTCCCAGTTGTTTAGAATATATCGTCTGGATTCCTTTACAGCTTCTTTTTTGGTCTCAGATTCGGTATCCTCTAGTATGATTTGAAACAAGTCCTTCATGGATTTCTTATCATGTGCATGAATATAGTCCCACATGACATTTGTAATATATGGTAAATGAGCCGTTGCTTTTTTGATGTATTTGGATAAGTGAAAACGATCTAATACATACTCACTGTTCTTTATCCATTCTAACCCTTCTTTAATCCATTTAGCACCATCACCAGATAGGTACACCTTCTTTAAATGGTCTGTTTCATATGCTTTATCTATGTAATTGGCTACTTCTAGCCACAAATCTTCGCTGTTCGCATAAAATCCTGTAAAGTATCTAGGATTTATCAATTGAAAACGATCTTTACTTATCCACTCCTTTCCTTCATGAACATATACCAGTTTCATTTCTTTATTTGATCCATCCTGCATAGCCACATGATCCTCATCCGCCTCTATATACAATAATTCCATCCTTTTCTTTTTTTCTTTGATTGGTGCTTTCTCATTCTTTATTTCTTTTAATTCCCGTATGCTGTTCATGACAGTTTGATTACTGAATTCTGAAAGACTTGAGGTCCTTTTTCCACTTTTTTGATAAGACAAATCCAACGCATTTTCTACCAGTCTAGAACGCATAAGTAAATCCATTCTATCGTGTGCTTCTATAGCATATTGTTCATCAGACAAATAGCTGTATTCTTTCCTCGTTTTATGTTTGTAATAGGTTCGTTCATAAACCACATCCCCAAATATGGTTGTTAATGTTTTTTCTTCTTTTCTTCGTTCAATATACCATTGCTCTTTTCTCCACTTGGATTCCTTTACTAACTCATCCATGGTTTCAAGAGCTTCCTTAACTAGTAATAATCCTATCTCATTTAGCATTTTTTGTGTGTCTTGAATAAATTCCGATATAGGTCTACCTCCGGTAATAGCTACCTCTAAATTTTTACGACTGTTCTCCATGATTTTATTTACGATTTCTTGTATAATAGTATCCATGAGAATAACTCCTTTTTATGTTTTGGTATTTCGTGTATGATTTAATCTTAACATATTGGAGTTATTCTCTGTTTATTTTTCCTACAGTAATTTTACGCTAAGTGATAATCTTCAAAGAAAAGTTGATTATTCTCTACAATCTCTATCTTCACAGAAGTCTCTTTTTCTAATCTTTTTAGGTGTTCTTGGTTTTTACCAAGAAAAACTTCAAGTACTTCGGGGTGAGCTTCTAATTTTATTTTATTACAATTATAAGTAATTGCATGCTCTTTAAGCTCTTTTTCTATACGAACTGCAATCTCAATTTCACTTAAGATTTTCCCTGTCCCATGACAGTAAGGACAAGGCCTGAGAAAAGTATCAACAATTGGCTGGCGCATTTTCTTTCTTGTCATCTCTATTAAACCTAACTGAGTAAAACCTAAAACGTTAGTCTTTGTTCGGTCATACTTCAATTCATTTTTTAAGGTTTCTAATACTTTTTCGCGATTTGCTTCATCTTTCATATCAATAAAATCGATAATAATAATACCACCAATATCGCGTAAGCGTAATTGAAAAGCTACCTCCTTAGCTGCTTCAATATTGGTTTTTACCACAGTATCTTCTAAATTATTCTTACCTACAAATTTACCAGTGTTAACATCAATAACCGTTAAAGCTTCCGTTTGCTCAATTATTAAATAACCGCCACTATTTAGCCAAACTTTTTTTCTTAAAGCTTTTTCAATCTGCTCATAAATTCGATACTTGGTAAAAAGCGGTGTTTTATCAAGGTGGAATTTTACACGATTTGTAATAGAACTGTTTATTTCCGCCACAAATCTGATTGTCTCTTGGTATACTTGCGGATGATCAACAATCATTTCCTCTACATCTTCACTAAATAAATCACGAATCATTCTATATGTTAATGACAAGTCTTGATAAACCAACCCAGGAATCGGGGTTTTCTTTATTTTATTATTGATCTCCTGCCATTTACGCCGTAGATTATTTAAATCCTCTGCTAACAATTCTTCATTTACACCATTTGCTAAGGTACGAATAATTACCCCCTCTTTTTCAATTAATAATTCCTTTAACAGTTCCTTTAAACGCTTTTTTTCATTATCATCAGTAATTTTTCGCGAGATTCCAATAAAATTTGTTGAAGGTAAA
>CAYXOL010000136.1:0-3182 GCA_964467165.1 uncultured Clostridium sp.
CATTAAAAGAGTGTCCACAAAAAAGAGGTGTTTGTACAGTAGTTAAAACAACAACACCTAAAAAGCCAAACTCTGCATTAAGAAAAGTAGCAAGAGTTAGACTTACAAACGGATACGAAGTTACTGCTTATATACCAGGTGTAGGCCACAACTTACAAGAGCATAGTGTTGTTCTTATAAGAGGTGGAAAAGTTAAAGATTTACCAGGAGTTAGATATCACATCATCAGAGGGACATTGGACTCAGCTGGAGTTGCTAACAGACTACAAAGTAGATCTAAATACGGGACTAAAAGACCAAAACAAAAAAAATAATGTTTTGAGTTGGGGTGCAATGTCTTCAGCATTTATATATATGATAAATTATATTTACATACATTTGCGAAGTACAGAGCATTTTGCGGTAGAGATACTGAGTACCTATGAGCTAATTTAAATTGTTAAGGAGGGAAGAAAAGTGCCAAGAAAAGGATATATTGCGAAAAGAGATGTTTTACCAGATCCTATGTACAATAGCAAAGTCGTTACAAAGTTAATAAACAATGTAATGGAAGATGGAAAAAGAGGAGTAGCACAAAAGATATGTTACGAGGCTTTTGACATTATTAAAGAAAAAACAGGTAAAGATCCATTAGAGGTGTTTGAAACGGCATTAACTAACATTATGCCATTACTCGAAGTAAAAGCTAGAAGAATAGGTGGAGCTAATTATCAAGTGCCTATCGAGGTTAGACCTGAGAGAAGACAAACTTTAGGATTAAGATGGTTGCTTATTGCTACAGATAAAAGAGGCGAGAAGTATGCGAGAGAAAAACTTGCTAACGAATTAATCGAAGCTTCAAACAACACTGGAGCAGCAGTTAAGAAAAGAGAAGATACTCATAAAATGGCTGAAGCTAACAAGGCTTTTGCTCATTACAGATATTAATATAAAAACTGTTTTGGCTTTGCCAAGACAGTTTTGTCAAATTTAAAATCACTGGTCGAGAGGAGGAACACATAAGTGGATAGAGAATATTCTTTAGAAAAATTCCGTAATATAGGTATTATGGCTCATATTGATGCTGGTAAAACAACAACTACAGAGCGTATATTATTCTATACTGGAAAAACACACAAAATTGGCGAAGTTCATGATGGCGGAGCTACAATGGACTGGATGGTTCAAGAGCAAGAAAGAGGTATAACAATAACTTCTGCAGCTACAACTTGTTTTTGGAAGGGTTATAACATTAATATAATTGATACACCAGGACACGTAGATTTCACTGTTGAAGTTGAAAGATCTTTAAGAGTTCTTGATGGAGCAGTTTCAGTATTCTGTGCGAAGGGCGGCGTTGAACCGCAATCTGAAACAGTTTGGAGACAAGCGACTAAATACAAAGTTCCAAGAATGGCGTATGTTAACAAGATGGATATAATGGGTGCCGATTTCTATAGAGTTGTTGGAATGATGAGAGAAAGACTTAAGGCTAATGCAGTTCCTATACAATTACCAATAGGTAAAGAAGAAGCATTCCTAGGAATTATAGATCTAATTAGAAATGTTGCAGAGGTTTATAAAGATGATTTAGGAAAAGAAATAATGGAAGTAGAAATTCCAGAAGATATGAAAGAATTAACAGCAGAGTATAGAGCGGCTATGGTTGAAGCAATAGCTGAGCTAGACGAAGATCTTATGATGAAATATCTTGATGGAGAAGAATTAACTGAAGAAGAATTAAAAGTAGCACTTAGAAAAGGTGTTATCAATAATGAAATAGTACCTGTTATTTGTGGTTCTTCATACAAAAACAAAGGTGTTCAGATGATGATTGATGCGGTTATAGATTATATGCCGTCACCGCTTGATATACCAGCAATTAAAGGGCAGGATGTTGATACTGGAGAAGAAATAGAAAGACATCCAAATGATGAAGATCCAATGGCAGCATTGGCTTTCAAAATTGCTACAGATCCTTTTGTTGGAAGACTTTGTTTTGCAAGAGTTTACTCTGGCGTAATGAAGACTGGTACATATGTATTGAACGCTAACAAAGGTAAAAAAGAAAGAATTGGTAGACTAGTTAAGATGCATGCTAATCACAGAGAAGAAGTTGAAGAATTACGTTCAGGAGAACTTGGTGCAATAATTGGACTTAAAAATACAACTACTGGAGAAACACTATGTGATGAAGATCATCCAATATTACTAGAACTTATGGAATTTCCAGATCCAGTTATTTCCGTAGCTATTGAGCCAAAGACAAAAACTGGTCAAGAAAGAATGGGTATGTCTCTTGCTAAGCTTTCTGAGGAAGATCCTACATTTAAAACTTTTACTGATCAAGAAACAGGTCAAACAATAATTGCTGGTATGGGCGAGCTTCATCTTGAAATTATTGTTGATAGGTTAACAAGAGAATTTAAGGTTGAATGTAATGTAGGTAAGCCACAAGTTGCATATAAAGAAACAATACGTAAAGCAGTTAAAGCAGAAGGTAAGTACATTAAACAATCAGGTGGACGTGGACAATACGGTCATTGTTGGATAGAGTTAATACCTACTACTGAACCTTATTCATTTGAAAATGCTACTGTTGGTGGATCTATTCCAAAAGAATTTATAGGACCAATAGAGAACGGAATCAAAGAAGCATCAAAGAACGGTATTCTTGGTGGATATCCAGTTCTTAACTTTAAAGTTAAAGTTGTTGATGGGTCATATCATGATGTTGACTCAAATGAAATGGCGTTTAAGGTTGCTGGTTCTATGGCATTTAAAGCTGGTATGGCGAAAGCCGATCCAGTATTACTTGAACCAATAATGAAAGTTGAAGTAACAGTTCCGGAAGAGTACATGGGAGATGTTATGGGAGACCTTAATTCAAGAAGAGGTAGAATAGAAGGAATGGAAGCTCAATCAGGCGCTCAAGTAATTAGAGCAATGGTTCCGTTGTCAGAAATGTTCGGATATTCTACAACACTTAGATCAAGAACTCAAGGTAGAGGAGTATACAGTATGGAATTTGCTGCATACGAACCAGTTCCAAAGGGCATTCAAGAACAAGTTATTGGTGCTAAATAATAATATAATTATTTTCAAACAATTTTAATATAAGATAATATGTAAATATAAGGAGGAATACAAAATGGCAAAAGCAAAATTCGAAAGAACTAAACCTCATGTAAACATTGGAACAA
>CAYXOL010000137.1:0-3144 GCA_964467165.1 uncultured Clostridium sp.
TCTCCAACAACAACTAATGCGCTGAATCTGAAGTTTCTTCCACCTTTAACAACCTTAGCAACTCTGTTTATATTAACTACTTTTTCTTTAAGATCTAATGTGCTAGGATCTATTTTCATGTGTTTTCCTCCTTTTCTTAGAATTTAAGTCCAGCTTCTCTTGCTCCCTCAGCTAGGTTTTGTATTCTACCGTGGTATACATATCCACCTCTGTCGAATACTACTTCTTCTATTCCTTTTTCAAGTGCTCTTTCAGCAACCATTTTTCCTACTAATTTTGCCGCTTCTTTGTTGCTTCCAAATTTTAGTTCGAAAGCTTTGTCTACGCTTGAAGCAGAAACTAATGTGATTTGAGCAACATCATCTATAACTTGAGCATATATGTTTTTTTCACTTCTATATACAGCTAGTCTTGGTCTTGCTGCTGTACCAGAAATCTTTTTACGTACTCTAAGATGACGCTTAACTCTTGCTTTTTGTCTATCTTCTTTCTTGAACACATCATTCACTCCTTCCTACTTTATTTCCCTGTTTTACCTTCCTTACGTCTAACAACTTCATCAGAATATCTGATTCCTTTGCCTTTGTAAGGTTCTGGTTTTCTCCAAGTTCTTATTTCTGCTGCAACAGCTCCAACTAATTGCTTATCAATGCCTTTTACTATTATTTTATTAGCATCTGGTAAAACAAATTCGATTCCTGCAACTGCATCTATTTCAACTGGATGTGAATATCCAAGATTTAATGTTATTTTAGATCCTTTTAACTGAGCTCTGTAACCAACACCAACTAACTCAAGAGTTTTTTGGTATCCTTCTGTAACTCCAATGACCATATTGTTTATTAATGATCTTGTAAGTCCGTGAAGAGCTCTATGCTCTTTTACATCGCTTGGTCTTGTTACTACCAAAGTATTGTCTTCTATAGCTATATTCATTTTAGGACTCATATTCTGAGTTAACTCACCTTTTGGTCCCTTTACAGTCACAACGTTCATTTCTGAAACTGTAACAGTTACTCCACTCGGTATAGCTACTGGAAGTCTTCCGATTCTTGACATACTTACACCTCCTGCTTTGTTTTTAGACACCTAACAATTATTAATTGCAATGCCCTTTATATTTTTTTAAGTACTACCCAATTTACAGTTGTTTATTCTCTATTTAACTCGAGCACAACCTTTTCGGATTTTCCCTAAACTATATATCATTACTATGTACATAACAAAACAATTTCGTTATGTCTTAAAGTTATTTTACTACCAAATGTAACAAATAACTTCTCCACCTAGTCCTAATTTTCTAGCATCTCTATCTGCTACTAAACCTTTTGAAGTTGATATTATAGCAACTCCTAGTCCGTTTAATACTTTTGGAATATCCTCATTTTTTGAATATACTCTAAGTCCTGGTTTAGATATTCTCTTAAGACCAGTGATAACTCTTTCCTTGTTTTGACCATATTTCATTGCAAGTCTCATCATAGGAACAACGCCATCATTGTATTCTTCAATATTTTTAAGGTATCCTTCTTGAAGCATTATATTTGCAATTTCCTTCTTTATAGTCGATGAAGGTACTTCTACTATTTCATGTCTTACAACATTTGCATTTCTTATACGTGTTAGCAAATCTGCGATTGGGTCAGTCATAACCATTTTTCGTGCCTCCTTTCATTAGAATGTTCTAATTACCAACTTGCTTTTCTGCAACCAGGAATTTCTCCCTTGTGTGCAAGTTCTCTAAAACAGATACGGCATATACCAAATTTTTGTAATACAGAATGCGGTCTCCCACAAAGTCTACATCTTGTATAAGCTCTAGTTGAAAACTTAGGTTCTTTTTTCCACTTTTCTATTAATGCCTTACGTGCCATATGTTTACCTCCTTATTATTGAGCAAATGGCATTCCAAGGAATCTTAATAGCTCTCTTGCTTCCTCGTCTGTCTTTGCAGTGGTAACGAATATTATATCCATTCCTCTTATCTTATCTATTTTATCATACTCTATTTCAGGGAATATAAGTTGTTCTTTAACACCAATAGCATAATTACCTCTACCATCAAATGCTTTAGAAGAAGCTCCTCTAAAATCTCTAACTCTAGGCAATGCAACGTTCATTAACTTATCAGCAAATTCGAACATTTGAGATTTTCTTAATGTAACTTTACAACCGATTGGCATATTTTCTCTTAGTTTAAAATTAGCTATAGATTTCTTAGCTCTTGTTATAACTGGTTTTTGACCTGCTATAATTTGCATATCATTAACAGCTGCATCTAAAACTTTTGAATTGTCTTTTGCTTCGCCAACTCCCATATTTAAAACTATCTTTTCAAGTTTTGGCACTTCCATTATGTTTTTATATCCGAATTTTTCCATTAAAGCTTGAACTACTTCATTTTCATATTTCTCTTGTAGCCTTGAACTCATATGTTAAACCTCCTTTCAGAAATTAAAATGTTTCTCCACATTTCTTGCAAACTCTAACTTTTGTTCCATCATCTAGAATTTTGCTGTTTATTCTTGTAACGTTCTTACATTTTGTGCAATATAGCATAACTTTAGAAGAATTTATTGCTGCTTCTCTATGAGTTATTCCACCTTGCATGTTTTGTTTGCTTGGTTTTTGATGTTTAGTAACTACGCTAACATCTTTTACTAAAACTTTTCCAGTTTTAGGATATACAGCTAAGACTTCGCTTATTTTGCCTTTGTCTTTACCTGAGATAACCATTACTGTATCTTTTTTTCTTACATGCACTTTTTTAACTGCCATATTAGACACCTCCTATCTTATAGAACTTCAGGCGCTAGTGATAAAATCTTACTGAAGTCTTTATCTCTTAACTCTCTTGCAACAGGTCCGAATATACGAGTACCTTTTGGGGTTTTGTCATCTTTAATAATAACAGCTGCGTTATCATCAAATTTAACGTATGATCCATCGGCTCTTCTTACACCTTTTGCTGATCTAACTATAACTGCCTTAACTACTTCACCTTTTTTAACAACTCCACCTGGTGTTGCACTTTTTACGCTGGCAACTATTGTGTCGCTGATGTTTCCCCATTTTCTCTTGGAACCACCTAATACTCTAATACACATAATTTCTTTTGCACCAGAATTATCTGCAACCTTTAAT
>CAYXOL010000138.1:0-2996 GCA_964467165.1 uncultured Clostridium sp.
AATGGCAATCGAGTAACGATGGAATAACCTGGGAAAATATAAATAATCCATATGTTTCTTATCATAAAGGATATTATGCAGGTGGATATAATGGTAATACATTATCTGAAATAGATGGGATAGATTTTAATAATGATGCCTCTATAAATCCAAGTTCTTCTTTATCTATACCTAGAAATGCTATAGTCGCAATTTCTTCATCGTCTAATAGTTATTTGGCTGGTGGTAGCATTAATAATAGGATAGATAAATTTAATCTTGATACAGAGGCCTGTGCGAGTTCTTCTTATAGTTTATCCACACCAAGAGAACAAGGTGGGGTTGCTGGCAATGGGAGTAAAGCTTATATATCTGGAGGTACTATATCTGGAGATGTAACTGCAAGTATAGAATCAATACTTTATAGTAATGATACTGTATCTACTCTTTCAAATTCTTTACAGCAAAAAATTGGTTATGGCCCAGCATCTTCTTCTAGTTCTTCTATAGGATATATATCTGGTGGTATGATAAATACTAGTGGAACTAATACAAATATTATTCAAAAGTTTACGTATTCATCGGAAAGTACAAGTATAGCATCAGGTACTTTGAGTGTTGCAAAAAGGGGCCCCAGTGGTGGTAATTCAACTGATAACATGTTTGTTTTCGGTGGTTATACAAATACAACTATTTCTACTATAGAAAAAATGCCATTTTCAACAGAATCATCTGCTGCTATATCTGCTACATTATCCAGTGCTACATACAATACGTTCTGTTGTGATTCCGTATATGCGTCTTATGTGGCTGGTAGTTCAAGTTTTTCTAATGTTATTAGAAAATTTTTATTTTCAAATGAGACTATTACTAATTTATCGGCAACATTAAATTCTGGTAGGGCAGCATCTTTTGGATACCAATCTAGGGACATATCATTATGAGGTCAATATATGAAAATATATTTTACATTTAGAATGTTAAATCTTGGTGGAAATTTTTACAATCCTAATTATGTATTTAATGCCGAATCATTTAAAGGATTAAATATATCTTATAAATATATATGTGGCGATCCTAGTAAAGATGGTAGGCATTTAGGTGTTATAGAATATATAGGTGATATACAAGAGACAGAAATAAAAACAATAGTTTCCGAAGCATTGGCTGTTTTTTCTTATCATGAAAAAACTTTTGATTCTGCTAAAAATTTTGCCAAATATATTACAGGTTTATCTGATTCTGAAATATATTATGACGAAGATAATAATTTAGTTATTAATTATCCTTCTTATTGAGGCGGACGATGAATCTAAATGAATCGCTTATAGATAATAATAGCGTTTATGAATTAAGTAAGAGAGTATTAGAATATTCTGAAGAAATACCTTTTGGCAACTCAGATTTTCAGAATAAGCATGTAATTATTGATATGGAAAAGAGCCCGCATAGGGCTTTTAGACATGCTTCTCTTAGGATTTTAGACAGATTGAATGCTCTTAATGAATGTTATTATACACTTAGGGAAAATGAAATTACTATAAAAAAATTAGAGCGAGATTTAAACAATGAAAAAGATGAATTGGAAAAAGAATTAATACAAATAAAAATAGATAAAATAAAATCCACATATCCATATACTAAAAAACTAATAAAAGACGCTATAAGGGGAATTGAGGTATTGTATCCTATACTTGAAAATATAGGACATCTATCTAGAGAAGAATTTGAGAAATGTGAATTGGAATATTTTAAGAATAAATATATAACTCAACTTACAAAAGATTCGGTTAAAGATTCTTTGGATACCTTGACATCTACTGAATCTTTATACTTAAATATATTAAATAATAATATTAAAAAATTGGAAGACAAATGATTTACTTGATGGTATTTTTGCTTCTATCTTTTTTACAGAAAATAATTTCCTTAATTCTATATCCGTTGGCTTATATTCTTAGAAATGTTGTTAGGGGTCAACAAATTGTAGCGGATGTGATATATATACCAAATCCAGGGATTAGCAAGCTATTATGGTATATGTTAGATGATTCTATTGTTATAGAAAATAAAAAACTATTTCACAATGATAAAGAGTATTGTTATTATGGTAAGCGTTCTATAATGATCGAAAAATTTATTCCAGAGTGGTTTTTCAAGGATTTTTTTAGGTCTTACTACTGGGGAGCAATTAGAAACTCTTTTATCAATTATTCTAGATGGTATGCTTTTATAAAGATAGGCCATATGACATCTGTTATAAACCATATAAACCTTGGTAATGAAAAAAGTTTTTATCAATATAGGGAGTTTTATTTTAGCAATAGGCCATATTTACAATTGTGGTATGGAACGTTTTTTCTACAAATTGGCTTTTTGTCTAATGGTAGATTTGAGGCGGAAATTAAATTTAATAAAAAGTAATTATGAAAGAGCTTAAAAAATATTATTGTTTTAAGTTTTGGCTATATGAAGATAGGGGGATATATTCTGTTGATGTAGCCGAATATGAAGATGATGAAAAACCAATACATAATGAAAAAATAATATTTAAGAAATCGATTTTTGATAAGTTAATTTCTACAATTCGTAAATATATTAAAAGCATATTGGAGGAATAATGATATTTAATAAATATAAGATACACGATGATAGAGAAATAAATTGCCAAATTGTCCCAATTGGAGATTTGCATTTTAATAGTGTTGCTTTTGATCACGAATTGTTTGAATCTTTTGTTAAATTTGTTAATAAGTTAAGTAATCCTAAATTTATAGTTTTAGGTGATGTTACTGATGATGATAGGCCATCAACTAAAGATAGAAGGAAACAGATGTATTTAGATAGAAATGAGGCATATGTTAATGAGGATATCCAGCATATGAACTCTCTTAAAAAGACAGTAATAAGAAAATTATCGTTCTTAAATAAAAATAATTGTCTTGGGATTTTAGATGGCGACCATTATAGGATTTATAATAATGGGAAAACGTCTACTCAATTTATATGTGAAAGTT
>CAYXOL010000139.1:0-2956 GCA_964467165.1 uncultured Clostridium sp.
TTTTAATGGCTAATATTGAAGCTGGAAATGCTATGTACAAATGCTTAACTTATACAACCCAGGCTAAGAATGGTGGGTTACTCGTAGGTACATCTGCGCCGGTTATATTAACTTCCAGAGCTGATACTCCTGAAACGAAATTAAATTCTATAGCCCTGGCAGCACTAGTTGCAGAATATAATAAATAATTTGAGTACAAAGGAGGAACGATATGACATATAAATTGTTAATGATTAATCCAGGTTCAACTTCAACAAAAATAGGTGTATATGAAGATGAAAAAGAAGTATTAGTAGAAACTTTAAGACATTCATCAGAAGAAATAGGTAAATTTGAAGGTATATATGAACAGTTTAATTTCAGAAAAGATGTTATATTAAATGTGCTTAAAGAAAAAAACTTTGATATAAATACACTGGACGCAATAGTAGGCAGAGGCGGGCTTCTAAAATCAATCGAAGGTGGTACTTATGCTGTAAATGAAGCTATGCTGAGTGATTTAAAAATTGGAGTACAAGGACAACACGCTTCAAATTTAGGTGGGATAATTGCAAATGAAATTGGAAAAACTTTGGATATACCATCCTTTATAGTTGATCCAGTAACTGTGGATGAAATGATTGACGTGGCTAGAATATCAGGACTTCCAGAAATAGAAAGAAAAAGCATTTTTCATGCACTAAATCAAAAGGCAGTAGCTAAAAGATATGCAAAAGAAATAGGCAAAAAATATGAAGAAATTAATTTAATAGTAGCACACATGGGTGGTGGAGTTTCAGTAGGAGCTCATGAAGCTGGAAAAGTTATTGATGTTAATAATGCACTAGATGGTGAGGGGCCATTTTCACCAGAAAGATCTGGGGGACTACCTGTAGGTGATTTAACTAAAATGTGCTTTAGTGGGAAATATACAATAGAGGATATAAAGAAAAAGATAAATGGTAAAGGTGGCTTTGTAGCTTATCTTAATACAAATGATGCTAAAGAAGTCATAGATAAAGCAGAAGCTGGGGATGAAAAATGCAAATTGATTTTCGAAGCTATGGGATATCAAGTAGCGAAAGAAATTGGAAAATGTGCAGCAGTATTGAAAGGTGAAGTAGATGCTATAATTTTAACTGGAGGAATAGCTTACGGTAAAGCTATGGTAAGTTATATAAAAGAAAGAGTAGAATTCATAACAAAGGTGGTAGTTTATCCAGGTGAGGATGAATTGTTAGCACTAGCTGAAGGCGGATTAAGAGTATTAAAGGGTGAAGAAAAGGCCAAAGAATATAAATAGTAAACTATAGAAGAGGGCACATTTAAATAAATAATATGCTATTTATTTGAATGTGCTGCGGTTATTTTGAGGATTTAATAAACATTTTACAAATGTTTTATAGAAATTGAGGGGAGTAAGTGAAATAATGAGTAGAATAAAGGTGTTTACAGGACATTTTGGTTCAGGCAAAACAGAAATAGCCATAAATTATGCAATAAATCTTGCAAAAGAAGGTAAGAAAGTTGCCATAGCTGACTTAGATATAGTAAATCCATATTTTTGTGTAAGAGACGTGAGAAAACAATTAGAGGACTATGGAATAAGAGTTATAGCATCAAATCCAGAACTAGTTAATGCAGAACTCATGGTGGTTCCAGCAGAGATAATAGCTATATTTAACGATAAAAGCTATGAGGTGGTAATAGATGTAGGCGGGGATGATTCAGGCTCTGTAGCACTAGGCCAGTATAACAGGTTTTTTGCAGAGGAACCTTATGATATGTTCTTTGTTATAAATACCAATAGGCCATTTACATCAAATCCCTTAGATGTTATAGAATACTTTAAAGCCATAGAAAGAGCTTCAAGACTGAAGATAACGCACCTAATATCCAACACTAATTTATCTTATGAAACTGTACCACAGCATATAATAGATGGAGACAAGGTGGTAGGCAAGCTTTCCAAAGAATTAAATATACCTCATGCTTATACTGTTTGTAGAAATGATTTAGTTCAAGAAATGACGGGAAAATTGCAAGGTGACATATTTGGCATTGATATACATATGCTACCACCTTGGAGATAGCAAGAAATTAATCAATTGCTATGCCTTATTGACAGTTTGGACTTCAGGATGTAAAATTGAGTAGTAAACGTTTAAATTTTATAAAATTAGGATTTTGAGGAGGTTTAAACATGCCAAGAGTAACTTTTAGAGAAGACAGATGTAAGGGTTGTGGACTTTGTATAGCCGTATGCCCTAAGAAAATCATAAGTTTTTCAGAAAAATTAAATATAAAAGGATACCATCCAGCCACAGTGACTTCAGAAAAAATGAAAGAATGTATTGGATGTGCATCATGTGGAAAAATGTGCCCAGATTTAGTAATAACGGTTGAAAAGTAAAGAATAGGAGGATGAACTTATGGGAGAAAAAGTGTTAATGAAAGGTAATGAAGCTATAGGAGAAGCAGCTATTAGAGCTAATTGTCAGGGTTTCTTTGGATATCCAATAACACCTCAAACAGAGATAGGTGCATATTTATCAAGGAAGATGATTAAAATTGACAGAGTGTTCTTGCAAGCAGAGAGTGAAGTTGCAGCTATAAACATGGTTTATGGAGCAGCAGGTACTGGAGTTAGAACAATGACATCTTCTAGTTCACCAGGAATAAGTTTAAAAGCAGAAGGAATATCATATATAGCGGGAGCAGAGCTTCCATGTGTTATTGTAAATATAGTTAGAGGTGGTCCAGGCCTTGGTAGTATCCAACCAGCTCAATCAGATTACTTCCAAGCAACAAAAGGTGGAGCACACGGTGATTTCAGTATGCCCGTATATGCACCTGCATCAGTACAAGAAATGGTGGATTTAGTTCAAGATGCTTTTGACACTGCAGATATGTATAGAACTCCTGTAATGGTAATGGGAGATGGAATGCTTGGACAAATGATGGAGCCAGTAGAATT
>CAYXOL010000140.1:0-2724 GCA_964467165.1 uncultured Clostridium sp.
CAACCAAATTTTATTTGCACTAAAACTATTATTTTCTAACCATTGCTTTTTAATTATTTCAACTTCTGCTACATTTAAGATTAGGGATTCTTAATTATTTATAAAAATAATCTATTAAACTTGATTTTTATATATTGAATATTTCATTTTTTTATAAAATATAATACTACTTTCTAATAAACTTTTCATCTATTAAATCAAGTCTAATCCATTCACCCATTTTTAATTCCCATTCTAGAGAACTAAAAGGCTCATACCCCCCACCATGATAGAAAGTCATTTCCCCAAAAATTAATTTATTATTTTTTTCATCTATGTACCAATCTACCCTTACATGTGGAAAAGGCTCAGATAAAATTGAAGAAAGATTCAGCATTTTTTCAAGTAATTTTGGTGGAAGTTCTATTTTCGATGGATCATTAGGATATAATATTGAAAGGTCTATATAATTCCAATCTGTATCATATATATTTCTTTTATGGTTTGTATGTCTATCAATATCAACTTGTATTAATTTAGGGATACCCCAAAAACAAAATATTTTATAATCTTTTAAGTCTCTATTCTCACTTTCAATAAAACTTTCAACTATTATCTTCCTATCTGTATTATCATATCCCCATTCTTTAGAAATATGATAGTAATTAATTTTCATACAATACTTGAAATGCAAAATTAGTTCTGATTTTTTTATAATATTTTTATCTTTTATTATTTTTGTGCTTCCTGAATCATGACTACATTTAATAACAAATTTCTCTGGCAATTCATCTAAATTCAATAGATCAATTGAATCATAAATTCTAATTATATTGTTCAAATATTCAGAACCTATTTTTTCTTTTACATAGTCTCGCACTGTTATTTTATTAGAACATATTTTTAGAAGAGGATTTCTGTAATATAGCTTTAACCATTGAATCTTTTCATTAAAAGTTTTAGGATTTTTTAGATTAAGAGAATAAGAAACCATTCTGTTCCATAATATTTTAATTCTATATTTTGAAGGCGTTAAAACAAAAAATAGATATCTTAAATATTGTATATAGTAGTAAAATCTCGTATATTTTTTTATTTCTGATTTTAATTTCTCAATTATTTTCATAACAAATAATTACCCCCAAGCTCTATATGTCCTTTGAAACCAATTGAAGGTTCAAAATCTTTTTTATATTTTATTATTTCATTTAGATTTAGATTTTCTGCAAGCTTATATTCATCTTTTAAATTAATTTTTATATCACTAGGTACGAAACTTATTAATTTATATTTCATTTCATTGTATGATTCAGATAGTAATTTTATTTTACGATAATCAAAACCCATTAAAGTTGCACTAACTGTATCTAAAGCTACTGGATTATAACCAGAAATAAAAAAACCACATTCTATAGGAGATGGCGCTAAAGGCGATTGTTTATGTCCTCCAATGAGTCCATCAATAAAACATAAATATTTTCTCTGTACCAAATTAGAAAAATTATTACTTTTCGGGTTGTAATAAAAAAAACATCTATTAATATCTAATATCGTTCTCCATAATGTATCATTACCATACCAACTTCCACTCCCTATACTGGTAAAACCTCTTTTTTTAAAAAAAATTATTCTTTGTAACAAAGCTAAAAATCTATATATATTATGATAAATTATTTTTATAAAACCACTATCTATTTCCCAATCTTTATGTTCAAAATACCACATCAGATCCCATAACCAATTACCATCGGGATATTCATCTCCTCCTGATTTAGGGCTGCCAAATCTAAAGTGTGGTAAATAATCTTTGTGCCCATTTATTCCAACAAAATTCTTTAATGCACATGTAATACCAGACTTCATATGTGATTTAAACTTAGGTAAATTTATAACGACATCTGCATCTAAAACTATTTTTGGAATTAAATATTTATTGCATTCTAAGTTATGCGCCTTTTTCATTCTATATTTTGGATACTGCGATACTCCAAATTCATACTTGTCTTTCATCAATTGTATTAATAAACTATCTTTAGCAAGATCAATCTCATAATAATCATCTAAATTACTTTCATCCACTACCCTTTTTATCATTGAATTACCAACAAAATAAGCTTTACCTAATCTACCATCTATGACATCAACTTTTATTAAAGGAAATACTTTTTTATAATATTCTACTATATTATCTAATCCTAAGACTTTAATAAGTTTATTCCAATTAGTTCCCTGAATTGGACAATCCAGTATAACAATCCTACCTCTACCTTTTAATGCAATAGCTACATAATCCATTATTGTTCTTATAAATGAACCATGAGTTATCGTACAATCCATATTATTTTTTTGTCCAGAATGAATAATATGGTTATAATGTACAACCCAATTAGGTTTCAGGACAACAGTATTATCGGGTTTTATAAATTGTCCTAAAGGGTTCCACTCCTTTTTATTGTAATTTGAATAATCTAAATTCATTATTCTTAATAATTCTCTTACACTTCGATATACTACATTCTTTTCGTCACTAACATCAGAAAAAGTTATTTCAGGATAATTCTCAGAGGGATTGAATGGCGAATTATTAGGATAAGATATTTCATTTTCACTAACCTTTACTACATATACATTAGTATTTTCTAAATTCATGATACTCTCCTTATATATCTAATGTTCAAGCTAAATTGCTTACAAGTGTGGTAGGTATATTTGAAGAATCACCAAACGGCTCATCCCAGATTTCAC
>CAYXOL010000141.1:0-982 GCA_964467165.1 uncultured Clostridium sp.
GTAGGGCTATTGCCCTACCCTTTATTTTAATCATTAAGGTACGAATGGGCTAACTGCTATGCATTTGTCTGCATTGACAATTTCTGCTCCCATGTGGCTCAATTGATATACGAGGTGTGTATCAAGTGCTCCTATTGGGATATCAGCATTTGCACCATCCTGCCAAAACTTAAGTTTTCTGTTTGTTCCAGCGTGAGACTTGTAAACAAACATTATATTATCAAGCTTAGTTCCTGTTACAGGGTCGCTCATATTCTTTTGTATTGGTATTACAAAAGCGAAGTTTTCTCCTTCGTGTCCATAAGTATTGTATGTATCAACGTTAGACAAAGTATTATCTAATGAGAATATATACTTACGTCCTGTCTTTACAAAATACTTAAAGAACATGTTTACTTCTCTGACATCTAAGCCATTGAATACTCCATTAATAATGCTTGTGTAATCTGTTCCATTATTGTCCAAATAAGTCTTCATAGCGTTTTCTATTGCCTGATAGATACGTATTCCTAAAGACATATAGACAAATGGGGATGATACGTTATTATATGTTAGTATTCTCGACATAGTGTCAAATGCTACGTCTGCTGTACCTGTCAAAAACAGTGAAGATGCCAATGTTGTACCTCTATTCTTTATAGATGTATATATACCTTCAGTAGTTCTAACGATATTTCCATCTATATCTCTTACAGGGTTTGTCTGGTCTGTTCTTTGACCAAATCTAAATGCCCCATCCATCTTCAATGCCATTCTATAATCTTGGTCAAACTGTTCTTTGAAATACCAAGAGTTTATTGGTGTTCCATCCTCTAATTGTTCAATCCATAATCTATCTGCTTTTGCACCACCTGATATTTCAAATGTTTCTTTAACTATTTGAAGGTCATTAAAATATTCTCTAAAGCCGCTTCTTGCTCCTTCAGGTTGTCCTGTCTTTTCTCCTGCTGCTCCTGATATTATTTTAATATATTCTCCTGCT
>CAYXOL010000141.1:992-2677 GCA_964467165.1 uncultured Clostridium sp.
AGCATTGTTTGCTGACAGGTCTGCTGTGCTCGATATAGGTCTTATTGTTGCTGTGTGGTTAGTCTTATCTACTGCAACAACGAGTCCTTGCACGCCATATTTATTTTCAATAATATCCTGAACTCTTATATACATTTCGCCATTAGCATCATAGAGATTATATATATCTCCTTGCCAAGTGCCGTCAGTATTTAATATTTGTTCAGAAGAAGCAACAGTTATTGTTACTGCATTACCTACGCCGCCGCCTGTGAAGCCTGCTACTTTTATAGGTATATGTATCTTATCACCTTCATAATGGCTATATGTATCAGACGCTACTTGTCTTTCGCCGCACATAAGCCTCCATTTTAACCATTCTGTCAATGGTAAGTTTTTGCTATTAAACACTTTAGCTAATTTATCTGGCATTAATAAATCTAAAGTGCTTATATAATTAGATAATACCGCATTACTTAGCGGTGGATTTCCTTGTGTTGGCATATTACTTTCCTCCTATATTTAAATTAATAATTCAAATTAATTAATAAATCATTTAATAAAATCAACGATATCATCAATTCTTACCTTATTGCTATCAATATCATTTTGTCGTGTTTCGACCTTTGGCATAACAGGGTTAACTCTTTTTTGCATTGCCTCCTCTAAGGCTATTGACCTTGCCCTGCTTGCTATGGTGTTAGCAATTTTAGGTAAATTATCAATAATGTATTTTGCTTTTATTGCCTCCTTAACTACCTCAATAGTCTCATGAGTTGGAGCAATACCATTATTGACTAAGAATTGTTTATTATCGTTTAAATTTTTTTCGATATATTCTTTTGGTATTTCTATATTTACAAATGGTTCTTCTTTATTTTCATTTAATATATTTATAGTAAATTTATTATTTACGAATATATCATTATCATATTTATTATATTCTTTTATTAGTTCTTCTTTTCCTTTATTTAATGTTTCTATTAGTTTTTCTGTGTCTTTATTAGATATGCCATTTATCATTTCTTTTATTTTGTTTCTATACTGATTACTTTCTTTTTTAACATCATACATAGTAATCATATATTCTTCTTTTTCATCTTCTGACATCATTTCCAATTCTTCTTTTGATGGCAAGTCATATTTCTTTTGTATTTTTTTCTCAATTATATTTTCTGGTATATCTGGATTTTCCAACATCATTCCTATCTTTATAACGTCAATATCGCTTGCTGTATCTATATTTTTACCTATATCTTTTATTTTTAATGCTGTTGTTATATTAAGGTTATTATTACTTTTTAACAGTTCATTAACTATTTTAATATCTTCATTAGCGAATGGGTTTTTATATGTAGATAATACTGTTCCGAACTCATTTTTAAATTCGTTATATTCTTTTTCTACGTCATCGTATTTTGACAGTTTCACTATTTCTTTTTCTAATTCTTCAACGGAAGAGAATTTTTTATTTTCCAACTTAGAATTTATAAATTCCAATATAGGGTTTTGTTCTTGTTGTTTTTGTTCAGTAATATTTTCTATGTTTGTATTTATAATTTCTTTAGTATCTTGTTTTGTCTCATTTATAGTATTATCATTTTGAGTTTGTTGAACATTATTATTTGCTAAATCAGTATCTTTTACCTGTTCGGTATTAGACAAAGAACTATTTTGTTCTTTATCTTCTTTTGTTATTATTCCTA
>CAYXOL010000142.1:0-2632 GCA_964467165.1 uncultured Clostridium sp.
ACATTTCTATAGAAACTGCATGAGCAATACAAGGTATGCTTTCCTTTTGTTGATAGGATATTGGGGACATTAAAGCGCCTGTTGCAACAATTAATATTCTCTTTAATTCTCCTTTTCGCATACGGTTAAGTAAATGCCCATAGGTTACAGTAGCAGAACAGCCACAACCACTACCACCTGAAAACACAGGCTGATCTTTTTTATATATTAAAAGTCCACAATCTGTAAAAATATCTGATGGCATTTCTATCCCATGGGTTTTTAATAAACTATTAGCAAGTTCATGTCCTACCTTTCCTAAATCACCAGTAGCAATGAGGTCATAATAGGAGGCATCAATATTTAAATCTCTAAAATGAGCTTCAATGGTATCTACAGCAGCTGGGGCCATAGCTGCTCCCATGTTAAATGGATCTGAAATTCCCATATCAATTACTCTTCCAATGGTTGCAGAAGTGACTTTAGGTCCAACTCCTTCTTTACCAAGCACTACAGCTCCGGCCCCCGTTACTGTCCATTGAGCAGTAGGGGGTTTTTGTCCACCGTACTCTGTAGGATATCTAAATTGTTTTTCTGCTGCTGCATTATGGCTGCTTGCAGATGCTATAACATATTTAGCTGACTTACTTTCTATCAACTCCGCTGCTAGTGCTAAACTTTCCATGGAGCTAGAACATGCGCCAAAGATCCCTAAAAAAGGTATCCCCAAAGTTCGCGCAGTAAAACTACTAGAAATAATTTGATCCATCAAGTCTCCGCTTATAAAAAAATTAATATCTTCTTTTTTTATACTTGATTTTTTTATTGCTCTTTCACATGCATGTTGGAGAAAGACCTTTTCCGCCTTTTCATAGCTATCCTGCCCAACCCATAAATCTTCATGGAGTATATCAAAATCATCAGCTAAAGCACCATTAGCTTCAAAAGGACCACCCACTGCTGCTGAAGATAATATTGTAGGTTTGGAATTGAAAATCCATGATTGATGTCCCTTAAGCATCTACATCGCCCCTAACCATATTATTGTGATTTTTATGGTAGCAACCAAAAATGCAGAAAAAACACCATAAACAATGATTGCTCCAGCAAGTCTAAACATATTTCCAGCTACTCCAAGTACAAATCCCTCGCTTCTATGCTCAATTGCAGCAGAAGCTATTGAATTTGCAAAACCAGTAATTGGAACACCAGATCCAGAACCAGCCCATTGGCCAATGTGATCGTAAACCCCAAGTCCAGTAAGCAAAGCTGAAATAAAGATTAAAACTATTAAAGTTGGGCTAACTGCTGTTTTTTCATTGAAATCAAAGTAGGTGATAAAAAACAACTGTAGGCCTTGACCAATGGTACAAATGATACCACCTACAAGGAAGGCTTTAAGACAATTTTTTAAAATAGGTCTTTTAGGTTCTATCTTTTTTACCAATTTATCATATTGCAGTTGAGTTGGCGTTAATTTTTTCTTTTTCATATTTGACATTTTTTACACCTTCTAACGTAATAAATAGGGTTCCAATTTTTCCAGAACTTTTTTTAAATTTTCACTATTATTTAAATACATAGATTTTGCGTCTTTATTTTCTGTTTCTAAAGCAAATGACATAAGGTCTGCCTGGGCCTTTTGAATACTGGCATATAACATTTCTTTAATCTGCGATTTTGGAACTTGCACTAAATCATCAAAAAGATCCAAATATAAATCGCCAGATGAATCTACTTGACCAATAAAAACATTCTCAAGTGCTACTCCTTTGATTTCTAATTGAGTTTTAAGCCAACCTTGATTTAATCCAATATTGGTGAGACCTTCATCTAATATATTTCCATCTAAAATAACTGTCTGTGATTCGGTTGTAGAAGCAACTTTTTTTCCTAAGTCATAGGGGGTAACAGGTTTTTTATCAGCTTTTAGACTAACATTGATATCTCCGGTTGTTTCCATAACAGCAAATTCAACATCGGCTAAATTAAATGCCTTTTTGGAACGTAATTCTTGTAGAAACCCTTGACCAGTCATTCTTTCTTTAGCTAAATTATCTTCCATAACTTTACCATTTTTAATTAGTACTCTTTCCTTACCGTTTAGTATGTTGTAAATCCATTTACTTTTCATGGAGGCGTAATCCAAAATAAAAGGCATTAGAGCCCAAACGCCTAGTGACGTTAGTCCAAAGTAAATATTAGAAATAATACCTAATGAACTTAAAGTAACTATAAGAGCAATAACTACATAAGTAATAAAATCAAAAGGAGTAAATTTAGATAAGTTTTTTTTCTTCATAATTCTTGTTAAAAACAATGTTAAAAAGAATAAAATTATTGAGTTGAATAATATTATTAACCAACTACTCATCATTTCACCTCACTTAGTTACCTTTGTATTGCGGCTCGTCAAACTCTATTGAACCTATTCTTTTTTCTAAATCTATTTTAATTTTGCTTATTTCTTGAAATGCTTCAATATAAATAGCCTTTGCTTCTTCATCGCGTTCCTGCAATGAATATAATCTTAAAGTAGCTTCAGAGCCCTTTAAGGTACTTAATGTTTGTTTTACCTTAGAAATAACAGTCATATTATCCTGATTTCTAAAACTATGACAAATTGATTTTTCATAGTTTTTCATTCTGTTTC
>CAYXOL010000143.1:0-2579 GCA_964467165.1 uncultured Clostridium sp.
GTTTAAAAATAGTATTAAAATATCCTAGTAAGGCAATATAGAAGCTTTACTAGGATTAAATTTATTTTTTATCTTTAATTTTCATATTTTCAGGGATCTTATCAGACCAAGGCATAAGATTCTCTAAACTTTCACTATCTTTCACATCTACCTTTAATAGATTATCAAATAGATAAACTAAGTACCTTTCCACTACCAAATTATTTGCCTTGGCAGTTTCAACAATACTATAAATATTAGCACTAGAAGTTGCTCCATTAGCAGTATTGGCAAATAAAAAGTTTTTTCTTCCAATTACGAAAGGTTTAATAGCTCTTTCGGCTGCGTTATTATCTACTTCTAAAGAACCATCCAGGAGCACATTTTTCAAACCTGGCAAATGTTTTTTAGCATAATCAAGCGCTTTCCCTAAAGGACTTCTTGGAAGAGCATCCTTGATTTCTCTTTCCACATACTCAATGAAATTATCTATGATTGGAGCTAACCTTTCAGCTCTTTCTTTAAATCTAATATCATAGTAATTTTCATCATTTAAATGGACTTCTCTAAGTTCTTTTTCAAGTTTGTAAATTTGCTCACAATAATTAAACCCTATTACTCCTCTAGAATTTTTTAGGGCTTCTTTATCTAAATCTACTATTATATTATGGAAGTATCTTCTTATATGAGCTAAGCAGTATACCCTTGTAGCTCCGCTAACGGAATTATATCCATTATAGCCATCCGTTTGGAGAAAACCTTGAAAATCTCCTAAGAAATTTTTAGGACAAGAACTTGATCTAGTACTTTGGTAATCATATAAGACCACAGGCTTAAAGCTAGTATTACTCATATATAACCACATATATTTTTTAGATTTAGAATCCTTGCCATTATCATTAATTACTTTTAAAGTAGTTTCATCAGCATTAATATAATTACGTATAAGCAATTCTTCTTTCATATGTTTATATATAGGTTCAAGAGCTGTCGCTGCAGACATAGTCCAATTGCATAAAGTTTGCCTTGAAAGAGTAGCTCCCATCATATCAAAGTAAGCTTCTTGTCTATATAAAGGCATAGCATGTTGATACTTAAGAATAAGAGTGTGCGCAATCAACTCATTAGAAGCCATGCTATTATAAAAAATAGTTTTAGGTCCTTCTGATGAAACTATTTTACTTTCACCAGTGGATCTTTCGCATGTTTTACAAGCGTAGCTATAAATAACATGCTCCTCAATTATTAATTTAGCCGGAATGTATTTAACAATCTCTTTTCTAGATTTAACTCCGATAGGAGTAAGCTTTCCACCACATTCTTTGCAGTTAAGATCTTCACCTTCTAATTTATGTTCAACAATAACTCTTTCTAAATTAGCTAAATTGTCTTTCTTTCCAATGTAACTACTTTTTTTTGCTCTTTTATATATAATTTCTTCTAAAGTAGGCTCTTCCACCTTTGAATCACTAAATTTTTCAGCTTCGTTAAAAAGAGATAATTGGTTAACATCTACTTGTTCACTGGATGCTCCAAATATCTTTCTATTTCTAATAGATATAACACCTTTTAAGAAAGCTATCTCATTTTTAAGTTGCTGGATTTCTTTATCCTTTGCACTTAGTTCTTCTTTCTTATTATTAATTTCTTCTTTATTTTTATTAAGTTCTTCTTCCATTAATTCAACTTTACTAATTAATAATTTAGTAGCTTCATCAAGTTCATTGCTTAAAATTTCGTGACTCATAATTACCTCGTTAGATTTATTTGATACTTTTATTATACCACAAAACCCTTGAAATTACTAGGTTTCAAGGGCGTAAAATTGATATTTATTTAATAATAGTTACTTGCTTTTACAGGTTTAAATTTAGATTTTGTTCTCACTTCATAGCCTTTTAAAAGCCAACGTAATTCATCAATATTGATCTTTAATGCATCGTCAGCTGTCGCTGGCCATTTGAAGCGATTAGCTTCTAAACGGTGATAATATAGCCAAAACCCTTCATCAAAATGAAGAATTTTTAATTTATCCATTTGTTTGTTACAAAAGACAAATAGTGCTTTATCAAAAGGGTCTAACTTAAATTGGTTTTTCACTATCATAACTAACCCATCTATGCTTTTTCTTAGATCCGTATAGCCGCAGGCAAGATAGACTTTTTCTACCATATCTATATTTAACATTTTAGAACTAACTCCCTAATTATTGTGGCTATTAAGGCAGTTTCACTAACTGGAATAGTTATATTAGCATTGCCTATATTAATTTTAACTTCTTTTAAAGTTGCAAGCTTTTCTTCTAAATTATGTTCTTTAGCTTCCATTGAAATTTCATGAAAAATAGGTTGAGATTTCTCTAATTCTACTTTTTCCAATCTCTTTTTATGATAGTAAAATTGACTCTTATTAAGGTTATTTTCAACGCAAAAATCTTTTACTGTTATTGTATCTTTAATAGAGTTAAATTTATTTAAATATTCCTCCCAGGCATCATTATCTAATTTTCTATACATAAATAAACCTCCCATTGATAATCTTTTACTTAAGTTTATCAATGAGAGGATAAGCTTTCTAGGTGCTTAATTTTTTACGCTTAC
>CAYXOL010000144.1:0-2519 GCA_964467165.1 uncultured Clostridium sp.
GTTGAACTAAACCGCTATCAGCGGTGGCGAGGTTTTGAGTAAAGCTAAAGTTCAGATAAAAATGAAAATTAATATTAAGTTTAATCACTCCCTTATATGTTTTGGCAATAATGCTAAATAGAACATATAAAGGAGTGATTTTATGTCTATATTAAAAGAAAATATGACCATGGACTTACGGTTGAGAGGGTTTAGTGAGAAAACACAAAAGACTTATATTTCTCATGTTAAAGCTTATTCAAAATATTTTGGACAATCTCCAGATAAACTTGGAGTAAATGAGATTAAAGAATATCTGCATTATCTAATTATGGAGAGAAAATTAAGTAAATCTTATATTAATACTACGTATAGTGCCTTAAAGTTCTTTTACACTGTTACTCTCGGTAGAGAGTGGGAAATGAAACAAATTCCTAGAGTAAAAAAAGATAAAAAACTACCTACGGTAATGTCAAAGGCCGAAGTACAGAGATTATTTGATGCAACAACTAATCTAAAACATAAAGCTATTTTAATGACAGTCTATGGTGCGGGCCTCAGGGTTAGTGAAGTAGCAAATCTTAAACCAGGTGATATTGATAGTGAAAATATGCAAATCCATATCCGATTAGGAAAGGGGAATAAAGATAGATATACAATTTTAGCAAAAGTTAATCTAACGATACTGCGAGAATATTGGAAGTTATATAGACCAGGAATTTGGTTGTTTCCAAGTGTCAATCCAGTAGACCACTTAAGCATCCGCACAGTGGAAAGAGTATTTCAGCAATCAAAACAGAAAGCAGGAATAAAAAAAGATGTCTCAATTCATACACTTCGTCATAGCTTTGCTACTCATATGCTTGAGTCAGGAGTTGCTATTAACTACATTCAACTTCTTTTGGGACATACTAGCCCAAAAACTACTTGTATTTATATTCATTTAGCTAGAAAGGATGCGCTAAATCTCAAAAGCCCACTAGACACTTTCGGAGATTATGACAATGATTGAAGTTGCCGATATTTTTAAAGAATATGGTGATGCCTACAGAAATAAATACAGGCTCCCTCTGCATCATTTAAAAGTTATGAGTGCAATTGAAGATTGTCGCACCTCAAAACTAGGAGGCCATACTGAAATATGTGATAATTGTAGCCATATAAAAGTATCCTATAATTCTTGTAGAAATAGGCACTGCCCAAAGTGTCAAAGTCTATCTAAAGAACGATGGTTGGATGCTAGAATGAAGGATTTAATGCCAATTCAATATTTTCACATAGTTTTCACTATTCCGAGTGAACTTAATGCGTTAGCACTTCAAAATAAAAAACTTCTATATTCATTATTGTTCAAAGCAAGTTCGGAAACTCTCGTTGAACTTTCAAGAGATCCTAAACACTTAGGTGCTGAAATAGGCTTTATATCCTTGTTACATACCTGGGGACAAAATTTAATGGATCACCCTCATATTCATTGCATTGTCACCGGAGGTGGCTTATCAATAGACTCCTCTAAATGGGTATCATGTAGAGAAGATTTTTTTATTCACGTTAAAGTTCTATCACGAGTATTTAGGGGTAAGTTCTTAGATTCCTTGAAGAAATTATACTACTCTAATAAATTAAATTTTAGTGGCCAAATTAGCACCTTAGGAAGAAGGCAGGAATTTAAAATCCTCTTAGATAAACTTTATAAAACAGAATGGGTAGTTTATAGCAAACCTCCATTTAAAAGCCCTGAACATGTGCTAAAATATCTGGGGAATTATACTCATAAAGTAGCAATATCAAACAGTAGGATAACTGATTTGAAAGATGATAAAGTTGCATTTAAATGGAGAGATTATAAAGATAATAATAAATCTAAATTAATGACACTAGACGCTTTCGAATTTATTAGAAGATTCTTATTTCATGTTCTACCTAGTGGATTTGTTAAAATACGACACTACGGAATTTTAGGCAATAGAAATAGGAAAACTAAGTTAGAAAAGTGTAAAAAACTTCTTGGGGTACCTTCTCAAAGCGATTTTAAGTCTAAAGTTAAAGAAACTTGGCAGGAGTTACTTTTAAGAATCAGTCAAATTGACATTAAGATATGCCCTTGCTGTAAAAAAGGTCATATGATAATAAAAGAAACTATGTTTCCACATTCGGGTTCTCCACCAAATAAAAAAGCAATTACAGCTTAATTTTTAAAAATTGTTCATATACCAAGGGATAAGTGGGCCCTTTTTTAAGAATAACTGTTAATAAAAGGATTTTCATGTTAAAATATAGTAAATAGTTTTTGCATTTATTGATTTTGTGGCGGTTTGCTTATAGATAATGGTTATAATTGGAGACAATTTACTTGATTTAGTGGGCAAAGGAGCTGATTGAAAATCCATAGTGTAGTGCTAACGCGGCATCGTTCAACTAAAGTGTTTCTGAAATTGAGGTTTACAATAAAATATAAATACTTCTACTTAAATCAGCTCCTTGGCTAACAAGGGGCTAGTTTATAATTACCTCAACTTCAGAAACACTCCTAAATGTTA
>CAYXOL010000145.1:0-2338 GCA_964467165.1 uncultured Clostridium sp.
GAAATTACGTTATTATAGAGTGGGTGTAGCCTTAGATGCTCTTTCTACTGATATTCAAGAACAAACAGTATTTAAGGTTAAAATATAAATTTCAACAATGGTAAGGGAGGATATTAGTGTTATGGAACATATTTACGATACTATAATTATTGGTGGAGGTCCTGCAGGATTATCTGCTGGACTATATGCATCAAGATCAAGAATGGACACTTTGATAATAGAAAGAGCAAAGTTTGGTGGACAGGCAACTACAACTGATGAATTAGATAATTACCCAGGTTCAATTGAAGATTGTACAGGAACAACCTTAAGCAAAAGAATGAAACAACAAGCAGAAGAATTTGGAACTTCTTTTGTTAAGGAAGAGGTTGTTGAAGTTGAACTCCAAGGTGATATTAAAGTAATCAAATGTAAAAAAGAAACTTACAAAGCTAAAACAATTATAATTGCTACAGGAGCGTACCCAAGACTTGGTGGATTTAAAAATGAAATAGAGCTACGTGGAAAAGGCGTTTCTTATTGTGCAACTTGCGATGCTGACTTCTTTACAGATCTGGACATTGCAGTACTTGGTGGCGGAGATTCGGCTTTGTCTGAAGCCATATACCTCGCTAAATTCGGCGAAAGTGTTACTGTAATACACAGAAGAGATGAGCTTCGTGGTGCTAAGTCACTTCAAGAAAAGGCTTTTAAAAATCCTAAAATTAAATTTATATGGGATACAGTAGCAGTTGAAGCTAAGGGTGAAGAAATTTTAGAGGGTTTAGTTTTAAAAAACGTTAAAACTAATGAGCTCAGTGATTTAAAAGTGGATGGATGTTTTGTATTTGTAGGATATCTCCCAATTTCTGAATTGTTTAAAGGTATTATTAATATGAACGATAGAGGCGACGTTATTACTGATGACGAAATGAGAACTAATATACCAGGGGTATATGCAGCCGGAGACATAAGAGAAAAATTGTTAAGACAAGTAATTACAGCAGCAGCGGATGGTGCAATAGCTGCTACTCATGCTGAACACTACATTGAAGACAAATTTAATTAGATCTAATATAAAATGAGTTGATTTCATTATAGATACAAAGTTAAAAACTAAATTTTAGGAGGCATAAAGATTAATAATCTTTATGTACAGAATGAAAAAAACAGGAGGGAAATTAGAAATGATAGAATTAAACAAAGAAAATTTTGAAGCTGAAGTATTACAATCAGAAAAAGCAGTATTTGTAGACTTTTGGGGAGATAAATGTGAAATCTGTATAGAGCTTATGCCCGGAGTGCATGCACTAGAAGAAAAATATTCAGATAAAATTAAATTTGCTTCTTTAAATATTGGCGGAGCAAGAAGAACTGCTATAGCTCAAAGAGTTTTAGGACTTCCAACAATGATTTTATATAAAGGTGGAGAAAAAGTGGCTACAATAACGCCAGATAAAATTTCTTCATTAGACGATGTAGAGAACTTTATAAAAGATTATTACAATACTTTATAATTTGCTACTGAATCTTATAGTAAAAAAGCTATAAGTTATTAGATGTATACTTATTACTTTAATTATATATGTGAAAAAAAATATAAACAAGAAAGGAAGATGGAAATGTTAAAAGGTAAAAAAGTTATCGCTATTGGAGATAGAGATGGAATACCAGGACCTGCAATAGAGGCTTGCGTTAAATCTGCTGGAGCTGAGGTAGTATTTGCATCAACAGAATGCTTCGTCTGAACAGCCGCAGGAGCTATGGATCTGGAGATCCAACAAAGAGTAAAAGATCTTACTGAAAAATATGGTGCTGAAAATATGGTAGTAATTATTGGAGGAGCTGAAGCAGAAGCATCAGGACTTTCCGCAGAAACAGTAGCAGCAGGAGACCCAACATATGCAGGCCCACTAGCTGGAATTGCATTAGGACTTGCAGTATACCATGTAGTTGAACCAGAAATAAAAGATCAATGTGATGAAGCGGTTTATGAAGAGCAATGTGGAATGATGGAAATGGTTTTAGAAGTGGATGAAATAATCGGAGAAGTAAAAGCAATTAGAGATGAATTCTCTAATTATAGCGCTTAATTTTTAAATTAACATTGATAAATAATTAGGGAACTTTTTGTTCCCTAATTATTTATGTAATACACAGAGCACAATGCACAATGTACAATTTAATTTAATTTAGTTTAATTTATATAGAAATATGAAATTAGATTTTAGTTAGAAAAATTTATATTGTATATTGTGCATTAAAATTAAATTAGTGTACATAAATAAAGAAAATTTACACTTAAAAAAGTAAATAAGGAGATGAGTGATTATGAATTTCCCAGTTATAAAAAAAGCAT
>CAYXOL010000146.1:0-1985 GCA_964467165.1 uncultured Clostridium sp.
ATAATAATAATAATAATAATAATAATAATAATAATAATAATAATAATAATAATAAGTGTATACAAATATTTGTAACATACAAAAATAACACTATTATGATGTATATTGTCAAAGTTATTTGAGAAAAATATTATTAGTATATTGTAATTAATATCTGTTTTATACCTATTCTATTAGAGAAAACTATTAAAAACTAGGTAATAATATAAAGAAGATGTTGAAGGAAAATGAGGTGAATATTTATGGCAAAAGAAGAGCCTAAGCAACGATTCGTATTGAACCTAAAGCTGAAAACAGAAAAATTCGAAGAAAGAGCATTGGATAAAAGGTTTGAAATTGGAAGAGGGATCTATAACTGCGTTTTAGGTAAAGCTTTAAATAGATACAATGAAATGTGTAAAACTAAAATATGGAGAAATAATCAATCTGAATTATCAAATATTTATAAGAGTAAGTGTGCTAAGGAAGAGTTGAATAAGCTTTGTGCTCCATATTTTGTTATTAAAAATGAAATGCTTAAGGAATTTAGACTAAGTGAGTATTCACTTCATGTAGATGTAAAAATAACCCAACACTGATATAAGGATAATATAGATAGTTTCACCGCTCAGAAGATTGCATCAAGGGTATGGAAAGCATTAGAAACTAATCTGTTTGGCAAGGGTGAACAAGTTCATTTTAAATCCTGGAATAACCCGTTAAATTCATTAGAGAGCAAATCAAATGCTACTGGAATAAGATATGCTATTGAAAAAAATACTTTTAAATGGGTTGGTTTAGAGATTGAAACTCTGCTTAATATAAATAACCAATATGAGATAGATGCCTTGAAAAATAAAATATGTTTTTGTAGAGTTAAAAGAAAATTTGTACGCGGAAAATATAAATATATACTTCAAATAGTTTTAGAGGGAATAATCTTAAGGATACATATAGGAAACAGAAGGATATAAGAGATCAAGACCATAATGTAATGACAAACGAAATAGTAAAAAATTGTAATGTAGTCTATGTGGAAGAAATGAATTTTAAAGCATTGCAAAAACGTGCTAAAAATATAACTATTAATGAGAAAAATGGAAAAATAAACAAGAAAAAGTTATCTCAAAGGTGGAATTGTTTTGAGTATAATGGTCAGAAAATAAAAGTCCAGAGGGATATATATTCAGCTTATTTAATTAAAAATGTTAATGAGGATTTATGCAGCATACACCTTGAAAACTGTAGCAAAGACTTTGATAAGTTTTTAGAGCTACCTAATAGAGAGATTCTAAGATTGCAAGGATTAGATAATTTAAGTAGTGTAGGAATTTAGTATAAAATAAAACGTCTTGAAACGGGCGTCATGCTACCGCGAATGTGATCAATGGATTGCTTGGTAGTGGATCTATGTCAATATCTTAGACACAAAAAGTCGAACTTTTTATGAAACCTTTTTAGCTAAATCTTCACACCGTTGGGGAGTAATATATCCAATGCTACTATGTATCCTTTTTATATTGTACCAAGCTTCTATATATTCAAATATTGATAATCTTGCATCGTTATAATCAAAGTATTTAACCTGGTAAACTTCTTCTTTTTTCAATGAGGCATGAAATGATTCAATGCAAGCATTATCATAGGGGCAACCCTTTGCACTAAATGAGTGTTTAATAATTTTAGTATTTTCTATATATTCTTTAAAAGCGGAACTTGTATATTGGCAGCCTAAATCGCTATGGAGTACTAGATGTTTAGTTGGTTTTTGTAGCTGTATACTGTTTTTTACAGCCTGTAGAGCTAATGTAGTGTCAATGGATTTAGACATAGCATGGCCTATTATTTTCCTACTATAAAGATCCATGACCGATGCTAAGTAGCACCATCCATCTTTAATAGTGTGGATGTAAGTGATATCTGTTACCCACTTTTCATTAATGTTTGTAGCTGTAAAATCTCTCTTTAAAACGTTTTCCTGCTCTATTATTTTATTTTTAGATGAA
>CAYXOL010000147.1:0-1838 GCA_964467165.1 uncultured Clostridium sp.
TTTCAAAGACCAATTTGCTTTGCCATCATGTGACGACTTCTACTACTATACTAGGCTTTTCTTGTTTTGTCAATAACTTTTTAAAATTTTTCTCATTGGAAAACTAATTATATAGTAATCAACATCTAGCTTGTAGTTCTTATCGTTTGTGACGACAAGGATTATTTTATCATATAAATAAGAGTACAATCTATGATCACCTGCATTCTAACTAGGTTATTGCTATATTCCTCTATTTAACTTTAAATTATTCCACATTCCGCATTGGGATACACTTGGCTAATTATTGCCAATATATATGTCATTCTAAAAAATATGGCACACAGTGCTATAAAAACAAAAAATTCAATTGGATCTTTTATTAGGAAAGATGCTTGGCTATTTATATATTTAAAGGGAGTTCCTAAAAAGAACCCCCTTAATCCGCCCATTATTATAAGTAGAAAAAAACTTTGAATTTAATCCAAAGTATTTTTTATTAATTTTACACATTTAAAAATCTTTGACCTACATCATTAGCAATTTTTCTAAGTTTAATTACCTGCTCTTCTGTTCCGAGCACTACCATAGTATCACCTAATTTAAGTATCTCATCAGAATTTGGGTTAAAGCCCAATTTATCACTATTGCTTTTTTTTATGGCTAAAACTATAAGTCCAGTTTTTTCTGGAATTTTCACTTCTCGAAGACTCTTATTTATTATAATAGAATTATCACAAATAACAACATCTTCTAAGTCTAAAATCACATCTCCAGCGTGGGTTATTATATCTAAAAAAGCAATTACAGTTGGTCTTAGCATTAGTGCTGCCATTCTACGGCCTCCTATTTCATTTGGAGAAATTGTATTATTTGCACCTGCTTTTTTAAGTCTTTCATCCGCATTTTTATTTATAGCACGAGACACAATATATAAATTGCTATTCATTTCTCTTGCGGTTAAAACGGTATATACATTTTCTGAATCCTTAGGTAAACAAGATATAAGACCCTTTGCATACTTTATTCTTGCTTTATCCAATATATCTTCCTCCGTGGGATCCCCAAGAATAGCATGTATTTTATCTTCTATTAACTCATTTACTTTTTCTTCCTCAATATCTATTACAATAAAAGGCACATTGCTTCTTTTAAATTGCTTTATGGCATTTTGTGCTGTTTCGCCTGCACCGCATATTATATAATGGTCTTTTAACTTTGTTATCTGTAATTCCATATTACGCCTCCTCCAAGCATTTTTTAAGTCGCCTTCTAAAAATGACGATACAATACTTGTAAATAAATACCCCACAGTACCTAAACTAAATAATATGATAAATATGGAAAAAATCTTGGCTTTTGCATCCATAGTAGCCACTTCTGCATATCCTACAGTTGATATGGTTATAACTGTCATATACAATGCATCTATAGCGCTAACATCTAGTAAATATTTATATCCTATTGTTCCTGTAAGAAGCAAAGCTAATAATATGGTCACTACAAACTTAAATTTACGGTAACTTTCCATGGCTTCACCTCATAATCATATTTTAGGCAATTATACCATAAAATATTGTAGTAATATACCTTATAATTATTTACGCAAAATAAAAGCCACTAAGTTAGACTTAGTGGCTTTTTCTTACCTGGCGACGACTTACTCTCCCACAAGGTCACCCCTGCAGTACCATCAGCGCATTGAAGCTTAACCTACGTGTTCGGTATGGGAACGGGTGTTACCTTCATGCCATAATCACCAGATTGAGAAAATTTATATTCTCTCAAAATTGCACAGTGAAATTTTTCGCTTCATATATATTAAGGTCAAGCCCTCGACTTATTAGTATTAGTCAGCT
>CAYXOL010000148.1:0-1749 GCA_964467165.1 uncultured Clostridium sp.
CTAATAATGCTATAGCTATTACAATAAACATTATAACCTCTACAAAATTTACAGTTCCTGCCGTCTGGAGTCCAGCAATTTTATATGCTGTTGAAGGTAACCCTGATATAATATTAATAAAAATTATTAATGAAACACCATTTCCGATACCTTTTCCAGTGATTTGTTCCCCTATCCACACCAAAAATGTTGATGCAGTTGTCATCGTTAGTATCACTAAAAATATGGTTAAACTAGAATTGCTTGAAAATGCTCCAGTACCTGAAATAATTGCATACATCCCAAAGGCTTGTAGTGCACCCAGTACAATTGATGCATATCTAGTGTAATCCTGTATCTTCTTGCGCCCCTCTACACCCTCTTTAGAAAGTTGTTCTAAGTAAGGGATTGCTATTACAAGTAGTTGCATTATGATTGATGCATTTATGTATGGGCCAACACCCATAGCAAAAATACTAAACTTACCAAATGCACCACCTGAAAGCATATCATAAAAACTAAATAATGTGCCTCCATTAGCAGTTAAAGTAAGAAGTTTGCTAGCATCTACACCAGGAACAGGAATGAAAATACCCATCCTAATAATTACAACCATAAGTAGTGTGAATATCATACGTTTTCTTAAATCCGGGATTTTCCAGGCATTACGTAGGGTTGATAACATCTATATCACCTCAACTTTTCCTCCAGCTGCCTCAATTTTCTCAGCTGCTGCTTTAGAGAATTTTGTTGCACTAACAGTTAAACTCTTTTCTAAGTTACCATTCCCAAGTATTTTAACTCCATCATGTACTTTTCTTATGACTCTTCTCTCTAATAGCAACTCTGGTGTAATCGCTGTACCATCTTCGAAAATATTAAGTCTATCTACATTTATACAAGCATATTCTTTTGCAAAAATATTAGTGAACCCTCTTTTAGGTAATCTTCTGTATAAAGGCATTTGACCTCCTTCAAATCCTGGTCTTGTTCCTCCACCTGATCTAGAGTTTTGTCCGTCCTGACCTCTTCCCGCAGTTTTACCCCAGCCTGTAGCAGTACCTCTACCAAGTCTTTTACGAGATTTTTTCGAACCTTCTGCAGGTTTTAAATCTTGAAGTTTCATGTAAACACCTCCTCGTTTTAAACTTCTTCTACTTTTAATAGATATATAACTTTATTAATCATACCTCTGATTTGAGGAGTTTCCTCGTGCTCAACACTTTTTCTTATTTTTCTTAATCCTAGAGAATTACAAGTAGCAATATGTTCTTTTTTTCTACCTATTAAGCTCTTAACCAATGTTAGTTTTACTTTAGCCAAGGTTTTTCCCCTCCTATCTTAATATTTCTTCTACAGTCTTACCTCTTAGTTTAGCTACATCTTCAGCCGTTCTTAATCTTGACAGACCATCGATAGTAGCGTTAACTACATTTCTTGCATTACTAGAGCCTAAAGATTTAGCTCTAACATCTTTTAATCCTGATAATTCTAGAACTGCTCTAACTGGACCACCAGCAAGAACTCCTGTACCTTCTGAACCAGGCATTATGTGAACAACTGAAGTACCAAACTTACCATCAATAATATGAGGAATTGTTGTTCCAACCATAGCTACTGTCACTAAATTTTTCTTAGCATCTTCAATACCTTTTCTAATTGCTTCTGGTATCTCTACAGATTTACCCATTCCAACGCCAACGTGTCCGTTTTCATCTCCAACAACAACTAATGCGCTGAATCTGAAGTTTCTTCCACCTTTAACAACCT
>CAYXOL010000149.1:0-1538 GCA_964467165.1 uncultured Clostridium sp.
AGGGGATAGAGATTAGGGAACAGGGTTATTTATATTATGCCGGCAGAAAAGGTCAGAAATTTAAAGATTAATTCTGGAAATTTGAATAGTCAAGAATGACTTGATTTCTCTGGAAATTGATTATAACCTTTCAGCAAGAATGTATTATGGTTAAAACGGGTTCAAATCACGGGGAGAGTAGAGGACGCAAACCAAATACCAACGCAATAGAATCAAACCTGTAAAAAATTATTTTACCTTTAAACTTATATTGTATTTTTTACCATTCATTTCAAATTCTATTAAGTCATCAGTATGTCTTAATATCTTTTTATCACTATAATCAAACTCCTTATGATGATTAGGACACAATATCAAAATATTACGAGGTATTTCAGGACCTTTATTGGCTTTTGAAACGATATGTGCTGCTTCTACATAAAAACCATTCTTTATGGGTATTTTCGTCTGACATATTTGACACTCATAATTACGCAATATTTTTAACTGAGCTATTGTTTTATTGTCACGTTTATAAGTTTTGCCTTTAATTTCCACTTCAACAGGATCGGTTGGTTTAACATTTAATAATTCTTCTACTATTTCATTTTTACTTTTTGATTTTTCTATCTTTTCTAACTCGTTTTGCTCAAACTCATCTATATTGATTGGAAATTCGTACTCTTTACCGGTTACAAATTTATAAATTTCACAAAGTTTCTGTGTTTCACTAAATAATTGCCCTATTTTAATCGTTTCATTAATCTCATCTTCTATTATTTTTCTAACAAAATCGGTAGAAATATCTCTAACATCTCTATATCCAACTTGTGGTACCAACCGCCCATCAAAGTATTTTTTAGAATCAAGGAAAACAGGAAATAACATTGAGATTCTTCTGTCCGCTTCAATATTCAAATACAATATATCATTCTGAAATCCTTTGTATTTAACTTCTTTTGGAGGATTTAATAATTTAGCATTACAATATATTCCAACTATTTCTCCTTTATTTTTATCAGTATTGTTAGTATAAAAAACTACGACTCCGCCTTCTTTAAATTCTTGAAATAATCGTTTAGCTTTAGTCTCAAAGTATCCATAAATCTTTTCTTTCGTATCTATCCCTCTTTTGCCAAAATAAAAATTTAATGATTCATGTCCAGGATATTTTTTGACATAACTATGACCTGCTTTGGGATTAACATAAAGTCCTCTCCAATGGTGTGGATTCCATGTAATATTAACTATAATGGCATCCATATTTTCCCCTCCTTTATTAGTATTTTATTACATTTTAACAATTTTCCATAAGCTTTTCTCAGAGGGTTTCTTAAAAATCCATAATTTACTTAATGATTTTCCTCTAAACTCAAACTTCTTAAACATCTCATTATCTATCAAAACCACAGCATCACCTTTGTCTATTATTTTAATGTAAGAAGGTGTTCCCTTGGTGGGATTTAAAAGGACAGATGAGCAAGTTCTTCATACTACAAATAAACATAATTTCAGGCTAAAAGGCATAATCAGGTGTGGTAAGTGTGGAAGTGCCATAT
>CAYXOL010000150.1:0-878 GCA_964467165.1 uncultured Clostridium sp.
CCCAACAGTCCTAGTATCTGCCCCCCTACAAAAACAACAAATATTGTCACTATAGGATGAAGATCGACGCTTTTACCTACTATAAATGGGACAAGTATCATGTTATCAATAAATTGTAACCCGCTAAGGAAAATTATTGTTATAACTGCATGAAATATGCCATATTGATAAATAGCAAGCAATACCGGTGGAATAGCTATTCCGACAGGACCGATATAAGGTATAAGGTTGGCAAATCCGGCAATACTTCCAATTACAAGGTAATACTTAATATTAAGTATGCGTAAGCCAATTATAGTTAATATAGATAATATTATTGATTCGGCTATTTTCCCTCTAATATATCTTCCTATTTGATGATCTATTATTTGAAAAAGCTCTTGCATAGTTTCTGTGTATTTTGCAGGAATAATGTTCAGAAGAGTCTGTTTCATTAATTTACCATCTTTGAGCAAGAAAAATGTTATAAACGGGATTATAAAAATAGCAACTCCTATTAATATGACTTTACCACTATAGGTTGTTATTGTTTTCATTAATTGTCCGATATAGTTCATCATCCATGAAGCTGCTCCACTTATGCCTTTCTCAATATTAAACTGTGCCTTTAGGTCTAATTCCTGAACTTGGGGAAAAATTTCTGAAAGTCTTTCCTGAAAGGCGTCAATATTATCTGATATAGTTTTGGCAAGCTCAGGGTCGCTGAGGCTATTTTGAATGTTATATTGCAGTGTTGCAAGTTCTTCCCCGATCATCGGCAGAAAAATTATTGCGCTAACAACAATAACAGCAACAAATGCGATGTATAGCAATCCAACTACAAGCAGTCTATTTACTCCACGTTTTTCAAAGAAACGAACAGCAGGGCTGACAATATA
>CAYXOL010000150.1:920-1535 GCA_964467165.1 uncultured Clostridium sp.
CGCCGAATTGAATAGAGAAGCAAAGATATTATTGCCAAGACAATAAATGATACTGCGATCGCTATTATTTGAAGATAGCGTTCTATACGTCTATTAAGAACGATATTATGATTGTTTTCTTTCTTGCTTATTTCTACGATTTCCTCGTCCATGAATCCACCTTAAAGATAAACTACGCTATAGAGAATATAAACTAAGATACACTATCATTCTTAAAACGTCAAGTCAATTTTTTGTTGATATTTTCTGTTTGCATTTGATCACAAACTATGTTATACTAGGAAGGTATTAAAGAAAAAATTCATTTGAATATTGGTTCGTCTTTACTTTATTATGCATTGGGAGCTAAGAAAGGAGATTAAATATGCGTAAGTTTTTATATATTGCTTTGAATATAATATTTTTAGCAATTTCTTTTTACATATATTCATGCGCTTCGACTGGCGGAGGCGTTGATATCAAGAACGATCCAATAAAACCATCAGCTGAAATTAAAGAAGGTACAGTTAATCCCGCAAATAATGCGATAACGATATCAAGAGAAGGTATAACTGTAACAGTAGAACATTGGTCTAGAGCAAGACTTGATCGCAGATACACAACTGCTGATACCCG